>CAZQTD010000001.1:0-135466 GCA_964596355.1 uncultured Gammaproteobacteria bacterium
AAAACTACACCGATGCTGTACAAGGAGGATGTAAACGAAACTCTGATACTGTACACGCGTTGCAATTTTATAGTATTTCCCATACACTAAGAACGTTGGTATGTCGCGTCAGGATACGTATTTTCAAATCATCTGCTCTGTTTATATTGTGCTTTTGTTATGGTTCTTGTGGTTATTCCCGAAACGGGCGTACGCTTATTGTGACAACGTAATGAGAAATGGCAACTGTCCCGGTGCGCTTATAGCGTGCCCCAATAATTCATCCAAGTGTTGCCTAGTTCCGAACATCGAGTGTGCATCTCAAGGACAACCGGATCAACAATCCGGACAATCACGCCAATCCGGAACACAAGCCCAAGGGCAAACCGGCGCTGCATCAAGTATCTGCGATTACATCGAGAACGAGGATGAAAGAGGAAAATGTGTCAAGTGCGTCGGGAGCGGCAAAGGATCGTGGACAGCAATCGGCTGCATCCATACAGATCCTGCCATGTTTGTGAGTAAGCTGGTTGGCATAACCGTGGGCATCGCAGGCGGCATTGCGTTTCTACTTATTCTATTCGGCGGATTCCAGATCCTTACAAGCGCCGGCAACCCCGAACAGCTTAACGCCGGCCGCGAACTCATAAGCTCTGCTGTCGCCGGACTTCTTCTTATCATTTTTTCAATCTTTCTCCTTCGCTTGATCGGTTACAATATTCTGGGCATTCCCGGCTTCGGCTAAACACTATGCGCCAAATTCTTGCACAACAAATCAAGCTCCCAAATCCTGATATTTCCAATACCACCTCCGTCGCCGTCGTGGGGATACCGAATTTTCCGTTCCAAAATATCGGTCAAATCCTCAGTCGCGCAGCAACTCTTGTCTTTTCCTTCGCAGGTCTCGGGCTTCTTCTGATGCTTATCCTCGGCGGGTTTGATTTCCTCACAAGCGCAGGCGACACCAAAAAGCTCGAACAGGGTAAACAGCGCATTACCTACGCAATTGTCGGGTTTATCATCATCTTCATTGCATTTTGGGTCGTGCAGGCTGTCGGTGTTGTGTTTGGGCTTGAGTCAATTGGCAAGATATTTAATTAAGTTTACACTCCAAATCTCCGTTTGCGCTTCGCAAATTCTTTGAGCGCCTCATCGAGTCTTGCCGGCGTAAAATCCGGCATGTACCAACTGGGAAAATACAGTTCGCTATACTCGCTTTGCCAAAGCAAAAATCCGCTTAGCCGCTGTTCTCCTCCAGTTCGGATGATGAATTCCGGATCGGGAATTCCGGCGGTATCCAAATAGTTGTTAAATTGTTTTGCTGTTATGGTGCTATAGTGCCGCAGAGGTATCTTGTGAATAGCTCTAATCAGCTCGTCTCTTCCGCCATAGTTTAAGGCAAAGACGATGGTCATGCGTCTGTTGTTGCCAGTACGCTCAACAATACGCTGAATATCGTGCTGAAGCTGGGAGTCAAATTTCGTCAAATCGCCAATGACGAGGATACGTATGCCCTTTTTATGCGCCTTTTCTCCCCACGACGTAAGACTCATGCGAAGAATTCGCATGATACCAGCCACTTCAGATGCCTTCCTTCCCCAGTTTTCCGTCGACCAAGCCCACAGCGTAATATATCTGATGCCCAGTTTTGCTGCGTATTCCACAAGCTTCTCAAGTACTTCGTGCGCAACGCGCCGGTGCCCCTCAAGAGGCGGAAGATTATGTTCGCGCGCCCACCGCCGGTTGCCGTCCATAATAATGGCGACATGGCGTGGCACCAACGTATCGTGTTTCATTGTTCTACAGTCATAGCATCTTAAAACAAATGTTTGTGCGTAATTTGCACTCCGCGCGCAGGCGAATTACTAATTACCGATCGTACACCGCGCAATGACTGTATTCGTTTCAAAACTGTATGCTCATTTGCCCCTTCGCAAATGATATGCACGTTTGGGCCTGCATCAATCGTAAAATAGACAGGCAAACCGCCAGAACGCCACGCAAGAACCGACTGGATAATAGAAAGTGTATTGCTCGTAAGGTATAGCATCGGCGGCTTCTGTGTCATCATGACCGCATGCATGCTCAAACACTCCTCTTCAATAGCTTGACCCAAGAGCCGTATGTCTTTATACCGTAACGCTTTCATGACGTGATCAATTCGTTCTGTTGTCGTAGATAATCGGGTCTTCCAAAATGGACTCGTCACAGCACGTTCCATGCCAGTTGTGCTTGACACGCGCTTTTCTTCGTCGCTAACTACCGCAACGATGTCCCGCAAATCCCAGTGATGTGAAGCAAAGACAGACCGAGCATACGATGTCTCATGAGACGAGCCTTTATACCATCTCACAAATCCGTCGGGAATCGACCTACACGCGGATCCGCTTCCCAGGCGCGCGAGTGTCGTGAGTTCTTTTTCTGAAAGGGTTAGTCCGGCAGCGGCACAGCCTGCAACCGTCAGCGCGGCAAATCCTGAAGCAGACGAGGCAATCCCAACACCTTTGGGAAAAGAATTTTTTGTCAAAACTTTTGCTCGCAGCGATATGCCTGCTCTTTGGCGGATGCGGTCAATATGCGCTGCGATCCGCTCCTTTTCCAAGACATTCAACCCGACATGTTGTCGCTGCCGCGGCTGGCTGCAGGTTGTGTCAGAATCGGCAAGTTCAAAATGATCAGCCGAGCGTTGGGAAGAAAACTCAACGGTTGTCGTGGTTGTGGCAGAACTCAAATTCATCGATATTGAATCGTTGGCGGGAAGTCGAAGTTTCTCATCAACCTTTCCCCAGTACTTGATAAATGCGATGTTTGCCGGCGCAATTGCTGTAGCTTTCATACGACGATATGCACCCCTTCTGCATGAGACGCAATTTGAAGCACTGTCCCTCCGGCTTGTTCAATTGCTTCAGCAACAGCTCGTTTGCCGGCATCTCCTTCGGGGTGAAGGGCAATCATGCAGTCTCCCGCACCCGCGCCGGACAGCTTGGCGCCCAAAGCGCGCGCGCCTTTGGCTTTAGCAATCATTGCCTCAAGTCTTTCGCTACTGACGCCCAAATCACGCAGATACTCGTGATTGAAATCCATGAATTTACCAAACGATACAACGTCACTCGCCAGCAGGGCATGCTTTGCCTGTACGACGAGTTTTCCGATCGCCTCCATGATGCGATTCACCGCATCAGGATATTCTTCGTGCTTTTTGGCAACCGCTTCAATAAGCGGAACAGTTTCCTTCTTTGTTCCGGAAAACCCAACGACAAGAGGGAGCGCCGTGGGGATTGTAAGCTGCTCGATAACTTCCCCCTGATTTTGATAGCACAGTGTACCCCCCCAGACAGAAGCGGCAACGTCAAACCCCGATCCCTTCTTCTGCACCGCCAAGACTGCTTGATACGCAAGGCTAAACAACTGTTTATCGGTGATGTTCTTTCCAAACCTTTCTGCGAGTGCTTTTAGCGTCGCTACTGTGCTTGCCGCAGAAGCTCCCAGTCCGTAACCAGTCAGCTGGCTTGTCGTTTGCACCAGTAGTCCGGTGTGATGTATGTGGAGCTTGTGACAACCAATGCGCAGCGCCTCCCGGATAAATCGGGCGTCGTCATCTGTTTGCGGCGCTTCAATACGAATTTGTCCATCATGCGTTTGGTCAATGCAAACATCCAAATACGCATCGATAGCCGTCACCAGACACGGCTGGCCGTACATAACGGCGTGTTCACCCATGAGCATAAGTTTTCCCGGTGCGCGAGCGCGTATCATATTGTGTCCTTTCTATTTTTCCAATCTCACTCCCTCACCGCCCAATCGGACGTCTTCGAGTGGGTACCCGTAGCGGCCGCACACAGCAGTGAGGTTGCTTTTATCCGGATGATAACAGAGAAGATACCCGACGTTTCCCTTTTTTCCTCCTCCGCCCAATATTTTTGCGGCCCCGCCGGACTTTTCTATGAATCGGATGATGAGTGCGGCCTTACGGCTAACTACTCCCATATCCTCTAGGCTACGCTGTCCCTTTTGTATAGCATCCATAAGCTCTTCCTCATTCCCTTCTTTTAATGCTGCGGCAAGTCTTTTGGTTTGTGCTTCGTTTGCATTCAGCAGCTTTTCCATTCTCAATTCTTCGTTTTCCATCCTCTGTTTTACCAGTGCCACCATTTCTGCCGTCGATTCTTCAGGTTTTCCGGTATTCACGAGGTAAAAATGGGCAAGGCGGTTGTGCGGCGCGAACGGAAACTGCCAAATACTCTTGAGAAATTCAAGCTCCTTTCGGTACCAGATAATACCGCCGAACACTGCTGCCGTATTGTCGGCGCCCGAGGGATTTCCGTGCATAATTTTTTCCGCTTCGTAGGCAAGCTTGTTGATACGCTCCGGATTCCACACCGTCTTCAACCTATACAACAGTGCGCCGATAGACGCTACCGCCACCGCGGCCGATGATCCCAAATGAAACCCAGCAGGAATATCAGACTCGATACGCATGGCCATTGCCGGAAGAACACGTGCCCCCAGATGATCTTGAACAAGCGCAACAATGTTGCGCACGTACTCGGTTGATTCTGTAGAAATAATGTCCACCCCGCCTGAAATTCGATGCTCGATACTGACTGTTACCCTTCTTTCAATCGCCGCAAGAAGCGCCGGCTTGCCGTAGACCGCCGCATGCTCCCCCATCAAATAAATCTTGCCCGGAGCAGATACGACAACTCGTCGTTGTTTTTTCATTTGTATGTTCACGTATTGACTATGTGATTATCCGTTTATTCTATCGGTTTTGCCTTCAGCCCATACGGAATCACATCATCGTGTTGAGGCTCACCGATACGTCGAATCACCAGCTCAACGCGCTGCCCCACGGTGAGATGCTCCTTGTGCCAGTCCACAAGCTGCAGACACATTCTGTCAGTTCCCACATCTACTAAAACCACGGGGTACGGCGCAAAGCTCGCAAACCCTCCGGGTGGAACGCGAACAATTGTCCACGACACGATCGTCCCGATTTTTCCCACCATTCGGGCAACTTTGTGTTGATTTCTCCAAACTTTAACAGGACTAACCATCGTGCAAATTCCAAATCCTAAGCACCAAATCCAAAATAATATCAAAATTCAAATACTCAATTTCAAAACCTTTAGTTATTGAAGTTTCGATAGGTAAATTTATTTTGGATTTAGGATTTTGTGCTTTGAATAGTTCTAAAAAGATTACTCTTTTTTAAGTATATGTATCACCGCTGTCGCTCCGCTTCCTCCAACGTTATGCGCAAGTCCTACTGTCGCTCCGTTAACCTGCCGATCGCCCGCCCTCCCAAGCAACTGGTCAACCAGTTCAACGACCTGCTTAACGCCGGTTGCTCCTACTGGATGGCCGCAACCTTTAAGTCCTCCTGACGGATTGACAACCAGCCGTTTTCGAAGCGGATGATTGGCAGATTCTTTGCGAGTCCCGCTGTCATTCAGTGCAGTTTCTCCTCTGGCTATAGCTCCTGCCGCGCTTCCTTTTTCATAGAACCCTAAATCTTCCATGGCAAGAATCTCTGCAATAGTAAAACAGTCATGCACTTCTGCTACGTCTATGTCCTTGGGCTCTACCCCCGCCTGTTTGTACGCTTGGCGCGCGGCTTGTTGCGTGGCTCGCAACTCCGTTAAGCTCGCCCGACCAGACAATCCCAAGGAGTCCGTTACCACTGCCGAGGCGGCAATGTTGATGCGTTTGTTATTTTTTGTTTGTTGTCTGCCGCTCCGGACGGCGGATTTGTCGTTTGCGATAATAACTGCCGCCGCGCCGTCTGAAATCGGCGAACACATAAGAAGCCGAAGCGGATCAGCGACGCACGGACTTTTGAGAACCTGATCAACCGTAATGCGTGAGCGAAACTGGGCATTGGGATTTAATCGTGCGTGATAGTGATTTTTTACCGCAACGGACGCCAATTCTTTCTCTGTAGTCCCGTACGCTTGCATGTGTGCGCGAGCAAGAAGCGCGTATAACGCCGGAAACGACGCGCCTGCTCGCCGTTCTTCTTCGCTCCCTGCTCCCATGAGCGCACGCGCGACGTCTTCGGGCTTATGGTCGCTCAT
Organism: uncultured Gammaproteobacteria bacterium; assembly: GCA_964596355.1. Lineage (GTDB taxonomy): Bacteria > Patescibacteriota > Microgenomatia > UBA10105 > UBA927 > CAZQTD01. The sequence goes on from CAZQTD010000001.1 coordinate 6,057, forward strand.
CTTTTCTACTCCCAACACAGCGACGGTTTCGTATTGACCGGAAAGAACGCTCATGACTGCCGTGTGAAGCGCAAGCGCTCCCGATGCGCAGGCACCTTCTACTTTTATCGCAGGAGCGTCAACGCCCAGCTCTTCGGCGAAAAACGCGCCTAAATGCTCCTGACCGCCGAGCATGCCGGACAGCATGTTGCCGACAAAAAGCGCGTCTATCATATCGGCGGTGAGTCCGGCGTCATTAAGCGCATTGCCCAACGCGCGGCGCGCAAGCGTCCTTGGAGATATATCCCACAATTCTCCAAATTTGGTCGTAGCCGCTCCGACAATTACTGTATTCATGGTTCAACGTTCATAGTTCATGGTTCATTGTATTGCCATGAGTCATGAACGAATCCGTAACAACTGCTAAATTTTATGTGTTTGCTTTAAATACCGCACGTAATTAATATAGCGCTTGTTTCTTATCTGATCTTTCACCGTACTACTCATCGTTCGTTTCGCAGCCTGAATTGTTGTAATTTCACCGGTTACTTTCCATGCAAACGCGTCACTTCCTGCTCCTGATCCGTACGAAACCATGAAAATAGATGCTCCCGGTTTCGCCTCATCCAAGATAGCGGCAAGGCCTAACATGCTCGACGCAGTATAGGGATTGCCGACCACATCAACGAGTAAAGAGGTAGCAAGCTGTGAATCGGTAAACCCCAGACGGCCAGCGGCGTCTCGCGGAAATTTACCGTTGGGCATGTGAAACACGCAGTAATCAAAATCTTTTGGTCCGCATTTGACCGTTTCAAAAAGGCGGTTCGCAGCGCCCATCACATGGGCGAAATACGCAGGCTCGCCGGTAAACCGGCCCGCGTGTGATGGATACCGAATGCCATCCCTCCTCCAAAAATCCGGCGTATCAGAGGAATATGACGTAAATGCCACCAACTCTGCCAGTATCCCTCCTCTATCACCTGTATCTCTCCCGAGGAGAATCGCCGCCCCTGCTGCGGCCGACGTATACTCAAGCGCATCGTGAGGCTTGCTCTGGGCTGTATCCGCGCCAATAGCCAGACCGCACGATATCTGATCAGAAGCCAAAAGACCGGCAACTGCCTGAATTGCAGTCGTTCCTGCTTTACACGCAAATTCTAAATCCGATGCGACGTAATGATGGCCAATGCCAAGAAGCTCACCGACGATGGTAGAAGTTGGGTTAACCGCATACGGATGACTTTCACTCCCGACGAACAATGCCTCAATGTCTGTGGGTTTCCATGGATGTTTACCATACGGTGCGAAGCACCGACGCGCCGCCTCAAGCGCGATCGTTACTGCATCTTCGTCTATGCCGGGAACGGATTTTTCCGAAATGCCAAGCGTTTGAGAAACATCCACGACCTCCTTGCCCCACGCCATGGCTATGTCGCGTGTTTTTATGCGATATGGCGGTATATACGTACCGTAGGAAACAATGCCAACCATAGAAATAAATCTCTAAACTCTAATTTCTAAATTCGACATCCCCTCCCCAATCTCTGATGTGCCCTTGCTAAACTTCCTTCTGCAAGCGAGCTTAACAGCGAAATTTCTCCGGCTAGTGCCGTCGCGCCGACAATTTCCGCAAACTTTTGTGCATTTTTCCCGTCGTTGCCGCCTGCAATACCGAGTATCGACAGCGCCTCCTTTTGCGTGGCTAACCCCGTCCCGCCTCCCACTGTCCCAACCATGAGATCAGGAAGGCAGACGCTTATATAAAGTGCGTGTTCATCATCGAATGCCCCGGGAACAACCTCGCACGTTGTTATCCCGATGCTCCCCTCTCCGACGTGTCCGAGGTCTTGACCGGTTGCCAAAAACAAAGCAGCAATGACGTTTGCGTATTGAGCGTTGAATCCCAATGAGCCGGACAGGGCGCTTCCAATCATGCATTTAGCAAGCCATACCTCATATACCTTTTTTGCTGTCGTTTTTAGCACGCGGGTTAGAACAGTAGGCGGAATCGTAATCTCTGCGCATACGGTCGTGCCTCGATTCTCAATCGCATTGAGCCAAGAGGGTTTTTTATCAATGTCAAAGTTTCCCGCAAGCGAAAGACACGTGACGCCGGTTTTTTGCTCTATATATGAAACAAGCTCGTTCGTGGCAATCGTAACCATATTCATGCCCATAGCGTCTGCGGTATTGAAAACAAAGCGTATGTACCGGTATCGCCCTGCTGATCGAGTCAGCAGGCTTTCAAGCATCAAGTGGCGCGACGTTTGTTTCGCAACCTCCCGTAACTCATCAAGATTATCCTTTAAAAAGGTCTGCAGTGCGTCGCTTTCCTTCAAATCTTTTACCCGAAATACCGGCCCGCGTGTCGCGCCCACGCGGTGACTGTCAACAAATGCGCCGCCGCTTTCGGTAATTGCCTTGCATCCACGATTGACAGACGCTACGAGCGCTCCTTCGGTTGTAGCTAAAGGAACATAATAGGCAGATGAAACGCGAGATTTGACATTTGAAATGTTTAATGGCCCTGCCACTCCAACCGGTACCTGAACTGCGCCAATCATATTTTCACACGAACGACTGGCAGCGATAGATTCATCCAGCGTGAATGCGCCGATGTTTGAAAGGTCACACGACAGCTCCTTTTCCAAAGCTTCTCGTCTCTCTTTAACTGATTTGAAATTCCTTGTGTTCATACGTTTCTATCATCCATTGCGTATTCCGCAGCGCACATTCCTTGTATTCGATTATTCAAAGGAACGGTATCCGAAATATCCCCAATTGATACATCCCAATACTGTATATTCCCAACGCAGGAAGCCCAACAGCGCTGACAAAGAGAATGTTGCCTAACGTCAGCCGCATGCCGAATCGAAGCGCAAGGTAACAAAGCATCGTTTTCCATGTAAGAAGTGTCGCGGAGAATACAAGGTAGAGCATGCTAAAAAGGATTCCCTTGGTGCTTGTGGTTCTCGGCGGCGGGATGACGATGTAAAGAAGCGAGGTCACCAAAAACCAGTACGTTGTCGGTACAAGCGTATAACCCCAGCCAATGGCAAAACGCTTAAGCGTCCCCCCTGCGTGAATTGCGCGTCCCAGAAGCCACCACAGCCCAACTGCAACACCATAAGAAACAACAGCGGCAGCAAAAAGCACGACAAACTGGCGCGTCAGGAGAAACGGCCGAAACGCCGCGGTTTTGACAAACGACGCCAGAGAAAAATAGCCGGCGACGAAAGCGGCGATGAATGCTAAATCCCACGCGTTTCCGCGGTCAATGATCCTGCGCATGGTTTCATACGGACGCGTCATAAGGCCAACCATATGCCGCCCAAACGCCACAGACGCTACAAGAAGCTGATCTCCCATATACGTACATCTCGTTAGTCGGAAAATGCGGCAAAACCCTTCGCCTTAGAACCCCCGCTGAAGATAACTGACTAGAAGAGTAATTGCGGATCCAAGCATCGCGTACAGGCCAATAACAATGAATAGCGAGCCAATCACCATGATCGGCCAAGGCATAGTTTTAAGCCGTTTGACCGCCTTTTTGTAATAGGGCGTCAATGGACCAACGGATTGCGGCGGCAGGTCGGTTACTTCCTCCCATCGCTTGACGAATTTTTTATACGTCGTACTCATTGTAGTGAAATGAATAGCTCCGCAAATGCTTTCCTTGCGCGAAAAAGCTGTGATTCCGCGCCTTTGACGCTCAAGGCGAATGTTTTGGCTATCTCCGATACCGATAAATTCTCTATGTATTTTAACTCAAGGATCTTTCGGTACCGGGGTAACATCCGACTCATGACGGCATGAATTTTTTCTTTCAGAATCGTCGCGTCGAACTCCTCTTCAGGCTCCAAAAGCGGCGAAACGAGTTCACCTATGTTCGGCATCTGCGAAAAGAGAAGTTGCTTAAGTTTTTTCTTTCGGTAGTAGTCAACAATTTTATGGTGGCAGATGGCAAACAAAAACGTCGTAAGGCTTGATTTCCCCTCAAAATCACGGATGGCTTCCAAAAAGTCATAGAGCGTATCCTGCAAAATCTCCTGCGCATCTGCTGCGTTAGTAACTCTGGCGCGGATCAGGCGCGCAAGCCGCGGCGCAAACCTGCGGTAAAAGGCAAGAAGCGCTGTTCTGTCGCGCGCCAGGATGCGCGCAATCATCTGCTGATCATCGATCGTGTCATGCATGAAAAACAGTCTTTTGACTATAGCATAGACGGTCTAACGCCTCAAATTGACAGGAGCGGCCTTCTTCCGTACACTGAAAGAGAGGCGCTTCCATGCAACGAGTATTTGCAAAGGTAGACATTCAAGAGGTCTTCGAACCCGCTCAATCCTTTGACACATTGGGGGGCTTGGTGTCTGTTGTCGTAAAAAACGCCTTCATGCTTGCCGGCGTCATTGCCTTTGTTTTGTTGATTTTCGGCGGATTTGGCGTTATAGTTGCAGCGGGATCCGGCGACACGAAAAAAATGGAGTCGGGTAAAAAAGCTATAACCGGCGCGGTAACCGGTTTAGTAATCGTCGTCGGATCGCTATGGATTATTCAGATTATTGAAACGCTCACAGGTATCCCGATACTCAAGTCGAGATAACACGTATGAAACGGAAACTACCCCTGTTTGCAACCACAGGATCAATCACCGATATCGTCGGAACGGTTGACAATCCGCTGCCCGATCGGTACAAAAACCTCGTCTCCTCGGGCAGTCAACCCGGCGGACTTATCCTGTTTCTGACCAATATCCTGCGGCTTGTGTTTGTCGCCGCAGGCATCTATGCCTTCATTAATTTTATCATTGCCGGCTTTCAATACATGCAGGCAGGCGGCGACAGCAAGCAGCTCCAGCAGGCATGGGACCGGATTTGGCAATCCCTTCTGGGGCTTGTGATTATCGTCGGGTCATTTGCCTTGGCTGCACTTCTGGGACAATTGTTGTTTGGAAACGCGGGATTTATTTTAAACCCGCAGATTTACGGACCCAACTAACGCAGCACGCCATGAGGATATTCGCGCAACAAACCACCGGCACATCTCTTGGCCGCCTCGGCGGCGAGCAGGGGTTGGGGCCGTTTGGCAACATAAGCCTTTCACAAGAAGCAGGCCTTGCCGGCATAACAAACTTGGTTTCGTCAGTCGTCGGATTTATGACGGTTGCTGCGGCCATCTGGTTTTTGTTTAACATTCTCTACGGCGGCTACGAGTGGCTCACTAGCGGCGGCGATGCAAAAAAATTGGCAAGCGCGCGCGATCACATTACGCACGCGTTTATTGGCCTTATTATCGTCGTGGGCGCATGGACTTTGCTTGCTGTCGCCGGACAATTTTTTGGGTATAATATCCTCATTGATCCTGCTGAAGTAACCAGACAACTCCAAATACAAGCGCCTTAAGACTATGAGAAACGCTCTTCTTGCACAATTGAGAAACCCGGTCCTGCCCGAAAGCATCGGAGGAGGCCAAAATGCCGACTACACCACAGGTGGAACCGCGCTGGGCAAACTCATCGGAAGTCTCGTTGGAGGACTCCTCATTGCGGCATTCCTCCTTGCGTTCGTCTACATCATTGTCGGCGGGTTTACGTGGATTACTGCAGGCGGCGATAAAACCAGACTTGAAGCCGCACGAAACCAAATTATCAATGCAACGATGGGCATCATCATTGTTGCCGCCAGCTGGGCAATTATGACGCTAATTGGAGGATTTATCGGGATAAACTTCCCCACTATTCCCATCCCCTCCGTGCCTTCATCACAGTCTGCACCGCAGACTCCACAAAGGTATCAACCGCGGTTTGTGCCATCCCCAACGTGAAGGAGCTATTGACAAAGGGCAGTTCGTTGCATCACAATGGAAAATAGACTATACTATCTAGAACGCAGGAGGGCGTATGCTACCGAAAGTCTTTGCTCAAGACATTGTAATACAACCGCCGCAGGCCGGCGGTCAACAAATCATCCGCATTGAAAATATCGGAAGCCTCATCTCGGCTGCGGTCGGAGTCCTCCTTATTCTTTCCGCGCTTCTGGCGTTTTTCTACCTTATCCTTGGAGGCATCCAGTGGATTACTTCCGGCGGAGATAAAGCCGCGATGGAAGCGGCACGCAATAAAATTACGCACGCCATTGTCGGACTCATTGTCGTCGGCGCCGCGTGGGCAATCATGATGCTGGTCCAGAACTTTCTGGGCGTGAGCATCATCGGCGGCAGCGGCATTGATCTACCCAAACCATACTAGGTCACACTCCCTCTCTTGTGCCGCCGCACATTTTACGAGATAATAGTTGTGCATGAATATAGTCTTCGCCGCAACCAACTGGGGCGGTTGTGTCGTTAACGATGCCGCCACGATCCAGTGTGTGGAGCCGCTGTTTCGAAATGTGCTGCAGGCGCTCGCCGCGCTTGTAGGCGTTGCGCTGTTTGTCATGCTCATCGTGGGCGGATTTACGTTCCTTTTTTCAGGCGGCGACCAGAAAAAACTCGAGCAGGCCAAAGGCACGGTCACCAATGCCATCATCGGCCTGGTCGTCATCGTCGCTGCATACCTGATGTTAAAAACTATTGAATGGTTTACGGGCGTAAATGTAACAACATTTCAACTCAATCCGACTCAATAGTCCTCTCTGTGGCATGCTCTTGACGGCGCATGTTCTTTACTCGATAATAAAAACATGGACCGATTTTTTCGGATTCTTGGTATTTTAACGCTCCTTTTCCTTTCTGTCGCGCTACCGGTATCCCGCGCCAACGCAGCAGTCCCGTGGGTCTATGACAGTATGCCCGACTGCATGGATTCAGTCGAGGGCGGCAAAACCGCGTTTTGCGGCAGCGTGGGCGAACACAACGCCGCGTGGGCCATGTACATGCTTAGAGACATGGTCGGCGCTGTCAAAGGCAAAACCACAAACTCCGACAATGCCGCATACATCCAGGAACTCAACCGCAACTCCGCGCTCGGCGGCATGGTGAACATTGGTCTTGCCATGTATTCCAACCCGCCCGCCAACTTGGCGCTGTGGGTAGACGATACCGCCCAAAGCCTGGGGTTTAAACCCAAATCCGTCTATGCCCAGGGCATCGGATTTTCCGGACTCTCCGGGCTTCTTCCTTTATGGAAAGCGTTCCGCAACATCGCCTATCTTCTCCTTGCCATCGCTTTGATTGTCATCGGATTTATGGTGATGTTAAGAAAAAAAATAGATCCCAAAACCGTTGTCACCGTCCAGAACGCACTTCCCAAAATCGTCATGACGCTGATACTCATCACATTTTCCTATGCCATCGTAGGGCTCATGATCGATCTTATGTACCTTATTATCCTCATTGTTGCCACTGTTCTCGTATCGGCAAGCGGCGGCATTTTGCCACCGGACACAGCGAAAATAATTATCGCAAACGGCGGCCAGCAGCTCTGGCGCTGGGTCTTCGGCAACGGATTCCGCGCGCTTGATGATGTATTGACGTTTCTTAATCCTCAATCAGCATGGGCACAGGGGTTTGGAGAAAACTGGCTTCAGGGTATACCAATCGTCACGACGTTTGTCCAAACATTGCTGGGCTTTGTGGAGGGGATACTTTTAACCGTCGTATTTGCCGTGCTTTTTATCATCGCCTTTTTCCGCATCCTCGCCATGCTTGTTGCCGCGTATATTCAGATTATCCTGCACGTCATTTTTGCCCCGCTGTTTATCCTTCTTGATGTATTTCCCGGGAGCGAGGGATTTTCTAATTGGCTTAGGAACGTTGCGGCAAACATTCTGGTTTTTCCTGTTACTGCCGCGCTTTTCATGATCATCATGATCTTAAACGCCGCAACAGTTGCAACCGCAGGGGGGCAAAATATTAGGATCAATTTGGAGGCGTTCTTACCGGGGGGTGAAGCCAATATCCGCACGCCCCTTTGGTCTCCGCCCATCTTGTTCCCCGGCGGGCTCTACGGCGCAACCGGCGTCATCGGCTTGGGGATGCTCCTTGCGATCCCCAAAATCGTCGGAAGTCTCAAAGAGGCACTAAAAGCAAAACCAGTAATGCAGGCGTTTGGCGGAGGAGTTGGGGAGTCTCTCGGCACCGTATCTCAACTTCTTTCTATTGCATTCTATGTACGCCAGCTTTTAGGTAAAAAAGTTGCAGAACAGTTGGTACCAAAACAATCCGGGGGTGGGTCTGGTCATGCACCTGGCTCGGCATGAGAAATAGTTTAGTGGTGACCACCGCCACTAGAGGATCCTGTAAGTTCTTCTTCTGCACCTTTACCTGCTTGAAAAGCAATGAGCAATCCCGCAAGCGCAATCCATAATCGTACTCGATATAAGTAGAGTGGAATTTTTATATGAATCGCATCGCCACCAAGCTTAGGATCGAGATAAATACCCAACCACTGCTCAATTTTATGGGCTGTGTGCGGCGCAACTAAGGATAATTTTCCGCCAAGCGCCAAACCGTTCTCTTCAATAAAATGCTCCAGTTCGTTAAGCTCAAGCGCATTGGCGTTGGGGCCAAAAATGCGTTTTGCGCCAGATACATTTGGCGCCTCGCCCAAAAATAAAAGGTCCGCAAGCCAATCTGCCTTCATTGTCTTTCCATAACCAGCGATCAGATATAATGGGCCCCTGGCGGCCCAAGGATAGACACCGTATACAGAGGATATTGCATTATCAATCGCCTTGATGGCTTTAATAAACTCCTGTTCGTTGGGAGTAAGTGCATTTCTCACCTCTTGATATGCGCCCAGGCCGGTCGCATTGTCTCCCCATGTGCGAACGAGTGAATCTGCCTGTGTTTTCCCATGATGCGAAAATTTTGTCCACGGATCCTTCATTTCTTCAAAATATGCATCATCTATCCATCGTACCCTTCGGTAAATCTTGTGATACATGGGTCGCGCAAGTTCTTCGATGTGCCTACCAACGTGTTGTGACATTTTATTTACTAAACTCAAGTAATCATCCGTGTCACCGCCCAAAATATTTAAGACCTGTTTCACCACATCGCGCTGATCACCACTGATACTTGCTAAATCGCTGTATTTAATTGCATTAAGCCCTCTTTCGACAAGTTTATCGTTTATGGCAATAAGCCTGCGATCAATCTCTCTATACAACTCATGGTGATGTGTTACCGCAGTACCAAAGGCTGCTCGGTAACCTCCAATCTCACGAGCCACCCAGTCTATTGTTGGCTTGTGTTTACCATCTGCGTACAAAAATTGCGTGAGTTCTTGCGGTCGGTAGTCTGCTACTTCTTGCAATGCAGGAATTAAATCATGTTCAATAATATGTTTTACATCATGATGGTTTTCTTCACCTAACATGTTACTCCCTGCAATTCTGAGTTTAAAACCTAAACCCCTTCCTTTTATACGAGGGTCATCTGGATTATATGGGCTATCGACGTCACCAAATCGTTCCCACAGCGCTTCATAGATGAATGTTGGAGAAATATAACCACTTGAGTAAAAATCATAGATTGTCATAAGATTTGCCACATAATCTTCACCAGCATTTACCAGAAGCCGGTCTTCTACCTGATCTTTGGTAACATCCTCAAGCCTTCTTGGCATTCGATCAAATGGGCCTTTATTTCTTCTCCCATGTTCATCAAATTGCAATTCTTCTTGTATCTTTCTTCTTATAACATGCTCGCTGTCACCCTGTTGAATATGAAATGCTTCCTTTTTCAGCTCAACTTGACGAACAGGGTCACCCCACGCCTCATCGAGGCGTCGTTTGACATCTGCCTCAAGCCCGTGCGTAAATGCAGCGGCACGACAGGCATTTTCCCACATTGCCTTTTGACCCGGTTTGAGAAGTTTCCACTTGCGCAAAAACCACCGTAAATCCCATCCAAATAGGTAAAACTCTGCAGTAGATGCGGTTTTATATTGCTCATACCCCCCCACTTGATAAGGGGTAAGGCCTTGTTCAGTAGCAACGATGTCTTGTTGAGTAATTGTGTGGAGAAATTGTGCCGTACGCGCAACTGCACGAATGTCATCTTTAGTAATATCTCTACCAAACGCTTTATGCCATCGATCGTTGTATAATAACATATCTTGCTCTAAATCTTTCACAACCTCGTCATGAATCTTGTTAACAACCTCAGCTGAGTAATAAGCTAGATCTCCATCTTTATCAAAGCGATGTCTCCGATATACCTGCGCATAATGACGATACGCCACTCCTACCATACCAGCATTTTCACGCATGACAAAGTCCAGGCCCTTGGTACCAAAACTCATTAATCGTTGCTGCACCTTGGCCGCATCTGCTAACGTGCGGATCATGCCGAATCCTGCCATCGCTCCCGTACGATAAGTAACTTTATTGGAAAGATATTGCGCCTTAGCAATGGTTTTCCTGCAATAATCTTGTGCCGCACGGTTACGCAACTTATTAATTTCGTCCTCAAGATCAGTAGATGCCATCAAACTATTTTTCTCATCTTGATTTATTAGGTCATTATGCAATAAATTATCCAACACATCTTCCTTATACTGATCGCTGGCGATGTACCCAGTGAGTAGAGTTAATCGCTGTTCCATTGATCGTGATATGCCAGTTTCTGGGAAAAAATCAGAACTTGATTCAAGTGTTCTTAAATACAATTCGATAATTCTTTCAGGGTCTGTTCTGGCAGTCATCCCTTCCTTGATTGTAAGAATAATGCTGCTAAACTGTTCTCGGGTGGGTTCGGTTTTTTTTAACCTAGCTCTTGCTCGATCAATATAAAATTGAAATTCGTCGATGTTTTCTGCATTTCCAGGTTGACCTGCCGCATTCCTCAACATTCTTATTGCTTCATCCCAAAACGTCGGATCGGCATCTGCGAGTGGATCTGCAGTAAGTCTTTGTTGAATCTCAAGTATCTCAGGAATATTTCCCTTATAAAACAGCGGTGATGTATCAGAGGAAACGAAACTCTGTCTCATTTCGGGTAGCAATGTTATATTTAGTGTCCAATCATTCATATCAAAATCAGTGTGCGCGGCTTGCATTTCGCCGATATGATTGCGGATGGCATGAAGTACTGCGTGCGCCTCGCGAAATGCCCTCTGTGTCAGTTTCGATGATTTCCCCTGAGTTGTCAAACTAAACTGCGCTGCCTTCATCCATAAAAATCGTGGGTCATTGAGCGCTTCCGGTCCTGCTTTTGCAAGAGATGCCAAAAATGAGGCTGCATCATCGTTATCTACCAACTCCGCTGCTGCGGTTTGTAGCCATGCGTGCTCTTTGACTACGCCTGCGGTCGCTTTTTTAATGACCGCTCGCGCAACCTCTATAGAAACGTGCTCCGGCAGCGGCATCTGCTGAAGCTGTTTTTCAACGTCAACGAGATTATTGGGGTTTCTCATTTTTTCAGCAAGTTCTTTAGCCACTTGCCTCTGCACGTCAACAGGTTTCTCTTCTAGCGCTTGCCTCTCTGGTTTGGCTGCTTCCCCCCCTGGGGGATACTGTCCTCCTCGCATTTCACTCCCAGGCGGCCTTCTGCGCACAACACGCATTCCTCCTCTAGCAATGGATATTCCTTCTAATATAGTGCCTATAACACCAAGTGGATTTATTTTGTCTTTTCTAAGTGGATTTATTTTGTCTTTTCTTTCTACCATATGCGACACTGTTATTGTACTAAAAGCACTTAAAAAAACCAATCAGAGAACAAGACGGTGGCGCAAGGAGGGCGCCCTGCCGCGTTTGCCTCACTCATATCAACGCATCTCGTGATGTGCCCTTCACAACCAGTATTTCCACCCGTTCACCTCGCCCAACGTTTAACTAGAGAGGCCGCGCTCACAATCTTGCCAAAGCCAAACACGTGCATATCTGTTCATATCTGATGATATCAGATCGTTTGTCACCGTGTACCACCCGATTGCGTTCTTGATTTTTTACAGCTTAAGCAGTAATTTTTCAAGAAGCTACCCTCGTGTTCCCGGATACTTGCATATCGCGCTTCCTGCGCTCGGCGTCGCCTGCGCTTCCGCCTCGCGCCAGTTCCGTCTTTTCTACGAAGCATTTCCATAAAAAATCACAGCCGCAAACAATCGCCGTAACAATTCAACCCATATCAATCCTGCAAACTTTTGCATATGCAAAAGCTGGCAACTTGTTTCTTGATTTTTTCATGCTTAAGCAGTAATTTATCAAAAGAAACCAATTCATGAAACATACGATGAAATCGGTAACGGGGCGGCGGCCAAAACAGGCACACGACAAGCCGTCTATTCTTCAAGACCTTCCTTCAGATGACGCTATTGCTACAATCAGCGCGCTTCTTGTTAAACAATCGCAGCGGAAGGCGCGGGAACAAACGTATGCCCGGGCTAAAGACGTTTTGTCGCTTCTGGGCACAGGCGTTGCGCTTTCTGCTGCCATTCTCGCGCCTGGTTCGGCGCGGGTCATCAAGCCGCTACTAGAGTCATCGCGAGATTGGGACGAGTGGAAGCATTTCAATATTTCCTATCTTCAACGCACGCTTCGACAGTTAAACAAGCAAAAAGATGTAGAAATTTCCGTACAAAACGGCGAGCAAGTCATTACACTCACTAAAAACGGCAAACGCAGAATTCTCAAGTACAATATCGATCAGCTGACCATTGATAAACCCAAAACGTGGGATGGGAAATGGCGGCTCGTTCTTTATGACGTCCCCGTTTGCAAAAAACAGCTGGGCGATCTTATTCGACAATCGTTAAAAATGCTCGGGTTTTATCCCATACAGGACAGCGTCTATCTCCACCCGTATCCGTGTTTTGATCAAATAGAATTTTTGCGCGAGTATTACTTTTTAGGCGACACGGTCCAATATATGCTTGTTGACTATATAGAGCGCGACGACGCCTTTAAAACCTTCTTCAACCTCTCTTGATTTTTTCATGCTTAAGCATGAAAAAATCAAGAAGCATGTCCCAATCCTTTATTGTCTCCCAAATCCTCTATTATCTCTCGTATTATCTATCGTATAATCGTGTTATCTGTCGCATTGTCTATCACTGCGTGATACGAACTTTGCGGATTCTTTAGAAGACCAGCGGACTTACGTGTAGAGGCCGTGGACTTTGATATACTCCCCCACCCCCAGGGGAACGAAAAGGTCAATGGGGAGTCCGGCTTTTACCCGCTCTCTCACTTTGGTCGATGAGATGTTGCTGCCAACGAGAAGTTCGTGGCTTAATACCTTCATGTTTTGGTACAGCGGCTCGTTGGGATACCCATAGCGCGGAAACACGAGAAACGGCATGGCATCAAGAAGCTCCTCCCATTTAAGCCACAGGTGAAATGTCGGCAGCTGGTCAGACCCGATGACAAACGTATAGCTGTGTTCTTTCGGAAGAAGCGGCAGGAGGTGGATCGTTTCGCCATCCAGCTTATTGTCGATCTCGATGGTGGACACCTGCGCTTTAGGCAATACCAGCATCTTCGTCATCGCAAGCCGGTCCTCTGCCGGAGCCACGGGCTTGGGCGGGCTCTGGCCGTAGCTTGGCACAAACCACAGCTCATCCGCATCAGTGAAATCCAATACCTGCCGGGCAATCAAAAGGTGTCCGATGTGCGGCGGGTTAAACGAACCGCCCAAAAGTGCTACTTTCATATAATAAGCAATAAACGAATAAACAATAAGAAATAAGCAATTATTTCTTCTTTTTTGTGTTTAAGATAATAACAGTAATTATCCTCATTATCTGATCCCCTTCTAAAATTAACTCTCGAATTTCTTCACCTATTTTAGGATTACAATCACCCAATAAGCGCAGCCAGTAGAGCGATTCCTTCATTTCTTTACGCGCTATTGTGTAACAATGAATGAAATCGGATCGAGTAAATGACCCATCCGCTTCCTGATCGTTTGCCTTAACAGAGGTTATAGATCGAATAAGCTGTCCTACTACAACATCGTTCTCATACGATCTCGGAATTTTCTTTAAAATTTGTAACACGCGAAAAATGTATTGATAGATTCTTTCATGGATGTCTTGATTTTTCTTTTCCATTGCTTATTGCTTATTTCTCATTGCTTATTGCTTATTCTCTTGGCGTATCTCTCGCGGCTTACGCGCACCACTTTGTCGCGATTCTGATTCTTGCTTCGCGGGAGCGGCAACGTTGTTGCTGAAAACGGCAGGCTCGTGTGGTTGTCAATTGAAAGCTTCAATACCACCTGATAGTTGCCGAGCGCGACGAGCTCTTCTTCTTTGTATTTAAGCCCGAATTCTTTGGCTAAAATCCGCGCGTCAGAAGCTCCCACGCTAAACGCAACGATCGATCCGGCGTTGCCAAAAATGGCTTTTTGCACGTCTTCGTCAATTTGCCCGATATACTGGTTCGCAAGCGTTAGGTTGAGCCGGTATTTCCTCGCCTCCGAAAGAATTTTTATGAAGGATGTCGTTGCAAAGTTTTGAAACTCGTCAACGTAGAGGTAAAAATCCCGCCGCTTCTCTTCCGGCACATAGACGCGGTTCATCGCGGCAAGCTGCAGCTTGGTGATGATCATTGCGCCCAGTAGCGCGCTATTGTCTTCTCCGAGCTTGCCTTGGGAAAGGTTTATTAGGACGATTTTTCCCTCGTTCATCATTTTTTCCAGATCAATCGTTGAGGTGGGGCTTCCGACAATGTTGCGGATTGTCTGGGAGGATAAAAACTGGCCGACCTTGTTTAATATCGGCGACACGGCTTCGCTTCGAAACTGCGGCGACATTTTGGCAAACTCATTGAGCCAAAAATTTTTAAGTACCTGGTCCAAAAGCTTCTCTGTGACTTTGGCTCGATAGTTTTCATTGGTTAAAAGCTCCGGCACCTGAAGGAGAGTGGATTGCGGCACATGGAGGAGGGTAAGAATTGTGTTTCGCAGGATATACTCTAGTCTGGGGCCCCAGCTTAGGTGGTAGAGCTTGTGGAAAATAGACACAATGCCGGAGGACACGAGCTCTCGGTACGCTGCATTTTTTACTTCCAAGGGGTTGAGGCGAAACGGGTGATCGATGTCCGCAGGATCCAGGTACGCAACATCGTTTATCCGATAGGACGGCACGTAGTCAAGAAGGATGTCCGATAGGTCTCCATGAGGATCGATGACGGCAACGCCTTCGCCGTTTTTCATGTCGTTGATTGCCATATTGGCGATCATTGTGGATTTGCCGGTGCCTGTTTTTCCAATGATATACAGGTGTTTGCGACGGTCGTCTCTTTTGATGCCGAACGTCGCGATTGTGTTTTTAAATTCCGTGCGGCCAAAAAAGTTTATGCGCTTCTTTTCGCCTTCATCATCAGATGAAACAGGCAAATTTTCCGGGGCTTCGCCGGTTAATTGCGCTCCCCAGGAAATGTTTTTGATCATAGAAAGCGTAAGTCCCGGCGGATGCCACAGAGACGCGAGTTCCGATGCGGTCAAAATCTGAAATCTGGGGGCACTGTCGCCGTTTCGTTCAACAAACCCCCGCTCAAGCCTCTTTCTCTGCCAGAAGGCAGGCTCGCTCACTGCCAAGCTGTTGCCTTCACCCATGGTGTAGACGCCAAACGTCCCGCCGATCGAATGCAAGAGTTCTTTGGCTCGCTTTTCCGAAGACGCTACCGTCAATACTCTCATCGCCACGCAAAAGCCAATCGTATTAATCTTGCCTTCAATAATCCTGGCATGAGGGTGCGCCTTCGTTCTGCCGGTCGTCGAATTTGGATCCGGCACCCCCCGGGCGATTACTGCCGCAGCCTTGTGTTGCCATCCGACCCCCGCGGGAGTTACGCGAATTTGTACGGCCGAGGCTTCGCTCATCGGAAGCTTGGCCATGTGCCCCAACACGCTTGCCATCATGTCGAGTTCGCCGACATCTTTGTATGTTTTGAGCGGGTAGTAGTACGAGTTGGTTATTGTTAATTGCGCGAGTGCGTGCGGAAGCGACAAAAAGTGCGGCGCATAGTCTGGTGCGGGCACCAAAAGCACTTTGGGGTACTGCGCAGTTATCTGACTTTCGACGTAGCGTTGCAGGTGGGCCGGAACCCCAAGAAAAAAATGAATCCGCGTGTTGACAGCCACAATTTCAAAACTAAAATATCGTGGTGCGTGGCGGCCGCCAAACAAAAGTGATAATAATCCCCTGTGTCCTCCGCCGGCGCCGAGCGCGGCAAACATTTGCTCCATTGCTTCCGGCGTTTCTTCACTTTCGCGGGAGTTTTTGACCTCCATAAGAACAAGCGGGGATTCCATGAACTTATCTTATCATAGGTACTCCAGTCGGCCTAACGCATCCAGCCGGTTCTCGTGAAAACTCAAAATTTGAGTTTTCACGATTCTGATGCGCTAGTTGCTATTGCAGATTACAAAACTTATCCGTACAATGATACTAGGTCGACAGCCGTTGACTTTTCTGTATATTTATATGAAACAACATCCTGTCCCGCAAAACGTCACCACATTCCAATTCCGCCTAATTGGCGACATGACCATCAAACAGTTTGGGTATTTAGCCGGCGGTGCGATCTTGGCGTATATTTTTTATAAATTACCCCTCCCATTCTTTTTCACATGGCCGCTGGCAATTACCTCCGCAGTCGGCGGGTTTGGCTTTGCGTTTATCCCCATAGAAGAACGGCCAATGGATGTATGGGTGTTTGCGTTTATTAAAAGCGTGTATAGCCCCACCCTCTTTGTGTGGTCCCGCACACAGCCGGCACCTCCCTCGACGACAAAAAGCTCTTCTGGGCCCGCAGCACCGCCCAATCGGGCGGTGCCCCCGGCGGCTTCACGCGCAGTGCAATCCCCTTCTTTAGCACTCCCCAAAAAATCAACCGCGGATGCGCTGCAGGGAATTTTTCGGCAAGCTCCCAAGCAGACTGCGCCGCCGGCACAATCCGGTCGCCCGACCGCGCCGCCGCAACAACCAGCGAGGATTCTCCCGAAACAACCGGATTTTTTCTCTTCGCTTTTCGGCTCGCTGTTTCCCAAAAAGAAACCGCGTCAATCGGTACATCAAGAAGGTCAAGACGACTCGTCATCATCCGCCACCCCCACGCCGTCAATAACCGGCCGACACTTAGATCTTTCAACACCGCCGGCAGTTGGAGCAATGCCTCCCGAAACCGTCAAACAGGCGGCTGACGAAGTACAGAAAAAAGAGGAACAACTGGAGTCCAAGCTTCATGATCTACAGAAAGAGCTCCAAAGCAAAACAGTCGAACAGTCGCGTATTGTAGAGCTTCAGAAACAACTAACAGAAGTGCTTGCCGAGCGCGAGCGGATGGAGGCAGAACTCGTTAAACTCCGGCAACAAATGGAGGCGCAAGCTGCCCCCACCGCCGCTCCTGTTGCCGTCGCGCCTTCTCCCCACTCTGTTGCCGCACAGGGTCAACCAGCGCACGTGGCTTTCCCTGCCACGCCCAAGCAGCCGACGATTAAAGTCATTACACCGGAAACCGCGGTGAAGGCAGGGCTGCCACGCCTCACGACCTTCCCCAATGTCGTCACCGGTATTATCAAAGACAGCGAACACAACTTTTTGCCCGGCGTTCTTGTAACCGTACGAGACAAAGATGGTGTCCCGCTTCGAGCGCTTAAAACCAACCGTCTGGGACAATTTGCGGCTTCCACGCCACTTCCCAACGGGACGTACTTTGTAGAAATCGAAGATCCGCGGGGGAGATTTACCTTTGACCGCGTACAGATTACGCTGAATGGTTCGGTAGTGCCGGCGCTTGAAATCGTCGCCAAAAGCCAAAAAGAGCTTGCTCGGGCACAACTGGAGAAAGAAATCTTTGGGAACCAAATGACATAAACACCATGAATCAACCGATTGTCCCCATTCGCTCATCCACACAGGTATTTACCGAAATTGAAACGATCAACCACGACGTCGTTATGTTTGTGGACGGCTCCTGCTGCATGGTGGTTGCAACAACCGCGGTCAACTTTGGCCTTCTGTCGCAAAACGAGCAAGACACTATCATCACGGCGTATGCGGGACTTCTCAATTCGCTGTCGTTCCCCATTGAGCTTATTATCCGCACGCAGCACAAGGACGTCACGTCATATCTGCGCATGCTTGAGGATCAGGAGCGCAAGCAAAAACATCCCAAACTGGGCAAAAGCATCCACAACTACCGACTGTTCGTCGCCGCAACAGTCAAAGAAAAGGATGTCCTGGACAAAAAATTTTATATCGCGATCCCGTTTTCCGCGCTTGAGCTTGGACCGTCTCCAAACGTATTCTTTGGCGGAAAAAGGCGCGGGCTGCCGTACAAACGCGAGTATATTTTTGAGCGAGCGCTCACCGTGCTGACACCCAAAAAGGACCACATTATCCGGCTTCTGAACCGCCTTGGTTTGCACGCGTATCAACTCACAAGCGAACAACTCGTGATGCTGTTTTTCTCCTACTATAACCCCGACGTGCCAATGCCCGAGGAAGAAACGATCCAACGATCAATAGGAAAGTAGCCTATGGACGCAAAAACACTGCTAAAAAAATTCGTCAACCCAATGCCGGAGGACACTCCCACGCCGCAAGACGTCAACGGCCCGCTTACGGTGAAAGATATCATTGCGCCGCCGGTGATTGAAGTTGACTTTGACTTCCTTAAAATCGGCAATTCGTTTAGTAGAACGCTGTTTGTCGCCGGCTACCCGCGTTTTGTCTCCGCAAACTGGCTTGAGCCGCTCATTTCGTTTGACCATACGCTCAATATCGCGATGTACATTTACCCAACGAGGAGCGAAGAGGTTTTGGAAAATCTCAAACGCAAGGTTGGTGAAATGGAAGCAACAATTCAATCTGACATGAAGCGCGGCAAGGTCATCGAGCCATCGGTGCAAGTGGCGCTTGAAGACGCGCTTGCCCTCCAACAGGAACTTGCTAAAGGAGCAGAGCGGTTCTTCCAGTTCGGCCTGTATGTGACCATTCCGGCAAAAACACTAGAAGACCTCAATAAAACCACCAAGCAGGTAGAAGCAACGCTCGCGTCGCTTCTTATCATCACTAAGCGCGCAGTTCTCCAGATGGAAGAAGGCATTAAAACCACGCTTCCCATGGGTCAAGACAGGCTTGTTATTACCCGCAACATGGACACGACGAGTCTGGCAACCACTTTTCCCTTCACAACAAGCGAGCTAACCGCCAACGAGGGTATTTTGTATGGCATCAACGAGCACAACGACAGCCTCATTATCTTTGACCGGTTTACCATGGAGAACGCCAACACCGTTGTTTTTGGAAAGTCGGGTTCGGGAAAATCATTTTTGGTTAAGCTTGAAATTATGCGCAGTTTGATGTTTGACACAGAAGTCATCGTCATTGATCCGGAAAATGAATACGAAGCGCTCTCTCATGCCTTGGGGGGCGAGTACATCCGGTTCCACTTTGGCGCGCAAACGAAAATCAACCCGTTTGATTTGGCGCTCCTTCACTCCACCAGAGCCAGCGAACAGGAAAGCGAACTGAATCAAAAAATACTCGCGCTCCATGGATTTTTCCGCGTCGTGATGGGCAAGCTCACCCCCACCGAAGATGCGCTTCTTGACCGCGCGCTCATTTTAACCTACAAGCAAAAGGGCATTACACCGGATCCGTCCACCCAAGGCAAAGAGCCGCCGCTCATGGAGGATTTGTACAAAGCATTAATCGGCATGGAAGATCCGCTTGCCAGAGGACTTGCCGACCGCATAGAAAAATTTGTCAAAGGAAGTTTGGTGGGTATTTTTGACCGGCAGACCAATGTGGAAATCCGAAACCCGCTGACAGTCTTCTCTATCCGCGATCTGGAAGATGAACTGCGGCCCATTGCCATGTACCTTATCCTTGACTTTATTTGGACTAAAGTAAGAAGAGACCTGAAGCGCCGCATCCTTTTGGTTGATGAGGCGTGGTACATGATGAAGTACCCTGACAGCGGCGCGTTTTTAAACTCGATTGCCAAGCGCGCGCGCAAGTACTACTTAGGCTTGACGACGATCACCCAAGACGTCGAAGATTTCCTTTCGGTTGACTTAGGCAGGGCAATTATTCAAAACAGCAGTCTCCAAATACTCCTTAAACAGTCGTCTGCGGCAATTGACAAGGTTGCGGAGGTTTTTTACCTGTCAGAAGGCGAAAAACACCTACTTCTGTCGGCAGACGTGGGCGAGGGGCTGTTTTTTGCCGGACAGGCGCACGCCGCCATCCGCATCATTGCCTCGCCCGACGAGCATGAACTTATCACCACTAAGCCCCAGGAGCTCCAACAAAAAGCGCAGAAGCCTGCCGGTGAGCAAAAGGCACAACAACCGGCAATCATCACGGACAAATCGAGTGCGTCTCCCCCGCCGCCTCCTTCTTTTCCGGCGAGTCGCCCTGTTTTTACTGTAGAAACGGTTCAATCCGATGGTAAGTAGCTTTTATGGCAGACGAGCCGCATAAATCCATCACCACGGTCAACGAGTTTATCGGCGCTTGGAAAAGCGAGATAGACGCAAATCCGTATAGCGTCTTTATCGCAATGGCGCAATATAAAAACTTTCAAGAGTGTTTTGGTATAGACCCCGACCGGCTCTCTTGGGCGCTGGGAGACGAGGAGGAACTCAAGGCCTACATTAAGGAACTGTTTCACGCTCTTGAAGCGCAGGGTCCAATCGAAACCACAAAGAGGTCGCTTACGACCGGTGTCAAGCTCCCACGGGAAACCATAGAAGTTGTCGGCAGGCGGTTTCAGGAAAACGCGGCTAAAAAGTATCTCCGTCCGCAAGAACTTACGGATTATGCCAGAGCGTACACGCAATACTGGGTTCAGGCTCTTAGAGACGAACGACTGTATGCTCTTGAAAAACACATCGAGCAAGGAGTTGTTCGAGAACTCGCCCGACCGGAAGTCTCACAAAACCCCGAGCTGCTCGGACTGCGCACAGGAGAGTATATTAAAACACTTATCCATAAAGAAGTTGAGGTGCCTGGTGCCGCCCGAGATTTTGTCAATACCCATAGAGACAGATTCGCTGCGCTGTCATGGCAAGCAGGCGTTGTTCTGGCTGCAGCCCATACGCTTGTTTGGGAGCCCACCATCTCAAATCCCGACGTTTTTCTTGGCCGCGTTCAGGAGCGGCTTGCCAATCCCGACCTTAGCCAGCCGGCGGCTGAAGTTGTCCGTGTCGCGTATTACGAAGTGCGCGCAGAAGAAGCCTTATCCATAAAAGAAGTGATTGAGGGGGCTCCGTCGGGAAGCACGGCGTTTTTTCAGTCATATGCACGTGCTGCGCCACCTGTTCTCGCAAAAACAGCAGACGCCCTCCTCGGCCTGTTGCCCCCACCCGCCAGGGATGCCGTCGTTGCCAAGATATTTGCAAAATCACTCAAAACTTTTGAACGTGTAACGCAAAAGGTCGGAGAGCGCGTCGTGCAATCTCCGCTCGTTCAAAAACTCATCCAGGATGCCGGATCTGCCGCAGGACAAACACGAGGAGCTCGGTCGCTTCTTGCGACCGCGGCAAATGTTGCCGGCGACCTCGCAGTGTCGTTTCGAGCAATAGACAAACAAACGTCAGAGCAGGTGGCTGCATTTCTCAAAACCATTGAGGCTCATCAGGACGAATCGGTCTTGGCGATTGTACGCGCGTACGCAGTGTATATCGAGCGCATCGCTCACTCCGAAGGCCTCCACGTTCTTGTTGAAGGCGGCAACTGGGTGCTGCGAAGAGGTGTCAATAAAGCCGCGGTGGGCGCAACCATTCAAGAAATTGGTTTTCTGCCGTGGCTGCGAAGGGTTGCTGTTTCGCTTTTCAACAAGACTGACATTGGAAAAAGTGTTGTCAACATCCTTGGCGCCGCGCGTCCGGTCGGACTGATTGCGGCGGTCGGACGCATAGTCTTGCGTTGGATCGCAGACGCGCTCGGCGGCGCATGGGGCAGATTAAAAGAGGGGGGGGTTAAAGACCCGCCGGAGGTCCGCGCAAGCACCATGCTCATCGTTTTTTCGCTTGGTGGACTTCTTCTTCTTTCTTTTACATTCAGCTCAGGTTGGTTTGGTACCGCGTGGGGAACGCTCTCCACTGCCGCCCTCGGCGGCGGAAGAGAAACAGGATCAGTCTACACGGGTCCTCTTCCTATGGCGGGAGACATAACCGGCTGTCCCACGGAAGGAGGCTACGAAATCACCCAATGTTCGTACTGGGAATCATCCAATACCCACGCACAATACCATGAACACGCGTATGACATCGCAACTCCTATGGGAACTGTGGTATTGGCAACCCACAACGGCAATGTCGTCTATGCAGGCCCAAGTAGCCATGGTTATGGCACATATATTAAACTTGTAGGAGTAAATACCGCCGGAGAAACGTACTATACAATCTATGCTCACTTGCAAAGCGTCTGGGTACAATCCGGGGATAGCGTCAGCGTTGGCCAGGCGCTTGGCCTTTCGGGAAATTCTGGCAACTCAACCAGTCCACACCTACATTATGAGTATAGGGATGCTAATAATCAGACCCCTTCCTCGCCAACGAGGTTTCTGCTAAACACGTGTGGATATAGTAACCCACTTGGTTGTACACTATAAACGTCCATGAACAAGCAACGTTTCGTTGTGCTATTTTTTCTTGCCGCCGCCGCGGGGTTCATCGCGTTTCTGATGACCAGACAGCGACGGGAGGCTCCCCATGTCCTAACCGACTCCTCACCAACACCATCGGCTTCTCTTGTGCAACCATCTTTCCCGGATACCGCGTTGGGCCTTGCCGAACCAACGTATGCTGTTCCCTCTCTCGCGGACTTTTTTCCTTCGTCAATCTCTGTGTATACGCGCGTACCGCGAGCTGACGAGTCGCAAGAGGCCTCGCGCATCGCAAAAATTTTTGGTATAACACAAAACCCCAAGGTCATCTCTGGCCCCCCGGGCACCTATTATATTTTTCAGTCAGGAATAAAAGGCCTTGTGGTGGGACCGGGTTTAACAAAGATAGACTACTCCGTCCCACCAGCTGCCATTCCGAGTGCCCTACCGGAAAAAGACGCTGACCTTGTAGAAGCTGCTACACAGCTACTCTCTTCCCTGTTTCCCAAAACAGTCTTTCAGTCCCCTGCTGTTTCATACTATAAAGAAAGCGGAAACGACTTAATCTTTGGGAACAGGGCTTCTTCGACAAACATTCAACTTGTATATCAGCCAGTCCTTGAAACTTTGCCGCTTTTCGTTGGATATCCCAGTGAATCAGTAGCCGTCATCCGTCTAAAAGCAAACAAGGAGGTTGTTTATCTTTCGGCCCCTGTGTATCCGATCCTTCAAAAGACTGGTCAACTTGCTTCAATCGTCTCTATCGAGCAGGCAAGAACAAGGCTTATTAGCGGCAGGGGTGGGTTGCTGTCTGCCTTCTCCAACCAGGACATCAACGCGCCAGACACAAAAGAGTACTCATTCTCTTTGTCGACCATCTCTTCTGCCCAACTCGGGTATTATCTTGATCCTAAGCTGGAGGTTATTACGCCGATTTTCGTCTTTTATGGCACTGCGACGGACAAAGCTACGCGCGTGCCAGTAGAAACAACCTCGTTTGTTTCTGCTCTTCCTTAAATTGCTTCTTTAAATAAATTATCCCTGCACCCGAACCGGCATAATGATGTGGAGATAGGATTCGTCTTTGACGGGCTTGAATACGCCGGGGTTTAATGATCCGGTCATTTCAAACAGCAGCTCCTCCTCTGTAAAATTGGCTAAAAATTCCAAGAGAAACCGGCTGTTAAACGCGATGTCTCCCCCTTCGCCGTCAACGCTTGCTTCCACATCGACCTGATTTTCACCCACCTGCGGCGTATTGGCCGACACCGTAACCGCTTGGTTTTCTATGTGAATGCGAACAATGTTTGCATTGTCCCGCGCAAACAGCGACGCTGAACGCACTGCCTGGACGAAATTCTCGTTGTCAAGAAGAACCCTGGTGGTGTGTGTCGTTGGAATAATCTTTTCAAAATTTGGATATTCTCCGTCTATAAGGCGCGTAAAAATGTCCGTGTCTCCAACAATAAACGCCAATTGTCCGTCACCTGTTTTTGTTAAAAGAACTGCCCCATCCTCCTTTTCTTCTAAACCAATTTTTACTACCTCGCCAAGCGCGCGCGCAGGAACCAAAAGGTCAAGCTGCTCTTTGGTTTTTAGATCGGCTTTACATACCGAAAGCCTATACCCATCGGTTGCAGCAAAAAGCGTTCTGTCTTCGTGTGTGAGAATTCTTATCCCTGTAAGCGTCGGCCTCCCCTCGTCCGTTGCCGCGGAAAACATTACACGAAGAAGCGCCTGTATAAGTGTGTCTTTGCCAATTTTTGACGCCCCGTTCTTTTCTGCGGACGGCAGCGGAGGAAACTCTTCGGCGGCAAGGCCGGGGAGCGTTGCTCGAAACGAGCCGCTTGTGATACGAAGCGCCCCATCCTTAACTGTCAACGTTACTGGCGCTTTGGGAATTGATGCGATAAATTCAGTAAACAGTCGCGAAGAAACACAAATTCCGCCGGGTTTTTCTGTTTTCGCTCCCACCCATGTGTTTTCTGCTGTATCTACGTTTGTTGCTGCTATGCGAACACCGCGGCTGTTTGCTTCCACAAGCACATTTTGAGTAATCGGCAATTGTGATCGTGAAGAAATTATTCTGCTTGTTCTTGTAAGCACTTTAAGCAAGTGTTCCTGTAAGACGGTTACGTGCATATTAGCATTATTTACTAGTAGTAATTAATAAAAGGCGGTGTGGAAAAGTGTATGGTGTTTTTTTTGGCGTGTCAATGGTGTGAAAAGAAGCAAACACAACGGTTGATACAGTGTGGAAATTTGTGTAGACAACCGCCAGTTTGTTGTAGAAATGTGGAAAACAGCATGAGAATTATGCCCAAAGCCCCCGCTTTATCCCCTCAACATCTTCGCGCAGTTTTGCATTTGTGGACAACTCTTTAGTAATTGTTTCCACCCCGTGGAGGATAGTTGTGTGGTCGCGGCCGCCAAGAGCGCCGCCCACGTCATCGAGAGTTAGCCCAAGCTCGGTTTTGCAAAGGTACATGAATATCTGTCTGGGTCGAACGATTGGCCGGTTGCGCCTGGGCCCCTTGAGCGCAGACGGCTTGACGCCAAAGTAACTGCTTACCGCTTCCAGTATTTCTAGAGGCGTAACGCGGCGGCGCTGCGGCGCCGCGTTCTCCGGGCTGTCGGGTTTTAGGCGAAGGAGGCTGGAAACAACCTCCGGCGTCACAGATATGTGTTTTGTTGCCACTTCAGTGGCTATCCTTCGCAGAAACCCCTCAATAGCGCGCGTGTCAACCATGTTTGCCGCCACGAGCCGGGCGCAATCGGTTGGGACGCCAACGCCGAGCGCTTCAGATTTAATGTTGATGATTGCCACGCGAAGCTCAAAGTCCGGCGGCGAGATGTCAACTGTCAAGCCGCCTTCAAATCGCGAGCGAAGCCGGTCTTCCAGCTTGGCTATTTCGCTAGGGTGCCGGTCGGACACGAGGATGATCTGTCCGCCCTCGCGGTAGACCGCATTAAACGTATGAAAAAATTCTTCTTGGGCGGTCTGTTTGCCGGCGATGAACTGGACGTCGTCGATTAAAAGAAGCTGCGCGCTTCGGTAGCGCTGCTTAAACTGCCTGGCCGTTTTGGTTTGGATTGCTTCGACAATCTCGTTTAGAAACTCTTCTCCCGTAGATGCAACGACTCTTGTATGGGGCCTGGCGGTAAGTATGCTATTGGCTACCGCGTGCATGAGATGGGTTTTTCCCACCCCGACACCGCCGTAAATAAACAGCGGATTATACACAGATCCCGGAGTTTTGGAAACTGCCGTTGCCGCCGCGTACGCCATTTGGTTGGTTGTAGAAACAGCAAAATTGTCAAACGAAAACTCCGGGCGAACCCGCGCCTTTCGCGCGATCGCAGCGATGCTCATGTCCAAGCCGCTTCCGGATTGCGCAAACAAGGGGCCCGCATCTGCAGAAGCAAGCGGCGCCTTTTTAGGAGGCGCGACCGTGAAAACCACGCTTATATTCTCTTTTGTGTGATGATCCAGAATGCTTTTAACTAGCGAATAGTAGCGCGTTTCAACCATGGTGCGCATCAGTGGGCTGGTAAGCCCAACAGTGGCCACCCCGTTTGTTAGGCTCATTAAGCGCGAGCCCGCAAACTGGGTTTTGTATGTAGCTTTTGACACTGAAAGCTCAACTTCAGCAAGCACCGATTTCCAAAGCCTGTCTATATCCATGGTTGTTGCCGACGGGCAATATAAGAGCAGAAGATTTTGTGGATAAGTTGTCCACATCGTAGACAAGACAGGCGTGGTTGTCAAGAGCTGAAAAACCCAGTATACTTACTCTATATGTCAAAGCGGGTCTATCAGCCTAAAAAGCTTCGCCGCAAGCGCATTCATGGGTTTCGATCCCGCATGAAAACCACGGGCGGGCGGCGGACATTGAAGCGAAGAAAAAGAACCGGACGAAAACGGCTAACGGTTTAACATGCTTCCCAGTTCTTATCGCCTACCCTCCCGAGAGTTCCCCTCGCTTCTTAAACGCGCAAAGCGCCTGCATAAGCCGGAACTAAGTCTTTTGTACAATAAAAACAACAACGACACGCCCCGCTTTGGCTTTGTGGCCTCCTCAAAAGTCGATACTCGAGCAGCGGTGAGAAATAGAATCAAACGGTTGCTTCGAGAAGCAACAAAGTGTATAAAAGATAAAATAACTAGAGGTTATGATTGTGTGTGGGTTGCCCGTCCCGGGATACAGGGTCTTTCGCAAAAAGACATTGAAGACAAGGTAATTGCCTTATTGTGTCGGGCTAAAATAATTAATTCTTCGCCGCACGCATGAAAACAGTGCTTCTGTCAGCAATTCGTTTTTATCAGCGCTACCTGTCGTTTGACACAGGCCTTGCCAAGCGTGTGTTTTTGACTGACAAAGCGTGTCGATTCACTCCGACCTGCAGCGAGTATACATACCAGGCAATCGATCGCTATGGTATAATCAGAGGGTTGTGGCTGGGTGTGCGTCGAATCATTCGATGCCACCCCTGGGGCGAAGGAGGATACGATCCTGTAGGATAAATACATTCTGAATCCTAAATTTTAAATCCAACAAAACACGTTTGGATTGTAATACGCATGACCAATCCCAATCTCTGGAATCAACTACTCATCTGGCCGATCGTCAACCTCTTGGTGGCGTTTTATAAGTTGTTTGAGTGGCTGCACATCCCCGGGCCGCTTGGATTTGCGGTTATTTTGTTAACGGTTGCTATTCGTCTCATCCTCTACCCTCTTATGGCGGCACAGCTAAAGAGCGCGAAAAAAATGTCAGCGCTCAAGCCGCAGTTAGATGAGCTGGCAAAAAAACACAAAAACGACAAGCCAGCGCTTCAGCAGGCACAGCTTGCCTTGTACAAACAACATGGCGTTAATCCGGCCGCCGGATGCCTGCCGCTACTAGTTCAAATGCCTGTTTTGATTGCGTTATACAACGTGTTTTGGCAGGTGCTCAACAATGGGAACATGCAGAAAATTGTAGCTGACATTAATAGCGTGGTCTATCACCCCGCGCTCAAAGTGCACAGTTTGGACTTAACATTTTTTGGCATCAATTTGGGCATAAAACCTAGCCAATATCAATCACATGGTTACTGGCTTTTGCTGGTTCCCCTCGTTACAGCCGCGCTTCAGTGGTGGCAGGGTCGGTTGATGGTGCCGGCAAAAACACATCCGATCAATCAAGCCAATCCGACCAGCGGGATGAAGAACAAACAAGCGTCGGGCAAACAAAGTGAGCAAAAGAAAGAAGAAAAGCCGCCAGAGGATACTGCTGCAGACATGCAGAAACAAATGGCAATGATTACCCCTATTATGTTTGGGTGGTTTGCATTTCAGTTCCCATTGGGACTTGCGCTTTACTGGAACGTGTTTGGGCTTTTTGGTATTATACAACAGCTTCGCATAAATTTAGACAACGCAAAAGCGAATAACCCTGACCATCATAAAAATGACGGAAACCATTATGGAACACGCAGACGTCGTTAAGCAGACAACAGAAGACCTTTTAAGGCGACTTGGGATTGACGGATCGGTTGCGGTGGCTATTGACGAAACAGACGCGTTTCGCGTGCACATTGAGACAAAAGAAACGGGACTCCTCATTGGTTTTCACGGGCGAACACTTGAAAGTTTTCAGATTGTTTTGGGGCTCCTTGTTTCTAAAAAACTCGCATCGTGGGTCAAGGTGTACGTCAATGTAGGCGACTACCGCGAGAAGCGCGAAGAAACGCTGATGTTGATGGCGCAACGCGCAGCGGATCAGGCGCTCATTCAGGGAGCGCCGGTAGAAATCGCAAACCTGTCTGCTTCCGAGCGACGCGTGATTCATTTAACGCTAAGCGGTGACGAGCGCGTGAAGACAGAATCGGTTGGCGAAGGACTCCGCCGCACGCTTCTTGTAAAACCTAAGAATTCGTGATAGATAATGCCTGATGTCCCTTCATCGGGTGTTTTTTTACCTTCTTGTACTTTTTCTTCCGACCCAGCTGGGCAAACACTTCTGGCCCGAGTGGAGCATGGTGCTCGGCAGGCGCGTGGACTACCTCTCCCCCACGCTGTATGCTACAGATATCCTAATTGTTTTGACGGTACTGTGTTGGTTTATAGAAATCGTATTACAAAAGAGAAAGATAGCATTATGGATGCTCTCGGGATTTTACAATACCAGATACGTGCTTCCGTTTGCGGTGCTGGGGGTGATAAACATATTGATTGCTTCAAGCAAACCCGTTGCTTTCTACGCGTGGGCGAAAGTCGCAGAGTATGGGCTTCTTGCCTTCTATGTAGTTAAAACAAGGCCTCGCGCATCACGTGTTTCGCTCCTCTTATCGCTTGCGGCGCTGTATTCTTCTGCAATCGCGATCGTGCAATTTATGCTCCAGCGGTCTATTGGCGGGCCGTTGTGGTGGCTGGGCGAGCGCACATTTGATACAAGTACTCCCGGCATTGCAAGGATTGATCTTTGTCTGCCACGAAACGAGCTTCGCAATTACGGCTGTCAGCAAGTTCTTCGCCCGTACGCCACATTCCCCCACCCTAACGTTCTGGGAGGATTTTTGGCTGCTTTCGTGCCGCTTCAAATTGCCACACTGCTGAAGCGTTGTGGCCCCGCACGCTTCTCGCTGTCGCTGCATTCTTTTCAACAGCGACACAGCGAGGCAGTACACCAATTGATGCGCAGTATTAAAGAACCGACAACCCTGTACACGACAGGTGTTATCATTGTTGGACTGACGGCTTTGCTGTTAACGTTCAGCCGCGGCGCATGGATAGCTGGTATCGTTGGAATAATCATGGTTGTTGCCAGTCATGTGTACAAAAAAACCAGACATGTCGAGCTTCTGTTTTTCGGTGCATTCTTTTTCATGGCGCTTGTTGTCTTTCTATTTTTGGGCGACAGCGAGTCGGTAGTCGTCCGCCAGCGGTTAAATACGGGTGCCCTTCAGCAATGGATGAACTCTCCGGTTTTCGGGGTGGGTTTGGGAAATTTCCTCGTGCAATTGCCCAAAACACTTCTGTCTCGCACAATGTATTTTTTGCAGCCGGCACACAATATCTATCTTCTTGTGCTGGCGGAAACAGGCGTCACAGGACTTGTTGCATTTTTTGGGGTCTTGTGGGGCGCGATACGGCAGAACAGAAAACACCCCTTTTCTCCCTTTCGGGCGCCGCTTGCTGTGTACCTTGCGCTTGGCTTAATCGATCATTACCCGGTGACACTTCAACAAGGGCAATTGCTGTTGACGATTCTCGTCGCGCTTTCTACAATGGCTCCATGAAAGGCGCCCCACTTGTTTTGCGGGCCACACACATTGTAATTGCATGGAATACGCTCGTCCAGCTCGTTGGACGCGCAATCAGCGCCGTAGTCATGCTTGTTATTACCATTCTTCTTGCGCGGCGATTTGGCGCAACCAGCTACGGCGATTTTGTAAAAATTACGACGTTCGTCGGATTTTTTTACCCCCTCGCGGATTTCGGCTTAAACGCAATGTTTTTGAAGCGCGGCGATGATTGGTCTGTGCTTTTGGGTGCGCGACTGTTCGGTGGGTTGGCGTTTCTATTTGTAAGCCTTGCCGCGTTGGCGTTTCTCCCTCATGGGACAATACAAGGATACACACCGCTTGTTCGTTTGGGTATTCTTGTATTATCGCCGACTATCATTTTTCAGGCACTTACGACGTCAGCCAATGCCCTATTTCAAAAACACCTGCGCTACGAGTTGGCAACCGTCGCAGTGGCGGCAGGGTCGCTCGCTGCGCTCGTTTTAATGTGGCTGACGACGAGCGCAGCAACCGCTTCGGCTGGCACCATAGGAGGCGTAATGGCGATTTTTACTGGCAGCGCAATAACGGCTCTTGCTAGTGTTGCGCTTGCCGCCCGCCTACACAAAGGACTGTCAGTTGCGTTAAGGCCGTCTCGCATGTGGGGCCTTTTCGCATCGAGTAGTCCGCTGGGAGCAACCCTTGTGTTTAACCTTGTGTATTTTCATGTTGACAGCATCATTCTCGCGCTGTCTCGCCCGACAGCAGAGGTTGGCATCTATGGACTAGCATACAAAATTTTTGAGCTTCCGCTTGTGATTCCAACGTTTTTTATGAACGCAGCCTATCCGATCATGGTGACAGCGATACAAAATAAAAATAACAGGATGCGCAGCAATTTTATATCTATGGTTCACCGTTCGCTGGTGTTTTTGGTTCTGATTTCTTTTTTCTTCTCTGTGGGTATGTGGTTGGCCGCCCCTCTTCTGGCGCTCATCAAGCCTGATTTCTCACAAAGCGTTCCTGCGTTTCGCGTCTTGTCGTCCGGATTTGTATTATTTTTTGTTTCATCATTAACCATGTGGTCGCTTATTGCGCTTAACAAAACAGTGGCGCTTGTTTTGATTTACGGCGGGGGCATGATTGTCAACGCTATTCTTAATGCACTGCTTGTTCCTCTATACGGATACATGGCTGCGGCGTGGATCACCGTGGGAAGTGAGGCAATTGTCCTTATGGTTTCTGCTTTTGTTTTACGGCGGTATATGCGTGTCCCGCTACGCGGCGAGGCTGTGAGTATCCCTAAGGCAACGGAGTTGCCGTAACGAATTAAAATACGCGTTAAGAAAATGCGGGCGGTCTGCTGACCGTCGAAACGATGAGTTTGGGCTTATTAGAAATTGGTAAACAGAAGTGTATGAAAGTTGTTATCCATACCGATGGAGGAGCGAGAG
Source organism: uncultured Gammaproteobacteria bacterium (assembly GCA_964596355.1). GTDB lineage: Bacteria > Patescibacteriota > Microgenomatia > UBA10105 > UBA927 > CAZQTD01. The sequence continues at coordinate 37,267 of CAZQTD010000001.1, forward strand.
GAAACCCGGGCCCTGCCGCGGTGGGAGTCGTGATAGAAATGCCGGTGATGGAAAACAACACATGGACGATGAAAACCGTGTGTGAATTTGGCGCTTTGATAGGGGAGGCGACGAATAATGTTGCGGAGTACCAGGCGGTGATAGAAGCGCTCACAGCGCTCAAGGCTCACCTGTCAAATCTTGACGTAGTCAAAGACAGACGACAGCTGAATGTTCATTTTTTCCTCGACTCGACACTCGTGGTCAATCAGCTCAACGGGCTGTTCAAGGTAAAAGACTCGACGCTTCGCGAGCTTCTTGCCCGCGTGCGAATGCTTGAACAGGACGTTGGAGGAGAGATTCGCTACACAAGCATTCCGCGTGAGCGCAACAGGCGAGCTGATGTTCTTGTTAACCAAGCGCTCGACAGGCTTCGCTCGCTCATGTGATATGTCGAGGTTGCTACGCAAAAAACCACTGTTCCTATGAGTTGTTTTCGGAGATTCTATTTGTCATAATAGCCTGGCGTTTTTCCATAAAATCCATGAGACATCCTGCCGATAGAATAGTTTCTGAAGATCGAACATCCACAATAACAGCCCGCATTGACGCTCAGGAGGATAGTTTCGTACGGCCCATTCGGGAATACCTTGAAACAAACGGGTGTTCTGTTGTCTTAAATCCAGAAACCGATATACCATCCGATTATCACATTGTCGCAGGCGACCTTGCGTACGTGAAAACTATTTTTTCATTACGACGGCTGCACGGCATAAAGCGGCTTGGAATTTTAGTGGGTGCAGGGCGCGCAGAGGATCTTGGAATAGACGATCCGTGGACAAAACTTCTGTGCGTTGATCCTGTTGAGTTAACCAGTGACGACACGGAAAGGTTGTTCGAATTTTTTTTCGTCGGTCGCGAACGGGTCGTTGATAAAAGACGAAGCATACATGTTGAATTTCCCTCTGAAACACCTTCGAAGTTGACGGCCCAAGGAGTTCAGCAAGGCCAAGGCGACGCGTTCCTTTTGCAAAACGACCAGTTGCGGGTAGGGCAAATCATGAAGGACGTGTTTGGAGAATCATCTAGCACCCGGCTGCACAAACGTGGAAGAAAACCAAAGCGACAATATGTTTGGCGGTATATCGCGGTAGCCGCGCTAGTTATTGTTATACCCGTGTTTTGGTATCTTGTAAGTCTGACGGCGAGCGCAGGCGCGCTTGCGTATTCCATGCGCGCGTTGATTCAGGGAAAGACCAAGCAGGCCGTGCGGTTTTCCCACGTTTCTACTTACTGGGTGCATCAGGGTAGATTTGTTCTTGGGGTTGCCCGGCCGATTGCAGTAGCCGTGGGTGCGGGAGACGCGATTCGACATCAGGAGCGAACCCTTTCATTTATTGAAAATCTTATTGCTGCAGGCAAAGACCTCTACGCGCTCATTGAAGGAAGCAGTGCGTTCGCATCAGTTATTGTTCCATCAGGAGGGGACACAGAAGGCCAAACGCCGGCGGCAACAGTTGAGCGTATGCGGGTGGAAATAGCATCGCTTGAAAACAATCTAGGGTTAGCCCTTGCTCAAGCAACCAACCTTCTTGGGGATAAGCACTTCCCTTTTTCTATTGCGCTGGTGCGGCGTTTTTGCGAAAGGACAGAGGAGCAGCTTGACTCATTGCGGCGAATGGTGACCACTGCTTCTGGGCTTTTCGCTTTGTACCCTCAAATTGCCGGATACAAAGAACCCAAGCGGTATTTGGTGCTTTTACAGAACAGCATGGAGCTTCGGCCAACAGGCGGATTTATCGGATCGCTGGGTTTGATCACGTTTGCAGACGGCAAAATGACAGAGTTTGCAATTCAAGATGTGTACGAGGTTGACGGTCAGCTCAAAGGCCACGTGGATCCGCCAGCGCCGATTGGTGAACTGTTAGCGCAAGAACACTGGTATCTGCGCGACAGCAATTGGGACCCGGATTTTAAAGTATCTGGACAGCGCGCGGCGTGGTTTTATGAAAAAGAAACAGGTACTCGCGTACATGGCGTCATAGCAGTTTCAACACCGCTTGTCGTTGATCTTTTGAGTGCTACCGGACCCATAGAGTTAGCGGATTACAACGATCGAATATCAGCGGAAAATTTTTTCGGCAAATCACTGTTTTATACGCAGGAAAATTTTTTCCCCGGATCCACGCAGAAAAAAGATTTTCTCGGGTCGCTTGCGCGTACGCTTATTACAAAGCTCACGACGGATACAGCGAGCAATTCCATTGCTGTTCTTCGCGCGTTTGTCTCTGCGCTTGAGCGCAAAAATATCCAGTTTATGTTTGAAGACCCGTCCGTTCAGTCGCTCGTTGAGCGTTTCGGATGGGCAGGAAGACATGTGCTTTCAGCCGCATGCACCGCACGAGAAGGTGCTGAATGTGTTAGTGACCCCTTAAGCATCGTTGAAGCGAACATGGGTGTGAATAAGGTGAATTATTTCGTCACGCGCGCCATTGAGCGGGAGATCACGATAGACGCAAACGGCGGTATATCTGAACGAGTATTGGTTCGGTTTCGCAATGCTGCGCCGACGGGCGACACACCGCTGGTTGGATCGGCGTATCAAGCTTACGTGCGCTTTGCTTTGCCGCCGCAAACATTGCCGCAGGATGTGGCAATTAACGGGGTGAGCATTCCGTCGCGCGATTCAAAGAAAAAACATCTTCCAGCCGTGCCCTACGTGGAGCGCGCAGATGAAGGCGGTGACACTTTTACACTCGGCGTTGCACTCACTGTTCCTGCAGGGAGCGACACAACACTTCAGTTTTCCTACCGTAGGGACAAACCGTTGGTGTTTACCGCCGGTGGTGCGCACATGGAAATTATTGAGCGCAAGCAGCCGGGTGTCGAGGATACACCGCTTCGCATAACTATACGGTTTCCACCCTTTTGGCGGGAGGCAAACACCGTAGTTGCAAAAGATGGTGAGCTTTCGTACAATACAACCCTATCATCTGATGTAATAGCGCCTGTCACACTTGTGAAGTAATACTGCGATGAAAAAACATACACTGACTGCGTCGATGAGAACCGTCGTTGGACGAAAAGTCAAATCTCTTCGAAGCAAGGGAGTTGTTCCTGCAACGATATATGGCAGAAATGTCAAAAGCGTATCGGTTAGCGTCGCGCACGACGCGTTTGCTAAAGTATATACCGCGGCGGGATCTACAGGACTTGTTGAGCTTGGCGTGGACAAGGACGTCCGCCCCGTGTTGATCCACAACGTGCAAACAGATCCGGTGACGAACGAAATCCTTCATGTGGAGTTTTTTCAGGTGGATTTGAAAGAAAAGGTTCGTACCAATGTCCCGCTTGAAGTGGCAGGAGAGGCGCCGGCCGTGACGCAAAAACTCGGTGTTCTTCTCGTCACGCTTAACGACGTTGAGGTTGAAGCGCTACCAACAGAGTTGCCGGAAAAAATTGCCATTGATGTATCAGAGCTTAGCGAAGTAGATCAGGAAATTAAAGTGGCGAGCCTGCATGTTCCTCCCTCTGTGACAGTGTTGACCGATGCAAATCTTACGGTTGCCAAGATCGGCCCTCTGGTCACAAAAGAGGCGGAAGCGCAGGCAGCAGAAGAAGCTGCTGCCGCAGTTACTGCGCAGACTTCAGAAGAAGGCGAACAAGCGGCTGCGGAAGGATCGGGAGCGGAAACGACTCAATCTCAAAAAGGAACAAAGAGTGAAAATACAGCACCGCCGTCCGCCGAAGATAAGAAGTGAGCTTACTGACTTCGTGATTCGAGTATCGCCTGAAGTTTTTTGACAGCGTCATGATCCGGATCCAACTGGTAGGCCGCATCAAGATGTTCTTGCGCTTCTTTTCTTTCCCCAAGCTCCAACGCAAGCTGGGCAACCAAGATGTGCGCATCTCTCCATCTAGGTTTTTCCTTTGCTTGCAGTTTCCAAAATTGAAAGTCGGCGATTCGCTTTCTGTCCTGCGCTTCCCACTCGGCAGCCAGTTTAGAGGGGGGTGTCGCAGCGCCAAGGATGTTTGGGTTCCACAGTTCTTGGGCGAGCGCAAGCTCTTTGTGCGCCTCCTTGCGTGCGCCGATGGTCCATAGCGTGGTTGCGGCCTGCAAATGGGGGTAAAAGGCATAAGGGTTGGAGAGAAGTAAAATAGTCGGTATGACTGTGCGCGTGCGATGCTCGGCATTGGCCTGATGATTGAAGCTGAAAAGGCTTGCGAGAAGCAGCCACAGGAGAGTTTTTTCTATACGACGGAACCAGCGTCTAGTGTTCTTTGCGGAGAAAAATCGGTAAATCTGCGGGAATTTTCGTTTCAAGAAGTTCATTGTGGTATATTGTAGAGAGCCGGAGGCTAAATTGCAATGCATGCCATGATAGTGGAGCTTCTCAAAAAACAATACCCTCAGGCACGTATTGCCTTGAGGTACAAAAATCCATGGGAACTGTTGGTTGCCGTGATCCTGTCTGCGCAGTGTACGGATACGAGGGTTAATAAGGTTACACAGCGGCTGTTTTCCAAATATCAAACACTTGATGATTATGTACGCGCTTCGCTTTCAGATTTTGAGAAGGACATTAAGCCTACCGGCTTCTATCACAATAAGGCAAAAAACATTCTTGCAGCGGCGAAACGCATTAAAGAGACATTTAACGGCGCCGTGCCAAAAACCATGGAGGAGATACTAACACTGCCCGGGGTGGCAAGAAAAACCGCAAACGTGGTGCTTGGCAATGCGTACGGCATCATAGAGGGAATTGCCGTTGATACCCACGTCCTTCGATTAAGCCAGCGCCTGCGGCTTGTGGACTTAGATACAATCGGCGGCAAGAAAAAAGTTAGCTTCAAAAGGGGACGCCTTGCGAAGCTAAAAAACGGTCACGAGTCGATTGATTACATAAAAGATGCAGACCCGGTGAAAATAGAACAGCAGCTCATGCGGGTGCTGCCGAAAAAAGACTGGTTTAAAACCACGTACCTTCTTATTGCCCATGGCAGGGCGGTGTGCAAAGCGCAGAATCCAAAGTGCCAACAGTGTGTTCTGCGAACCCTCTGTCCTGTTTCGCGCGCATAACAATACAGGAAGTCATAGGAACAAGCACCATCGCGTTTCGCGTTCTGGGCGACAAACTTGCGATGGTTTTGCCCAGCGGGCGGCTCGTGCAAAAAAAGTGCAAAGAAGGAAGCGCGAGATGATTCTGTCAATTGAGGACGTCACAGAGCATTATGGTTTAAAAAGAACGATCATATTTGGTTAATAATCTCAATGGCGTATTGTTGCGCTTTTTACTCTTTTCATTGTCGATGGTTCATGCAGGGAGAAATAACAATTCCAAAATTGAAGTTTATTTTATCGTTATGAAAGCGATCTCTATGGACACCAAAGTCTTTCTCTACGAATTTATCAACAAGCGCAAGTTGGGAGTCATTGCTACGGTTGCTCCCGGCGGCCAGCCCGAGGTGGCAGTGATGGAGGTGGCTGTTACCAAGGATTTAGAGCTTATTATCGATACGTCCAACACTACGCGCAAGTACGCGAACCTCAAGAAAAACCCGCGCGTCGCAGTTGCCTTTGGCTGGGAGGCGCAGGATACGGTGCAGTATGAGGGCGTAGCGCAGGAATTGACAGTGAAAGCGCGGGAGAAGTATCGGAGGATATTTCTAACGAAGCATCCTGACGCTAAAAAGTGGGACGCCGATCCCACTACGATGTATTTTAAAATTACGCCCGCATGGATACGCTACACCGCCATGGACCAAGAACCGTGGGTGGTACGATTTGCATGATTGTTATTCTTACGCACCTGTGGTATTCTGGGCAGGTGTTCACGTGCTGCCTATCAAAGGAGACGCCATGGCCCAATCAAAGAAGCGTACGAGAAAATCACAAACCTCCAGGAAAAAAACCACCCATGAGTTGATTGATACCAAGACAGAAAATCTGCTGCCCTCGACCGTTGAGGAATTTTCTTCTCCTGCTGCCAAACCACCTATCAGGTTCCACCATGTTGCGCTTTTCATTCTTCTGGTCGGCCTTACTGCAGTTTTTTTGACGAATAAGGGGTTGTTCGTCGCAGCGGTCGTCAACGGCAGGCCCATTTTCCGTTGGCAGATGAACAAGGTTTTGGTTTCGCGCTTTGGCAAGCAAACGGTAGAAAGCATGATTAGCGAAATGCTCATCGCAGACGCGGCGCGGGAGGCTGGCGTTTCTATTTCTCAAGGAGAGATTGACGGGAAAGTGTCGGAGCTTGTTAGCGCCATGGGCGGCGATGTTAACATCGACGAACTTCTGACCTACCAGGGGATGACAAAGGAAGATTTTGAAAGCCAGATCCGCCTGCAACTTATGGTAGAAAAAGTGTTGACAAAGGACCTTGCCATTGCCGAGACGGACATTGACAATTACATCGCAACGAACCGTGCGCTTCTAGTGGCAACCGATGAAGCCGCTCTCCGCGCTGAAGCGCGGCAGGCCATTGTGAGTAAAACCGTCAGCGAAAAGCTCCAACCGTGGTTTTTGGAGCTTAAAGAGAAAGCCAAGATCCTGCGCTTCTTGTAGAGCTGCGATTCATGAAACCCGTGCTTTTTATCGTCCTTTTTATCGCTATTGTCATCGGTAGCGTGTTTGCGATAGAGTATTATGCGAGTCAGGCGCCGCCTATCGACGAACGGATAGCCGCTATCGGCCCAACCGGAGGCGCAAGCCTTACGCAGGAGGCAACGGAAGATGCTGCCCTTATGCAAACAACAACGACAACCGCAACACCAACGCCTGGTAAAAAGCAATACGCCGCGCCGCCGGCGATGACCATTGATGTTGCAAAAACATACACGGCGATCCTTACAACGAATAAAGGCACGATGAACGTCAAGCTGTTCGCAAGCGAGGCGCCGATTACCGTCAACAATTTTGTATTCCTTGCTAAGGAGAAATTTTACGACAACACGCCGTTTCACCGGATTGTCCAAGGGTTCATGATCCAAGGAGGGGATCCGTTGGGTACGGGTGCAGGGAGCCCCGGGTATCGATTTAACGACGAGCCCATTACCCGAGACTACAAAAGGGGGACGCTTGCGATGGCTAATGCCGGCCCCAACACCAACGGCAGTCAATTCTTTATCATGCACGCAGACTACCCACTGCCCAAAAACTACGTGATTTTTGGCCAGATTGATGAACGTGACGAAGCGAGTCTTGCTACGCTCGATGCGATAGCAGCAACCCCCGTGGGCCTCAATAGTTCCGGTGAAAAAAGCAAACCCCTGGAAGCAGTTACCCTCCAATCTGTTACAATAGAAGAACGATAGCCAACGTAATGCGCACGTGGAAAACGCTGAAACAAAATCCCGCGCTGTGGGAGCGCTACAATATTCGCGAGAAAGTGATCAAGGCCACTCGCGCGTTTTTTGACGCTAACGGCTTTCATGAAGTAGAAACCCCGATCCTTATCGCCCGACCTCCCGCGGAAAGCTACGTTGACGTATTTGAAACGACGCTTCTTGACCGCAGCGGGACCCCGCGTAAGGCATATTTATCGACATCGCCCGAAGTGTCGCTCAAAAAACTCATCGTCGCAGGACTTGGAAATTGCTATACCCTGACTAAAAGCTTCCGCAACACAGAAATGCAAAGCCGTCTTCACAATCCGGAATTTACTATTCTGGAGTGGTACCGCGTGGGAGCTGATTACACGGCCATCATGCGTGATTGCGAAGCGTTGGTGCACTCAATTTATCGACGTCTTTGCAATGACACACCCTTTACGTATCAAGGGAAAAAGGTAGATTTATCTCCACCGTGGCAGAGGATGACTATTGCTGAAAGTTTTAGAGCGTACGCATCTTTAAACTTTGATGAATTTTTAGACATGGATAAAGCCAGAGATATTGCGGCAGCAAGAGGGTATACTGTAGAAGATCATTCCACCTGGGAACAGTTATATAATCAAATATTCCTCAACGACGTCGAGCCGAAACTTGGAAGAGGGAAGCCTGTTATCCTCTACGAATTTCCCGCGGCAATGGCGGCTCTTGCCCGCAAAAAGAAAAGCGATCCTAGATTTGCCGAGCGGTTTGAATTGTACGTTGAAGGAATTGAACTGGGAGATGCCTATAGCGAGCTTACAGACGCCCAAGAACAAGACGCCCGGTTTCAAGAAGAAATGAAAACGCTCACGCGTTTGGGTAAAACGCTGTATGAATACGATCATGATTTTATCGACGCGTTGAAGGTGGGGTTGCCTCCGTGCGCAGGCATGGCCGTTGGGGTTGACCGACTGATTATGCTGTTTTCAGATGTCACGGACATTGCTGATACACTGTTTTTCCCTGTCGGCGATCTATTTGACCTATGAAGGTGTGCGCTATTCCCCTCGGGGTTACGGTTGTAGCCGTAACAAAAACATTTCCACCAGAGGTGATTGCTGAAGCATATGCGCTCGGATACCGCCACTTTGGCGAAAATTACGTACAAGAATTCGTGAACAAATATGACAGCCTCCCAAAACAGATTAGAGCCAATGCGGTATGGCACATGATCGGCCACGTCCAGTCGCGGAAAGCCAGAGACGTGGTCCGGCTCTTTGACTGGGTGGATTCGGTGGATAGTATTGAGCTTGCCCAAAAACTGCACAAAAACGCGCACGATATGGGAAAAACGCTCCACGTTCTTCTTCAGGTAAATATTACGGGCGAGCAGAGGAAGTCAGGATTTGATTTAACCAACTGGGAAAACGATACGGGCAAATTGAGTAATTTTCTATTGTTTATTGAGCAGGTGGTGTTGCGGAATCTTGTTGTTGCGGGGCTCATGGTGATGCCGCCGCTTGTGGCTCATGCCGAGGAGAACAGGAGCGTATTTCAATCGGCAAAACGATTGTTTGATCTGATAAAACGGCGCGTTTCTAGTCCTCATTGGCAGCACCTTTCCATGGGAACGAGTCAAGACTATAGGGTTGCGATTGAGGAGGGTGCGACAATGGTTCGCCTCGGAGAGGCGATCTTTGGAAAACGAGCAGCCAAGTTGCCACCAGGTTCAATTCGTGGGATAATATGAAGTGTTCCCGGCAGAAAACGGGAATGTTTGTTTTTGTTGCGTATCGCTTGGTATTTCATTTCATAGTTTATGTCCGTTATCACTACCAGTCAGTTCCAAAAGGGAATGTTCATTGAATTTAGGGGCGAGCCGCACCAGATTGTGGAGTTCCAGTTCGTCAACCCGGGTAAAGGAAGCGCGTTTGTGCGGACCAAGCTTAAAGCGCTCAAAACAGGCAAAGTTCAGGAATTTACGTATAAATCCGGCGAATCAGTTGAGGAAGTGCCGGTTATTACTCGAGAGATGCAGTATCTCTATAACGAAGGCACCGCGTACGTGTTTATGGACAACCGAACGTATGAGCAGTTTTCCGTTCCGGAATCCATGCTTGGCACCTACGTGAATTACCTTAGGGCTAATGACGTCTATCAGATATTGGTGCACAGTGATGAGGTTGTAGGCTTGCGCTTCCCAAAGAAGGTTCGTCTTGTAGTCACTGAAGCAGAAGAGGGCGCAAAAGGCAACACAGTAACCGGCGCAACCAAAACCGTGACTGTCGAAACTGGCGCGGTGGTTACTGTGCCGCTATTTATCAAAAAGGGCGACACCATTGCGGTCGACCCGGAAACAGGGACATACGTGGAGCGCGGGTAAGTGCTATACTGCGTTCATGGAAGAAAAGCGAGTGGACCTCGCCCACGGGATGATTGCGTACCTTACGCACGGATCCGGCGCAACGATGCTGTTTTTCCACGGCGGAAGCGTCAACCCAAAGGCATACATCCCACTCATCGAACTTTTGGGACAGCACTGTTCAGTTGTCGCGCCTACTCACCCGGGGCACGGCACCTCGTTTAGACTTCCCAAATCATGGACCATAGACGATTTTGTGACGACCTACAGAGAATTTCTTGCGGTTTTGAACCTTGAGCCTTCGGTCGTGGTCGGTCATTCTTTTGGGGGCATGCTGGCGCTTCTTTTGGCCGCTCGTGGCATAGGCGATCGAATCATTGTATTTGATCCGTGCGGCCTGCCGTTTTCTCTGACGCCAAAAGCATACCTTGCCGCCAAAAAGCGCGAAGCGCAGGAGCTTTTATCGTATGCCAATGACATACAGCGAGTGCACGAAACACTTTCCGCCGCCGGTGTTCTTTTATATACCGTCATCAGGCGGTTTGACGACATTGCGTTTCTTGCCAAACGCATTCCCAAGGCAGATATCAGTAACGATCTGGCAACCGTCCGTCAACCCGTGCATATATTCTGGGGGAAAGACGACGGCATCGTGCCGCTGTCAATAGGGAAGAGAATGCGCGCACTGCTGAAAAACGCGACACTTGTGACGTTCCCTAACCGAGGCCACACATATCCGGTAACAGATCCGGTGTTTACGTATAACCAGCTTATGCCACTGATACGAGATAATGATACCGTGCACCCATGAAGCGGCTGTTTTTGATCGCAGCAATTATTCTTAGTGGACTTGCTTCGACGCTCGTTGGATTGCCGGTCAAGAACAGTCGGTTACCAACGTTCGATATTGGGCGCGACGGGCAAATCACTGCATCGGCTGAAGAAAATACTTCTGTGGCGGTTTCCCGCGTCATTGACGGCGACACGATTGAAATAGAAGGAGGCGCGGTTGTCCGCTATATTGGCGTGGATGCGCCGGAACTGCATGACGTGCGACCGCAAGGGGAATGTTTTGGCAGGGAAGCAAAAGACGCAAATAAAGCGCTCGTGGAAGGACAGCTAGTGCGGCTTGAGAAGGATGTTTCTGACGCAGACCGCTACGGCAGACTGCTTCGGTATGTGTATGTCGGCGGCAGTATGGTTAATGAGAAGCTCGTGCAAACCGGTGTTGCGCGCGCGGCCACAGTTCCTCCGGATGTGCGGTACGCCGAGCGGTTCGTCGGTGCCGAGCAAACCGCCAGAGAGCAGAATCTGGGATTGTGGGCAGGGTGCCCCCATATGTAATCGATGCACACGTAAATCTACACACCTACAACGGATGGGTGAAACGCAATGGACAATACGATACACTAGACGATATGAAGATATGCCTGCTTGCGTTCAAGCATCGCTCCATACCCCACGTATTGTTTGCTCTGTTCATCGCGGTCCTTGTTTTTTCTGTAACGACTACCTACGTTGTTGATTCCATTGAGGTAGTGAAGCAGAAGTTAAGCGACAAAGACCGACTGGAAGTGCAGGTTGCACAAATAGCGAAAGACCTCGCTGAACTGAAAAATCAGGATCAGTACAAAGTAAATCAGAAATTGAGTGCTGATATTAAACAAATCGAATCAACGTACACGAAGGCAGTTGACGCGTATGAAGACCTGTTAAAACTCAAAGAGGTAAGCAGCGATACGAAAACGTTTGATGAGGCGTTCACCGACATTTTGACTCTCCTTTCTAAGCAAAACTATGCATCGGCAGCCAGCGCGCTTGCCGCACTGACAAACGGCATTGCAGGAGAGCGCGAGAAGCTCGCAGCGCGTTTTGTCATCCCGCAGAATGTGCCGGCAAACAACGCGCCGCCGGGGGTGGGTTTTAGCCGACAGGCGGTCAATGCCGAGGGGACGACGTATCTGGTGGACATTGTTGCCGGAGATTTGGGGAGTACGAAGGTAATCGTCGATACCGCATCGGAGGGAGACTGTAGGAACGATTGTCCTGTTCTTCCGCTTGCCGACTACGTGTCGCGAAACGGCGCGTATGCCGGAATCAACGGTTCGTACTTTTGTCCGGCTGCCTACCCCAGCTGTCAGGATAAGAAAAATTCCTTTGATACGCTTCTTATGAACAAAAACAAGCGCTACTTCAACTCTGATAATAACGTCTACAGCACCGTACCTGCGGTCATTTTTGGCGGAAGCTGGATACGCTTTGTTGGCAGATCGCTTGACTGGGGCAGAGATACGGGGATTGACAGCATGATCGCCAATCAGCCGCTTCTTGTGTCCGGCAACTCTGTTGTGTTTGGCGGCGACGGCGATCCGAAAAAGGGGAGCAAAGGCAGCCGCAGCTTTGTTGCGAACCGCGGAAACACGGTCTATATCGGCGTCGTCCACAACGCGACAGTGGCTGAAAGCGCGAGAGTTATGAAGGCGTTGGGCATGGAAAATGCATTAAACCTCGACAGCGGCGGATCGACTGCTCTCTGGAGCGGGGGGTACAAAGTCGGCCCGGGCAGAAGCATCCCAAATGCAATTTTGTTTGTCAGACGTTGACTTGGCAGTTTCTGTGTCAGACAGGGAAGCACTGGGAAGATTGACAATACCAATGAAGCAATGGAACAATAAAACCATGGATAATGCGAGGATTACCACAGAAGACCTGTACGGCACCTCGTCAGGCGAGGGCCAAAAGCCTTTAGAGTACAAGGAGACGCCGGAGGTTCCCATGACAACCGGTGAACCGACCACGTCCGTAGAGCAGAATTCTGTAGGCGGCGCCGTTTCAAAACAACGGCAGGCGTCGTTTCCAAAAACGCTCGGCGGCATTGTTATTTTTGGCCTGTTGTTCGCGTTTGGCGTTTGGCTTTCAAGCAGTATTCGGAGTGTCATTACGCCAAGCGATGGAACACAGTCTCAAGTTGCACAACGAGAAGAAATGTTGGACTCACTCGAACAGCCAGAGGAAGAAACGCTGTCGGGCGGTTCTGCGGCGAACTGGAAGACATATTCGATGGGAAGCGGTATTTTCCTCCGATTGCCGCCAAACGTCCTTGCGCCAATTTGTGATAACGCACAGTGCGCATCACGGGGGACATATTTGCCCGGGGGGACGCGATTCACCGCTGCACTGCGCGGCAGCGGTCAGGCCCTGCGAGACTTTCGCGGGAGCGCAATTGCCGACGCCAACGGCACCGCGTTTGTCACAAACGACACGACAATTCAAGGACGCAAGGCCGTGGAATTTACCGGCTCGTTCACTGGCACTACCGTCGGCGGCTATGCTTTTTCGCGGATGCGCGGCGTTATGATTGCTATCAATGAGACAATGTCACTGGAGGTTAACCATTTTACCCCCAGCGGAATCACGGCTGATTTTGATGCCGACGATGCGCTGTTTGATCAGATTCTTGAATCGATTGTGCTTAGCGGCTATCCGCAATCCAACAAAGAGGAGCTGTCAATGACTCCAGCGGCACAGGCAACACCTTCGGGATACTAAAACGACCAGTAGCATAATGCGATCTTGGTGCGTGAATCTACGGCCACGGGGAAACAATCAGAAGGTCCGTTGTCTGTTTCGGCAGTTTGCCCCAGAGCTCTTCAGTCACAAACGGCATGAATGGGTGGGTGAGCTTGAGAATTGTTAAAAATACGTGATGAACAACAGCGAGCGTTTGGAGATCGCCGGATTTGAATCGTTCTTTGTTTTTTTCAAGATGCACGTCGGCTAACCGGTGCCAAGTAAATGCGTAAATTCGCTGTGCGGCGTCCGAGTAGCGATAGGTTTCCATGCAGTGCGTCACTGCCGCTTTCATCATGTTGAGCTCTGTAATAATTCGCTGGTCAAAGGGGTTGGTAAGTTTCTTATGCAGTGCTTCATCATAAAAAACAAATTGTTTCATTGTTGCATTGTTGCATTGCGCAATGGCTAATGTGATAAATCTGCCGATATTCCAGAGTTTATTGGCGAAATTTCTCATGCCTCGGATTTTATCTTCTGACAGCGATTGGTCATGGCCTGCAGCCGTGCCGAATACGAGCGCCATGCGAAGCGCATCTGCCCCGTATTTGTTGATCATCTCAAGCGGATTGATCACATTCCCTTTGCTTTTGCTCATTTTCTTGCCTTTAGCGTCGCGAACAAGTCCGTGGAGGTAAACGGTTTTAAAAGGCACGTTTGAGGTCATGTACAGCCCTAGAAAGGCCATACGACATACCCACCATGGCAAAATATCATATCCAGTCTCCATGACGCTCGTGGGGTAGAAGCGTGCGAAGTCGGATGGTGCGTTTTTTTCTTCTGAATTTGAGCTGTGGAAGTTCATATTGGAAGTGTCGCCTTGTGCAAGCAGCGTGGCGAAGGGCCACTGGCCGCTGCTAAACCACGTGTCAAACGTGTCGGGGTCTTGGACAAGGTTGGATCCGCCGCACGATGGACACGAGGCGGGAGTTTCTCCTTCGGTAACAATCCATTGTTGATTGGTTGTGCAGTCTTTGCATTGCCAAGCAGGAATTCTTATACCCCAGACGAGCTGCCTTGAAATGTTCCAGTCGTGAAACTCCGTAAGCCAGCGGATGGCGGCCTTTTCAAAACGCTTGGGGATAAACGTGATTTTTTTATCTTTTATTGCTTGTATTGCTTTATTTGCTAACGGCTTCACCCGAACGTACCACTGGGGAAGAGGGAGAGGTTCAAGGACCGACCCGCATTTGTAGCATGTTGAAACAGTGTGGGTATAACTGTTGTCGACATGGTCCAAGAGCCCGTTCGCTTTAAGGTCCGCGACGACTTTTTCGCGTGCAGCCTTCACCTTCAGCCCTGCGTACGGGCCGCATAAATCCGTCAGCCTGCCGTCAAAACCGATTACCTGCTTCATGGGCAAGTTATGGCGTTTGGCAATGTCAAAATCCGTTTGATCGTGGGCAGGCGTCACTTTGGTAACTCCTGTGCCGAATTTCGGATCAATCACCGGATCAGCGATCACGTTCACGCTGAATGGACCGATGAGACCTTGAACTTCTATTTTCTTGCCCACCCACTGTTTATACCGCTTGTCTTTGGGATTGACAGCAACAGCGGTATCGCCGAACTTGGTTTCCGGCCGCACGGTTGCAAGCACAAACGGGCCGTATTTTATGTAGTAGAGAGGGTCGGTTTGCTCCACGTGCTTGACTTCAAGATCAGAAAATCCGGTGCCGCACGTGGTGCAGTAGTTGACGAGGCGTGCGTCGCGGTATATCAAGCCATCATCATACAATTTCTTAAATGTTTTGTAGACGATTGCAACGATTTTCGGATCCAAAGTAAAGACGTTCCGCGACCAGTCCAGAGAAAATCCGAGCCTGCGCAGCTGATTTTCCATGGTGCCGCGGTTTTGTTGCACAAAATCCCAGATCATTTTGTAGAGCGTCTCGCGGTCAAAATCAAAGCGGCTTTTGCCTTGTTTTTGCAGCTGTTTTTCAAAGACGTACTGTGTCTCAAACCCCGCGTGGTCTGCGCCGGGAAGCCACAGCGTTGGGTCGCCCTTCATCCGGTGGTAGCGCACCATGATGTCCTCGATGACGTACATTGCGTGTCCCAAGTGAAGATCGGCATTGGCGTTGGGGGGAGGGAGGATGACAGTGAAGGGCGCATTGGTGCCCACAGAGGTCAGCTCTTCGGGATTTTTAAGGCCTGAACTTGGCTTTTTTGGTTGAAAATAGCCGCCAGTTTCCCAGCATTTATAGATTTCCTCTTCCACCGCTTTTGGATCGTACGTCTTGTTCATGAGGGTATTGTACGTCAGATGAGTGAGCAGGATCAACCGGAATTAGTAGCGCGCGGAACAGGTTTGTCAAGCACTGGCGTGCTGTTAGACGAACGCTGGGCGAATGGCAGACGTTACTCAAGGTGAAAATGTATAATCCACTTGCTGCAGCTTGCGGTTTATACATTTTCTCTGAAGTGTGTGAATGGGTTACGGAAGCACAGATTTGAGGTAGGCTTCCACTCCTTTTTCAAGGAATGCCTTGATTCCCTCGACAGTATAGGATTTTTTGAGAAATATCGTGTCAACAATTTTTTATATCATCAAAATGCGTGAGTTGTCCCCAAAAAAGCTTCGCATTACATTCGCCCATCCGCCAAGCGCCTCGGCGCCCATGGCAAACACTTTGCGTATTTCACGGTCGTCCAAATGAATGATGGGGACAGAATCGGTTATGTTATTTGCTGGTGAAGCTGCGCATAAAGGAGGTACACAACAATCAATTCACTATAGACAGTCTGTTGAACACGTTCAAAAAGCCGTAGTCATCCGGGGTCAGAATAACGATCAGGATCATTCGCTGGGATAAGATTATTGAGTGTCTCCACCGAGATCGTTCATGACACTTTTAATAAGTGAAATTACGCGGTCGGCAAATAGTTGAGGGTCAGTGTTTAGCTCGATTGCGACTTTTTGTATATTGGATGCAAGCATTTGAAGTGCGCGTTCAGTTTCAGGAGATGGAGGGTTTTGGGCAATGCCAAAAAACAACGTGGCCAGGAGGTGTGCCCGCCGTTCACATTCGGGGAATCGGGGATTCCCAAGACAGGACGATCGACGACAGGGATCTTCAGTGATGGGACAGCGGATTGGCTCACGCATGAGCGAAATTACAGTTCTTCGAGTTTCACGCTATCGCTTTGCTTGTCTTTGACAAGCTCCAGGTAGCGCTCGGTCGTAGAAAGGCGCTTGTGGCCGACGAGTTTACTAAGCGTCGTAATGGCTGTTCCTGCCATCAGGTGGTGAGCAATAAAGGTGTGGCGAAGATCGTTGACTTTGGCTCCCTCGATGCCTGCTATTCTAAAATAGCGGTCAATAGCGGTCCGAATGTTCCGGATAAGGAGCGGCCGGCCGGTTTTGGTGATAAACAGCGCCTTGCTTTGACTTGAGCCTGTCGAAGGGCCACGGATTGCCAGGTAGCGCTCGAGCGCTTCTTTCGCTGCTTTATTGAGCGGCACCACGCGTTCCGCATGGCCTTCCTGTGCGGAGATGTGGAGCTCATTGGGCTTGACGTCGTCAAGCCCAAGATTGGCCAGCTCGCCGATACGGATACCAGTTTGCAAAAACAGCTCGACAATTGCGTAGATTCTGGTGTCGCCGCGGCACGCGTCACGAAGCGCGCGGTATTCGATTTTGGAAAGGATCCGCGGCGGCTTGACTTCGTACTTGGGGTGTTCGATTTCAATTGCCGGATCACTCGTCAGGATACCCGAGGCCTTTAGGAATCTAAAAAAGGTTTTAATCGAGTTGATTTTTCGAGAAATGGATTTGGGCGTGTAGCTATCTGAAGCAAGTTTTTTGAGGAAAGCATCCAGTTCGTCGCGGGAAATATCACCCACGGTTTTTTTCCCCGCGTTGGTTAAGAATGTGATGAGTTGTTCTATGTCTTTGCCGTATGCTACGATGGTAGCGCGCGCGCGTCTGCGCGTGCCTAAATACTCAATAAATTGTTGGTGGGCGGTTTTAAGATCGGTTGCCATACTGATGTGCGACTGGCAGGTTAAGTTTAACGTTTGGCGCGTACAGCCAATCTAAAGAAGACTAGGATATCCTATAATATCATGAAAAAAGCTGGAATGCAAGATAGAAAACAAGGCGCCGCATGAATACTGTTATCCGTCACCCGCTCGTACGGCTGGGCATTGCGCTTGTCAGCATGATCGTGAGCGCTGGTCTTATCCGCTCGATTCTGTCTCTTTGGCGCAAAAAAGACCTGGTGCGGCAAAGGCGGATGGTTCTCGAGCGTGTGGAAAAAGAACATGCAGAGCTCCAAAGGAAGCTTGAAGAAGCAACCAGTTCTGCGTTTGTTGAACAAATCGCGCGCAACAAGCTTGGGCTTATTAAAGAGGGAGAAAAAATCGTTCTCATGGAAATTCCAACCGGAAACAATGAAACAGCGGATGGCTCGGGCGAAGACGATCTGCCCAACTGGAAGAAGTGGTGGCAGTTGTTTTTCTGAAACGTGCTTGCGCTGAGAAGTTCCGAGCGAAGCGAGGAACAGCGAAGTGTCAGGGGAGGGGATCGAACCCTCGACCGCAGCGTTATGAATGCTGTGCTCTACCACTGAGCTACCCTGACAACTGTCTCATTCTACGAAAGTTGAGGTCAAAAGGCAATCAGTTGATTGTAATCAGTTGGTTGTAATGTGGACGCGCGCGTGTTGAATAACGGCGGGATATTGGAGCTGTGTTTTCATCTGGACTTTATAGAGTTTTTCGCCGTCATCAAGTGTTACCGGCGGGGACTGAAGTGTGGCAGGTCCGGCGCCTTCCATGGAGAGCTCTGATCCCCACACCCTGCGGCCGTCAGTTGCGTTTGTTAGCCGTACCCACACTGTTTGATTTGCTGTCGGCACGGCAACCGTAACTTCAAAAATCACGCGTTTTACCTTTTTATACGCGTTCATGTCTATATACGCCTGTACGCCGGGCACATCGGTCCAATCAGCTGCGCTTCCCGTTCCTTGGCCCATGGGAATGTAGTATTCTTTGGCTGCGGTTGCGGTTGTCGTAGTCGTCGTCTTTAGACTGTTAATCGCAGAAAGACATGCTTTTGGGCACGCGCTGGCGGCAGATGTCGTTTCACCAAGGACCGCAGGCGAATACGGCAGCGAACGGATGAAGAAATAGTCAAGAACCACGAGATTGATGACAACAAGTACTGCACCGCCGGCAAGGAGAAATGGCGATATTTGCGCTCTCTGCGGCCGAGATTTCATCGTTACTTTCACTGTACGGGAGGAATGGGGGGGTTGTCAAACACTTGTTGCGGGGCCGGGAATCGCACCCGGTCTAGAAGATTATGAGCCTTCTGTGCGACTTTACACTACCCCGCGGTTCTATAACAGAACCGTATCATTATACGCAGTTGATATATTCAGGTCAATCTTTCTCGATGAGCAATCTGCTTAACGGAATGAAACGATGGTTTTCGTGTAGGTAAAACCGTTGGAGGCAGAAAGGACGACAGCGGCCGTTGTTACTATGTTTTATAACATAGTAACAGAAAGACGCGGGAGATGTTCAAGGTTTTTTTGGTGGCACAATAAGGAAAAACTGGTACAATAAGAAGCGATGAAGCGCATATTGTCCGGCATCACGCCAAGCGGAGACGGAAGTCTCCACATCGGCAACTATTTAGGAGCAGTCAGGCAGTTTAAGGAACTGGCGCAGGAGCACGACTGTTTCCTGTTTGTCGCGGATCTACACGCGCTCACGACGGTGCAAAACAGGGAGCAGCTGCAGAAAAACATCGAGACCCTCATTCTTAACGAGCTTGCGCTCCTTGGAGATTTGAAGAACATTACCTTTTTCCGCCAGTCCGATGTGCCGATGCATACAGAGCTCCAGTCGATCCTCAACAACGTGACGCCGCTGGGGCTTCTGAAGCGCGCGCACGCATATAAAGACAAGCTCGCTAACGACGTTGGCGAAGACGAGATTAATCTTGGCTTGTTTACTTATCCGATTCTGATGGCGTCGGACATTCTTCTGTATCAGTCCGATTTGGTGCCGGTTGGCCGCGACCAGAAGCAGCACGTGGAAATTACCAGAGACATCGCCGAGCGGTTTAATAGAGTATTTCCAATGAGACTGAAGGACGGTAGCCGTTTGGGATCTTCAGGACTTGACGCTGTTTTTAAGCTGCCCGAGTCGTATATACGAGACGATGTTGCGGTGATATTGGGTACTGATGGCAAGCGGAAAATGAGTAAGTCGTTGGGGAATATCATCAGCATTTTTGACGACGAAGCGGTTATCAAAAAACAAGTCATGGGGTGCTACACCGACCCGACCCGGAAGCGCGCCACTGACCTGGGGCATATCGAGGGCAACATGGTGTTTGCCTATCTGGAGTTCTTTGGCGATCCCGCGCGTGTTGCTCAACTAAAAGAACACTACAAAAAGGGAAGCGTGGGGGATGTGGACGTTAAACAGTATTTGTTTGAGAGCCTCATGAAAACGTTTGCTCCAGCGAGGACTCGGTATCAAGACCTTAAGCGTCATCCCGAGCAGGTTGCGAAAATTTTGCACGACGGCGCCTCCAGAGCGCGCGCGGTCGCCGCTATTACGATGGAGCGTGTGCGGGAAGCGATCGGGCTAACCAATATTTATTCCTTCTTTCGCTACGAGGAGTCGGAGAGGTAGCCTTTGACTTTGGCAATCACCTGGTCCGGTGTGTGTTCGCTTTTGATCATGTAGCCGCTTGCGCCTAAGCCAAGCGCCTGTGAGATCACTGCTTCCTGGCCCAGGTTGGAGAGGATTACGATTTTTTTGTTTGGCTTAAGCGGCGGTGTTTCGTTCGTTAATTTTTCCAATATTTTGAGGCCGTCCATCTGCGGCAGCATGATGTCAAGAAGCACCAAATCGTAGCCTCCTTCGTACATTTTACCGTAGCCCTCGATGCCGTTGGTTGCGCAGTCAACGTCGAATTTTTCATCCTTGAGGATTTCTACGTACAGGTCGCGTAAATACTCGTCATCTTCCACGACCAGAATTCTTTTGGGCATCTGCGGTTCGTTTGCCATACGATGGATCCTTTTTGAGTGTAAACTACATCACACCGGTTTCGCAACTGGGGTATTGCAAGCGCGCTATGCCGCCGGAAGCGTGAAGGTGAAGGTGGAGCCGCGGCCTTCTTCTGACTCGGCGCTGATCGTGCCGCCGGAGAGCTCCACGTACTGTTTACATATGTAGAGCTCCAAGCCCGACCCACTGCCGGTTATTGTGACCAGTGAGTGTTCGAGCCTGCCGAACTTGGTAAACAGTTTACCCATATCTTCCTGTTTAATCCCGCGGCCGGTGTCGGCGACTGATACTTCGACAAACCCATTTTTTCGCCTCGCGCTGATCGTAATTGTGCCACCGCGGTCGGTAAACTTGCACGCATTTCCCACGAGATTTTTCATGACTTGGTGGATTTTTTCGCGGTCGGCAAGCACGGACGGCGCGTCATTGGGCAGATCCATAGCAAGCGTCAGGCCCAGCTCGGCGGCTTTAGCGCTGAATTCGTTTTGGATGTCCTGAACCAGGTCGCGGATAGAAAAGGCGGTTGTATTGAGCGTCACTTTACCGCCTTCGATTCTTGAAATATCGAGCATTTCGTTGACGAGGCGGATGAGCCGCTCTGTTGAGGAATACACCCGCGCGATATACTCTCGCGCCTTCGGGTCGATCGCACCGCCGCGGCCGTTGAGCGCAAGCCATGCATAGCTTTTGATCGCCGTCATCGGAGTCCGTAGTTCATGCGACGCCACCGACACGAATTCATCCTTGAGTTTATCCAAAAGCTCTAGTCGCTGATTAGCGGATTCCAACTGGTTATTTGCTTTGCGGATATTTTCTAAAAGTTGTGCGCGGTCAATGGCGATTGCCACGACACTAATGACTTCCAGAAGCGTTTCTTTTTCCGCGCGGGAGAGATCATTAACGCTTTTGGTTAAGCCTAGGCACAGGACGCCGAGCGCACGATCGGCAAGGAGGAGGGGATACATGATGAGCGTTTTAATGCCCATAACCTGTTTAATTTCGTCGGACAACTCTTGATCGGTAAGAGGAGTAAGCAGGTCCAAGAGGTTGCCGGTGATTTTTTGCTCTTTATCGACAATCGCAGCGACGGCGAGGTTATGGGTATTGTCAAGCGAAATGACCAGTTTCGAGAGGGGTTTGCCCAGGAGTTTGAGCGCCTCTTGCACGGATTTCGTCTGGGTGATGGCTGCGGGATAAAGCAGATGCTCTTTAGCATCGACCAGGCTTATGAGGACGACAGCGAGGCCCAGTTCCTCGGTAATGATATCGACGATGCGCTGCGTCACTTCCGCTACTCCCGTAGCTCGCATCGTGATATCCGACACCCGGCGAAGGACGCTTAACGTCTTGTTGCGGATGGACAGTTCGACGTTTTGCTTGTACACTGCGGCATTTGCTTCTGCTAGGAGAACCTCACGGTCCTTGGGCTGTTGTTTGGTTTTGGGGGGAACGTTCGGTGACTGGCCGGAACCGGTAAACAACTGATCGTGGACAGGCATATTGGATGTATTATGTCATTATTTGAGGATATCAGGAAGGTCTTTATCTGACACGCGAACGCGCGTTTCTTTCAGCGCGTCTTTGCAGACTTCCACCGACGCTTGACCAAAGAGTTGTTCATACTGTTGCACAAGTTGCTCAAGGAGAAATTTCGGATCTGTCTTCGTATCTATTTGTACGTCGCCAGGAGAGTTCGCCTTGAGACCGCGGACTTTGTTGGCTTGTTCGATAGCCAGTGGGCCGATGATCGCGGCTTGGTGTTCGATAATCGACTGGGTGATTTGTTTCAAGCTTGCGATGTTGAGCATGGCATATTTTAATTTTCGTTAATATATTTTCGTTAAATAGCAGAATCTATGCCTTTTTGTTTTCCTGTAAACGGTTATAGATTGTTTTAAACTGCAAAAGACCAACCGTCATAATGAAATATGCGCATAAGAACATATAGTCATTTATTCCTCCGGCATACCACGTATCGATACTTGCTTGATAGAGAAACGTCCAGTCTGCCGCAAATTGAGCAACGAGAGCAAAAAGAATAAACAGTACTTTGTTTTTCATTACCCCGCCGAGCACACGCTTCGTCAGTAAATAGGTCAAAAGGGCAAGTGAAATGTATATCGCCTGCCCAAGTGGGACGGCAAAATCAAGAAAAACCGTGAGTGGACTGGACCAGTCAAATTCGTATTTCTGCAAAAACAGGAAATATGATAATGCTAGCATTACAAGAGGAATAATGATTGCCTGTATTTTATTTGTTAACGCCTTCAAAGAAATACGGATGCCGGAGGCTCGAGCTAAATAGATAACTGCCAAGGTATAGATGGGAATGGTGATATAAAAGAATACGTCACCAACCGAAGGATAAGGGACTGGTATATGGAGGAAGTAAATATAATAGGAATAGGCCAACTGTCCAATTTCTTGGAATAGCAACCCAATGGCAAAAAAGAATAGGCTTTTGCCCATAATACTATGAAATCCTCCCCATTTTCGTGAAATACCTATTCCAAGTATCCCTCCACCCAATGCGATTACTCCGTATACTGCCGCAAATAATTGATTGGAATAACTTTCGGGGGGGAGATTCATAAAACGAAGAGTAATCCACCATATAGTTAGAAGAATAAACGAGGCTACGATAATCTTTGCTGAAATTTCTTTTTTTATTGTCAACATCATATTTAAATTCAGCGTATATACCTTTCCATTAAATGTCAAGGTAAGGTAACATGTATGGTATGTTCACTTCTATTTCGACATTAAAAAAATTGGAGCTGAATGATCGTCATATTATTGGGCAATTTACGAAGCAATTTCCACCCTATAATGATTTTGAATTTTTAAGCCTATGGGTCTACAACGTGGACAATAACAATGCTGTCTACATATTAAATGACAATCTCGTGATAAGAATTCAAGATTTTGTTACCGGTGATTATTTTTATTCGTTTCTAGGCACCAACAAACTGAAAAGGACCGTTGCTACATTACTAGCAAAGAGTAAAGAAGAAAATCTTGGCAACCAATTAAGACTTGTTCCAGAAGTAGCAATACAATCATTTCCTGAATTAGAAGAACATTTTTTAGTCAAAGAAGATCCTGATAGTTTTGATTATATTCTTTCGGTAGATGACATAGCGGATTTGAGAGGAAAGAGGTTTCATGATAAACGGAATCTTGTAAATAATTTTAAGCGATTGTATCAACACCATAGAATAAGACAACTGGATTTTGATAATGATACGACTAAGAAAGATATTTTAGAGTTATTTTTCCGATGGGAAAAACAAAAAGGGAAAAGTAGAAACGAAACGCGAATAGAGTTGACCGCCATAAAAAGATTACTTGATTTTGCGAACATCCACAACGTGATGGGATTGGGGGCATATCACGATAACAAACTTATCGGATTTGTTACCTACCATACTGTTCATGATAGATATGCAATATTAAGTTTTGAGAAGGGTGATACTTCGTATAGAGGTATTTACGAATACCTTAAACATCAGGCGGCAAAACATCTTAAATCTCTAGATATAAAGTATATTAATTACGAGCAAGATCTTGGCATCCCCGGACTTAAAAGGGCAAAAATCCTCTGGAAACCTAAGTTCTTTCTAAAAAAATATACGATCGGAGAAAAAACTTAGGGAAAAATGAAATACGTGCCAGCAATGATGAGGACGATTGAGACCAGTTTCAACCCGATTGTCTTTTTCGTTACCGCTTCTTTCACGATGTATGGAAACCATAAGGAAAGAATAATGCCGAAGATGAGTACAAACATCGGTTGCAGGGCCGAAAGAACGCTGACGAGTCCGACGGAAGTGAGCGAAATGGCAAAATAGCCGGTATAGCGAGCGATGATATAGATGAGTTCATTGATCGTGATGAATACAAATACGCGCTTCTGAAACCGCTTTGTTTTTTTTGCTGTCTTTCTGAAATTATCTTTATAAGCGGCGATTGCCAGCGCGCCCAACGCGATACCAAATCCTTCATATGGCAGGGTGTTCCAGAACGGTATCTCTTGGACACCAAATTTATACAGCACCTGGGCAACGGCGAAGATGAATCCGGAAAGCAGAGCGTACCAAAATGATGTACGAAGCTTGAGGATAGTTCTCTCGAGCCGTTCTACCGACAGAAGCATCGCGCCAAGGAGCATAAGCGCTGATCCGGCGTATTGCGGCAGTGTGAGGCGTTCTCCAAGCAAGAGAAAATCCATGATCAATACGAATACGGGATATATCTGCACAATAGGCATGACGTACGAGGTTTCATCGATGGATAGCGCTTTATAGTATGGAAGCAAGTATATCGTTGTCAGAAGACCGGAAGCCAGTAAGATCATAAGAGATGGTATGTCAATCGGATACGGTTTTGCGAAAACCGATATGACGCATCCGGCGACAAACGCTGAGATCCCGCCATATATAGTAATAACCGTAGGGCTTATGTTGTGCTTTTCTAATAAAAATTTATCGACGTAATTGATGATGCCAAATATGGCGGCGGATAAGACAGCAAACAGGATACCCATGTGGTCACTTTACAACAAGCACGGTTTTCAGCGCAATGTCGTGAGCCAATACGTGGCTGTTGGGATAATGACGCAGACTCTCATAAAATCTAATTGTTTCAAGAGTAAATTGTTCACCCTGTATCGTTGTTGGGATTCCCGGTGGATACGGCGTGATATTTTCTGCGGATATTCTTCCCAGGGCATGTTTAAGCGGAATTTTTTCTATTTGGCTTTGCGGGAGCCGAGTTACTTTTCTTAATTCAAGATTTTTTGGCGTATTTTTGGGTATTTCTAATGACGGTACAAACGATCCATTTCGTTTATTTCCGTGCGTTATTATAATTTTTTTGAGCGCTTCAACTGTGTGTTTTATGTGCCTCTCGGTTGTTTGAAACGGAACCAAAAATAATATCGTTGGTGCATTATATTTCTCGACGATGATGTTATATTCCTTTTCGAGGAGTTTGGCGAGCGTAAACCCGGTGTAACCTGACTTGGTAACGTCGAGGATGACTTTTGTGCCGTCGGCATCAAAGACCGCAGGCGAATTCTTTTGCACATCGGACAGCTTCACCGTACGGAAGCCTGGAATCGCATCAAGTTCTTTCGCAAGACTTTTGGCAATTTTAAGCGATCGATGGATGCTTTTTCTTCCGTGTTTTTCCAAATGTTTTCTGGCAGCATCGATGGAAGCGAGGAGAATGTAAGAAGGACTGGTTGTGGATAAATTCCTATATGAATCTAGCAGCAATCCAGTGTTTATCCGTTTTTCTTTCCAATGTATCATACTGGTTTGTTGAAGCGCCCCTCCTTGTTTGTGCGCGCTTTGGGTACAGATATCCGCTCCGCATTGCATGGCGGAAGGTGGCAAGCGGTTAGAAAAGGCAAGACGTGCGCCCCATGCCTCATCAACAAATACAATAAGCTCGGGGTTTATCTTTCGGGCAGATCGAATAAGAGTCTGTAGGTCGAGCGTGAATCCCTCATATGTTGGGTTGGTAATGAGCAGTACGTGGGGCTTTGTTGTTTTTATTGCCCGAACAATTTCTTGAAGCGGAGGAGGAAGATACATATGCAAATGAGGATCGATATACGTGTTGGTAAAATGAAGGTTGATGCCGTAATCCTCACACGCATGAAGCACCGATTTGTGAATATTTCTAAGCGCGAGAATTCGTACGTTGGGTATTTGTCTTGCAAGTGTTCGCAATACAATGAAATTGCTTCCCGTGCAGCCGTTTACTGAAAATAGTGTCTTATCACTCCCATATGCCTTTGCGGCTCTTTTGTATGCTTCCAGAAACATTCCCGATGGCTCTGATGGAAAGCCTAATTCCTCATAGGATACGGACATATCGCTTGCGTAATAGTTTTTTACCTTTTCTAGGTTATTTTGTATCGAAGGAGTGCACCAGCGGATACACGCGACGGTCACGGTATTTAAAATATGAGTAATACTAGATTGTTTGTTCATCGTAACGAATAACCGCTCTTTGGCAACGCCGGTGACAGGACCTATTTAAGATGTTGACGAATAGAGATGGGCGACGTTTGTATTTTCATAGTGCTGTTTTTTTATACGTAGTATGCTAGTGAAGCGCCGGCGTATTTGAGGTGGGAATTATTTCTACGCAAGTAGCGGAGACGACAATGACATTCATTTATCTAGTATAAAAGTCTTCTTTGAGGAAACACAATGGGGTGGTATTATTAGAGGCCTTGATAGTGGCGGGTGGGAGGGGTAAATCATTTCAGAAAAGTTCAAATATGTATACGTTACTGAAATGGAACATTATTTTTGATATCATGCGTTCATGATAAAACCAATTGTATCCTTCGACGATTTTGCCAAACTCGATCTTATTGTGGGGAAGGTGATAGACGTCTTTGATGTCGATGGTAGCGAAAAACTATACAGGATGACCGTTGACTTTGGTTCCGTGTACGGAGAGCGTACAATTTTTGCGGGGCTCAAGCCATGGTACAAAAAATCACAGCTAAAAGAAAAACAATTTGTATTCGCTGCAAATTTGGCTCCGCGTAAAATGCCAGGCGGCGAAAGCCAAGGGATGATGCTGGCGGTTGATTCCGATGAAAAGCCGCTTCTTCTTCCCGCGTCTAAGGGCGCCGTACCAGGCGCAAGACTTCGTTGACCCACATTTTGACAAGTTTGTACAAATTGTACCAAGCTGGCCATATATGGCAGAACCTACCAGCTATTCGGTGGCAGAAGCGCGCAGCGCATTTGCGGATATCTTAAACCGCGTGGCGTATTCCGGTGAAATTGTCACGATCGTCAAATACGGTGAGCCGGTGGCACGCATAACGCCGATTATTCCAAAAATCAGCCAGGAAACGATCAATGCCTATTTTGGGATGTGGAAAGATAAGCCGTGGGCACGGGATATCGGTAAACCGTCACGAAGATTCCGCAAAGGAAGAACCGCCTCTTTCAGTGAATTACATTATCGATACCAGTACCATTATCGATTTTCTTCGCGGTCACGAAGATGCGAAGATCCTCATGAAGTCAATTTCATCGAAAGGAATAGTAGGAATAAGCGTGATCACGTACGGAGAATTGTTATACGGAGCTTATCGATCCGGAGACTTTTCGCGTGAACATCCAAAGTTTATACAATTTCTCACTGATTTTTTCTATTGCCATAGTTCCGCTTTCTGCCGATGTGATGACCGTCTATGCACAGGTAAAATATATACGTGAACGCAAGGGAACAAAGCTGGATGCATTTGATCTTTTAATCGGAGCCACGAGCGTCGCACATCATTGCTTATAAGTCACTCATAATGCCCGACATTTTCAGAGATTTCCGCACATTACGCTTTATAGGCAGTAGCGCATATTACGTCTCACGTATCGCGGTTACGCCGCTTAGGAAAAAGAGGAGCCCTCCGATGCTTTTAAGCCCAAACGACCGGCTTAAGAGCATGATGGGAAGCGCCGCGCCCACAATGCTTAAGTATGGCATAAAACCGAGACGCGGCTGATAACCCCTGATCGCCGCTCCGCTGGCGAATCAAGTGCATGAAGGGTGAGTTCGTGGTATACTTGAGCATTGTTATGGCGCAAAAACTCTCGATGAGAATGCCGAAGAAAGGCAACGGCAGAAACGGCAAAAAGCCGGTAAAAATGTGGATGTTTCAGATGAATTTGAACCTCAAAAACATCGTTATTGGGCTTTTTGTCGTCTTTCTTCTTCTTTCACTCCTCGGCAGTATCGGCGGCAGCGATCGGATGCTTCCAGACAAGCCGTTGTCAACGGTGATTTCTGAAATTAAAGAGAACAAGGTTAAGAAGGTTGAAGTGGAAGAGGGAAAGCTGTGGATTGAATACAAGGGCGGCGACAAAGCCGTTTCCCACAAAGAGCCGCAGGAGTCGTTTATAAAAGTTCTTGAGTCTGCGGGCGTGGATCCCAAGATGGTTGAGATTACCGTTAAAGACGTAAGCGTCGCTGCCGTGTGGCTGGGGATTATCTCAAATGTTTTGCCGTTGGTTCTCACGGTTCTTTTCTTCCTTTTTATTTTCCGCCAAGCGCGCGGCGCGCAGGACAATATCTTTAGCTTTGGTCAAAGTAGAGCGCGGATTTTTAATAAAGACCTTCCGAAAGTAACATTTGCCGATGTGGCAGGTGTGGATGAAGCGAAAAAAGAGCTGGAAGAGGTCGTGGACTTTTTGAAAAATCCGGCGAAGTACAAGGCTCTCGGCGCAAGAACGCCAAAAGGCGTCATTCTTGTGGGCCCAAGCGGCACGGGAAAGACGCTCCTTGCGAAAGCGATGGCGGGGGAAGCGAGAACCGCGTTTTACAGCATTGCCGGCAGTGAGTTCATGGAGATGCTCGTTGGCGTGGGAGCTGCGCGCGTACGCGACTTATTTGCTCAAGCCAAAAAGAATGCGCCGTCGATTATTTTCATTGATGAAATTGATGCCATCGGCAGGATGCGCAGTGTCGGCATTATGGGCGGTCACGACGAGCGCGAACAGACGCTTAATCAGATTTTGGTTGAAATGGACGGATTTGAGCCAAACACGGCTGTTTTGATTGTCGCGGCGACCAACAGAGGAGATCTTCTTGACCCGGCGCTTCTACGGCCCGGCAGATTTGACCGGAGGGTGGTTCTTGATCTGCCGGATATGGAAGGGAGGAAAGCGATCCTTGCCATTCACGCGCGCGGCAAACCGTTTGCCAGCAGCGTCGATTGGGTGAAAGTCGCCAAGCGAACCGTCGGATTTTCCGGGGCGGATTTGGAAAATATGCTCAATGAAGCTGCCATACTGGCGGCCCGAGGTGGAAAGAAAGAAATAGACTTTAAGGACATTGAAGAAGCGGCGACGAAAGTGAAGCTCGGGCCGGAGAAAAAGCGGCTTCAAAGCGATATGGATAGGAAAATGACCGCCTATCACGAAGCAGGACACGCGGTTGTCACCTATTTTTCGCCAAACATGGATCCGGTACATCGCATCAGCATTGTCTCCCGCGGCATGGCGTTGGGCTATACGCTGACGCCGCCGGAAAAAGACCGGCTCCACGAAACGAAGTCACACTTGATTGATCAGATTGCTACGATGATGGGAGGGAGAGCAGCAGAGCAGCTTGTTTTTAACGAGATGACCAGCGGAGCGGCGAACGACATCGATCAAGCCACGAGAGTGGCGCGCTACATGGTCATAGAATTCGGCATGAGCGAGTTGGGGCCTATCAACTTCGGCCCGCAGATGGATATCACCGAGTGGGGCAAAAGCTTTATGGAGCAAAATCCAGTGTCACAGGAGATGCTAGGGGCAATTGACCGCGAGGTGAAAAGATTTCTCGATGAGGGATACGCAAAGGCGTTGGCGCTTCTTAAAAAACATCGCAAGAAACTGGACATGGTGGCAGAAGAGCTCGTTGCGAAAGAAACGATCGAAGGGGAAGAGTTCGAAGCCATCATGGGCGGCCCGAAATCCAGCATGGCCGGATCATAATCCATGAATCGCTTGGTCCTCATTGACGGTAACGCCATTCTCCATCGCGCGTACCATGCGCTGCCGCCGTTGACTGCTCCGGATGGATCGCTTGTCAACGCTGTCTATGGCTTTACCTCGATGCTTTGTAAGATATTTCATGATTTCAAGCCGACGCATATCGCCGTTGCGTTTGATCGGCCCAAGCCTACGTTTCGCAAGCAACTGTTTACTGCCTATCAGGCGACGAGACCCAAAATGGATGAGGAACTTGCGGGGCAAATAGAGAAGGTTCACGACGTGATCCGCGCGTTCGGCATTCCCATTTTTGAGAAGGACGGCTACGAGGCAGACGATGTGATCGGGACGTTAGCACGAAGGGCAACAGGTCATAAGCAAAAACAGATACGTAAGGCCAAAAACGTATCTTCGCCGATTGACCAGGCGGTTATCGTCACCGGAGATCGAGATATCTTACAGCTTGTTGACGACAGAACATTCGTCTACATGCCAACCAAGGGGTTGTCCGAAGGGACGCTTTATATGGAAAAGGACGTTGAAGAAACAATGGGAGTAGCCCCCGGACACATACCAGACCTCAAAGCTCTTATGGGGGATAGTTCTGATAATTATCCAGGAGTTGCCGGTATTGGCCCAAAAACCGCGGTGAGTTTGCTGAAAGAATTTGGGAGTGTGAGCAGGCTCTACGAGCAGGGGAAGAAGGGACACTGGGGCAATCTTGGAGAAAGAGTAAAAGAAAAACTTATTGCCGGCGAACAAAGCGCAAGGCTTTCCAAAGATCTCGCGACGATCCGCTGCGATGTGCCTATCGAAGGAGAACTGAAAGAAATACCGTCGCTTGATACGCCCAAGGCGCGCGAGATGCTCATTGCTCTCCATTTCCACTCGCTTGTGAAACGATTACGCGCAGAGAATCAGGAAAAGGGTAAAACGAACAACCACCCGCGGCCGCAAAACACCGTCGGCGAAAAGAAAACCTCGCCATCCAGCCAACAGCAACAGTTATTTTAGGCTATGAACATTGCGATAGTTCACGATTATCTTCGAGAATACGGCGGGGCGGAACGAGTGGTGGAGGCCATGCATGAATTGTGGCCGGACGCGCCGCTTTTTACGTCCTTCGTCGATTGGAAAAATCTGGGAGAGCAGGGGAAAAGGTTTAAGAATTGGGATATTCGGACAAGCTGGGTGCAAAACAATTGGTTTGTCAAACGGTTCCACTCGCCGCTTCGATTTTTGGCTCCGAACATTTGGGAAAGCTTTGACCTTTCCGGTTATGATGTCGTGATTTCATCGAGCGGGTGGTTTATGTGCCGCGGTGTCGCCAACAGACAACAAACAACAAAGAACACACAACTTCACGTCTGTTACATCCACCACCCGCCGCGGAATCTGTATGGGTACGCAACAGGCAGCGACCTGGCGAAGTATTGGCCGGTTCGCGCGTACGCGACAATTGTCAACTTTTTTTTGCGACAATATGACTTTGAGACTGCGCAAAGCGTCGATTATTTCGTTGCGAATTCTAAGGAGACCGCGCGGAGGGTTCGTAAGTTCTATAGGAGAGAGTCGACGGTGATCTACCCGCCGGTGGAGATACATTCCAAAATCCAACATTCAACATCCAACATAAATCCAAAAATCGAAATTCAAAACGGCTCCTATTACCTATCTGTCGGCCGGCTGACGTGGGCAAAGCGGGTGGATCTTGCGATCGCGGCGTGTAATAAGCTCACACTGCCGCTAAAAATTGTAGGTACCGGTAAAGAAGAGGCATATTTGCGCTCGATTGCCGGCCCAACGGTTGAATTTCTTGGTGGCGTTTCGGATACTGAGTTGGCCTACCTGTACGCAGGAGCGCGGGCGCTCATTTTTTGCGCGCTGGATGAAGATTTTGGAATGGTGCCGGTTGAAGCCATGGCGCATGGGACGCCGGTTGTTGCGCTTGCGCAGGGAGGCGTTTTGGAGACTGTACAAGATGGGAAAACCGGAGTACTTTTTCACGCGCCAACGCCTGAAGCGCTAGTGGAAGCGATAAAGAGATTAAAGAGATTAGGAAGCACCATGGAAAAACAGTGCAGGCAGCAGGCGATACAGTTCAGCAAAGAACGGTTTAAAAAAGAATTCAAACAGTTTGTTCAAGAGCAGTATGTTGCACATTGTTCACAACGGTAGTCTTACGGTGTATACTACACTTTACCCCCTCAAAAAATCCCCGTTCGGCGGCTAACGACAGGGCTTTTTTCAGGATATATTGACGGGAGCACGTACGATGCCCCATGCAGTTTTAGAAGTCCGTCATCTGACAAAACGGTTTGGTCCCCCGGGAACGGGAGTAACCGCCGTCGACGACATTTCCTTTTCCGTGAAGGAAGGGGAGATTGTGGGGATGTTAGGCAGAAACGGCGCGGGAAAAACAACGACTGTTTCCATGCTCATGGGGCTTTTGACGCCAACGAGCGGTGAAATTCGGATATTTGGTCGCGATTTTGAAACGCATCGGGAGGAACTGTTAGGGCAGGTAAATTTTTCATCTGCTTACATCAATTTTCCATACATGCTAACTGTTAGAGAAAATCTTGAGATCTTTGCCATGCTCTACGACGTGCCGGATCGGCGGAAACGGGTAGAGGACGTTATCCGGCTTTTTGAAATTGAACAGTTGGCAACCAAGCAATACCTCTATCTTTCAGCAGGTCAGCAAGCGCGGGTTCATTTGGCTAAGGCAGTTATTAACACTCCGCGGATACTGTTCCTTGATGAACCCACCGCTGCTTTGGATCCAAATATCGCGGACATAGTGCGCAAGCTCATCATATCCATGCAAAAAAAACAGCGCATGACAGTGCTTTTAACCTCTCACAACATGGCGGAGGTTGAGGAGATTTGCGATCGCGTGCTTTTTATCGATAACGGCGTGCTTATCGCTCAAGATACGCCGTATGGGTTGGCCAAACGCATTACAAAGACAACCATCAACCTGATGATCAAAGACGGAATGAAGCGGACGCTTGAATACTGTAAAAAACACGGGTTTGTAGCCAAGCAGGAAGGAAGATACGTGACGATTCCGCTTTCGGAAGAAGACATCGTCTATTTCTTGACATTTTTGGCAGAGCGAAACATCGTCTATGAAGAAATAAGCATCGACCGGCCGACGCTTGAAGATTTTTTTCTGGAGCACGCAAGGGGGAAGTGATGAACTGGACGCGCGTTTTTGGCATGATCAGACGCAATTTTTATGTGTGGATCCGAGACCTTGACCGGCTGTTTGACGCCTTTTGGTGGGCGTTTTTTGATCTTGTCATCTGGGGACTCATGAGCACGTACTTTACTCAAGGTGTCTCCCACTCAAACCTTGTACAACAGATACTGATTGGTATTATTCTCTGGAGCGTGCTTGCCCGGTCACAATGGGAAATGTCTTCGTCCATGCTCTTGGAGTCTTGGGAAAAGAATCTCATTAATATATTCGCGTCGCCATTGACTGTTGGCGAATTCATAGTATCGAGTATCCTTTTGGGTGTCGGTAAGCTTCTCCTCGTCTTTTTCTTTATGTCAGGTGTTGCATTTCTTTTCTACCACTTCAACATCTTCGCCATGAGCTGGTGGATCGTGCCGCTTCTTGTCAACGTCTTTTTAACCAGTATTTGGATTGCGCTTGTAGTCAACGCGCTCATCCTTCGGTTTGGCAAGCGCGTCATGTCATTTGCCTGGACGCTCGTTGTTGTTGTCAATCCGCTTTCCGGCGTCATGTACCCGATTGCCGCGCTTCCCAAAGCGCTTCAGATTATCTCGTACGCAGTTCCCACTTCTTACGTGTTTGAAGGGATGCGGTCGCTTTTGACAACTGGATCCATGGATGTAACGTATATATGGATGAGCATGCTTCTTAATGGCGTCTATACGGCATTGAGTGTCCTTTTATACGTTTCTACGTTTCAAAAGGCGCGCGCGAACGGATGGCTCATCAAACTGGCCTGACAATTGTTTGACAAATTGGGTCTTTTCTCTTACTATAGTTGGAGTTGCGCGTCAGGACGCGCTTTTGTAACTGCGCGATATGACAAACCATAAAGACGCCTACGTTTTGTCTCTAGGGGGATCGCTTATCGTCCCCAACGGCGGCATTGACACCCGCTTTCTTCAGAGCTTTAACAGCTTCATTCGAGAACAAATCTCCTCCAAAAAGAGGAGATTTTTTATCGTGGCAGGCGGCGGCGGCACGAGCCGCAATTATCAAAAAGCGGCTCGCCAGGTCCGCGGAGAGATAGAACACGAAGATTCGGACTGGCTGGGGCTCCATGCCACTCGGCTCAACGCACAGCTTATTCGCACTATTTTTCGCGATGTGGCTGACCCGAGGGTCATCAAGCACTATGAAATAATTTTGAAAATTGACAAGCCTGTCGCGGTTGCCGCAGGCTGGAAACCCGGGTGGAGCACGGATTACTGCGCGGTAACTCTCTGTCAGGACTACGGCGTTTCGCACGTCATGAACCTCACCAACATTGACCGCGTGTATGACAAAGACCCTCAAAAATATCCCAACGCAAAACCGCTTCATGAAATTACCTGGGACGCATATCGCTCAATGATCGGCGATGTGTGGGAGCCGGGCTTGAATACACCGTTTGATCCAATTGCCTCCAAGCTGGCACAGGAGCTTGGCATCACGGTCAAAATTCTTAACGGAAAGGATCTGGAGAATGTGGGCAAAGCGCTTGACGGCAAACCGTTCCACGGGACGACGATAAAATAAGCGATAAACGGATACGCAATACAGGAAACGTGGTACAATCGCGCCATGGTGATTGATCTTCTCGCGCTTCGGCAGTTTCGAAGTTATTTAAACGCCTCCTTTTCGTTCTCGCCGGCAGTGACGCTGATTGTCGGAGGCAACGCCGTTGGAAAAACCAACATCATAGAGTCAATCTACTTATTGGCCACAGCGAGAAGTTTCCGGACAGCGCACGATCGCGAAGTCATCCGGTGGGGGGGCGAGTTGTCAGTTGTCAGTTGTCAGTTGTCAACCACAGACGAACCTGTCACGCTGGAACTAACGATTACTTCAGGAATGGTGGGCGGGCAAAAAGCGCCGCTTAAAAAATATCTCGTCAATGGCGTTGCGAGGCGGCAGATTGATTTTGTAGGGACGATGCGCGCGGTATTGTTTTGGCCGGAAGACTTGCAACTTGTGACGGATAGTCCCAGTATCAGGCGCAGGTATTTAGACAGCGTGCTTGTTCAGGTAGACCGAGAGTATCGCAGAAACCTTGTTTCCTATGAACGGGGTTTGCGGCAGCGAAATAGACTGCTAGACGCCATCAGCGAGGGGAAAGCGTCCAGAAGCCAGCTTCTTTTTTGGAATCAACTGTTAATCAAAGCAGGATCGTTCCTTACGGACGCGCGGGCACGGTATATTGACACTATCAATGCGTATCCTGCATTGAGCGTCGCGTGCCGCTTAGAGTACGATAAAAGCGTTATTTCCGAATCGCGGCTTGAACAGTACAAAGACGAGGAGGTCGCGGCAAAGGCAACGCTGGTTGGGCCGCACAGGGACGATTTCACGTTTATGATACGCAACAAGCGGAAGCAGGCAAGCAATACGATGGATGTATCACTTTGTTCGTATGGAAGCAGAGGAGAACAACGGTTGGCGATCTTATGGTTGAAACTTGCGGAGCTTGCGTTTATTCAACACGAGACGGGAGAGCGGCCGATCCTCCTTCTTGATGATATTTTTTCCGAACTTGATGATGATCACCGAAGAATTGTTTTGGACATCGTTGACAAGCAGCAGACAATTGTTACCAGTTCTGAAAAAGACGTAATAGACGCAGTGGAGCGTGTGCACCGAGCGCATGCAATTATTCGATTATGAAACACGTAACTGCACG
This sequence comes from uncultured Gammaproteobacteria bacterium, assembly GCA_964596355.1. Lineage (GTDB taxonomy): Bacteria > Patescibacteriota > Microgenomatia > UBA10105 > UBA927 > CAZQTD01. The sequence continues at coordinate 72,939 of CAZQTD010000001.1, forward strand.
TGACATGAATGAGCTGTATATCCCCCCGAAGGGATCGCATAAGGGTCAAAACGGCAAACTCCTCATTATTGGCGGCAGTCATCTGTTTCATGCCGCGAGCCTGTGGGCGTTGACGGTAGCGTCGCGCATCGTCGATCTCGTGCACTACTCATCTGTGCCGGAAAATAACGAGCTCGTTGTCAAAGCCAAAGAGAAATTTCGCAACGGCATTGTGGCTCCACGAGGCGAGGTTGAGAGTTATATTGAAGAAGATGATTGCATCCTGATTGGACCGGGAATGGTCCGACCGCACGGTTTGGATGCTCCACACTCTACGCTCGAAGTTCAAAATACAATCCAAATTCAAAATCTCAATGAGCTTAGTGAGATTCAAGAAGAAGGGCAACAGACGGCTGCATTAACCAATTATTTACTTGCTAAACACCCAAACAAGCAGTGGGTGATAGACGCTGGCGCGCTCCAGACGCTTGATGTAGCGGTCATTCCAAAAAACGCGATACTGACGCCGCACCGTAGAGAGTTTGACGGGCTTTGGAACAAATTCCACACGCTGAATGCCACATACCAAAGAGAATCTATTTTAGACGAGGAGAGGGTTCATTTATTTGCGAACGAATATCGTTGCATCGTGCTTCTGAAAGGGCAGAAAGATATTGCGTCGAACGGAAAAGAAATGAGGGAAATTATCGGCGGGAATGCCGGCATGACCAAAGGCGGTACGGGCGACGTGCTTGCCGGACTGATTGCTGCTTTGGCATGCAAAAACGATCCGTTTCTGGCAGCTATCGCCGGCAGCTTCATCAACAAAAAGGCAGGAGACGCGCTTTACAGCAGGGTTGGACCGTACTTTAACGCGACGGATCTTGTCAATCAGATTCCGCTGACAATGAACCAGCTGCACTAGGTTTCCAACGTTTCAATCAGCCTCGAGAGATTTACCGTGATCACAACGGCAATCGTGGTTACAAGAACAGCATAGAGCGCAAGAGACAGAAGTCCGCTTCCTTTCGGAAGGAAGGGTTCAATGTAATCATTGATGAGTTTCTGCACGACATTGTTCCACGCAAGCGCGGCAACCAAACTAAATCCGCCGGTGGCAAGCGACACTATCTGCTTGAGAACCGCAAGATGCACCTTCCGTTTTGATTGCTTTTTGAGAACCATGCGGGTATTATACGGGATAAGAAGACGTTTGTTAAAGTGCCATATTGTTATTATGTACGCTCCCACGTTCACGATCACAAATGCAATCTTAAAATACATCGGCATTATAGAAGCGGCCAAAGAGGTCATTGAAAATTCACCGCTTGTGCCTGCGTGGGAAGCGAGGTTCCGCGAAGACGCGCTGGTTCGCACCGTGCACCACGGGACGCATATTGAAGGAAATGAGCTGAACATGTCTGAAGCCGAGCGCGTGCTTGCCGGCGCAAAAGTGTTGGGTCGCGAGAGGGACATTCAGGAAGTATTGAATTACCGAAACGTCCTTAAATTTATCGAAGAATTTGACAAATCGGAGATTACAGAAGAAACGCTCAAGCATATCCATAAACTGACAGTTCATAGAATCCTTGCGGATCACGCCGTGGGGGACTACCGCAAGACGCAGGTGGTTGTAAAAAACAGTCAAACCGGCGAAGTAACGTTCCGGCCGCCTCCGGCTGTAGAGGTGCCGTTTATGATCGCTTCGTTTTTGCGATGGGTGAGCGACACCACGCCGGAACAGATGCATCCGGTTTTGAAAGCCGGTGTTTCACAGTATGAGATTGTACGCATCCACCCGTTTCTTGACGGCAACGGCAGGGTCGCGCGGGCGATGGCGACACTGGTTCTCTGTATGGATGGGTATGACATCAAGCGGTTTTTTTCACTCGAAGAGCATTACGATCGTGAGCCAACGGCCTACTATGATGCTCTTCAGGCGGTAGGCAGGCAGCAGGGCAACATGACGCCGTGGCTTGAGTATTTTACTCAAGGTCTTGCGATAGAATTAACGCGCATCAAGGAAAAAGTTAAGTCACTATCCACAGATCTCAAGATTAAAAAATCGCTTGGAGGGCAGCAGATGGCGCTCACCGAGCGGCAAATAAAAATCATTGAATTTATACAGGAGAACGGATTTTTGCAGAACAAGGCTTTTTTTGAGCTTTTTCCGATGATTTCTGAAGACACCGTGCTACGCGAATTGAAGGATCTCATTAAAAAGGGTATAGTGAAAAAAGAAGGCACGACCAAAGGCGTACGATACGTACTGCGGAGTGCGTAAAATGGCATTGGTTCATCGTTCAACGTTATGAGCAATTCAAACAATGTTCTGTCAACCATGAACAATTAACGATGGACATGTAACTATGGATCTATCCGGCTCCGGCGTTATCTACGCGTTTCTCATAGTGCCGCTCCTATTCGCTGTTGTGGTCATCATTCAGGGGATTGAGAAGGCCGTGCGAAATGAGGCTGAAGGCTATGTGGCACTGGGATTTGGCGCTGCGTTTATTGTACTCATTGCCGCTGCCTACATTCTATTCATAAAGTGATAGGAAATACGACCGCCTTTCGCGCATGACGTATCGCAACGCACTATGTACTTCTCGGATCTTGCACGGTATTTCAAAAAACTTGAAGATACTCCGTCGCGAAACGCGATGACGGAGATTCTTGCAGACCTTTTTCGTCATGTGACAGGCGATGAGATTAGGAAAATCTGCTACCTCCTGCAGGGACGCGTTGTTCCCTTGTATGAAGCGCTTGAGTTTGGCGTTGCGGATAAGTTTATGATTCGCGCGGTTGCGAAGGCATATGAAGTGAACGAGAAGCGCGTTGAGCATGAATTGAAAAGAACAGGGGATTTAGGCGTCGTTGCGTTCGTCTGTTACCATGTTTTAAAACATAGTAACAGACGAATGCTGTCGGTTCAGGATGCCTACGACGCGCTATACGACTTGGCGCACGCTTCTGGCGAAGGTTCACAGGAAAAGAAAATAGAGCTGCTTGCTGATCTGTTAAGATCAGTTGAGGCGCTCTCGGCCCGCTACCTTGCGAGGATTCCACTTGATAAGCTGCGCCTTGGATTTTCCGATATGACAATGCTGGACGCGTTGTCGTGGATGGAAAAAGGCGATAAGTCACTGCGGGGAGCGCTTGAAGATGCGTACAACGTGCGGCCGGACATCGGCTACATTGCACAAACCCTCAAAACACATGGCGAAAACGGTTTGAGCCATATACATGCGAAAGTCGGTGTACCAATCCTTGCGGCGCTCTGTCAGCGGCTTCCGAGTGCCGATGATATGATCAAAAAAATGGGCAAGGCAGCAGTTGAGCCTAAATTTGATGGCGTGAGGGTGCAGATCCATTATCAGCAATCAACGGTAAAAACGTTTTCCAGAAACCTTGAAAATACCACGGCGATGTTTCCCGAGTTATCAGATATCGGGAGAAGCATTGCCGGCCGTGAAGTGATCCTCGATAGCGAAGCCGTGGGCATTGACCCTGCAACGAACCGTCTAATTCCGTTTCAAGAAACGATGACGAGGAAGCGCAAGTATAATATTGAGGGAGCTCGGCGAAGCGTGCCGCTTCGATTTTTTGTCTTTGATATTCTCTACAAAGACGGCAGAGATTTGCTCCATACGCCGCTTTCCGACCGGCGGCGCATTCTGGAGGCGACGCTTACAAAACGTACCGTCTGCGCAATTTCACCGCAGATTGTCACAAGCGATCCGGGGACGCTTCGGGAGTATCATGAGGAACAGCTCCGGAGGGGGCTGGAGGGCGTCGTCGTGAAAAAATGGGAAAGCTTCTACGAGCCGGGCAGGAGGGGGTATTCGTGGGTTAAATTTAAGGAGGAAGAAGGCAAAACCGGAAAACTCAACGATACGATTGATGCGGTTATCATGGGATACTATGCCGGGGAAGGAAAACGTGCGGGATTTGGCATCGGCATGTTTTTGGCGGGAATCAGAAAAGGCGAGCACTTTGTGACGGTGACCAAGATTGGCACGGGCGTTTCCGATGAACTGTGGAAGCTTCTGCGCAAGCAGCTTGAAGACATAAAGGTTAAGGGTCAGCCAAAGGAATATGCACAGGTAGCAAAACAGCTTGTTCCTGATGTTTGGGTTGCGCCAAAGATCGTCGTTGAGATTGCAGGAGATGATTTGACCCGTTCGCCTTCTCACGGGGCGGGGTTTGCCGTACGCTTTCCGCGGCTCGTGCGGATCCGCACGGATAAGTCGCCTTCCGAAGCAACAACGGTGCGCGAAATACACGCGATGTATACGCAGCAAAGAGGAGGCGTCACGCCATGAATGAAGAATTACGACAGCACCTGAAAATCAAGCAATTTTTCTACGGCGCGATCCACATAACGTTTGTCAGCAGCATCCTCTATGCGTTTTATCACTTCGTCCGAACGCCCCGGATTTTTATCGTCACCAGACGCATGTGGGCGTATGAGTTTTGGATCATCATTTCATTTTATGCCTTGTTTATCTACCTCATTCTTACCGATAGAGAGGGGAGGCTCAAGCGCCGGGAAGTACTAGAAAAGTTTCAGCGGATTCTGCGCGTCAACCTTCTCCTTCTTCTTTTCCCGTGGGGGTTATTTCTGATTCTGGTTCCAAAGGAGTTATTGCTCCTTGTGGGACTGGGAGCTTTTTATTGGCGGGTGTTGGGACTGTTTTCTCTTTTTGGGTTTTTGCTGTACCTTTTTCCGTATAAATTTCACAGGCACAAGGTGTCTTACTACATTCTCTTTTTTGGCATCATTGACAATTTTCTTGCGGCGACGATTGTCCTTATCCTCTTCCTTGAGCGGCAGGTGCCGCTTGCCGCTTTATCCGCTGTTCCGCTTCTTTATTATTTTTCCTTCTTTTTCTACGAGCAGGTGCGTCGGTTTAAGGAAATCGCCTCCCGTCGCGCGCCATAGTTTGTAGGGGGCAAGAGTGCCGTATACTGCGCACATACTCATATGAATACGTTAAGATTCTCCGTCATTATTCCGGCGCTCAATGAAGAAAAATTTCTGCCCCATCTTCTGCGTTCTCTTGTTCGGCAAACCGTGAAGAACTTTGAAGTGATTGTGGTAGACGGAAATTCTAAAGACAAAACCGTACACGTCGCCAACCAGTTTTCTGGCAAAGTTCCGCGCTTTCGCGTCATTGAGCTGGCACAAAGAGGCGTTTCGCGCCAACGAAACGCAGGCGCCAAAACAGCCGGGGCTAACTGGTTGGTTTTTGTGGATGCCGACAGCGTCCTTCTTTCCAACTTTTTTGAACGGATAGAGAAGTTTATCACGCTTAAAAAACCGCAATTTTTTACGACGTGGTTTAAAACAGACAGCGAAGAACCCGGAGACGCAATCGCCGGATTCTTTGGCAATATGATGCTTGAAGGATACTTGCTTGTGTCCCGTCCGTGGGCGCCGGGTCCGCTGACGATCGTAAAAAAAGATGTGTTCTGGCAGGCAGGGGGCTATGATGAAGACGCATCGTTTGGCGAAGATCATGATTTGGGGATGAAGATATTTGAACAGGGAGTGAAATTCCAAATTCTTCGGGAAATACTGTATATTTATTCGCTGCGGCGCTACCGGCAGGAGGGGAGTCTAAAAACGTGGGAACGCTACGCACAAAGCGCCATGCGCGTGCTTCTCACGAGGCGCGGCCCCAAGCACATCCCCGGGTTTATCGCAGGAGGCGAGCTCTACAATCATCGGCGCAAGCGAAAAACATCGCTGTTTTCGAAATCATTTGAACAGAAAGTCAAACGATTCATGAAGGAGCTGATAGAGTAGCCTATGTTTTCCATCATCATTCCGACGCTCAACGAAGAAAAGTTTTTGCCAAACCTGCTTGCGTCACTGGCGTCTCAAACGAGAAAAAATTTTGAGGTAATCATCGTTGACGGGTGTTCAACCGATGAGACTGTGCGCGTGGCGAAATCATTTCAACAGAAGTTTTCCAGATTCAAAATATTGGAAGGCGTTGCGCGGGGCGTATCGCATCAAAGAAATGAAGGAGCAAGGGTGGCAAGCGGAGAGTGGCTAATTTTTGTGGATGCCGATAGCGTCCTTCTGCCATACGCGCTTGAGCGGTTTTCTTGGTTTATCAACGCGTATCATCCGCAACACTTTACGTCGTGGGTTAAGCCGGACAGTGAGAAAGGCGATGAGGTCATTGTTTCCATCCTTGCAAATTTTCTTATCGAAGGGGCGCAACTTCTCAAGCGTCCGTTTGCCGTCGGCGCGCTGACAGCGGTAACGCGGCCCCTGTTTGCCGCAATCGGCGGATTTGACGAATCTATTACATGGGGAGAAGATTATGATTTGACGCTGCGCATATACAAGCGAAAGATCCCGCTTTACATTATCCGCGAGACGCTCTACATATTTTCCATGAGACGGTATAGAACGCAGGGGACGTTTCGTTGGTTTCAGACTATAGCAAAAGCCATCGTTTCCGTACTGGTAACGAAAAAAGCGCCGCGAGATATGCCCGGATACATTATGGGCGGGCATGTGTATACCGTAAAACGAACGCCGATTCAACGATCTGTGATAAAACAATTTAACGCAGGTGTACGGAAGCTCATGAAAGAATTGTTTGAATTATAACTTGTACGACAATGCACATCATCGCTGATTTGCAGTTGCACTCTCGATTTTCTCGGGCCGTATCCAAGGAGATGACGATACCCACTATTGCCGCATGGGCGCGCAGGAAGGGGATTGGATTGGTGGCAACAGGCGACTGGACCCACCCGCTGTGGATGCGGGAGATTAAAGAACATTTGGAAGAGGTGGGGAATGGATTATTGAAATTCAAGAACACGATATTAGAAACTGGAAGCAAGAAGTTGGACAATGAAGTTGGAAGTTCGACATTAGATAAACCCAAGTTACCCTCAAACATCCAATCTCAAGATCTTATGTCCAACCTCTATCATCCACTGTCGCCATTGTTTTTGTTGGCCACTGAAATCTCATCTATTTATTCCCAAGGAGGAAAAGGCAGGAGAGTGCATACGCTCATTTGGGTTCCCACGCTTGATAGTGCGGACAAAATAAACAAGGAAATGACGCGTCAGGGATGCAATCTGATGAGCGATGGGAGGCCGATTATCGGGTTATCGTGCATTCAAGTGGCTGAACTTGTTCTTTCAATCGAGCCCAAGGCGCTTGTTATCCCGGCTCACGCGTGGACACCATGGTTCTCTGTGTTTGGTTCCATGAGCGGGTTTGACAGCTTGGAAGAGGCGTTTGGGCCGTATGCCAAGCATATTTATGCCGTGGAGACAGGATTATCGAGCAACCCTTCGATGAATTGGCAGATAAACGAGCTTGACAGCCGCAGCATTGTTTCGTTTTCCGATGCCCACAGCGGGCCGAAGCTGGGGAGAGAGGCAACGGTGTTTGATGTTCCAAACGGGAAAGTTAGTTACGATGCAATTTTTCAAGCAATTCGCATGCCGTCGCTGGTATTTGCAAACAATAGATTAGCTCCCCCGGTGAAAGCTCGCGGCACGGCGCGTGAAGCCGCACCGCATGGCGCTGGCTCGTCGCGAAGGCAGTCCAGCATTGCCTATACCATTGAGTTTTATCCCGAGGAAGGCAAATATCACTACTCCGGCCACCGCGCGTGCAACATCCGCTGGGGGCCGACTGAAACCAAGAAAAACGGCACGACGTGCCCGGTGTGCGGCAGGCCGCTTACCCAAGGCGTCGTGCAACGGGTGGAAGAATTGGCCGGCAGAAGCCAGGAAGAGCTGCAAATTACAAAAGACAATGTCCAAATCTCAAATTCCGATGCGGCCGTGCGGATGATCGCAAGCAAAGCGTTCCCTGATCGGCCGCCGTTTGTCATGCTCGTTCCTCTTCAAGAGATCATTGCTGAGTGTATCGGATCGCCGGTAGCTAGCCCCAAAGTGCAGATTCCATATTTCAAGCTCACTGACGCATTGGGCGGTGAATTTGCCGTTTTGCTCTATGCGTCCAAAGAAGATATTGCGAAGATAGTCGGTGAGCGCATTGCGGCAGGGGTCGAAAAAGTTCGCGCCGGCGACATCGTCATTGACCCGGGCTACGACGGCGTGTTTGGCGTTGTCAAGCTCTGGCGCGAAGGAGAAACGCCTCCGCTTGTTGATGCTTCGAAAGAACAATTGTCAATGTTCTAATTCGCCAGCTGGCGGATTCCCCATTGACGATGAAATTTTAAGCTGATAAGGTGAGTAAAGAAGGGGGGTGAAGTAAAATGGCAGAAAAAGGAAATGAAAATCTCATGGGAGCGGCAAGCTACCTGTTAGGGTTCATAACCGGAATCATTTTTCTGCTTGTTGAAAAGCAAAGCAAGTTTGTTCGATTCCATGCTATGCAGTCAACGATTCTCTTTGGCGGCATTTTTATTATTAACATTGCCTTGGGCTTCATCCCGATTTTAGGATGGCTCTTGGGCTTATTGTTGTCTTTTGTTGCATTTATACTTTGGATAGTCTGCATGTGGAAAGCATTTCAGGGAGAGATGTACAAAGTGCCGTACGCCGGTGCCCTTGCAGAACAACAATTGGCAAAGATGAAGTAACGTGGGCTTCAAAGATCGTATTGAGGCAGGACAGTTGCTTGCCCAAAAACTTAGCCACAGCGGCGAGGAACCAAATATCGTGGTAGGGCTTGCGCGCGGAGGGCTCATTGTTGCACACCAGATAGCGCGCGCATTGTCAATTCCCTTTGACGTTCTCGTCGTTAAAAAAATCGGCGCGCCTCACAACAGCGAATTTGCTTTGGGCGCGCTTGCTCCTGACGGCGTTCGTGAAATACGTTGGAGAACCGCTGCTTCTGTCGGCGCAGACGAACACTATATTGCAACTCGCCTTGCCGCGCTGTCTAAAGAAATAAAAGAAAAAACACGTCTGTATCGCAGGGGAAGGAAGCCGCTCGTCGTGAAAGATAACGCAGTGATTTTAACAGACGATGGTATTGCAACCGGAGCGTCATTTGAAGCCGCGATCAAGTGGTGCAACGTCAAACAAGCAAAGAGTATCACAGCGGCGGTGCCGGTTATGCCGTTTGACGCAGTTGCCCGCATACGACCGAAAGTTGACCAGCTCGTCACGCTTATGACGCCGCAGAATTTTGGCGCAGTGGGGCAGTATTATGAACAGTTTGATGAAATTGAAGACACGCGCATAGTTGATCTTCTAACGGAAGGAGGAAAGGCGTGAAAATCATTGCCGGATTGGGGAACCCGGGAGAGCAGTATCAGGATACTCGCCACAACATTGGATTTATGGTGGTAGAAAAACTATCCCGCGAACTTGCCCGTGAAGCGCTTGCATGGGAAAAAAAGCGAGAGTGGGACGCTTTAATTGCCACAATCGGCGAGGTCGTTCTTGTCAAACCCCAGACGTATATGAATAATTCCGGCATTGCAATCCAGAATATTCTTTCCTATTACAAGCTTGACGCCAATGATCTGTGGGTTATCCACGATGACATTGATTTGCCTCTTGGGAAAATTCGTATCCGGATGGGAGGAGCAAGCGCAGGGCACAATGGTATTGAGTCTATCATGAGGCGTGTAGGAACTGATGCGTTTGTTCGGTTTCGTCTCGGCATCGGACGCGGAAAAGAAGCGAGCAAAAGACACACAGATCAAAACTTGCGCCACCGGTCGGTCATTCAATTTGTTCTGTCGCGTTTCAGTCAGAGCGAAGCCGGCAGTCTTAAACACTTGGTAAAACGTGGCGTCATGGCTGTAAGAATCGCTTTAACGGAAGGAATAGACAAATCAATGAATAGGTTTAACTAGGAACAGCGCTCCATGGTTACCCCGCCCGTGTTGCATGGGGATTCGGTATAATAAAACCATGGACCATAGATCAAGTCCGGTATGACATAGAGCATATGCAGATTGTCGGCGACATACTGAAAACATTCAATCCGCTGGAGGATAAGTACATCTCGCGTGAATTTCAATCATACGGCATATACCTTGCGGAAACACTGGAGGATTATCCGCACAAATCGCTGTATATCCGGCTTGCAAAAACCGTGCCGCGGGCAATCCTTGAAAAAGCGCTGTCGTTTGTGAAGGACAGCAAGGCAAAAAGCAAGGCAAAATTGTTTATGTGGAAGATGAAGGAGCTCAAGAACGCATGAAGCGCGTGCACCTTATCATATGTGGCGATGCGCAAGGGGTGGGATTTCGCATGTGGGCTTTGCGGTATGCGCAGAGCAACCATCTCGTCGGCTGGGTAAAAAATAGAGACGACGGAACTGTGGAGCTCGTCGCCGAAGGATTGAGAAGTCAGCTGGAGGAGCTTATTAAACAGTGCCAGCACGGGCCTGATGTAGCGTGGGTGACGCGTGTGGACAGTGTGTGGAGCGACGGAACAGGAGAATTTGCTACATTCCACGTGCGGTAGCACACGAATGTACGGTGTACAATAGACGGTATGGAAATCATTGCAAACAGTATTCGCGGGAAGCCAGTGTTTTTTCTTCTGATTTCACTGGGATACATGGGTTTTGTGGGATTCATGAAGTGGAATGTTCGCCCGCCGGTTCTGTCGCTTGGATTTTTCGGCGGCGGACTATTGGGAATATATTTTTTGGATATTGCAGAAGCGTTTTTCCGCCTATCGCCGTCGCCGTTTCGGAGCGTTTTGTTTGCCGCGGCTTTCGCTGCCGTAAGTTTCTTTATTGTGACGTCATCCGGCAGTTTGCTCGCGAGTGGTCTTGTGTTGTCGCTTTATCTTACGCTTATTCTCCGGCAGGCGGGCGAGTGGCACGTTGTGGGCAACCTAAACAGTTGGTACCGGATGATTGCAGAACCGGTGGACGCGCGCACACAGCTTCTGGTATTCATTGGATTTATGATTCTTTTTCTAGTTGAAACGTTTTTGTTTATACGATAAGGTGTGATTCAGGAAGGTTCAAGACTTTGGCAGTATCTTTCTTACCCCATGCGCGTGTTGGCCGGCGATGGCGCGTTTCTTTTGCGTGACAGCGATATACATCGCGACGAGGAGCCTACCGACTACTCGTATCTGGTATTTCCCTTCGCTAAGCTTTACGAAGGCTTTCTCAAGCAGCTTTTTTTAGATCTTCACATCATTGACGAGCGGGACTATCAAAGCGAGCATTACCGCATCGGACGGGCATTGAGCCCAAATCTCAAACGCAGACTTGGAACATTAAGCGCGTATGCGCAGATTGAAAAAAGATTCGGCAAAGGACTTGCAATGAGGCTCTGGCGCACGTGGAAAGACGGAAGAAACCTCGTCTTTCACTATTTTCCCGGCAACGACAGCGCGCTGTCGCTTGCGCGAGCCAAAGAAATTATTGCAACCATAGTTGACAGCATGGATGCCGCAATTGACCAAACGCATGTGAATTAACACTTGCGCAGGGGATTGCTGCGGAGTATCGTAGAAGGAGGGGAGAAGGCAGTCAGTGAAAAAATCCATACCATCGCCACAGATGACCGTTTTCCAATTGTGGGGCTGGATTCTTTTGGCGTGGGCTCTCTACCGGTATTTTCTGAAGCTTCCGGAATGGGCAGACGAGTTCGTGGCAAAGCCGCTTGTTTTTGTTGCTCCTGTCATCTGGTACGTTCAAAAAAAGGAGAAACGCGACCTATCCTCTATTGGTCTAACCTTCAAGAATATGGTTTCCAGCATGTACATCGGCTTGGGGTTTGGCATGATTTTTGCAATTGAAGGAGTAGTTGCTCACGCGCTCAAATACGGCACGATGGATGTGAATCCCATCGCCGCGTTTCAGAAGTACGGCTTCCTACTCATTTTGATTTCTCTGGCCACCGCGTTTTCTGAAGAGCTTCTCAATCGGGGATTTATTTTTAACAGACTGTATGAAAAGACGGGGAATCTCATGAAGGCGGCAACGCTGGGCGCCGTCATGTTTGTGTTTCTTCATATCCCCATTCTCGTGACGCTTAATAAGCTGCAGGGCTTAACGCTGGTCATGTTTTTTGTCACAGATGTGATTTTGGCCTACGCCAACAGCATGCTGTTTCTCAATACCGGATCTCTCATCGCGCCGATCCTCGTTCACGTTTTCTGGAACATGACCGTGGCGCTGTATTTGTAAACGGAGCAACAAAAACCCCCGCGAAACACGCGTTTTTAACGGTTGCTACGGGGTTTATCATTTCGCCATTTGCTGGACCGGTTGTTGACACAGGCTCATGACGCGGACGACTGCGCTCCCCTGACCTAAATAATAGCCGATGATGCCGCCGAAGATGACCATCACCAATAAGACGGTGACGCTCATCATGTCCAGCTTAACCTTCGTTGTTTTCCCTTTTGCCATAGAGTGTCACCTCCTTTCTGGTGCAGACATAGATGATACGGTCTATATCCATACTAACAATACGTAGGCGAGACGGTCAAGAGTGAAGGCCGTTATTGCGGCAGGACTTCGTTGACGGCAGTGAGAAGATCGGTAAACGATGTCAGTTCAAGTTTTTTACCGTTGAGGAAAAACGTCGGTGTGGCATTGACGCCGAAACGGCTCCCAGCGGCAACATCTGACAGCACCGCGTCTCGGTATGTTCCGGAGGCGAGCTCTTGAGTAAATTTGGCCTCGTCCAGTCCCAGTTCCTTGGCAAGCGCGGGAAACAACGTATCGTCAATTTTCTCCTGATTGGCAAACAGAAGCGCCGCGTATTCCCAGAATTTCCCTTGGGCGGCTGCTGCTTCTGCCGCCTCGGCGGCTTTTTGGGCGAAGGGATAGCGGCCCAGCGGGAAGTGGCGGTAAGCAACAAACACCCGATCGTTATATGTACGTATGATCTGTTCAACAATAGGTTGAGCGGCTTTACACGCCGGACACTGAAAGTCAGAGAATTCCACAAGATACACCGACGCCTGACGGTTGCCTGTGGTGTGCGCCGAAGCGGGAACAAGATCATCTCTTGTAAATTGGGGCGCGGGTTTGGTAAACACTACCGCGGCAATGCCGATGATGACAATGGTGGCGGCGACAATAGCAAGGAGCACTTTTGATTCGTTCGTCAGCTTCATTCACTCCTCCAGCTGGGTGCGCGGCGGATTACGGGTCAGCATCATGCTTCGTACGGTGAGTACAAACAGTACTACCATATTTACTGCCGAAAGAACGCACCATGTACAGACGCCTTTGATAAGAAATACTTCAGTATAGGTAAACCACGCGACGAATCCTACGCCAAAGACGGTTATCCCCAGCATTGCTTTTAAAAGATTCCTGTTATCGCTCGTTGTGCGAAGAAAAGCCAACGCGGCAAGCGCGCTATAGCCAACGAGCCCGATCGCCGGTACCGGAATGCCCATGGGGTAGGAAAGGGGGCTTTTGCGCACGAGCGCGCACCCCTCGCCGGTTAAGCACACGACCTGGGACTGCCGTAAGAAACTTTGGAGGACGTAGGCGGCCATTGCGATGCCTACGATTGCAAGGATGAATATCACGCGATTGAGGAGCTTGATTGTGTCCGGTGTTTTGTCTTCGAGCATAAATGTCTTTGCACAATACATCACCTTGGGATGATTTTCAATATGTGAGTTGGTCTGCGCTGTGACTGTATGGTATAGTACAAATCAGCGAGGTATGATATCCAATCCCAAAAAGATCGTCGAGGAATTTTTTGCTCACTACTCGTTCGTTCTCTACAAAAAAGGCGAAACTATTATTCGCGCAGAAGACCAGCCGCCGGGCGTGTTTTACCTGAAGAAGGGCTTCGTGCGCATGTCTTTGCTTTCTGAAAAGGGTGAATTTTTGATACTTCACATCTTTAAGCCCGGATCGTTTTTTCCCATGACGTGGGTGGTCAACAACACGCCAAACCGATACTATTTTGAAGCCCTCACGGTGGCAGAACTTTACCGCGCGCCCAAGCAAGATGTCCTTGCGTTTCTTTCGCGGCATCCGGAAGTACTTTTTGACGTCGGCGGAAGAATTTTAGCAGGAGTCAGCGGGATGCTTGCCCGTTTGGAACAGCTGGTACTGGAGAATGCGTATGCCAAAACACTGCTCCTTCTTCTTTATTACGCCAGACAATTTGGAACCAAAACACACGGCAGTGTCACTTTAACTGTACCTTTGACGCACCGCGAGGTCGCGGCGTGGATCGGAACCACGCGGGAAACGGCTAGTCTGCAGATTGAGGCGCTCAAGCACAAGAGGGTCATCTCGTATAAAGGACGTCAGCTTGTGATCAACGACGTTGCCAAACTTGAAGAAGAGCTTGGCAACGGGTCTATCCATTGACTGTTCCTGCCTCCTTTATTTTTGTTATGTACATTACAAAATACATATGGTAGTGTAATAGTATATGAACAAAATCCTTCCTGTTTTTGTACTGGTTGTTGTGGGTTTGGGTCTCGGGTGGTATGCCTTGAAAGGGCAAACACGCGTTCCCGCTACGAGGAGTGAATCGATGGTGGAAGAGGCGGCGACTGGCCCTTCGGGCATGATGGAGGAAACCGACGAAGCCATGATAAAACAGGGCGAAACCAAAGAGTTTACGCTGGATTCCTTTGAGTTTGGGTATGACCAGAAGACGCTGACAGTTGCCGCGGGCGACACGGTAACCATTACGCTCACAAATAGCGGCACAATGGTGCATGACTGGGTGGTCGATGAATTTAACGCGCGGACGAAACGAATTAAAAACGGCGAAACCGATTCAGTGACGTTTGTCGCAGACAAAGCAGGAACTTACGAATTTTACTGCAGCGTGGGCAACCACCGCGCACAGGGCATGGTGGGGAAGCTCATCGTGGAGCAGGCAATGAAGGATGAGTCGGGCAACAAGGACTAGAAGGAATAGAATATTATAGGAAAGTTACCGATTCTATCGTTCTTTACAACAATACCTTCTTTTGAAAGAAAAGCAATTTTCTTTTTGATTTCCCGACCTCTGGTCCTCCCCATGAATCCGCCGATCGTGCCGTCGCTGGCTACGACCCGATGGCAAGGGGTATGCGGCCCGTCAGGATTTCGTTTGAGGATCTGGCCGATACGCCGGTATGCTTTCACCCCAAGCGCGTCACCCAGCGCTTTGTACGTCGTCACGCGGCCCCTGGGGACGGTTTTTAGAAGCGCGTACACGCGGTCGGCGAGCGTTGGAGTAAACGTCATAGCATTCCACTATAGTCGAATGCGCTTAAGCCGTAAAGAGTTGGTGACGACAGAAATGCTGCTTGCGGCCATGGCGAAAGCGGCGAGCGCGGGATTCAAAAGCCAGCCGGTTAACGGGTAAAGGATGCCCATGGCCACAGGGATAAGGATGACATTGTAGCCAAACGCCCACAAGAGATTTTGCTTGATAATAGACAGCGTTGCACGCGACAACCTGATAGTGGATACAACATTCTGCAGATTATTTGTAAGAAGCGTTACACCCGCAGATTCAATGGCAACGTCGGTGCCAGTTCCCATCGCAATGCCCACGTCTGCGGCAGCAAGCGCCGGCGCGTCGTTAATGCCGTCGCCGATAAAGGCAACGACCGAGCGACGAGAGGGAAGAGGGTAAATCGTTCGATTAGAGGGAGAAGGAGGACTCGTTTTTAGTTGTGCAATTATTTTTGCTTTGTCTTTCGGCAGGACGCCTGCAAGGACGTTGTCAATGCCTGCCTGCTTGGCAACGGCGCGCGCCGTCCGTTCGTTATCTCCGGTAATCATCCAGACGGCGATTCCCAGACGCTTCAGGTTTGTTATCGTATCCCTCGCTTCTTTTTTCAGCGTGTCGGCGGCGGCAATTACCCCGATGGGTCTTTGTGCGTCAGCAAGAACCATCACGGTTTTTCCTTGTTTTTCAAGATCGCCAAACGGTTTGCTGGGTTTGCCAAAAACGTACTTCTTGCCGTCGATGGTTCCAGATACGCCGCGGCCCGGAATTGCTTGAAATCCTTCGACGGTTTTTAGACCAAGCTGTTTGTGTCGCGCGGCATTCACGACGGCTTCTGCGAGAGAATGCTCACTGCCTTGTTCGAGGGAGGCGGCGAGCGACAAAATGGATCGAGGGGATAGGGAAGATGCTTGCGACAGGGGGATAACATCCGTTACCGTGGGTTTTCCTACGGTAAGTGTGCCGGTTTTATCAAAGACCGCTACGGTTAGCCTATGTGCAATTTCTAGACTCTCCGCGTTTTTAATGAGGATCCCGTGCGCGGCGCCTTTTCCAATGCCGACAATAATTGCTGTGGGGGTCGCAAGCCCCAGCGCGCACGGGCAGGCGATAATAAGGACGGCAACGAAGTTGGTGAATGCAGGTGGAAACGATCGTAGATCATACCAGACCACAAAGGTGGCAACAGCAAGCATAAGCACGATGGGGGTAAAGTAGCCGGACACAACATCAGCCAGCCGCTGGATGGAAGCTCGGGAACCTTGAGCCTCGGACACCATCCGCACAATCTGCGCAAGCAGGGTGTCGCTGCCAACGTTGGTAGCGCGAAACAGGAAGGTACCGGTTTTATTTATCGTTGCTCCGATGACCCTGTCGCCCTTTTTCTTATCAACGGGAATTGACTCGCCCGTAACCATGGATTCGTCTATTGAGCTGGTTCCCGATATGATTACCCCATCCACAGGTATCTTTTCCCCCGGACGAACCCGCATGATGTTTCCGACCTGAATTTGATCGACGGGAACGTCTTTCTCATCGAATTCAATGCCACTGGTAAATTGTTGCACTGTTAAATTGTTGCACTGTTTGTCTTGTAAAACGCGCGCGGTTTTTGCCTGCAGATGCAGGAGTTTTTTGATTGCGTCACTGGTGTGGGATGTAGCTTTAGCTTCAAGGTAGCGGCCCAAAAGAATGAGCGTGATGATAATCGCCGCGGTATCGTAATACATGACATGTGGTAGTCCCCATGAAGCGAGAGACTGTGCAAAAAACGTTGTCAACACGGAAAAGCCGTACGCCGCCGTCGTGCCTATGGCAATGAGCGTATCCATGCTGGCAGTGCGATTGTTGAGTCCTGACCACGCAGCTTGATAAAACCTCCAGCCTGCCCAGAATTGCACCGGCGTAGCTAACGCAAGGAGAAATAAGGGGGCGTTAAGAATTTTGGGGACAAACGGAAACCATTCGGGGAAGCTTCCCAACAATACCAGCGCGCTTACGATGCCGGAAAGAAGGACTTTGGTTTTCAAATCAGCCAATTCTTTTTTCTGCGCTTCCTGCTTAAGTTCATCAGGGGATTTTCCGGCGTCTCCAGTTGTGATCGCGTTATAGCCAAGATTCTTAATTGCGTCGCCTAAGGCTTGAAGGCTGGTTAACGATGGGTTAAACGAAACAGACGCCTGTTGGCTGCCGTAGTTGACCGAAGCGTCCACGACCCCCGGAGTTTTTTTAAGCTTCCTTTCAATGAGCGTTGCGCAGCTTGCGCAGTGCATGCCGACGATGGGGAAGGAGGCGTTCATATCACACGTTTTTGCCCAAGAAGAACCAGTAGATTGCGGCTATAGAGAGTATCCCTATGATGGTAACGATACATTTATCCATGTTCTATTGCTAAATTGTTAATAAAACTTCAATAATTTTATTGTTTTTCCATTACTTTCATAACTTCTTCGATAACCTCTTTTTCGTTGCCCTTGCGGATTTCCTCGGCGACACAGGTTTCCAGATGGTTTTTAAGGATCGCCTCATTGATGGCTTTCAATGATGCTTGAACCGCCATGGACTGATGGATGATGTCAATGCAATAACTGTCAGTTTCTACCATCGCAAGGACTCGGCTAAGGTGTCCTTGGGCGATTTTGAGCCTATGGATGAGTGAATGCTTGATTGAATGATCTCTGGGAACTCCTTTTGGCACAAGCTTTCTCCTTGACTTCTATCCCCCCATAGGGGATATAATCATACTACGGAGTTTGACAACAGTTGTCAAGCGGCCGTTTCGTTATGCAGTTCGTTTGGTTGGCGCTTTTGACGGGTCTGACAACTGGTGGGTTATCGTGTCTGGCTGTGCAGGGAGGACTTTTGGCTGCGTCGGTTACAAATAATCCGGGCGATCCGGAAGACAAGGGAGTCAAGGGAGAGGGCAGATGGATCAGAGTCGGCATGTTCCTCGCGGCGAAGCTGGTGGTCTATACCGTCTTGGGGTTTTTCCTTGGGCTTGCAGGGTCAACCCTTGTTCTTTCGCCAAAAACATTGGGATTGGTTCAGATCGCCGTCGGACTTTTTATGCTTGCGACTGCCGCGCGGATTATTGAGCTTCACGGGGTATTTCGTTACGTCGTCATCCAGCCGCCGCGATGGGCATACCGATTGCTGAAAACGAAAAGCCGCGACGCATCGTGGTTTGCGCCTGCTGCTTTAGGCGCTCTCACCATCCTCATTCCCTGCGGCGTCACGCAAACGACGATGGCTGTGGCGGTAGCGAGCGCCAGTCCATTGATGGGAGCCGCAATTATGTTTGCGTTTGTGTTGGGCACGAGCCCGATTTTTTTTGCGTTGGGTGCGGCAGTCGTCGAGCTTCTGAAGCGGAAGGCATTTTCCTACGCCGCCGCGGCGGTCGTACTGGTCTTTGGCCTTATGTCCGTGAATGGGGGACTGGGCCTAATGGGATCGTTCTATACGCTGCAGAATTTGTATGCCATTGCGATGACGCCGGCGGATACGCTTGTCCAAGGAGGGGGAGCTATTGCCGAAGTAAACAGCCAAGGAATGCAGGAGGTAATTATCAATGTGACAGATAGAGGATACGCGGCATCAGCCACAACGCTCAAAGCGGGTGTCCCTGTGCGGCTCATCCTTCGAACTAATAATACGAGAGGATGCTCGCGGGCATTCACGCTACCGGAATTCGGCATATCCAAAGTGCTGCCCCAGTCGGGGAGTGAGACAATCGAATTTACGCCGACACGGGTTGGGAGGCTTGCGTATTCCTGCAGCATGGGGATGTACACGGGGCAATTTACTGTCATAAATTGAATAAACGAAATCAAATAAGCAAAGAAGCGAATGGAAACGTATGACAAAGAAAACATATAAAGTGGACGGCATGCATTGCAATAGTTGCGCGACCATGATCGAATTGGATCTCGAAGACGCAGGGATCACAGCAAGTTGCAGCTACGCCAAGCAGACGTTAGCGGTGGAGTTTGACGAGAAAAAAATAACGGAAGATGTCATTCGCGCCGTTGTTTCAGATGCCGGTTACACGCTTCACGAACAGGCAAGCACAGCGTGAGACATCTCACGCATTTGTCATGGTCATATCAGGCATTGGCGACAGATATGAACCGACTATCCGGAGATGAGCTTGATATACACGGCGCTTGCTGCGGTCCGCAGGCCTCATCCCAAGCATCAATAACAGCAATCACGGCGTCTCATTTTCGCTTAAAGACTGCCTGATTGTCCGTCAAAAACACCGCTTCGTACAAGGGATCGCGCAGAAGTTTTGCCCGCAGAAACGTTAACCGTTCATAGTCTTGCGGAAAGAAATTATTGGGGTTTTGGCCGGTTCTAAGGTCAAAAACGACGTAGTCCGGCATGTACCCTGTGTAATCTCTTCGGAAAAGCCAGACAGTCTGGTGGCTGAAGCGGGCAGCAAGATTGTTTTGCGTCATGACGGTGGCTCTCGCCGGCACGCGGCCAACGACATCATCGAGAAATCTAAAATTCTTGGTATGGCGGTAAAACGCCGGATTGTAGGAAAGAGCAAGCGGGCCCCGCAGGCGGTAGTGCAGGAATGCGGAAACAAAAAGAAGTGTTGCGCCGATGAGCCACGCGTGGCGAACACCCCGTTTCCACCACTTCAGAATCCAGCGCAGGGAATAGAGGCTTGAGACGGCAAGAAGTGGGGCAAGCTGTGCGCTGTAATGAAGCCCCAGTCCCCATCGAATGGTTGACTGCGGCAGAAAAAATCGCGACGCGAGATCCTGAAGGATGGCGGGGTAAAGCGGCGGAAACCCAAGCGGCAGAAAAAGAAAGCTTCCAAATGAAACGAAGAGGGTGTTTCGTTTGATCGGGTCATCGACAAAGCCGGCAAGGAAAGAGGCGGGATTTATTGGAATCGTTGGAACATACTGCGACGCTCTGCCGGCAAAATAAGGGAGGAGGAGCGTATTGGCGATAAAACCCCACAATAGCGAAAGCGCTATTGTGGGGAGTGCAATTGCACGCCATGATTTCTGCGTCAACCACAGAAACAGTCCGATGCTTGCTCCCAGAAGAAACATGTTTTCCTTGATTCCCAGACAGAGGATAAGGAAAATAAAAAATCGCCGCTTCCAGCCTTTGGCAATCGCATAAAAAAGTACAATCAAAGGGAGCGTGAGGATTGTCGTTTCATGGAAGTCGGAAATAATGGCATTCTGAATGCCTATAAACAACGCATACGCAATCGCGTTAGCGAACGCAAGGAAACGGTTGTTGAGCAGTTGAATGCCCAGACGGTAGAGAACAGGTACGCTGGAAGCGACAATCACGGCTTGAGCAATGAGGATAATTTCGCTTCGGCTCGTTATCCAATACAACGGAGAAAGAAGGAAGATCGTGGGACTGATGTGGTCGGCGAATATGACCTTGCCGCCCACAGCCAAGTGGTCAATAACAGGCGCCGCAAAGCGCGAAACACGCCATATGGCTCCATCAAAAATGCCAAAGTCATAGTAAAAAACATCGTACTGCCAGAAGCGGTGGAGAGAAACCAAGGAGCCGGCGAATCCGTAGAGCGCGGTAAAAAGAATCGCGAGAAGATCAAAGACGTTTTTGCGCATGATGCAATTGTAATGAAACGTCATGGTATTATGAAGAGAGGACTTGTAGAATTTATCGTTGAATGATAGAGTGATAATTCTTAAAAGGAGGGTACTTATGGCAGGCATTACGATAACCGATGCAAATTTTGATAGCGAAGTGTTGACATCGGATAAACCGGTGCTCGTGGACTTTTGGGCTGCGTGGTGCGGGCCGTGCCAGATGCAGGGGCCGATTATTGAAGAGGTCGCAAAAAGCATCGGGTCCAAAGCGAAGGTTGGCAAACTCAATGTTGATGAAAATCCGGTCGTAGCCCAGAAATACGGCATCATGAGCATTCCGACCTTGATGATTTTTAAGGGAGGCACGGTGGTCAAACAGCTTATCGGTGTGCAGAGCAAAGAAACCTTGCTCCGTGAGTTAAATACATTGCTTAGTTAACTCCCGATCACAAAAGCTCAATGAGCACGCAACAGTACGATATTATCATTCTCGGGTCGGGGCCTGCCGGGCTTACAGCAGCGCTCTATGCGTCGCGAGCGCTTCTGGCAACTGTCGTTATCACCGGTGCGGAACCCGGGGGGCAGTTGACAACGACCACGGAAGTTGAAAATTACCCAGGATTTCCCAACGGAATCATGGGGCCGCAATTAATGGCGGACATGAAAACACAGGTTGAGAAGTTTGGGACGCACATAAAACAGCATCGAGTATCGAGCATCGAGTATCGAAACAACACAAGAACATTTGCCGCAAAGGGTGACGGCGCTGAATTTGAGGGACGTTCGGTCATTATCGCAATCGGCGCGTCTGCACAGTACTTAGGATTGCCCAGCGAAGATCGACTGAAAGGCAAGGGCGTTTCTGCGTGCGCCACCTGCGACGGCTTTTTCTTTCGGGGGAAAGACGTTGTGGTTATAGGAGGCGGCGATACGGCGATGGAAGAGGCGATATTTCTTACCGCGTTTGCCACGAAGGTCACGATTATTCACAGGAGGGACGAGTTCCGCGCAAGCCCGATTATGCGCAAGCGCGCGCAAGAGAATCCAAAGATTGCATTTCGCACCAATAGCGTGGTAGAAGAAATACTTGGAGACACCGCGGTATCGGGTGTTCGGCTTAAGGACACAAAAACCGGCACAACATCAGAGGTTAAAACGCAGGGCGTGTTTTTGGCTATCGGGCATAAACCCAATACGGAATTTCTCAAGGGGTTCGTCGCGCTTGATGAACGGGGATATATTCAGCTTATTCGGCCCGCGAGCGCTCGTGAAGCACAAACACGAACCAGCGTGCCGGGCGTTTTTGCCGCAGGGGACTGCGTTGACCCCCGATACCGTCAGGCCGTGGTGGCCGCCGGCATGGGCTGCATGGCGGCAATGGATGCGCAGAAATGGCTTGAAGACAAAGGGATGAATAGCTGAAAGGCCTTTATGGGCATGCAGTTTACGAAGCCGCAACACTATAAAGCTGTTATAGAAAAAAAGGAGCAGTTGACGAATGACGTTATTCTCGTGACGTTTGCGCTTCTTGAACCTTCCACAATTTCCTTCATTGCCGGCCAGACGATCATGCTTAACGTTGCTCCGGGAATTAACCGCGCTATGTCGATTGCGTCACCGCCAAGCGACACCGGGCATATCCTCATGCTTCACGATATACGCCCCGGCGGCCCGGGAAGCCAGTGGACGATTAATCATAAAGAGGGCGATGAGGCGTCATTTATTGCGCCGCTTGGAATGTTTGTCATGAATGCCGAGAGTAGCCGAAAAAAAGTGTTTGTAGCAACCGGCACCGGTGTCGCGCCGTTTCACGCGATGCTTCTGGAGTATCTTCCTAAAGGTCAGACCGATGAAGTAACGCTTTACTGGGGGTTGCGGTATGAAGCGGATATCTACTGGAAAGACGAATTTGAACAACTCGCCAAGCGGTATACATATTTTCACTTTGTCCTGACGCTTTCCAAGCCATCTGATAGGTGGCAGGAGTCCGCAAGCCAGCGGAGGGGTCATGTGACGGATCACGTCGTGCAAAACGAGCAAAATGTTAAGGGCTGCGAGTTTTACCTGTGCGGCAATCAGATGATGATCAAAGAAATGGAACATCAGCTGCTCACTGCGGGCGTGTCTTCTGAGCAAATACGCAAAGACCCGTACTTCTAATAGTGTCCATGACGTGCTTGAGAATTGTCAAACTGCAGCGCTTGCAAAATCAGAGAATTCTCCTATACTACGAAGTGTACGCGTATGAACCACACAAATCCGTTTGACAGTGCGATGATCCAGCTTGAAACCGCCTCGCGCTTGCTGGAGGCAAGCGACAAGAGAAAAGCGATGCGCAAAATAAAGCAACAATTGGAAATTTTCAGGCAGCCGCAGCGAATTCTCAACGTAACGATCCCGGTCGCGATGGATGACGGGAATATCAGGATATTTCAAGGATATCGCGTGCAGTACAACAACGCGCTGGGGCCGTATAAAGGGGGCATCCGTTTTCATCCGCAGGTTTCCATGGATGAAGTGAAGGCGCTTGCGTTTTGGATGGCGATGAAGTGTGCGGTTGCCGATCTTCCTTTAGGCGGCGGCAAAGGCGGCGTTATTGTAGACCCCAAAACGCTTTCAGCGCGTGAATTGGAGCTTTTGAGCCGCGGCTACGTTCGCGCGATAGCCGACTGCATCGGCCCGGATAAGGACGTTCCTGCGCCCGATGTTAATACCAATGGGATCATCATGGGATGGATGGTGGACGAGTATATTAACGCAGCAGGGAGAAAGCATCAGATATCAAGCGAAGAGAAAGAGAAGCTGCGAGCGACGTTTACCGGAAAACTCATGAAAGACGGCGGGAGCGAGGGCAGGGAAGAGGCAACAGGGAAAGGGGGAGTATATGTTTTGGAAGCAGTGCTTAGCAAAATGAAATCCAAAATCCTAAATCCACAATACAAAACAAATTCAAATGGTAAAAGAGTCAATAACCACAGAAGTTTAGAATTGAGGGCTTTGCATGTTGATTTTCCGCAGCCGCTCACGGTTGCGGTGCAGGGTTTTGGGAATGTGGGATACAACGCGGCGAAATTTTTGGATGAAGCAGGATTTAATGTTGTTGCCGTGTCCGACAGCAAGGGCGGCATTTACGTGCCGGATGGCATAAATCCGGCGTTGACGCTTGAATGCAAGCGGAAAAATGGAACGCTTGCCGGATGTTATTGCACGGGGTCGGTATGCGATGTGAAAAAGGGCAGATACATCAGCAATGATGAAGTATTGGAGTTGCCGGTGGATGTCTTGGTGCCTGCGGCGCTTGAGAACGTCATTACGAAAGACAATGCGCCGAAGATTAAAGCAACGATTGTGTTAGAGATGGCCAATGGCCCCACAACGCCGGAAGCGGACAGGATCCTTTACAAGCGCGGAATCACGGTTATTCCCGATATCCTCGCAAACAGCGGCGGCGTGACGGTATCGTGCTTTGAATGGGAGCAGAATTTGAAAGGCGAGCATTGGAGCAAAGATGAGGTAAACAAAAAGTTAAGAAAAAAGATGGAGGCGGCGACGGATGCCATCTGGAAAACTTCCAATAAGCTCAAAACCGACCTTCGCACCGCGGCATTCGTCGTTGCGCTTAGGAGAATTATGACGAGAATGGAATAACGGAATTCCAAGGGGTGTGAACACTGTTCACTCCGGGGGTGAACTAGCTAGACACCGTCGGGATGAAGGACGAAGGTGCCTTTCCCATATTTGCCCCGTAGCTCTTGACAACGTTCGCAGGAGCGGGGTACAATACATTTTTGCCTTATGATGCAGGGCAACTGATGCGACGTGTTTCACCACACTCCATCCTTTTCATGAGAACCAACACGATACAAAACCTACCAAACCGCTTGGACCGTTTGCGTATGTAGAGAGTGTTGTTTCTCTGTTGAAAGCCCCGCATGAGGCGGGGTTTATTTGTTCGTCCTGAACCTTACTATCATTGGAATGAAGCTGATACAGCTACATCAAGGGGACCGTTCGCGCACTATGGCTACTTGCTTCTGTCAACAATGTAGCGTTTTAGCGCCGTGCCAATGTGCTTATTGGGCCCGAAGTTTAGCTGGTTGAACGCTTCATTTGCAATGAAGAGGCAGGCGGTTCGACTCCGCCCGGGTCCACTTAAAATACTTGTTATATTGCTACATTGCTGCATTGTTGGAAAACAATGCAGCCATTTGACAATGTAACAATTGAGTAGCACGTTAACAACTCAATGACTCTATGAAATCAGGTGAAATTCCTGATGCATAGAATGTTATAAGTAGTTGCATCGTAAGGGGTAATCCAATCCGCCAGACGGCGGAGATTACCTTTACATTTTAATTTTGTTGATGATTGAACAGTGGACCGTCAGCAGACGGATCCTTTGTTCTCTGCAACGCTACAAGCTGACAATGGATGCCTAGGGCGCTCATGCCGAGGAAGGACGCATATGACGGCGATACTCGTCGGGTAGGAGTCATAATCCGATCATCCGGCGATTTCCGAATGGGGCAACCCATCTATCGCAAGATAGAGACTGTATTGCAAAAACGGTTCGCATGGTGTTTATAAATAGTATTTTTTGAGATTAGACATTGGACAGTAGAAGTTGGATGAAGAAATTGGAAGTTAGAGATTAGAAAATCAAACCTCAAGCTTCTAATTTCTATCTGTCTACCATCAAATTTATAAACAGCATGCGGATCGGGATAGCAGTACAGGGGATACCATCCGAACTGAAACATCTCAGTAGGGTGAGGAAAAGAAATCAAGCACGAGATTCCGTTAGTAGCGGCGAGCGAAAGCGGAACAGCCTAAACCCGCAAGGGTGTTGTGGGTCAGGAGTTATGGGATGTGTTGAGGATAGGAGAATACTGTGGAATAGGTAACCAAAGGGAGTGAAAGTCTCGTATCCGAAATCCAAAACACCTCTATTCTGTTCCCAAGTACCATGGGCCACGAAGGGCCTGTGGGAAGCTGGGTCAACCACGATCCAAGGCTAAATACATGAGTGCACCGATAGTGAACAAGTACCGTGAGGGAAAGGTGAAAAGCACCCCGGAAGGGGAATGAAAGAGTACCTGAAATTGTCAGCTAACAAACAGCGAGAGGCGTGCTTTGCACGCTGGTAGTTCATTGTTCATCGTTCATGGTTCATAGCCACAATGAATTTTTCATTATACCTATGAACTAATAACTATGAACCAATAACTATCAGCATGCAGAGCATGCTGATCGCGTGCCTATTGAAGAATGATCCGGTGAGTTTTCCGTCAATGCGAGCTTAACCGCGTTCAACGCGGGAAGGCGCAGTGAAAGCGAGCCCTAAATAGGGCGACAAGTATTGGCGGACAGACCCGAAACCAGGTGAGCTAACCATGAGCAGGGTGAACCCCGCAGAAGTGCGGGGGGAGGCCCGAACTCGTCAGAGTTGCAAATCTGTGAGATGACTTGTGGTTAGGGGTAATATGCCTATCGAACCTGGAGATAGCTGGTTCTCCCCGAAATATATTTAGGTATAGCGGTATTGTTATCTCATGAAGGGGGTAGAGCACTGAATGATGTCGGTTTCGCAAGGAATCGGCATCAATCAAACTCCGAATACTTTCATGAGTATCTTGCCAGTCAGACATGCACGGCTAAGCGCGTGTGTCAAAAGGGAAACAGCCCAGACTCACATCTAAGGTCTCTAACTGCATGCTAAGTTGGTAAGGAAGTCATGGTTTTAAGACACCCAGGAAGTTGGCTTAGAAGCAGCCACCTTTTAAAGAACGCGTAACAGCGCACTGGATGAAAGCCGTGGCGCCGAAAATGATCGAGGATTAAGCATGCGACCGACGATTGAGCTTTCGGAGAATAGAAAACAGAGGAAGGAACAGTTGCAATTCCGTCAATTGCGTCATCTAAATGCGTTGTCTGTCCTTTGTTTTCTGTTCTCCGGAGGGGTAGGGGAGCGTCTTCTGTGCGGTGAAGGTCAGGCTGTAAGGCCGGCTGGAGCGCAGAGGAGTGCGAATGCCGGAATGAGTAGCGTTTGAGGGTGAGAATCCTTCATGCCGAATGCGCAAGGTTTCCGAAGCAACGTTCGTCGACTTCGGGTAAGTCGGACCTAAGGCGAGTCCCGCTCCAAGCGGGGGTAGCTCGATGTAGAAACGGTTGATATTCCGTTGCAACTGTGTGTCGATTCAGACTCAAAGGAATGACAAAGGGGGACAGGTCTCGCCGTGTTAAGCGCGGCCAAGCTTCAAAGTAGCGATAACTGGCAAATCCGTTATTGTGTTAAACATGAGGAGCGATGGGGAGGTCAAACCGCAAGGGGCGGCCAAGAGAGATAGTTTCGCTTTCGAGAAAAGTTTCGTTGAGGAGCACATAGTTTCCGTACCGCAAACCGACACAGGTGCGCTGGTAGAGTATACCAAGGCAAGCGGGTGATCGTGGTTCAAGGAACTCGGCAACAAAAACTAGGCGTAACCTATGGGAGATGCCTTGCCCAGCCACTGGCTGGGCCGCAGTTAACGACGCTAAGCGACTGTTTAACTAAAACACAGGTCTCTGCGAAGCCGCAAGGCAATGTATAGGGGCTGACACCTGCCCAGTGCCGGTAAGTTAAAAATAGTTGATGACTTGAAGCAATTTGAGAAGTTAGCTATTTAAGCTCCGGTGAACGGCAGCAGTAACTATTAACACAGTTAGTAGTTGTAAAAGTTGACTAAATGCTGGAAGAGCCGTACCTAGTTCTGAGAAA
Source organism: uncultured Gammaproteobacteria bacterium (assembly GCA_964596355.1). Classification (GTDB taxonomy): domain Bacteria; phylum Patescibacteriota; class Microgenomatia; order UBA10105; family UBA927; genus CAZQTD01. The sequence goes on from CAZQTD010000001.1 coordinate 100,412, forward strand.
AATCGAAGAACGAACGGTTGAAGTATCTGACGCTACCAGGTATACTGGTAACAATGCGGTCAGTGCGGCAAATCAGCAGGAAAGACTTGAAAAAGGAAAAACTTGGCTATTTCTTAGCAGGGTTTGTAGAAGGTGAGGGAAGTTTTAATGTATCTCTACGGCGGAAAGCTGACTACAAAGTCAACTGGCAAGTCGTGATGAGCTTTAATGTTTCGCAAAAGGATCCTACAATACTTAAAATATTGAGAGAAGAAATTGGATGCGGGATTATTAAAGTTCGAAAACAGGATGGTCTTCACTCCTACGACGCTACAAATCCAGAAGATTTAATTAAGTACGTCATTCCATATTTTCGTAAATACCAGATGGTATCCGAATCCAAAAAGCGAAACTTTGCGATTTTTTGCAGAATTGCGAAACTTATGGAAAAAGGAGGACACAGAACGAAATCCGGATTAAAGCAAATCCTTCTTCTTCGTGAAGGAATCAATGAAGGGAGGGGAAGGACAAGAAAATATGGTATTCACGACGTATTTCCTCTTCAAGAATCCTCAGAGACTACACGTCAACCCCCGCCTTCATCATAATGTATGAGGGATTGGCGGGGATGATATAGTCCGACCTCATGGGCGACCATGAGAGCCGTACCCAATCGGCGTATAACAAAGTGAACTGTTCTATGGTAGCGAAATTCCTTGTCGGGCAAGTTCCGACCCGCACGAAAGGTAGAACGACTTAGCGACTGTCTTGAACCATTACCCGGCGAAATTGAAATGGCTGTGAAGATGCGGCCTACTTGCACATGGACAAAAAGACCCCGTGAAGCTTTACTGCAGTTTGGCACTGAGGACTTTATTTTGACTGTCGAGCATAGGTGGGAGACTTCGGTCGCAACATGGAATACCACTCTTCGAAATGAGGAAATCTTACTTACTCCTGCATAAAAATCCAGGAGGAGGACACTGTCTGACGGGCAGTTTAACTGGGGAGGTTGCCTCCAAAACTGTAACGGAGGCGTACAAAGGTTGGCTAACCCTGAATGGAAACCAGGGCGTGTCGTGCAAACGCGATAAGCCAGCTTGACTGCGAGAGTTACCGCTCGAGCAGATGCGAAAGCAGGTGTTAGTGATCCTCGCATCCCTCGTGGGAGGGAGCGGGCTTAACGAATAAAAGCTACTCCGGGGATAACAGGCTGATCGCTTCCGAGAGTCCATATCGACGAGGCGGTTTGGCACCTCGATGTCGGCTCATCCTATCCTGGGGCTGGAGAAGGTCCCAAGGGTCCGGCTGTTCGCCGGTTAAAAGGGTACGCGAGCTGGGTTCAGAACGTAGGTGATACTGCGTTTGGCAACAGTGATGTTGCTTTAGTATCGGCTGTATCGGTGAAGCCTAATGTCATACCGAACATGACTATGGTAATACCGAGGGAAGTCGGTCTCATTGAGACTAGACATTAGACTTTAGAAGATTGAATTTGAAGTTTGAAAGATAGAAGATAGATTTACATGATTAAGACATTTCGAGATCTTGAAGTCTATCAAGAAGCATATCAGCTTATGCTGATAATCCATTTCACTATCTATTTTCTAATTTTCTATTGTCTAGCGACAATTGACTTGACCCCGTAGAGACTACACGCCGACCCCCGCCTTCATCATAATATATGAAGGATTGGCGGGGTGAAGATATAGTCCATACCACTGGAAACAGTTGGAACAATATGCGTAAGACAGTTCGGTCTCTATCCTGTGCAAGCGCTCGATTCTTGAGGGGAGTTCTCCGTAGTACGAGAGGACCCGGAGGAACAGATCCCTGGTGTGTCTGTTGTCGGTAAACCGGCATCGCAGAGTAGCTAGATCTGGAAGGGATAAGTGCTGAAAGCATCTCAAGCACCAAGCCCACCCCAAGATAAGGAATCGTTTGAGACTCGTTGTAGATGACAACGTTGATAGGCGAGGAGTGTACGCCCCGTAAGGGGCTCCAGCTTACTCGTACTAATCAGTCGAAGTTGCGGAGAACAAAGGAACGCACCAGTCGGTGCATTCTGCTTGTTCAACCAACGAAATGAATAAGAGGTAATCTACCGGGTTGCCCCTTATGATGTAACTACGTATGGAAAGATTTTGCGTTGAGACCTTCGGTCTCTTGAGCCGTATGGAACCACCCTTTCCCATTCCGAACAGGGAAGTGAAACATACGAGCGCCAACAATAGTTGATCCGCGAGGGTCCGCGAAGATAGGTCGAGGCCGGGGATCCCAGCGCAACATCAGTGCCTATCATTGAGACGCTGCAGACCAATTCAAATGCGCGGCATTGCCGGGTTTAGGCGATGACGGTTCAATGCCAACACTGAGCAAATCTCCCGTAACAAACGCTTCGCTGTGTATTACATCAGAACATGCAGTATTCGCATCGGCTATGGTACACGTTGTTGGCGTATTCACTCCATTTTTTCTCAGTGTGATGACCCAAAATTTTCCAGTTCCCGGAGCAGAAGAGACATGAACAAGCAGGGTGTTGATGGTCCCTGCGCGAATCGGCACCTGTCTTTCGGCTTCGGTATCATGGAATGTAAATGACCCTGCTGTACTGTATGTAGGGCCGTTTTCATCAGGATTTCCTGCGCCAGCAAGCAGCATATATCCATTCATTCCCTGCGGCCCGGTTGGTCCGGTCGGACCTGTTTCTCCGGTTGCGCCTTGACTTCCTGTAGCGCCTGTGGGACCCTGACTGCCCGTTGCCCCGACTGCCCCTGAAAGCTTTAGTGTGACAAGCGTATCTCCCCTCATGCATTGATTTCTCAACAGTCCATCGCCAATGACAACAACCAATCCGCTCCGTTTAATACACAGTTCTAGCGTCTCGTGGGTATAGGGCTTGGGGAAATGCAGGCGGTTGAGGATATCGTCGTTGTCTTTTGCATACACAGTTATTGATGGAACGATAAGCGAGGCAAGAGCAAGGACAATGACATATTGAACATGGTTCAAACGAATTCACCTCCTTTCGCAATAACTATATTCCTGTTAGCGAGCGGTATTTGTTCTAACAAAGAGCCAGCGCACCGTCACTATAAATGTTTATGACAATAAATCAACTGGTGTAAAGCATATACGACCATATCGCACATGTCATGCCAAGAGTAATACTGTTTTTTTTGCGTGATGACGGTTGGAGTTGGGCGCAAGTACGCAGTTCTTCTTGAGTTCGGTGCGCGTTTCCGATATAATACCACTATTCCAAACGAAAGGCGGTAGGTGTGAATGCGAAAAAAACAGAAAACAGAACGTCGAAGTGAGAAATTAGACAAAAAAAATTCACCTTCCAAGCGCAAACCTCAAGATCCAGCATCCAGCGTCAAGCGTCCAGCATCAACACATGCACCCCAGACCATGGACGAACTGCTTTCCATGACGGGCTATTCCCTCAAGGGTGTCAAAAAAGGAGATCAGGTGGAAGGCGTCGTTGCGCGCGTGACTCCCAAAGAAGTTACCATTGACATCGGCAGTAAAACCGAGGGCGTCGTCATTGACCGCGAGCTGGAGACATATAGAGACGCGCTCATGATGCTTACGCCCGGGGAAAAAGTGGTTGCCCAGGTGATTGTGGCGGAAAACGACCGCGGGCAGTCGGTTTTATCACTTCGAAAGAGCATTTTTGACAAGCGGTGGGAGGCACTTGCTGATCACCAGAAAAGCGGTACGCCGGTTGACGTCATCGTCAAAGAGGTGGTGCGCGGCGGGGTTTTGGTGGATTTCGGCGGACTTCGCGGGTATATCCCGCAGTCGCAACTTGACGGTGGCCTTACCAAGCAGCTGGATAAAATAATCGGCCGGAAAATACAGGTAAAAATCGTTGAAGTTGATAAAGCGACGAACCGACTCGTTTTTTCCCAGCGCGCCATTTCTGACGGTGCGCTCCTTGCCAAGCAAAAGGAAGTTCTTGACGCGCTTGCTGTGGGCGATACGGTGACGGCGACGATTACCGGCGTTGTGCCGTTTGGCGCATTTGCCAAAATCAAAGTTTCCAAAGATGAAAAGGAGTTTGAGGTAGAGGGCCTCATCCACATCTCGGAAATCGCATGGGAAAAGGTCGAAGATCCCGGCCAATACCTGAAAGTCGGCGACACGGTGAAAGTAAAAGTGATCGGTATTGATACGGAAACGGGCAAGCTTACCTTATCCTTAAAACAGCTTCTGCCGGATCCATGGGAGAACGTTCTTGATATGTTTGAAAAAGACAGTAACGTCAAAGGGACGGTTTCCCGCGTGTCGCCCTACGGGATATTTGTCACATTAAGCCCGGGGATCGAGGGGCTCATCCACATCAGCAAAATCACCCCGGGCGAAGAGCCCAAAGCAGGGGATGAAATGACGTGCCTCATTGAAGACATTAAACCGGAACAGAGGAAAATCAGCCTCTCTGTGGCGTTAACCGAAAAGCCGATAGGGTATAGATAATATCAAAGTGGATTGTTTCACAAACAGGGCGGTTCCAACTGCGCGCACGGCAAAATTTCTGGATGAACGATAGATCGTCATTTGCCTGTCAGCAGTTTTTACGACGGGTCACCGAACGTTATACATCGTCACCGTGGCGTTATTCCACACCGGCGTAAGAAACGGGTACTGCATGGGGTGCGTTTGAAAAGCTTTTGATTCCGTGTCATCAAACACATACCGTATGTCGTTGTCATGGAGGAACGCGTATGCTTCATCATTCGTCATCTTGGAAGCGTAAAAGAGCGCAGTTTTATCCATTTTTTCATTCCAACGATATGTAAGGAAATAATATCCGACAAATGAGATGACTGGAGTAAAGCTCGGTATCACGTTTGATAACACCTCTCCGGCTAGGATATGGGTATCAGGGGGAATTCGTTTGTCCGCCTCGCGGATGGCTTCCATATAGTCGGCCGGAAGGTAAATATGGGAATAAAACGGAGATTCTCTCATAGCTTCGCTCCACATGGTTTTGCCCCATACCCCGACCATGAAAAAAGAATACAGGATATACAGTATTGTGACGGAGATAAGGAGCGCCTTTGGAACATATGTTGGGAGAATTGATGTTAGCGCGTAGGTTGCTGTGATAGCAAGCGGGATTTGGATGACGCAATGGATGAGCCTAAATTTACTTATCACCAGCGGGTCAAGAAATGGATACATCAGAATGGGCAATGCTGTCCAACCGGCAAGACTTAGCAACGCTATGTTTTTTTTGCGGACGGCATACAGCCACGTAATGATTGATGGAATAATAAGGGGAGCAAACGAAAGATACATATGATATCCAAAATACGGATCTGTGTTCCAAAACTGCGGTTCAAAGCTTCGATAGAACGACCAGACGCTATCAGTCACTGCGTACTGCTGGAAGAGCCAAATGACGCCCAGCGCAGGGGCAGAAAGGACGAGAACGGTTGCCCACAAAGGACCAATGTCTGCCATTGGTCTGTGACGAGAAAACAACGGTATCGTCTGGAGTAAACTAACGGTTCCTACAATAAACAGAAACGGTACGACGCCTTGAGGGATCATCAGTGCGCACAGCGCGCCGCTGATACTTGAGCCGACCAAAAACGTCATCTTTTTGGTGCGGCGGAAGCGGAAATACCAAGCGATAGCCAAAGCCAGAAATGCTCCGGCTACGGCGTAATGCGGTCTATTGTCTAATCGTCCCACGGCGCTCAAGTGCTCTTTCCACCACGGCATAAATGAGTGGATGACGGTTTGATCGTACAGCCAATCAGGGAGCGTCGTTGTGACCAGAGCGATGATGGTGGCAAGACTGGCGACCCATGGTTTTTTCAGAATAACGCGGGCAAGGTAATATATAGCGATGACAAACCCAGCCTCTGCCACCAGCTTTGCGAAATGATAGACATAGGGCGGCCACAGGTGAAACGGTCCGGTGATCCAGCCGAAGAAGAGGTAGTAAACATAATACGGAAGGGAAAGGACGGGTTCTGTGGTATTGGGGTTGCGATACATCGTGTAGCCATGTTGTCCGAGGGTGATTTTGGAAAGATAGGCGTGGTAGTCTTGAGCAAGACCTTTATGCTGCCATATGCTTGTTCTTCCCATTAAATCCGTCCGGGTGAAACGAGCAATCATTGGCATATAGCTCGTAGTGAGGATAATGAGGAATGTTACAATGATGGCAAGGTGCCACAGTGTCGCATTTCGGAAAAAGGGCTTGTTACTACGTGGCATTCCTTTAATTGTAGCACACGACGTCGTTTGGATAGACGCAAATGCTTGCCTCTTTACGTTCAGAAATGGTGTACAATAGCTCAACGATACACTCGTATTCGTGATATACACCGCGTATGAGCAAATTGAAATCGTCTTTCGTCTGCCAGCAGTGCGGGTATGAGACATCTTCATGGTTTGGGAAATGTCCAAATTGCGATACGTGGAATTCATTGGTAGAGACTGTCAAAGAATCACCGGGAATTAAGAATTCAGAATTAAGAACTACGAGCGGAAAGCAAGTAGCTCCGCAGAAACTTTCTGAAGTCAGACATATCGAGAAAAACCGGCTCAAGAGCGGGTTTGAGGAGTTTGACCGCGTGATGGGCGGGGGGATTGTGCCCGGATCTGTTACCTTACTTGCGGGCGATCCGGGGATTGGCAAATCGACGTTGCTCCTCCACGTGCTTGCCAAAACAGGCGGACTGTACGTTTCCGGTGAAGAATCGGCAGAGCAGATTAAGCTGCGGGCCAAGCGGCTGGGGATACGTGGTGAAAACATAGAAATTCTTGCAGAGACGAACGTTGAGTTAATTTCTGATGTTATTGGTGCTTATCAAAATCGAACGCCCACTGTCCACGCGTCAGCTTCTTTGGTTATCATTGATTCCATCCAAACGCTTTCCTCCGGCGACCTTGAAGGGATGGCCGGAAGCGTTGGGCAGATTCGACACTCGGCGGAAGTACTCATCGGCGCTGCGAAAAGCTTCGGCGTGCCGGTTATTATCATCGGACATGTGACAAAAGAAGGGGCGATTGCCGGTCCCAAAGTACTTGAACACATGGTTGATACTGTCCTCTATCTTGAAGGCGAGCGGTTTGCGGATGCCAGGATTCTGCGGACGCTTAAAAACCGGTTCGGGGCAATTGAAGAAGTGGGCATTTTCCAAATGGTAGAAAAAGGACTAATAGAAGTAGAAAATCCCAGCGCGCTATTTTTGCAAGATCGAGTAAAAAATGTACCGGGCAGTGTCGTCACTGTTATTTTGGAAGGGACGCGGCCAATGCTCGTGGAAATTCAGGCCTTGACGGTTCCAAGTCAGCTGGCAATGCCAAGGAGAGTGGGAAACGGGATTAACTACAATAGGCTGCAGCTTCTCGTGGCAATACTGCAAAAGCGTCTAAACCTTCCGCTTGGAACGTTTGACGTATTTGTGAACGTAAGCGGCGGCATAAAAGTAGAAGAGCCGGCTGTGGATCTGGCAATCTGCATGGCGATACTTTCTTCATTTAAAAACAAACCGCTTGACAGTCAAACCGCGGTGTTTGGCGAGGTGGGCCTGCTTGGCGAAGTACGACGGACGACCGGAGAAGAGCGCAGGACCAGAGAGGCTAAACGGTTAGGATTCAGCACCATTATTTCTCCCAAGGCGCTCCGTTCTCTCAAACAGGTAAGCGCCCTTCTGTAAAAAAACGTCGAAAAACCGCGTATGAAGGGGTGAATTTTCTGACGACCGTCTCCATATTGACACTTATCTTTTGAATGCTGTACAGTGAAGGCGATGGGGAAACGAGGGGCGACAAAACAAGTCAGCCGCGCAGTGCTGGCGCTGACCGATGGGCTATTTTCTCACATGGTGGATGTTGCGTTGTGGTTTGCTGTGTATATGGCGGAGTTGAGCGTTCCATTTAAAATGTATGGAAACGCATGGCGAGCGCAAGCAACTGCAGACCGTGTTCTTGACCATGTCAATTATCAGGCATTAAAGCGTGCGATTAAAGAAGCGCGCAAGAAAGGATGGCTTAAAAAGGCAAATCGCAGAGGCGCGCCGCCGGAGATAACAGCAGCAGGAAAACGTCGGCTTATTCGGATCGTGCCAACGTACGATGAGAAAAGGGTATGGGATGGGCGGATGCACTTGATTACTTATGACATTCCTGAAAAACGACGGAAGGAGCGCGGAGTATTACGGGAGTATTTGCAGCGGATTGGATGCGGTAGGCTTCAGGATTCTGTATGGATGACCCCGTATAATCCGATAGACACCATTCGGAGGTTTATTACTGAACGAAATCTTGGCGGGACGATTCTCATATCTGATCTTGGGAAAGACGGATCGATAGGAGAAGAGGATCTGGGCTCTTTGATCGTTAGCGTGTATAAGCTCGATGCGCTCAATGACCGGTATATCGAATGGCTTGATGATATCGACGATACAGGCGTCACCCACTGGTCAGTGATGCGGTATCTTTCTATCTTACGTGATGATCCGCAGCTTCCTTTTGCCCTGCTTCCAAAGTGGTGGAAAGGAGATCAAGCCTATCAGCGTGTTAAAGAGCGGCTTGGGAAGGTGTCGATTTTCTGACGACCGGAACCACAAAATCCTCTTTGTCTATGTTTCACACCACACCTCCTTATCAATCTTTATTCTTTATTATCTGATCAGAAGTGGTGTTTTGCATGAGAGCGAACCGATGGGTCTTTTGTACGAGCAGCCTTACTCTGTTTCCATAGCCTTACTCTGTTTGCGCCTCAAGCGCGCGAGCGATACTTTTGCCTACAGCAACGCTCTTTATAGCTCGTTACCTTCCCACCTTCAATGTTCCCTTCATGCGGGTTATTTCTTCATCGTTCAAAATGTCCCATCCTTGAGATATTTGGCAACATGCGTGCGGCGCGCTTCCATGTCCATACCTTCTGTTTTTTGTGGCATCTTTAGTTCGTCTGTTGTGAGATAGTGTAAATCATACTCGTCGAAACCATATCCATCTTCTTCTTCTTCTTCTTCTTCGATGGTTAGCTTTCTTGACTGGCCATCAATGCCATCGTCGATCAACCTGCGAAGCGCGACCAAATGGTGCATGGGACTGGAAGAACCTGCAGGCGATGGAAAGCATAAATGCAAGAGCAGAGCTCTTTTTTTTTACCTTGCTTTCCCAAGTGCCAGTACAGGGGACACTGACAGCCTTAACCTCATTTCTATCAAAAGAAAATATGGTGCGGCCGATCCGGCTGTTTTCCCCCTGGTGATACATTGGGATAAAAGAGACATAATGAACGCCCCCCCAACGTGCATGTACTTGGGCCTGTTTGATCAAGAAGATCATCGATCGCGGCGTTTCTTGACTCATGCGTGCAGGGGATAAAGCGGAACGTGTCGCATTGACGCGGGCTTTGGAAGTGGAAGGTTATTGCTTACTCCTCCTTCGGGGCGGGTTCACTAGATGTTTGCGTATCCTCCGGAGGCGTGGAGACTTCTGGGGGTGTGGAGACGCCCATCCCGCTTATTGCCTTTTCCATCATCGGTACAATGCCGCTGCGATACATAACCGGATACTGGCGCGGGCTTGATAAAACGATAATCGCGACAGCAACAAGCGCTATAGTGAGCCACACAACAGTGAGCCCTGCAGTTCCCAAACCGTATCCCGCGCCGCGCTTCAGCCCCATAAAGAGGCTTGGGGCGATGAGGAATAATCCGTAGACGCCCAGCGATACGATGACGATAAACGCCGTGACGAGCATCTGGCTTTCATAAGGAACTACCTGTGAAAGCGAGCGCATGATGATGACGAGCCCCACCGTGAACGCGACGATGACGAATGCAGAAACGAAACTTAGACCGAACGCGAGGAGCACGTTTTGTGCCTTGGTGTCCACTGCTGGCTCTTGTTTTGGAGGTGCGCCGCCGTCCTTTACCAGCGTACGGATGATCAAAAACAGGAGGGCTGAGACAACAATCAATGCCGCGCCGCCGCCGGCAAGCTCTGTGCCGTAGAGTTTGAGGATCGAATCCGCGTACGCACCTTTCGTGGTGTAGGAGTCAAGCGGCTGGAGGTTGGTTGCGGTTTTGACGATCTCTCCCTGACCGACCTCTTGGTAAAACCGGTCAATCTGCGCGCTGGCAACCGGCGCTGCCATCGCATCAGCGGCTTTGAGCGCCATGTTGGCTTCTTCTATGCGGTAGTTCACGCTTCCTTTCACGCCGCGAAGAACCAAGTCCGAATCCGTGCGGATGCCGATCTGAACGTGTTCAATCGGCGCGTCGACTTTGAGCGTTTCAAACGTATAGGTGCGCGCGCCAACGATGGTTTTTTTGGTATAGCCTGACGCGCGAAAAGAAAGGAGAATGCTTGCCGATGCGTTGGGTTTAACGGTTTTTGGGAGAGCAATGGTCAGCGTATCGGTTTTCATTGTCGTTGCCGCCTTTTGGTACTTGGCGGTGCCGTCCCAGATATACAAGTAGTTTGGCTCTTCGTACCGGTCACACACCGGGCTTCGAGATTCCGCCACAAGCGGCTTGTAGCTTACGCAGCGCGGTTCTTTGATGACCTGGTAGACAACCAAATCTCGGGGCTCCACGCGCGGAACGCGCAAAACAAGCTCGCGCAGGGGCGTTTCTTCGGTATTGGTGAAGATAATGCGCGCGTGTACGACGGCTTCACCATTGCCGCGAAACGTGACGGTGTAGGCGTGGTTTTGACCAAAGAGCTGGGTGGGATCGCCCGGATAGATCATCATTTCCGAGCGCTTGCCGACCGTCTCGTCAATCGTTTGGGCATTGGTGACGGCAGTAGAGACGAACAAGAGAAAAAGGACAGTAACGAGGCTCGCAAGTTTTTTCATCATGTAAACGTAGTGTACACTACGAAAGTCCATTGCTGTCAACCAGTGTGACGCGCGGGTCGTGCCGTGTTTACTATTATTTGCGCCCAGTCGTAACAAAATTTCCTAAGATCCCGGCTCGCAGGGTTATCATCATGCGTGCCTCTTCTTGTTTATCTGGCTCGCGTCATCCACCGCATAAGCTGGTGGGTTCCGCGTTCATTGCTCGAGCCTTCTGGAGTTTAGCTCGGGTGGGATCTACGGAAATTTTATTCTGCCCGCGTGCTTCTCTGTCATAGTGCTTATCTACCAACAGATACATATACAGGTATACGTCCGTAATGTGTGTTACAATTTGAAAACATGAAAAAGGCAGTCAAGCCGGCGCCGCCGAAACCCGGTACGCGGTTTGAGTCATTTACCAAGCCCACAACAGAATTTACTAAGGCGCTTGCCGAAGAAATCGTCAAAGGATTGACGAGCTTTGGCAGGTTTACCGCGCGGCCGTTTACCCGCCCTCCGGTCGAAGTGCCCAGCGAGCCTGCGGGCGTTCCCAAAAAACCGTTTGACCCCGGAGAGCACCCGATCGTTGTGGACACAAGCGCGCTTATTGACGCGCGGATTTTGCCTATCGTCAACAGCGGATTTTTAAGCGGCACGCTTATCATCCCTGAATTTGTCTTGGGCGAAGTCCAGCACATCGCAGACAGCGCCGATTCGCTTCGGCGCGCCAAAGGCAGGCGGGGACTGGATATTGCCGGCAAAATACGCACGCAAAAGGCCAACAGCCTCGTTAAGACGGTTGTCGTTTCTGAAGATCCGCAGGACATAAACGAAGTGGACCATAAGCTTGTGGCGCTTGCCAAGCGGTGGCATGCGCGGCTTTTAACCGTAGATTTTGCCTTGGGACACCTTGCACGCGCTCACGGCGTGTGGGTCATCAACGTGACCGATCTTGCGCAGGCACTGAAAGCGTCGCTTATGCCGGGCGAAGAACTCACAATCAAAATTGCCCATGCAGGCAAAGAGCGGGAGCAGGGCGTTGGATACCTTGGCGACGGCACGATGGTTATTGTCGATAACGCAAAAGATAAAGTAGGTCAGGAACTCATTGCTGTGGTTACTAAAATCCACCAAACCCCCGCGGGTCAGCTGTTTTTCGCGAGACTGAAGTAACGCTCTCCTGCGTCCACACGAATGTCGAGGACGGCACACGTTATCCTAAACTTATCCACAAAATAATTTGTAAAAGTTTTTGGCGCGCCATAAAGGGATAAATAGTAATTAAAAAACTATAAGTCTATGTTTTTTTTCATATGAAAATCCTATGGGACTTGACAAACAGCGTTGGACGGTGTTTGATAGATATGTGATACGGCTACTGCTAGAAACATTTGGGCTCTCTTCCGCAAACGGCGGAGAAGAGAAGGGTTTCGCACATTTTTTGGGCAAGAGGCGCGAAAAGCGGGAATCGCCGCTTGCGGCCGAACGCAAACGCTACAGTCGCGAGGTAGGCGATCAGCTTGCGGCACTTACAAAGAAGGGGCTGCATATCCCCGTATTTACGCTGTAAAAGACATTGGGCACAAAAAGATCCAGCCGACGCTGGATTTTTTTGTGGGAAACTGTTTGAGGCGAAACCCTTCGTGAGGTTATGTCCTGAATGGGAAGTTGATCGCCTGCCCAACAATCAACTCCCCATTCAGCACACGTCTCGTCAACGGCACAACACTCAAGCCTATTATCGTCCGCACACCAATGCTACTCGATTATTGATAGAAAGATTGTTTCGTTGGGATTGTATATCGCAACATGCGGCTTGTCAAATGGTTCCGTGCGACCGCTTTTCAGGGAGATGATTTTATCGCGTCACAACAATCTAAAGAAAACAAGTTGGCTTCGACAAAAAAGTTGACAGAAAAATCAGAGGTCTGTTAGTGTAGGAAGTTAGGCATCGTTCTTTTTGCCCAATGAGGACGCTGCCAACATTAAAAGGCATTACTACTCGTAGCGAGACCCAAACCCAAAGCTAGCGGTAGTGATGCTTTTTTTTCGTGAACAAGCGTTTTGTTACGGGCAGATTGTTTCTGTTGCAAAAATTGCCGAGCGCCTGTCAGAAGAAACAAACGCCGGCTGGTATGTCGCAAGGTAGTACGAAAGATCGATCCGCGGCAAATTAGAATCGCCCTGCACGTCTTTCACCGTGATAAACGAGATGTTATACCGCGCAAGGAGCGGACAGATGACGCTCGTGTCGCGGCTTTCATACATGGTGTTCATCACAGGCATTCTGTTTTCGCGGTATCCCGCGCTCCAGGGAAAGTACGGCCAGCCCAGAAAAATCCGTCGTCCCGCAATGGAAGCGGGATGATACAGATACTGGTGGTTGAGAAAAATAGCGCCCGGATCCGTGTTGCGGGCGATCCAAGTCGCTGCCTCATCGGCGGCCACATCCGGCACTCGTCCACGCGTGTCGTTAAATACAACGAAAAAATCGATGAGGCCGCTTAGTGTGAGCGCGCCCACAAGGCTAAGCGCGGTAACCGCCTGAAGAAGCAGCCTCAATGGCCTCATGGGTACGCGGCTCCACTGGTGAAGAATCCACACAATGGCGTATGCAGAAAGCATGGCGCCCAGAATCATCATGAAGTTAAAGAATTTGTGGTTCGCGGTAACTTCTACAGAGAACTTAAAGAGGTTGGGGATCAGAAACAGGGGGATAAGAGGGAGGAAAAGCCTTTTGGTTTTGAGCGGGACAAGGAGGAATCCGATCGGGACAAGGATCGCATGGAGGCCAAGATTGTAGAACCAGTGGGTAACGAATGCGGAAACGGTCAGCTCATTATGGAGAATGTACCCGGGGTGCCACTCAAACGCTTGTGCGCTGCCTTCTGGCATCGTAAGGATTTGTGGGAGAATCAGAAGCAATCCCAGAGCGCCAGTTGCTACAAGAAACCATCGAAGGCGCGGAAAACCAAGGAAATATACTGCCATGATGATTGCAGTGATAAGAAGCGTAGGCTGGTGGAAATACGGGAGGATGCCCATGGCGATGCCCCAGAGGACTGCCCATGGGAGCTGCGTGCGACGTGGTTTGCGCATGAGCGTTAGGCAGTGTAGGATAAACAGGAGAACGAGCGCAAATGCGGCGGCCAAGTGACGCTGGTTCGTGTAGATATTCAGATTCCAAAACGCAGTCACCCAGCCTTCGCCCCACGGCGCAAACGCAGGGAACTCGCGGGCGTTGATGATGTCCTGAATTGTGCGGGTCGAAAGCGGGTGGGTGTGGAAAAACCGCAGGAATGCAAGCGATCCGTTGAACAAAAAAAACACGAGCGACAACAGGGCAACCGCGGGCTTCTTGAAAACTTGTAGGGCAAACAGATAGATGCCGGCAAGCAGCAAAAAGAATCCCAGCGCGCTGGGCACATTGAGCGCCCAATCAATGCGAACGCCGATACGCTCAAGCAAGCCCACGAGCATGTAAAAGAGGAAGTGATAGCGGATTGGCTCTCCTGGGAAGATGGGGTACTCGACCCCCCGGCCGTCGAAGAGCCGCGAGAGATTGTCTCCCATGGAGAAGGAGCGGATGAGCGGGATGTGCGCGCCAAAATCGCTCCAGAGCTTTAAGGCAATGGTGATGGACTGCCGTTTGGCGTCATATCCGAACGTGTGGAACATGAGGAAGAAAGAAAAGAGAAGCAGGAATGTCATCCCGGCGGAAGCTGGGATCCATTGTTTTCGTATAACCTTACAAGATTTTTTCATACAAATCTAACCATTTTGGATTGGTCTTTTTGATTAACTCCATTTTCCAATTTCTTTTCCACCATTTTAATTGTTTTTCTCTATGAAGAGCCTCTTTAATATCAGTATACATTTCGTAATATACAAGTCGATGCACATGATATTTTTTCGTAAAGCCGTCAACAAAACCGTATTTATGTTGGGTGACTCGTTTTGGAAGATTATTGGTGACACCGATATACAACGTTCCCCATGGCTTGTTTGCTAGGATATAGACAAAATAGTGTTTCAGCATGGTATGGATTCCGGCTCAAGGCCGGAATGACATGAGAGACTGAGCGGCGCGTTTGCCCAGTTCGACCGCGTAGTTCGTGCCGCGGTCCCACGGGTAGATGCTGTCGAGGTTTGCCAGATAGACGTTCGGGATTCGAGTTTCGAATTTCGCAGCGCGGGCACTGTAGTGGAGCTCGTGGACGGGCTGGGCGTACAATCCAATAAACAAGCGGCAACTGCGCACATCAGACGCACGAAATGAAGGATTCAAGCGCTTGATATACGGGAGAAATGTCTTGAAAATCTGGGCCTTGGTCATCGCCAGATACGGGTGGCCGTCGGGCAGATAGTTGCCGAAGTAGGTGATGTGGCATCCGCCATAATACCTCGTGTCGATCATGTTGGTGTGGGCAACGACGGCCAGGAACGGAAACGACCGGTCGGTGACGTTGAGCCAGTAGATGGAATGAAGGATCGGACTTCGAGTTTCGAGAATCAGCGTCTGCGCGTGGAGGTGGGGAATTTGAGTTGTGAGGTGTGAGTTGTGGGTCGCAAGTAGTTTTGCGGCGATGGGGGTGGGGACAGTGAGCAACACGGTATCAAAGAGGCCCTTTTTATGCCCCTGCGTCACTACCAGTTTTGTCGCCGTTTTTCTCAAGCGTTGTTGCGTTGTTGCGTTGTTGCGTTGAACAGAAGAAACAGAGGCATTGGTGTGAATTGTTCCCCCTCGGTTTTTTATTTCCTTAGCCAGCGTTTCGACCACGGTGTGGAACCCGCCCTCGATGTAGTAGAGGCGGGGTGTGCGCTTTTTAATTCTGGCCCACAGCCATGAGGCGGCAACCGTTGGCGCAAAATCACCGAATTTTCCAATCATGAGTGGTTGCCATAGTGTCTGCCAGGCCCGTTTGCCACCTATTGAAGTAAAAAGTTGTTCAGCGGTTATGTTTTCCAGCGGCTGCCAGAAGGGATTGAGTTTCATCGCGGCGATAAGCGCGCCGGTGCGCAGGCGGTCAAACAAGGAAAGTAAGGGAAATTGCAAAAGGCGGATGGGCGAGTCGAGCTGGTAGAAAGCGCCGTTATAATAACTTGCCGTAATCGGCCGCGTAAGGAGGAGCGTATCGGTGAGGCCCAGTTCGTTGATAAGGCCGATGATCGCATGGTCGTTGGTGAACAGGTGGTGGTAGGCGTTTTCCAGATGCCAATCCCACCCGTTTTCCTTAAATCCGTGCGCCAGTCCACCCAACTGTGTATCGCGCTCAAACACGGTCACCTGATGACCCTTCTTGAGAAGCTCGTACGCCGCAGTAAGGCCGGTAAATCCTCCGCCGATAATTGCCACGTTCATGCATTGATTGTACCACGCGCGACGTGTCCGAAAAGCTCTCTTGTCTTTTTTCCCCGCGTTGTATATACTAGCGATATCGTGATGCATATGGCCCTCATTATCAGCCTGATTGCCATCCTCTTTATTGAGGACCGGCTGGTGTGGGGGAGTTGCGAAGTAACCAAGGAACCAAGGAACGAAATAAGTCCCCACACCAGGGGGTTTTTACGTGGAATCGTTGCTCTTTTGAGTCATCGAAAAAGAGCGTATGAGCCATGCATCCTCCCAACGTCGCACTTCGAGCCGCGCTACGAACAGGAAGTAAGGCGAGAAGGAAGGCGGGGAGGATTGATGCGAGAGAGGTAAGGATTCTACGGAATGATGCAGAAACGGAGGAGAATTGTATGAGAAAAGGTCCGGAAAATGATGCCATTAACAGGCAGGAAGGAGGAAGCGGGCCGCAGCTGCCAGAACCTGCAGTGAGCTTAACGCAGACGGGGGTTCCTGTTTTTTCAACTGACAAAGCCGCCATACGGCACAGAATAGTGACAGGCGGCGGCTCCGCATTTGTCCAAAATCCTGATGGATCAGCACGGTTACCAGTGGTTGATGGATATCCATATATTTACCCGGGATCAGAATAATGATGATTTGTTAGACCGTTAATGCTGTGCGGCCGCATGGAACAAAGCAGAAACCTACATGTCCATGCGGCCGCAACAGGGATTATACTATAATCAATCCATGGGTTCGGATATCTGGCTTGTCCTGCGCTTTTGGGGGACGCTGTTTCTCATCGGGGCAGTGGCGTTTCCCCTGACGAAACTGCTGTTTTCACCATCGGGGTTAAACCGTAAAGAACATCAAGGCCTGACGCCGGGTTGGTTTGACGACGGTTATTTGTTTTCCAAAGCCGTCGGCATGGCGGTCGTAACGTACTTCGTATACCTCGCGGGCATGCTCGGCGTCGCGCCGTTTACCGTGCCAACGATTGCTGGAGCAATGGGCGTCGTGTTTGTTGGGGGAATTGTACTCCTTCTGGTGTTGAGGGGAGAGAGGGGAGAGAACAAGCGCATGGTTTTTTTGCTTGCGGCGGAAGAGCTGTTTTTCCTCGTCGCGCTCGTGTTTTGGTCCTGGGTAAAAGGCCATGAGCCGGATATCCACGGGCTGGAGAAGTTCATGGACTTCGGCTTCACAAAGTCTATCCTCAACAACTTATGGTTTCCCGCGCCGGACATGTGGTATGCGGGGTTGCCGATCAACTACTACTACTTTGGACATACCGTCCTTGCCGTTCTTACCAAATTGTCGGCATTAGATCTTGCCCACACGTTCAATCTGATGCTTGCGGCACTGTTTGCTCTCACGCTGACGATGAGCTTTTCCCTAGGGGTGCAGCTCGTACGGGGAGTACGGGGGATAGGGATGAGGGGGAAGATGGCAGGAGGGATCCTGACTTCCTTCCTTGTCACGCTTGCCGGCAACATGCAGACGATCTACGCGTTCACCAAAGGCTACGTCGGAGAAAACGTCCGACCGTTTTGGACGTTGGCGTGGAGCATTGGGGAAATAGGAGAGAAGCTCGCAGAGGGCATGGAGCGCTACTGGTACGCCAACGCGACGCGCTTTATCCCCTATACGATCCACGAGTTTCCCAGCTACTCATTCGTCGTGTCTGATATCCACGGGCACGTATTGAGTTTGCCGTTTGTTTTACTTGCTGTCGCGCTTCTTATCCATATGTTTAACTTACAGGGGGATAAGGGGGATAAGAGGGATAAGGGGGAAAAGATACGGTGGGGGAATATCCTGTTTTACGGCTTTCTGTGCGGCGTGCTTCTGATGACCAATGCGCTTGATGGGCCGATATACCTCGGACTGTTTGTTGTTTTGCTTGTGGCGACTCGTTGGACAAACTGGAAACAGATCATGGTTCCGGCGGGGCTCGTGGCAGCCAGTGCAGCACTCACAAGTCTTCCGTTTCTTTCGCACTTCACATCGTTTGTGTCAGGCGTTGCGATTAACTGCCCGCCGGCATTTCTTGCAAACTCCACCATCGGGCCGTTCCTGTTTGAAGGCGTGGAGAAGTGCCAGCATTCGCCTCTCTGGATGCTCTGGCTCCTGTGGGGGTTTTTCCTGTTTTGCGGGGCATTTCTGATTGTGCGGGCGGCACGGAAGGCTGATATGACAGAGCGTTTGCTTGTGGTAGTGTTCCTTTTTAGCATCGCGCTCATCGTGTTTCCGGAGTTTTTTTACTTCAAAGACATCTATCCCGCGCATTTTCGGAGTAACACGATGTTTAAGCTGGGGTACCAGGCATACATCCTGTTTTCGATTGTCTCGGGATATACCATTGTTACCGTTGGTTTCAGAGATCATTATGATCCTGAAGGAAAATCCAAAATCCTCAATCCAAAGCACAAAATCCACATTGGAAGAACAGTATTCCTTATGCTGCTTGCGCCGCAGTTGTTTCTCGTTTCCATCTATCCCATTTTTGCCGTGCGGTCGTACTTTGGAGAATTGCGGCAGTACAAAGGGCTGTACGGACTGGCGTGGCTGAAGATGCGCTATCCGGACGATTGGCAGGCGATTCGCTGGCTCAATGATCAAGTCGTCAGAGAGTTGCCCGTCATCGTTGAAGCGGATGGTGACAGCTATACAGACTATGCCAGGTATAGCGCCTTCACCGGGCTTCCAACCATTATCGGCTGGCCGGTGCACGAGTGGTTGTGGCGCGGTAGCTACGACGTGGTTGGCCCGCGCAGGGAGGACGTGCGAAGGATCTATGAATCCACTGACGTTAATGAGACCAGAGAGCTCCTTGCGGCCTACGGCGTGCGGTACATCGTCGTTGGGCTGCTTGAGCGGGAGAAGTTTCAGAACCTTGCCGAGTGGAAGTTTGCGGCACTGGGAACGGTGGTGTTCCGGCAGGGGATTACGACACTCTATCAAGTTCGCGAGCCTATTGACAAGAAGGCCGGAAGGTGGTTAAATACCCGCTAGCAAACAATACGCGTGTTTCCTCATTAATAGTAACTAGCTGAACTTTCCCTTAAGAACGGACATTCTGCATGACGCATCAGTTGACGAGTACATGATCAAATACCATCTGATGAGCAGATGATCATCTCGTGCTCATCGATTATAATCCATGGCATTCCGAGCATCCGCACGATCAGGAAGTAAGAAGCACCCAGCTAAAGAGACCGTCAAGACCGAGCCAAACGCGGGTACGGTCGAACCGTCTGCGCCCGAGGCGATGCCCGCGGCGGCTCTAAGCGTAGAGGATTTGGTCGGTGCTGTGAAAGACGATCGTCCGGAAGGCGCTGTGCCCGCGGTAGAGCCTGCTTCTCTTCGGAAGAAGGAAGTCAAGCCGCCTCGTCGGGAGTCGTACGTTCGGCCGCCCAAGCTTCGTGATGAACCTTCCAGGATCGGGTTTTCCGGCAGAGGGCCCCGCCCATGGCGGAATCAGACCTTCACCCGCTCCAGTTTTCGGCGCGAGTGGAATAACCACGGCGCAAGCGGCGGCGAGGGATTTACCCAAGACATCGATGTTCCGACGGAAACCGTGCGCGGGATTTTAGATACCATGCCGGAAGGGCATGGATTTTTGCGCCCCAAATTTGCTCCAAGTGATCGTGACGTCTACATCTCGCAATCGCAAATCCGCCGATTTCTCCTTCGAAACGGCGACATGGTGGAGGGGCAGGCAAGGCCTCCAAAAGATAACGAGCGGTATTTTGGCCTCCTGAAAGTGGAGAAAGTTAACGATCAGGATGCAGAAGGGTTGGGCGTGCGGCCTCGGTTTGACGATCTGACGCCCATTTATCCAAATAGGCACCTCAAGCTGGAAATCGGACAACAGCCGCTTTCCATCCGGATGATCGATTTGGTTGCTCCCATTGGATTCGGGCAGCGCGGTCTCATTGTTTCTCCGCCCAAGGCAGGCAAAACAACGATCCTCAAAGAACTTGCTGCTGGTGTTGCAGCCAACTACCCCGACGTCCACCTGATGGCGGCGTTAATCGGCGAGCGGCCGGAAGAAGTGACCGATCTATCCAGAAACATCAAAGGTGAAGTATTGGCGAGCAACTTTGATCAGTCTCCCAGTGAACAGACGAGAATAGCGGAAGTTGCCCTTGACCGCGCCAAGCGTCTGGTAGAAATGGGTAAAGACGTCGTCGTCCTTTTGGATTCCATCACCCGGCTTGCCCGCGCGTACAATCTGGTCGTCAACCCGTCGGGGCGGACGCTTTCCGGTGGGTTTGATCCGGCGGCGCTTTATCCTGCCAAGCGGTTTTTGGGAGCAGCTCGCTGTGTGGAAGCCGGCGGATCGTTGACCGTCATCGGTACTGCTCTTGTTGATACGGGCAGCCGCATGGATGACCTCATTTACGAAGAGTTCAAGGGCACCGGCAACATGGAACTCCACCTGTCGCGGGCGCTTCAGGAGCGCAGGATTTTTCCGGCGATAGACTTAAGTAAATCCGGCACGCGGCACGACGAGCTTCTTCTTGGTGACGATGTCATGAAAAAAATTGTGACGCTCCGCCACATGCTGTCGCTTCTGGGCGATGAGGAGCGTACGTTGATGGTCATAGAGCGCCTTAGCAAGGCAAAATCAAACGAAGAATTCCTCGCCTCACTTGCCCAAGGGTAAAACACGTTTGACTAATTGGGCAAATGGGATAAATTTGCTATACTCAAACGAGGAGCATGATCAAGGCATTCCGCGTGTTTTTTTCCGATGTTGCCATCTGGCGTGACGGATGGAAAAACTATCTCGAACGCCGCCTCAAACGCTTCGGCGTGTGGTTTGAGGCACAAAAAAGCGTCCTGGTTGACATCCTCATGGCAAGACGCGGTACGTACCAGCGTCCATTTTTGCATCTTTCGCTTGGACTTCTTTTGGTTGGCGGCGTGGTGAGCGCGCCGATGATTGCAAACGCGTACCCGGGCGGCATCCCCGACGCAGTCAATGAATACACGCCGTCAAGCGCTGTCGTCACGTCGCTTGACATGAGCGACTACGGCGTGCAGACGCAGGTGTCACAAAAGCCGCGCGATCAGGTAATTAGCTATAAAGTGCAGGAAGGCGACACGCTTAACAAAATCGCAAGCAAATTTGACATTTCTATTGAAACGATAGAGTGGGCAAATGATCTAAAAAGTGATACTTTGAGCTTAAATCAAGAACTCAAAATTCCGCCTGTGACCGGCATCGTGCACAAAGTGCGTGAAGGAGAAACAGTACAAAGTATAGCTAAAAAGTATCGAACTGATCCACAAAACATCGTGAATTTTCCGTTTAACGACTTTTCTGATATGGACACGTTTGCACTCAACGTGGGGCAGACGCTCATTGTCCCCGACGGCATCCAGCCGCAGGCTGCACCGGTTGCCATCCCCATGCCGCAAATCGTTGCCGGCGGCACCGGGCATTTTATCTGGCCCACAAGCGGCACGATCACGCAGTATCCGATCTGGTACCATATGGCCTATGACATTGCCAACCCCGCAGCCCCCGGCATCATGGCGGCAGATAGCGGCGTGGTTACACTCGTAGACTACATGCGCTACGGCTACGGCAATCACGTGATCGTGGAACACGGCGGCGGCATTTCTACGCTTTACGGCCACATGTCTGATATCTACGTTAAGCCGGGGGACAGGGTGGCGCGCGGCCAGGTGATCGGCCGCATGGGTAATACCGGCAGGTCGACCGGCACCCACCTCCATTTTGAGACACGCGTCAACGGCTCTGCAATCAATCCTGTAGGGTACTTCAGATAACCCAAATTTGACTAATTCGTCCAATTAGACTAATTTGGCCTTATGGGCGGATACAAAACCCTCCTCGTCTACCGGTGCGCCGTGACGATTTTTGATTTTAATGCGATCTTTTGTGAACGATTCCTCGCTGAACCCAAGCACCGCCGGACCGTGGAGCAGATGCACCATGCAGCCAGAAGCGGCAAACAAAATATCGCCGAAGGGTCAAAAGAGCTCTCTGCGGCAAGCGATATCACGCTCAACAGCGTCAGCAGGAGTTCATATGCCGAGCTTTCCGAGGATTATGAGGACTTTTTGCGGTTACGGGGTTTGCCTGTTTGGGCAAAAACTGATCGGCGAGTTCTCCGTATCCGAGCATTCCGAGAATTAGTGGATCGTCCGACCAGTTTATCTGATATGGCCAGTTGGGCACATTTGGACGTTTTAAATCCGGAGCATTTTGCAAATCTCATGATCACGCTGTGCCAAAAACAGGGGTATCTCATGGATCAGCTGCTGCGTTTCAAGGAAAAGAAATGTGTGAAAGAAGGTGGATTTCGTGAGAACCTGTTCAAAAAACGAAAGATGTTTAAAGACAAATTCGTCAAATTTGACAAATTGGGCTATTTAGGCTAATTTGCATGGCACGGGCCCGTAGCTCATTTGGCTAGAGCGTCTCTATGGCATAGAGAAGGTGGTCGGTTCGAATCCGATCGGGTCCACTCATTCGTTGCTTTGCTCCTCATGGCAAGCCGTTTGAAGGTTTATCCTAAGTGACGCTCGGCGTCACGAAGGGCCAGTAGCTCACCTGGTAGAGCGCTGCATTCGCATTGCAGAGGTAGGGGGTTCGATTCCCCCCTGGTCCACAGAAGCCAAATTGGTCTCAGTGGCCCACTGTGCGTTATCGGGAGGTCGTCGCGCCGGCAACCATCGGTGCGGTTGGGGCAAGCTGGGTGTTAAGGAAGTTGCCGACGATCGCGCCGATGCCAAGCATCAGGGCAAACGCGACGACAAACATCCACCCGCGCACAACAACCAGATAGTCGCCTTTGGCTTTCGTGCGCCTTGCTGAAAGAGGACGATGGTGCGCTCGCTTGAGAGCACGTTTTTTCATACAAGTCTAGTGTGGCACGGAATTTCCCTCCTTGTCAACGTGTAATTTCACAAGGGATACATCAGAGATTGGTCCTTGACACGGCATTTCACGCCCTCCATTATATATAATAAGGGTATCGGACGGTTTTCGGGTTTGAAACAGTCGGGTATTCCTTGAGACACGTGCCAGGAGTCATCGCCCGGTTTTTTGGCGTTTTACGAATACTACGAGTACCACGTCTTGCCATTCTGGTTGTTGGTGCGGTCATTTGTATCACTACTATATATTTTGTTCTTGATTCGAAATTTACCCACCCGCGCCCCAAACCCACTTCCGCCGTAGTTAGTGACGTTTCTGCGCGATCATTCAACGTCGTCGTGACGTTTCAAGCTCCGGCGCCATTGTGCGCGGTTGCTGTTACGGTGATCCCGCCGTTTGTGTCTTTTCGTTGTTCTCACACACTGCGCGACATTCACCGCCTGTCGTTTTCCGGATTGTACCCACGGATGCCCTACGTGGTACTCGTGGGATACGGCACGAGCTGGTGGGTGCGCGCGCCTGCGCACGCAAGCTCTCTGCAGGGAACAACGCAGACAGTTCGTTTCCTTGCAACGACCACGCGGGCAAAGGACTTCCTTCCGGCTGAACCCACGTGGCTTCTGGTGGGCACGGTCGTTGATGCCGTGGGCGTGCCGGTTCCTGACGCGGTTGTGACCGCGCAGGTGGGGCAGAGGAATCTGTTTTTCAGCACCACCACCAACCGCTTCGGCGGTTACCTCATGTCCATTCCGCTGTCTAGTATCCCCCCGAAAGGCGCAACGCCGGACGATGATGCGGCAACGATACTCGTGCGCAAAGACGGGAAAGAAACCAGCGTTGTCCAGTCGCTTTCCCGCGTGTCACGGATCCCGCAGGAAATGACACTAGAGTTAGTGCAACGGTAACCATATCATAATGACTACGAAAAACACCAAACGATATCAGATTCTCAAAAGCGCAGGGATCATCCAGCTTCTGCCGCTCGTTCTTCTGGTTGGGTTCGCCACGACGATATTCGTTGTCGTGGGGCAGGTTGTCCGGAACCGGCAGGAGGTGCGGAGCCGTGCGGCGATCAATTGTTCCATGCTTCCTCCGGAAGATAAGGCTGCGTGCTTAGCTGCGAAAGAAGACGAAGAGCAAAATGAGCCCACCGGGCCATCCGGAGGTGGGTCTTCTACCGGAGGGACCGGAGGGACCGGAGGGATCGGAGGGACCGGAGGGACCGGAGGGACCGGTGGGACCGGTGGGACATCGGGGGGTACAGCAAGCTTCACGAGCGAGAAATCACAAAAAGCTAAATGCACCGACGGAAACACCCGGTGTCATAACGGCATCAGGCAATTTTGCGATGGCGGATCATGGGTGCCGGCGGGGGGAACGTGTGGAGCTGGCGGTACGACGCCCGCGCAACCAACAGTTGTGGAAACTTCCCCGGCGACAACAGGGTGTACAACCGGTCAGAGCCGGTGCATTGATCATATACGGCACTACTGTATCGATGGCATGTGGCAATCACAGGGAACGTGTGACTTGGGAACAAACGCGACGCCTCCGCCGGTAATCACAGGAGAAGGTGGACATTGCGGGCAGAACGGCTACCGGCCATGTCCTGCGGGCGATTCCTGTGCCGCGGGATTAGTGTCGCTCGGCGGCATCTGCCAACCACCTCCGGCTGCTCCACCGGCCGGTCAGGCGCCGGTTGTTGGGAATGAATGTTCAGGTCAAGGCTCATGGGCTTTAGGCGGCGTGATTTATAACTGTGTGGGCGGCACGTGGTCGATAACCGGTGTTTATGAAACACCATCGCCCGCGCCACCGGCCGATGGAGGCGGGTGTACCGATGGGCAAACACGGTGCACCAATAATGTGAGACAACTTTGCGATGGCGGCGCATGGCATGACGTTGGTGCGTGCACCATCACCCGTGAGATACAATTTGTGGTTACACCAACATCAATAACTCCTAGCACCACCCCACCACCTTCTGGTGTAGAACGTGGCAAGGGGCGTGACGGTAGGATTAATAGACGTGTCCGTTCGCTAACACCACCGCAACAGGCACCGGTCGTGGCAAACGTGACGCCAACCAGAACTCCTGCGCAGCAAGCTAACTATATGGCCTGTATTGATGCTGCAACGTCATTTGGTCAGATTGTTGCATGTGATAAAAACAGCCGCCGCCCGCCGACGCCGACAGCTCCAGTCGAACCAGAACAGCCGTCAGGAGGATTCGGGGTATTGCTAGCATTCGACACATGCATAGGAACTCCAGGACAAACTGCGTCTAGCTGTCGACGGTACCTATCAACCACGTCGACGACTCAACCATTAGAACCTTCCGCTAACGATGAGACAGGCGCTTCAGTCGTTGATGAGGGAGGGGGGACTCCTTCTGTGCCTGCCGCAACCACGCCTGTGGCTGGTGGCGCGGCGCTCACTTCAGGCGGAGAACTTGCCAGCACTGTTTCTTTAGGAAGTGATATCGTCATCCACATTACCGCGGATCCGGTGCCTCAAACGAATTTGTTTGGACCCGATATGGTCAATCCGGTGCAGGCAGGCTCGGATGCGTATTCCGCGTGTATCCAGGGCGGCGGGGATCACGGCGGGTGCGAGGCGGTTGCGCGCGAAGCATATATCGCCGCCGAGCGCGCCTTGCCGGCGGGCATGTGGGACAATCCGCAGTATCAACTGTATAAAGCAATCACCAATGCGCACAATGATGCGCGCGCGGCGTTTGTCGCGGTGCAGGAAAGCCAAGGCAGTACGTTTTCCGGAGATGCGGCGCTGGACGATGTGACGGCGCTGGGTCAGGCAAGTGAGGCGCTCCTTCGGGCAATCGCTCAAGCAGCTGCTGAAGGGGCAACTCCTGAAGAACTTCACGAACTGGCGCTCTCCATGGCATCCAACCTCGGATCACAGGTTGGCACGGATGGATTCGCCAATATGCTCGCAAGTGTCAACAGCCCCGGTCCGGTAGGCGGCGCGCCGGCACCTGCTTCTGCGCAGGACCTTGCCATTGACTGCGAGGGCGCGGTGACGGATGACTGCGGAACGCTTGCGACCGTGGGCGTGGGCGCAAATACACCGGATATCTGGGACGACGGCGTCTGCACGGTCCAGCGGCAGGCAAACGGTTTATATAGAAATCTGGGGTGTACTGGCGCGGTATGGGGGCGCGTCGATCCAACCGGTGTTGTCATTGCCGTCTACACGTGTGCCGGCGGGCAAAATAGTTGCCGGTCAAATAGCGATGGGAACGGGATCTGTGATTACGGTGAAAATGGGAGCGAAAATCCCAATGATTGCCTTCCCGGAGTCACCGGAGGGTTAGGACTTGCGGAACAGAGTACGGGCACGGTCAATCCCAACTACCGCGAGGTCGACACGATTGAGGCTATTAGAATGAGAAACACGTTACAGCAGGTGCTGGAGGAGCACCCAGAACTTGTAGAAGAGCATGTTTCGAGTGATACCAGTTCGGGAGAAAACATTTTACCTGCTGCCATGATCCAAACGGCGCTCAACCAACTGGGGCTCACCGGATCTGCCGGACAACTGACGCTTGAGGACGTCTATCGTACGTACTACGTCGATCAAATTTGCCAGCCCGATGACACGACCTGTGTGAACGCGCACGCCGATACACCCCTTGCCGACCTGCGGATAGAAAGTGAGGCGGTGAATTTATGCGCACTTCGCGGGGATACCACTGACAGTTGTGTTAGCGAGGTTATTGAAGATTTTGGCGGGAATGAAGAAGAGCTCCTTGCGGCGATTAATCAGCAACAACTGTCCAATGACCGCCGCGCCGCATGCGGGTATGCAGAGGGTGGAGGCGCCGTTGGCAGACAGGATGCCGCGTACATCGCGTGCGTAAATCAACTGCCGGATGATCCGGCAGAGGTTCACCGGTTGGGGGTAATAGGGCAGTTCTGCGCCACACAACCAAATCCTGCGCAATGCAGAACAGCAAATCGTACGGTTGAACAGATGGACCAAGTGATTGCAGATGCACAGGCATTTTATGACGCCCTTTATCAGAAATATGTAGAGACGGGTACTGAATCACTGCTAACACTCTTACCGGCTCAATTACAAGATTCGGCTCAATCAGATCGGCACATTCAAGAACTTTACTCTATTGCCGTAGAGTATACCGATCAAGAGCTTATTGACCGCTGCACAGCAGGCGCACGTACAGAGAATGCGCTTCAATGGTGTCGAGATGCAGGAAGGATTCGCGCTTCGTATATTAACAGCCTCCCGACTGCCGAACTTCGACAACAGGCACAAACCGATAGAAACATATATGTTGCATATCAATCCTATGTGCAAAAAGGAAATAATATTGACCTCAACCAACTTCCTCAAGACATGCGTGATGATGCACAACAAGCGCGCGAAGAACAACAGCGGATGGTGGAGCTTGCGCAAGCGTATGCTAATGGAGGGTCTGAGCTGGCTGCTGCCTGTGATCAGGAGTTTAGACGATTTTGTACTAATCAAGATTTGGAAGCATTTACCAATCAAATAGAAAGGGTTTTTGGACAAGCGGTAACAGTAGAACTTCAGGCGCAGCGGCAGCAGAATACCATCGTTCAGCATTCAATAGAAGCGATTCTTAACGGTGATAGAGCAGGAGTTTTATCTGGTTGTGAGGAAATGTTTTCCGGTTCAGAGCGTGAACGAATGTGCGGCGATAATTTGAATAATTACTATGAATACATTACCGGGTTGTATGAATCCGGACAGGTACAAGAAACCGTTCAGTACGCAGTTAATAGGCTTCAGGCGTATGAGCGGTACCGTGCCACCCACGACGTTACTTACCATCAATTTGTGACAGAACAAGAAGAGGCGCTCAATGCGATGAGAACGAGGCTTCTGAACCTTGGAGCGTATGAACTTGCGCAAGCTCAATGGGAGCGGGGAGAGGTTTTACCTACCGACATGCGTGACGTGGTCGCCGCAAATTCAAACCTTTTCCGCAATCCAGCAGGATTTTTGGCGATGCAATTCAATAATTTGACCGGCGGCGCGTACCTGCGAAATCGCCTTGGCGAAGGGTATACACAAGCGCGCGTCGATATGCTTCTTGCCTCCCGAAGCCCTGCAGAACAGGCCGCTGATCTTGCTGCCATTAGGGTGTCAGAAGCGTTTCGTAGTTATATAAGTAATAATAAAATTAGTATCACACCCGAAGCGTATCAACGCCAATTGCTTACCGAGTATGTGGAGAACGAACAGGCGCTGCGCGTCCATGGGACAGTAACCGACCAGACACAACAAACGTTCCTTAATCTCGTGTTCCGCGGAGATTCTTTAGCGCTGGAGACCGTGCGGGAAGCTCGGCCGACATCGCAGGACAGAGCTGCAGGTATCGTAAACCGGCTTCCGATTATTTCTAATATCAACAACCTTTTTATCCCCGAGTCAGTACGAGTTGAGCAGCGTAACTGGACAGCAGAACTTATTATCCGAGATAGAGAAGGAGCCAATCCGGAAGAGATGGAACACGTACGGCAAAACATTGCCGAGTCAGACACGTTCCAGACATGGTGCGACTATCACAGTGACCATTCGTGCAACAATGAGGACGTGCGGGATTTTCAAAAGTACCAGTTGTCTGGCGTGCTGGCGCTGGAAGAAAACTCTCGATATCGGGATGTGTTTGCCATGGTGGACACGCAATGGATGCGCGACGCGGCACTCAATGGAACCATGAGTGTCGATGATCTGGAGAGCGCATTAATTCAAGCCCGCATACATGAACAGCAGGCGAGTGACGATCTCGTTTCACAAGCTGGCAGAAGTGCGGGTGGCATGGGGGCCGCTATCGTACAATCCAGAGCGACACGCATTGCACGGGAAACGTTCCGCACACAAGTAGCAGATATCTTCTATGATGCGTTTCGAAATAGTTTATCAGAGGAAGAACGGCAACAGCTTGATACTGTCACGAGACAATCTGCATGGTTTCAGCAGTGGGGGATGGAATCGCCAGGACAGTTCGACGTTGAAGTGTTTCAGAGGCAACAGGCCGAAAGTTTTATGAGGCGTGCTGACGATATAAATCTTCTGTTAACTGCGGCAAACACGAGGGTAACGTTTGCGGAAGCAATAAGCGGACAGATCAATGCTATCGGCATGGAACAGGCGCTTGACGACCCAAACCTGATTGTTCAAGCAGCGCTTGGAATTAACCGATTTACCAACGGTTCACTTGTCCGCGGAAGAATCGTGATGACTCAAGGGGCAGAAGATTGGCGGGAAAACGGACCAAGCCTTAGAGCGGCGTGGGACGTAACCCGCGGAGCAGTGATGCAAACGGCAAAGCCCGTCGGCGCGGTTCTTGCGGTGGCAATTCCCGGCGGCCAGCTGGTAGGAGCAGTTGCCAGCGGAGCGTCGGCGGCTGCGCTTGCGCCGGTTGTCATCAGCAGTATCTCAACAGGCGCAGGGGTGTATTTCGCCGGAGAAAGCACCGCGGCAACAGCAGAAGTCTGCGGAGGGACGAACGTAAATACGATGGAATGCGTTGGATCGGCAACGATGACCGTATTTTCCTGGTCGATTGCCGCACAGGGGCTAACCGGCCTCGGTCGCACCGCAGCGATTGCGAGAGCAACGGGAAATGCCGGGACAGCGGCAGCAGCGGAAGTTGCAGTAGCAAGCGGCCAAGCGCTTGCGCAATTCAGTGAGCAAAACGTCCAGCAGATAGAACAGGCCGCAATAGAAGCGATACGCAGGGCAAGCACGCTTTCGCCGCTTCAACAGGCGTTCGTATCCAGACCTGCGCAGGCAGTGACACAAGCCCTTGGCGCTGCGACGTTCGGCATACAAGCGGCACAGGTATGTTCGCAAGAAGGGTTTACCTCGAACTGCCTGTTGACCGGCGCGATGGCTGCAATGTCGATAGCGCACTTGGGAACAGGCATAACACATCCTGCTGTCGCCGAACAGGCAGGATTTCGCGTAGCCAACGGCATCATAGCCGGCGGCTTTGCTTTAAATGCCTGCGGATTGGGAGCAGAAGGTCCCGGCGGGATAGAACAGTGTAGCTTGGCTATTGCCATGGCAGTCCCTGCGCTTACGCCGCAGGGACTTATGCGCGGGCCTGAACAGTCTCGCTTATCTCTTGAAAAACTTGAAAGCGAGGTGACGGCTGCAAGAACAGATATCGGCCGGTTGAACCGCGCATCAGAAAGCGAGGAATTCACGATTCTCAAACCTGACGGGAAACAAGAGATCGT
Organism: uncultured Gammaproteobacteria bacterium; assembly: GCA_964596355.1. Taxonomy (GTDB): domain Bacteria; phylum Patescibacteriota; class Microgenomatia; order UBA10105; family UBA927; genus CAZQTD01. The sequence continues at coordinate 130,720 of CAZQTD010000001.1, forward strand.
TAGACTCAACGAATCAAACAAACCAATTATTCAAGCAGGACTGATGCGCAGGTATCAGGCGGCAATGATTGATCTGGGTATTGTGGAGGGCGCAGTGAGCAATGCCCAGCGTATCCTTCGGGACACGCCGATAGCAGAAAGAACTGATCTACAGAGACAACTGGCTCGCGCACAGCAGGAGGTAAACACCATGATGGGTGAAGGCGGAAGGCCGCGCGAGGGATTTAACCAAGAGCAGGTTCGTGCGGCACGAGAACGCCTGCTGATTGCTGCGCTTGCGGCAAACGGAGAATACCTGCTTCTTACAGCACAACCCGCTCGGCAGACGCTGGTAGAGCGGGCGATAGCAGGTATCCGGCGCGCACTGGGCATACAGGAATCGGGTGCGGCGCTCGCGTACGAACAAGCCAGGCAAGCGTTCCTGGACGTTGCCAGGCATGACGGAGCGGTAACGACGCCGGAATATTTGGAACGATTAACCAACCTTACCGCTGCATACAATGCGCTTCGGCCCAGAGACACCCTTACCGTCGGATACCGCAGCGGATCCGCACTTGAGGAAGCAACAGCGGTGGTTCGCGAGATGGAAACTCGTAATGAAAAACAATTTAACACAGCTCAAGAGCGTCAGGAGTTGATACGAGAAATTGCCCGGCAACTGACTATTGCGCGGGGAGTAGAGGATGTTCCGGTTGATATTCGCCTAGAGATTGAGAGAATTGTTGCACAATCGAATAGATTTCGCGAAAAGTTTACCACCTTCAACATGGACGATCAGAATTTCCGCGCAGAAGACAGTGTCTATGAGCTGTGGAGAAAGATCGTCAACGGTGAAAATCTCGCAAAGGGACAAGATTATTATACGGATTCAGGCTCCGAAGCTTTACAAGTGCGCCAAGAGGCGATGGCGCTTGCCCGCGACGTGTGGGCGAGGCTTCACCCGGAATTGCCTGCGGCGCAATCATGGATTGCCGCAGGCGTTATCGGCGAGGTTGAAGGCGCGTTCCGATCGATCATTTACGATCGATTACGTACTATCGTGGATAAACTCAATAGTGGCGTGGGATTGACCGGACAAACGAGATATGACGATGCTGGCAAGCAGCTCGAAGGTATCGTTAACGACCGGGGACAAATCATAGATCAAGCTGTCCGCGAGCGGCTTATTGGTGACATTGCAACGAGATTAGGAGATCGGGTTCCGGTGGAGCAACGTCGGGACATGGCGCGCCGCATCGTGGAATCATTTGAAGGAATGCTCGGCGCCCACAGGCAGGACATTCTCAATGAAGCGCGAGGGCTCATATCGATTGAAGGAGACGCCACCACCACTGACGCGACTATTGCGTTAGGTGATTCAAATACGTTTCAAAGAACCGTTATTGATGTTTCGTCCCAGCGTCAGCGAATGCTTGCTGACGCGCAAACGCGGGGACTGGGAGCGTACGAGGTTCCTATTGCCAGACGTCCGGAGTCGCCCGGCGGACCAATCGCTCGGCTTGCGCAGCGGCTGGAGATTCCCGGGCGCATACAAATACTGCGCGATGCGGCAATTGAAGGACTCTGGGGGACGCTCGATAAGCCCACGCTTCTTAGGCGCATCCTAGATCCCGTTGCAGGAAGAAACATTGAACTTGCGGTACTTGGTAATGCAGTGCGCGATGGAACGCTTACCGTGCGCTACGAAGTGACGGAGCTTAATGGCAGTGTAACGTCGTTTAAAGAGTTGGGAGGCATGAATGTACTTACTAGACAAACAACGAGCATTGATGAACTTAAACGGACGCTGGCTAACAAGCCGAACGGCAGATACGAAGCGGTCGTCAACAATGAAACTATCCAGCTTGAGGTTATTGATGGCAGGGTGTATTTCCCCGAACGGGTTACCATTGATGGCGTCGAGGTGGCTCAATCATCAAGCGCACTTCGTACGCAAGGAGCTGTAGAAATACCGGAGGGAATTAGCAGAACCGGCCGAGACATATTGACGCGCATCAATACCGAGCTTAGAGATTTTGAGCGGATTGTTACGGAGTATCGAAGGCAAACTGGCAGAAGCGAATTTGTCTGGCGGGGGGCCGAAGCAGGCGCGAGAAATCAGATCCGCGTGGTAGTAGAAGCGATGCTTGCGCGAGAGTCAGGCGTCATGGGCAGGTTGTTTGAATCGATAACCGGCAGCGGCAAGACAGCCGCAATGATTCCTGAAATTGCGATCATGAAAGCGAAAATTGAGGGCAAGCGGGTCGTTGTCATCCTCAACACCGGCAATGACGTTGCGAACTTCTTTGGAGAGTTTCCGCAAGAACTGTTTGAAAAATTTGGCATGAAGGTCGTCAAGTTTGACGCCAACCACCCTCCTGCAGAGCATCAGATGCGGGAGTCAACCATTATCGTCACGACCAAAGATGCAATTTTTGAATCCATCCGCGGCGATTCCGGCGCCACATTCATGCGGGCAATCCGCGGCAGTGTGCTTCTGGCAGACGAAGCGCAGATTACGCTCCGGCTTGGCGTGGACTACGTCATAAGCCAAGGAGCGCGGCAAGTTTTGGGTTCTACCCAGCGGGGGCAGCGGGCAATTGCTATATTTCGTGATGTCTATGAACATACGACAGTGATTCGGGATATGCTTCGAGCCCTTGAATCTGGCGGCCTTGAGGAGGCGCGCCGCGTTGCAGGTATTGAACGCGTCGGCAATCAGGGGGTCATGCGCGATATCGAGAAACAGAATAAGGCGTACCGTGAATTTATCAATCGTTCCATAGATGAAGCAGAGACACAGGGTCATACGGGCGTGCGGGAGTACATAAATCGCCATGTCCTTAACCAAGACGGCGTGGCGAGAGAAGGAGAAGCCCTTAAGGATGCGCTGATAGCATTTTTAGACCGCACCAGTTTTGGCGGGGAATCGGCGGCGGTCGGTCTTGAGTTGGTGCAGCAGGGACTGCGTGCGCGCGTTGCGGCATTCAACAGCATCATCAACCAGTTTGCACAGGTTCCGCAGGCGAATTATCAACTGAGAAACGGCCGCGTTGTTCTTGCCGAATGGGGAGCCATATCGGAGCGCACGCCGTCTCGGGCATTCGATGCGCTTGCGCTGGAACAGGTAGGCGGCGACGTGTTTCGGTCGCTTGGCAGGGAGGTAGCGACAGACCTTGAAAGCGTATCGGTGACGGAAACCGTCAGTAGCACGAACTACGCGCGATTTTTGCGCAACTTCAGCGAAATCTATGGATTTACCGGCACGCCGGAGCACGTCGCGTGGGAGTTTGAACATATTTACGGAATTCAGTTAAGCCAGAGCCTTGTTGATCAAGTGGCGTTTGTGCAAACCCAACACAGACCTACCCTCATCGTGGGCGGCAGCTCAACTCAACAGATTGCGGCGGTTCGCAAAGTGCGCGCTGTTCAGCAGAAAGTTGAACATTACGTCATCGCAGACGAGGGAATTCCTTCCGAGGTGCACATTGAACGCCTTCGACAGGCGAGTCCCGATGGGACGTGGTTTGTCGTCAATAATCCCAATGGCGAAAGCTATAGATATCAGATAGGAAAAAATGGAACAATTATCGAAAATTCACGACAAACTCTCGTTGACAGCGCCGCAGTGAACGCAGAACTTGCGCGTCTTCGGCAAGAAGGTGTGTTGGTCGTTCATATTTACGAACTCGGCACGCATTACGGCACAGACCGCATCACGTTGTCCGACGAACCGTTTACTGTCATAGCAGGCAGCAACACGTCGCTTACCGACGTGCTGCAGGCAATCGGTCGTGACCGTGGGCTGGAAGGCGGGTATTCACGATTGGATATTATTATTGAGGGCGGCTCAAAGAATATTTATGCGTTGGATGATGCCATTAGCTTGTTCCGTGCAAACCAGGAGGCGCTGATTCAGCACCAGCGTCTTGAAGCGCTCGGAAGAATAGCGGAAAATATCGGGTTTGACGTCATTGTGCGCATGGAGGAAGCGGCCCAACCCGGGGCCCTTGCGCGCGCGCTCGGCTGGAGCATGCCTGCGAGTCAGCAGGAGCTGTTTGACCTCATGCGCGAGAATTTGCGCGCGCAGGCCGAGCTTGACTACGCTATAGGCACAGGCGTAGTAACCGGAAAAGCAGAACTTCTGGAACGGTTAAATCGCGTACAGCGCTATCTTTATACGCTTGCCCAATCTGAAGGAATAACCCGCGGTCTTTCGCGCAGCAGCAGGAACGTGCTTCTTAAGGCTGTTGGCGGCAGAGAATCGTTTACCGAAGCAGATTTGCGGCTCGGCAGGAGCGGGCAATCCGCAGATGGTCACGTCGTCGCGGCTCGGCCATATAACGAACTTCAGTCGATCGTCGATTTAGTTGACCAGATCAACGCGCGGCTCACGGAAGCACAGTTGCCAGAGACAATTGCGCGCGGGCAGACGCGGACGAATAAAGATGTGAGCGCCGCAATCGGTACAGGGCGACTGCCGACCGCAACTGCGCAGGAGGCGCGCACCCGAGAGCAGATCGCGCGGGCGGCCGGCATTGCCGCTAGGACGGCAGAGATCAACTATACCGCGCCCGACCGAGCACATTTGGCAACCGGGCTTGCCGCCGCAAGAGAGGCGGCTGTAGGAATCATCCCGCGCGGAGGGATACAAGTTTCCCTGCCCAACCAAGAATTAGCATTTACCGCGAAACCCGGATCGAAAGCAACGATTTCTATATACACTCCGAGAGGAGTCAATAAGCGTACGTTTACGTGGAATACTCCT
>CAZQTD010000001.1:135566-145113 GCA_964596355.1 uncultured Gammaproteobacteria bacterium
TGTTGATCCGTCCGACAATCAACAAACGTATAGCACGCAAATAAATCTGCAAGAACTTAGTGAGTTTTCACCGACTGCACAGATGGTGACGACCGATGCCGAGCGCATAGAAGCCGCCTATCGAGCGGATGTACAAACGCGTGTTGAAACCGCGTTGAATACCAATCTTAATCCAAATGATTCGACAGACAGGACATTGATCGACGCGTTTGTAGCGTATGAACTGGCTATAGCAAAAGCGGGTAGTGAAGTATCGGCGGACGCCCAAAATCAGGCGCTTCAGGAAGCAGAAAAGGCGCTTGATGGCGCAATAATAGCATTTGCACAGAAAAAACAAGAAGCCGGTGGAAGCGTGTCCGCAATTGATCAAAACAACCCCTCTTCGTTCCGCCAGCAGGTAACAGGACCTGCATTAGTTTCCGCAATTCTTGCCGCCGCGGCTGCCGCGCCCGGAACAACGACTGCGTTTAGCAGTCCTACAACCGCATTGCCCCGTTTGGCGCAAACGAATCAGGTGGGCAAGATTGCAAGCTGGTGGCAGGCGCGGCCGACGTGGCAAAAGGTCGCCATTGCCCTCGGCGCTGTCGCAACTGCCGCACTGGCGTTTGGCTCGCTATTTGTCTTCTGGACGATGATTGTACCCACGATCGCTAACGCGATTGGCGGTTTGCTCGGTTTTGGCGCGGCGGCGGCGCCCGCAGCGGCGATTGCGGGTGGATCACCAGCGGCAACATCGGTTTCGGTTGGCGCCGTAGCGATTCGCAACTTCGTCACCGGCATCGGCGTGGGTGTCGCAATCTACCTGGTATCCGGCGGCATCGTGCTTTTGCCCAAGGTATTTCCGTACGACAGTGCTGCTCCTCGCCAGACGGCAATAACACGGATGCGAGAAACCATAGGCCGCGAGGCGGCGGCGATTGTCAGCGGGTCGCAGTACGGGCTCGCGTCGCGCACGCTTGGCGCGCTTCCTGTTGTGAGTGGCAGGCCGAACAATGAGAAAAATGAGACTCGCACGTTTGTCGACACCGGCCTGTTTATCACCAAGTATGTCGTAGCAGGTTTAATTACGGCGGCAAACCCTCCTATCGGCGCCTACACGCTTGGCGCGCTTGTGAGTCACGACATCTATAATGCCGCACGCTATTTCACAGAACGCGCGTCGGGTAAAGCGATACTTCGGTCCATGGCGCCAGAGATGACTGTTGTCAACCGCGGTATCGGCTCGTACGTCAAAGACATTCCGGTGCCGATTATTCAGCTCATTCTAAGCAACACTCATCTCAATGACATTATTCCACTTAATGTATTGCTCGCTAATATCCATATCGGCTCGTGGTATCCGGCGCCTCTCGTCCACGCTGTGCTTCCCGCCGTGACGGTTTTGCACACCGTGGACTTGATGGATGGGCTGTTGACGCGGGTACCTCAACAAGGCAAGGCGAATCGGATTGTTCATTGGACGATACGTGCCATCGTAACCGTCTATGGGTGGCATACAAGGGCTCAAACATGGATGAATGCAAGACGAGTAATTAGTCAAATCAATAGATATTGGTGGTCACCAAATCCGTTTGGTCCCAATCAAACCGTGGTGCAACGAGGGGCGGGAGTGTTGGGTTGGATTATATCTCGCAGTAATTTCCCCCTTTTCATTATCTATGATGCGGCGCGCCTGACAGGGTGGGGGGTTACCAAGCGGCAGCAAAGCAGGCATACAGGAACGGATCTCACAGAGGAAGATGAGACGCCCGAACCTGCCGCACCCGCCCAACCCGCCGCGCCCGAAGCTGTCCAGCCTGCTCCCGAAGCCGAGCCGACAGCCGTTCAACAGCAACCGCCGCCGCAAGCCCCTGCCGTGCCTGCGGGGAAAGAGGGAGGGACCTCTGTTCCGGCAGTTCCTGCCCAAACACAGCCCGAGTGCGTCACCGGCGACACGCTTCTGAAGCGGCGCAAAAAGCGAAAGGGAAGCAAAGGGGATCCGGAGGAGTTTGAGGACGTGCGTATAGACCAGATTAAGCCCGGCGATGAGATCCTCACGTTGGATGAAGCAACCGGCCGATTTGTTGTCTCCCGCGTCAACAAGCTCCTTCCCAAAGGGAAACAGGTTGTCTTCCGCCTTACCACAGCAAGCGGCAAAACCATCAGGACAACCAGTGAGCACCCGTATTTGGTCCTGCCGAAGACTGAGAAGAACCGCGTTGCCGTTTACATCGATGCGGCGAATTTTGAAATAAGCGCGAAGCGTTTCGGCCTTACGATAGACTATCGGGAGCTTGTCCGTTCATTCTTTCCGCACAAAGAAAACGTCAACGTCCGCTATTACAGTGTGGATTTTGGCGCAAACAAGCAACGAAGGTTTTTTGGCTTTCTAAGTTCATTAGGCGTAAAGATCATCACGAAGCCTATCAAGGTCATAAGACAAAACAATCGCGATGAAAAGCACAAAGCAAACTTTGATGTGGAACTATCAGTTGATGCGGCTCTCCATAAGGATTCCTACGATACCTTGGTGCTGTTTTCCGGCGATTCAGATTTCACCTATTTGGTATCAGAGTTGAAGAAGTTGGGTAAACATAGTATTGTAGTGAGCCCCTGGAGAAGAACTGCCCGAGAATTGCGAAATGCGGCTGATGTGTATGTGCCTTTTGCCGCAAACGACAGTAACAATCATAAAAAAGGCCCCAGAAAGGGGGCCGCTCAAAGCCGTTTCTTCAACGGTACACATATCATACAGCACATTCGTCCGTTTGTCAACGACGGCACGTGGCAGAAGGTTCGAAATCTCAAAGCCGGCGACATGGTAGCGGTCGCTGGGGCCAATGGCAAACCCGTGTTTGAGACGATCATTTCCATTGAAAAATTCGCCCCCGAGGACGTCTTTGACGTTGAAGTAGACGGCACGCACAACTTCGTGGGCAACGGGATTGTCGCGCACAATACCACGACACAACAATCCGGCGGCGCGGCACAGCCGGTGGAGACGAAGCCGGGGGCGGTGAAGACGCCAAAAAGAAGCACTCGTCAGCGCATCCGCGATACGCTTGACAGCGTCATGCGTTTTGCCTTGGGTTGGACCGACTGGATTACGCAAGCAGGCAGGATCAGCCGGCGGTTTGCGGATCTGCGAGGCGAAGACGCACTTCGTGATGGTCAAACGCTCGGCGAGGCGATTAGAACAAGCGACCCCAAGCTATGGGAGCTCATGCACACGCGGTACCAAAAAGACGCGCTCCTGAAAGGCTATCTGGAATATCACCTCCTCGATCCGCAGCACTACCCGCTTGCGTATGACGCAAACGGCAAATTGACGACAGAAACCGTCAGACGCTTGCGCGCGTGGCTGGCCGAGCAAACCAGGCTCAAGCGCGACCTACTTGCCCGCGACCTCTCGTTTGTCCGAGAACTAGCTTTTTCCCACGGACTTCCCACGGATGAACTTGCCCTTGACGAAATCCCTGTCGTTGTTGCCGACGACGCGGTGTTTGAATCCGCAGGCTTTAGCGACGCTACTATCCTAGCGTTTTACGACGAACGCACCGGCGTCTACGTGATGCGAAAGACGCTAGCAACCAACGTGAGTACGTATAACGCGAACCGCGCGCTCATCCGCAGGATTCTTTTCCACGAGCTGTCCCATGATTTGATGCGCGCGTACGCACCATACTTAACGCGGCGCTATCGGTATGACCTTAATGGAGAATTTGACGCCAATGAAGGCTTTGCTACGGCGCTCATGGTGGTGTTGGAGGTTCTTGGCGGCGACGGCGTCAGCTGGCAGATTGCAGAAGAGACGATCAGATCCATTGTGAGCCCCTCGTATTGGACGTCGTATACCGTGGTGAGGGATAGCCCGCTGGGCGATCTTCTCATCAATCAGGTGTTAGCAACAGACAAGACTGATGCCAGCAAACTGGCGGCGCAGTCGTTCCTTCAGTTTTATCGAGAGACAAGAGATGTTGCTCCTTCACGTACCGCAAGCAGGGAAGAGGTAGCTGAACGCCTGGCCGAGCGGGCGATTGCGGGTCTTTCAGTGACGGATAAGACTATAAAAGATGAACAGAAAGAAGCTTTACAAAACCCCATTAGTCGCATTTTGAATACAGATTTTCTCCAGGATGCACCGGACATCGGCCCCGGCTTGCGGGCAGCAACGGCAACCGGAATTGGCACGATCCCGCTTCTTCGAACTGACCCAACAGTCGTTCCTCACCCGACGACGCTTGCTGATATTAAAAAGATAATAGATAACGCATCGAATCAACAACCGAGTGGGTATGATCTGGAAACAATTATTGACACACTTCGAGTGGTCTATGGGACTGGGACGTTATCTCAAAAGGGTGTTGAAGAGCTATTACAGAGACTACCAGGTGAAGCGTTATTGCGCATGTGTTCGGCGACAGGATGCGAACATATCAATTATTTTCTCTTTCGATTCACCGTCGACGCGCAAAGCAATGACGAGCTGGCTGGCTTAATCGGTAAGGACGGTCTTATCGAAGCAGTAGTTACGATGGTGTCTGCCCAAGGGCCTGCGCGTGCTCAAAGAGCATTCCAGATACCCGAGCCAAATGTATTTATCTTAAACCTTGTACAAAATCCTTACCTTCACCCTTTCACTTCGTCGGGGGCGCACAGTCAAGGCGATGGAAACCAAGAGCTTGGAAATAAAAAGCAAATTGCTCAGAAAATCATAAAATTCTTAAAAGAAGGTACATCTACAAAAGGTCCAGCAAACAAACAACAAGAAACAGCTCTTATTCCGTTTGACGCCCTTTTTTCCCAAGAGCCGTATCGGATTACAGTGCCTCCTGACGCTGCCAAGGATCCATCGCTTGCATACCCTGTTACTGTTAATGATCTACCCGTGGCGCTCAATGCGTTTCCGATCGGTGAAGCGACGTTACAGGTTGAAAGCAGTCATGGAACTGACGCTACACGCATTATTCGAGGTCGGTTTGTCTATCAAAGAATCAGTGATCAATATCCAGACAGGCAGTACCGTCAACAGTGGGAGGAAATTATTTCTCAAGCGCAACAGGAGGCACAAGCCAGAGGCGATCGGTTCTTGGGGCTTGCGTTAGACGATCAGGAGTGCTGGGGATTTATTATTCTGCCGCGTGGTTCAGAGATGTCAGTGGAAGAAATAACTTCGCATGAGTCACGCGGGGAAGAGCTAGAGCCGATCGATCAACCTCTTGCGGAAAAAGAAACCGGCGCGCTTAGAGCTATTGAGCATGAACTGTTGAAACTTACGGATGAGGTGGATACGTTTGTTACGGCCATCGGAACACTGCCGACAACGATTGAAGGCTTGTCCGACGCGCAACGGCGCTCGGCGAACCAGTTTAGTGCGTCGGTCCTGACGATAAACAAGAGGATAGAAGGCATCATTGAAGAGATAATCCGCCACATCAATTCATTGGGTGAGGAAGAGAAATTATCAAAGCGTGAACACGACACGCGAATTCTCGCGTGGCGGGGGCTTCGGCATGATCTACGAAACCAACTCCTCAAGCTCATAACGCTGGCACTTATTTTAAAAACTGAAACGAGTCAATCATTCGACGAAAATGATCCTTTTGTTCAAGCCCTCCTAGAAGCTCAAGAGCAAGAAAAACTGCAGGCGTATCTAGATGACCCTAATAATCAGGATAATCCGTATGCGTACTATGCTGAAAGGTGGTTGCGCCAACAACAATCTATGCCCCTTCTCGAGTATATTCGGGGATTAGCAGAAGGGGATAGAAAAAAGGTTCAACAGAACATCGAGGAAGCAAATAAAATTCTTGCCAAGCTACGCCGTACGCCTATTGCCGGAGTCATTGGGCTTGCCGTTTCTGCAAACAAGTTTTGGATTCAATCCATGCAGGACGACTTCCTAGGGACCGTAACGACGAAACCCGTTTCCGTCCGGCAGTATATCCAGGATGAGTTTGGCGAGATCGCGACACAACTAGGCATTCAGCTCAATCTGGATGCGGTGCGTCCAGATATGGTTATAGAAATGCCTCCGTATGCATTGGGGATAACGCTTGTCAACCTTATCCAAAACGCCCTCAACGCCTACCCGTTTGACAGCAGGGTCGGGGAGCCGCTGACGATTACCTTCCGAAGCGGGCATGACAGGCAAACAGGCGAGCTGGTATTAAGCATGCAGGATAACGGCGATGGGTATCCATCAGTTCTGTTTACCGACCGTGGTGAATTTTCCTTTGGCACGAGCCTCACAACGGGAGGCACCGGCACGGGCATGCAGACAATACGTGCAATGCTCCGCCGCGCAAATGGGAGGTTCGACCTCAATAGCCTCATGCAGGTGGCTAAACCGTTTGGCGATGCATCTAAGGGCGGAGCGTATCACGAGCTTCGTTTCCGAAACCCGAAGCGCGAAAGCGCAGACGCCAGCGAACAAGCGAAACGTTTCAATTTTTTGGTGGAACTGCTTCGCTCTGTCGATCCGGACGGCACGTTCTTTGCCCGGAGTTTGTATATCACATTGCGTCAATTGTGGTCGAAGGATCTTCCGTACTGGCAGACAGGGAAGGCGGTTGCTGGCGCGCGCGAAACAATTGAAGCGATGCAGAAAGAGTTGCTTACGAGTCACGAGCCGCTTGACACGCGTGCGGCACGCTATTCAGTGCTTTCTGCCATAAAAACGCTTCTGTTGGAGCTTGCGGTTGGAGACGGGCCGTATCTGGATATCCTTGGTGACACACAGGTTGCTACCACCAGAGAAGAAGCCGGAGAGCATAGAATTGTTGACATTGAGGGGCATCCTGCGGTTTTTCGTTGGGGCGACACAACCGAGCCAGACTTCTATGCAACGGCTGTTTCGTTGGGGTTATCCGGTCTTTTCGGACACAACCTCGTGCCGCCAACCGTGCGCACTCCAAAAGGATCGCTTCAGTGGTATGTTAATGAAGGGGTGGAGGTAGATGCATTAGGGGCTCACGCTGACCTTTTAACGTTTTTACTTTCTCATAAGGACGTTAGAAGTGCACAAAAGAAAACAAGTGATATTACAGAGGCAATTTTTCGGGGAGTTGTTCCCGATGAATATATTGCCGCACTGTTGTTGCGCTATGTGGTAGGAGATCGGGATCCAAATTTCGGGAATTACAAACTTGTCGTTGACCAGGAATCAGGCATTATAAGCCTAATAACATATGATGCAAACCACGCGTTTGAAAATACATCCACACTTGTTCTTCAAGGTCTTACGCCGCTTCTTACCCCGCGGGTGATTAAGCACTTCGTTTCTCTTGACTTACAGCAAGTGGAGCAGTCATTGCGTGCACAAAATGTGTCCGATGAACGAATACGCTTAATTATTGGGAATTTAAAGACTGTTCAGCAGTTTCTCAGTCAGCATGATGTAACGCGCGCAGATGAGCCGGTGGATGGGGTGGAAGCATTAGGTGATGAACTAGCCACAACGATTACGGATGCCGCAAACAAATCTGATCAGAATCCCAATTGCACGATCGGCATGTTGCCGTTTGCCTCTGTCGTCTATGCGCAGTTCAATCAAGGCGGGTGTTCTTTTGGCGGAAAAGTAACAGGATGGATTCTGAAACAGATTCCATCGTCAATCAAGAACGCACTGTATGAGTTCGGACGATCGAAATGGGGGCTGTATCCCATCCGCGTCCTTTATAACACCGCTGCCGAACGACTGGGGTTGCCTCTGTGGCTTGCGCGGAGCGCCGTCGAAGAGACCCGCAGTAATCCCACTTTGCCCGATCAACCGCCGCCAGCTGGAGGACCCAGTCGGCAGAACCAAGCCGGAGGGGGCTCAAGCACCACAGCCCCGTTGGTTCCTCCCGAGTGCGTTACCGGAGACACACTCCTTCGCCGCAGGCGCAGGAAGAAGGGGCAGAAATCAAACGTTGCAGGCGCAGGAGATCCGGAGGGGGTTTGCCCAGACGAGCGAAACGATGACTGGGAAGACGTGCCTATCCGCGACATCCGTCCCGGCGACGAGATCCTCACGTTGGATGAAGCAACCGGCCGATTTGTTGTCTCCCGCGTCAACAAGCTCCTTCCCAAAGGGAAGCAGGTTGTCTTCCGCCTTACCACAGCTAGCGGCAAAACCATCAGGACAACCAGCGAGCACCCGTATTTGGTCCTGCCGAAGACTGAGAAGAACCGCGTGGCGGTGTTTATCGATGCGGCGAATTTTGAAATTACCCTGCGGATGCTGGGGCGTTTCGTAAACTACCGCGAGCTCATAAAAGAGCTTCGGCAATTAGGAAGGATAGCGTTTTTGGGTTACTACGGCCCGCGGTTTCCGAAGAACGCCGACGGGCAACATCGATTCTTTACCGTCATCAAGCGGCTTGGGTTTACCATAGTAACCAAGGACATCAAGCGCATTCGTTTGCACCAAAAGCCCGCGCTTCATAAAGCGAATTTTGATGTGGAAATTGCCTATGATGCCAGACACCACCTGAAGGAGTATGATGAAGCGCTGATATTTTCCGGCGACAGCGACTTTACTTATTTGGTCACGCAACTAAAGAAAGCAGGGAAAACTGTCCGCGTTATTTCTGCCAAGCACGCTGTAGCGCAAGAGCTGAAGGCTGCAGCGGATGTGTTTGTTGATCTTGTTACTACGGGCTTTGCCCAAAAGAAAACCCCATATCCAAAGGATAGGGGCTCTCACGACAGTCTTTCGACTGCGACGAGGAGCTTATCACACATTCGTCCGTTTGTCAACGACGGCACGTGGCAGAAGGTTCGAAATCTCAAAGCCGGCGACATGGTAGCGGTCGCTGGGGCCAATGGCAAACCCGTGTTTGAGACGATCATTTCCATTGAAAAATTCGCCCCCGAGGACGTCTTTGACATAGAAGTAGACGGCACGCACAACTTCGTGGGAGGACACTATATAAATAGAAAGACAGGACTGTCGCTGACAGAGGAAGAAGAAGCCGTATTAATTGGACTTCTTTCTGGAGACTTCGTCGGTATCTTTTCCAAAGATATAGTAGATGATCGCAAACGCGATAATGACCAATACAAGCGCCGCACCCCCGCGGTTAATAAATTCATTGATACGTGTCAGGTTCATTTGGCCCCCTTAAGCATGCTTATTGACAGATACAAACATAGTATAACCAGCGGGGTACGCCACGTCAATTCTACAAACGATTGGGAAATGAAGATGCTCAAAAATACTGCAGCCGCGATGTCAGTGAAAAAAGATGAGTATACGGAAAATGCTTTACGGGAGCGAATCATTCGCTTCATGAATTCTAAATTAGCAGAACGAGGGATGATCTACAAGATTGAAGATATCGTCTATGGGGGCATCGTGGCGCACAATACTTCGCCTAGGATCAGTACGGATACGACGGGTGGCCCCGGGGCAGAGGCACCAGCGGGACAAGCCGAAATAGATTTAAGGGATCTACCCCCTACACTTGAGGCAGTAGCGTTTATTCACCATGCATTACTTCGTTTTTCCCGCGAACAAAAGTGGTCTTTCTACGCCACCCTTCTCTCCGCAGCCGTGACAAGCAGAGCACTTACGGATCCTCCC
>CAZQTD010000002.1:0-124944 GCA_964596355.1 uncultured Gammaproteobacteria bacterium
CTGATTCAAGTAATTATCTCAGACAACACTCGCACTATACGGGGTATGGGTCAACCAAGAATAAGGAGCTAGTTGGAAATGGCACTGTAGGGCTTGAGAAAGATGTTTCAGAAACAGACAGATATGGACGACTACTTCGCTATGTATATATGGGCGATCTATTTGTAAATCAAATGTTGGTCGCAGAAGGCTACGCTAATGCTTCTTCTTATCCACCGGATGTAAAATATCAGGACAAGTTTAGACAGGCAGAACAACAAGCAAGAGCAGCAAATAAAGGGCTTTGGGGATCTTGTAGTACATCAACACCGACTCCAACCAAAAAACCTGTCACATCAAATCCTACAACTCCGCAAACTAATACCAATACTTCAGGTGGTGGAGCTTGTAAGTACTCTTGCAGTAGTCCTGATAGAGATTGCTCTGACTTCTCATCACATTCAGATGCACAAGCCTTTTTCAACTGCTGCGGTTTTACAGCACAAAATGATCCAATGAGACTTGATAATACAGGAGTTGGTGATGGAATAGCGTGTGAAAGTTTGCCTTAAATATGAAATCAATAAGATTAAAAGATCAAGGAAAAACTTATATAGTAGTACCAGTTGACGATAATCCTCAACAATCCGCAGGTGATAGTACCTCACCTTACATGTACTACATAAAAGATGAAACTGATGAAGTAATAGGCTGTTTAACATTTACTTGGAGTAGAACATTAAGAGCAACTGTTAGTAATCTTACCTTTAGAAGCCCACCGGAAGAAGAGCTAGCTTATCTTGCGATCTTGCCTTATATTCCACTTCCTATTGAAAAAATAACAAGCCTTTATAAACAGGGCAGCTATTGTTTCCGTTATTTGCTAAATACAGGATCAGATGGCCTTGACGCTGACAACAAGGGCTATCATATAAAAATGCAAGATGGTATGCGAAGATCAGTCCAAAAGCTCATGTTTGGTGGTACACCTACTGACGATCAGGTTAGACGGCAAATACTAAAAACACTACATGACCATTGGTTAGATGACCCTCATACATTCATACCGCTTGAGATATTGAAGATTTTTGTGCCTGTTGATGATACTTCAGTTGTAAGGAATGTTTTATTTTTGCTTGACGAAGATTTAATAGAGGCAAACATGACGCCTAATGCTGACCCACCAAAGGTAAATACTGTCAAGATAAAAAATAAAGGAATAAAATATATTGAAGATCAATCGGAGTTTAGTATTAAAGTGCCTTCAGAGTTTGTTTACCAAAAGATTGTGGGCAATCAAATAAATGCAACAACTAGTGGCAATAACAGTCCGATTATTATGGACAGTCATAACATAGATATTGTTTTTAATGATATTAAAACAGAAGTTGAGAAGACAGAGATAGAAAACAAGCAAGAAACATTAGTATTACTTCAACAGCTAAACGAGCAACTAAAAGAGAAAAAAGATCCCAGTGAGGTAAAAAATCTTTTAGACAAGCTCAAAGGATCAACAAAATGGGTATATGAAAAGGTTATAAATAATCCGATTATATCCGGCATTATTGTTGAGCTACTAATGAAAGCTGCTCAAAGATGAAAAAGGAGTTGCCTAAGATTATTGAAGATGTGGGTTTTGATTTCCATTGGGATAATAGTAAAGTTTGGGCTTTAGATATTCCAGTTGAGGATATGGATATTTCAGAGCTTGAATGGCATTTTGATATCCCTTTTTGGGACAAACCAAATGGATATTATGATCTAAAGCCAAATGATGTTTTGAGTAATCCAGACTTATACAAAGAAGAGTTTGAAAGGACGATGAAAGCAGATCTTTCTCACCCACTTGATATTATGTTTTGGAAAGAAAGATGGCTTTTACTTGATGGTTTACACAGGTTAGTTAAAGCAAAAAGGCTAGGATACAGAAATGTTAAAGTAAGAAAGATACCTGTAGAAGCAGTGCCTTTAATTACCAAATAATGAATAGACCATATAGATTTAGTCCAATAAAAAGTAGGGAAGAGCTATTCGAAGCGATTAAGCATGTTCACTTTGAGGCGTATAAACTGGGTAAACAATCATTTGGTTATTACCTTCCTAACGCTGGTAATATGGGTATCTTTTGCCATTATGATGAAGAGTATGATTTTCTTATAACTCTAAGGAAACAAATAACTGAAGCTTCAGATAATGTTAATCAGAAATACTTCAGACTGCATGAGCCTATTGTGATACCAGCAGAAGGTGATATTCCAGAAACCACCTATACGTATCTATATATTAGAAAACCAGACCCATACAGACACCATGTAGGAGATGTAGATTTTTATTTAGAACAAAATAAGTATGATGAGCTTAAGCAAGCTATGCTTAAAGGTAAAAATATAAAAGGGGCTAGGATCTTTGAAAGAACAGATTTAGATATGATTGAGCTTTACGATCCTGATGTAGATGTATTAGCTTATGTAAGCACTAACAAAATGACAGAAACAGTTAGAGTTAAACAATCTGAAGCAACTAAACTATGAAAAATGTTGTTATATTACATGGCACTGGAGAAACTGATCAATCATTTTGGTTTCCGTATATAAAAACGGGGCTTGTAAAAAGAGGTTACCAGGTTTCTATCCCTTTACTGCCAGACGCTGATCAACCAGCTTTACAAAAGTGGTTACCAGTTGCCTTAAACGAAACTTATACTGAAGAAACTATACTACTTGGCCATTCCGCAGGGTGTCCTCTGCAACTTAGTGTACTTGAAAATATAAATGTTCAAATAAAACAAGCAATCTTAGTATCAGGATATGCTCGTCCTATTGGTAAGAAACCAAAGCCAGAGCCAATACTTCAAGAGAAATATAACTGGGATAAGATAAAAAATAATGTAAAAGAGATTATTTTTATAAACTCTGATAATGATCCTTGGGGTTGTACTGATGTTGAGGGCAGGTACATGCTGGATAATATCGGTGGAACACTGATCATTCCAAAGGGCGAAGGTCATATGGGATCAGACACATTTAACTAACCTTATAAGGAGTTTCCACTATTGTTAAAACTAATAGATTGATATGGCATCTTTTTACTTACCTAAAACGATTAAGATAAATAATATTCCAATCATTGTTTACCCATGTACTGGATTAGAAAAGGTATTTGACAGAAATACGCCTAACTGCCTTGAAGATCACATTGAGAGTATTTATGAAAACAATCAGGATTTAACTACAGGAGAGTATCACATAATCATCATGTGGAATGACGAACAGGATAAAATGTGCGATATATGGATTTTCGACAAGATTGAAAGTTGGGGCTCTGGCCCATTAGTTGATGTAAAAATATTTAGAAATCTAATAAGAGAAACAAGTATTGGCGTGTCTGCAGGAGATGGGCTTATTATGCTAGGTAGAGAAACAGAGCTAGAAGAAAAGTTAAGAAAAAATGGTAAGAAACTTAAAGATTATATTAGCTCAAAAAGAGCCGACCTACCTGATGATATAAAGCCAGTTGAAGAGTTTTATCAGGTATAGTTTGCGTATTTATATTGCTGAAGATACTCTTGCGATTTCTGATAAACTAACTCTGGGTATTTGATGGTTTCTGCCCAGTTTATTGTTCGGAAATCCTCAACTAGTGCCAGCCAGTAAGAAGTAGAAAGCCGTTGGGAGGTAGCGCTTGCCGCGCCCGCCTCCGCGGCAAGCGCGTCAAATCCGCCTTTTTTGAAACTTGCGAACAGCCGCCGATCCAATAAAAAGAAGTTCGAGCCGACAGTTTTTGCCATGATTGACAAATCATGGCAACTATTTTTTGCGCGCGCGATTTTGTGCGCTGAAAGCGCACTATTTACGAATTCTTTGAAAGGTTCGAGCCACTCAGTCCCGTTTTGGGAAATTTCCTTAATTTTTGAGTTGAGAAGCGATTTTGTTTCGACCAATTCGTTTTTCTTCTTTTGGTAATCTTCTGGACTAATTACCTTGTCTAAATACCCTTCAAGCAAACGGTCTGTTTTTTCTTCTGTTTCTTTGAGTTGAAGTTGATAGGTTGAAACAATTCCTGATGACTTTTCCTTTTCTTGATTTGCGTCTATATCTGCCCACTCAAGAAACTTTTTGGCGGCGTGCGGTGGCAAAGAAGCTCGCAAAACAATTTCTCTTAACTGATTTTCTATTTTTTCTTTATCAATATATTTTTGCGAGCAAGCGCCCTTCTTTTTTGAACAACGATAATAGACATATTCAACTTTTCTATTTGTTCTCCTGTAAAATTTGGTGTGTTTTTCTGCGGTTATTGCGCCGCCGCACTCGCCGCATTTTACAAGTCCCAAAAAGTCAAACAAGTGTTTGTTGTTTTTGATTTTACGGCTTTTGAGTTTGACTATTTGTTGGCACTTATCAAAAAGTTTCTTGGAGATTAAAGGTAGATGTTTTCCCTCGTAAAGTTCGCCGCAAAATCTCATGACGCCGTAGTAAAACGGATCAGTTAATATCCTTTTAACTTTATCCAAATGAAGTTCATGCCCACTTTTATTGAAAATTTTGTTTTGGTTGAAAAATTTGCGGATATCCGCGTAGCTATAGCCGCCGGTGGCAAAAAGCTGAAAAGCTTTTTGCACAAACTTGACTCGCTTTTTATCTACCTCAATTTTTTTATTGATATTTAGATAGCCAAACGGCGCTTGGTTTGGCCACTCACCACGACGAAGTTTTTGGCGATTACCCCTCTTTACATTTTCGGAAAGATTATCCACATAATACTTGCTCTGGCCAAAAGCGATTGAAAGCATGAATTTGCCCTGTGGCGTATTTTCAAACCAAAAAGATGGAAATTTTAAATCAAGGAGTTTTCCAGTATCTAGTAAATAGATAATCTTTCCGCCATCAACAGAATTGCGAGCTAAACGATCAGGGTGCCAAGAGATGATACCGGCGGCTTCACCGTTTTCTATCATCTCTAAAACTTGAGCAAATTTTTCTCGCCTGGGTTCTTTGGCCGTTTTACTTTCAGTAACAAAAGAAACAATTTTTAGATTTTTTTTCGGCGAACTCCTCAAGTTCGGCTACTTGTGCCTCTATAGACAGAATCTGTCTTTCCGTCTCATCAGTAGATTTTCTGCAATATGCGATGTATTTAATCATATTTCTATCTTATCTCTTAAAAGTTCTTTAAGCTCGCTTTAGCGAGCAGGGTTTCTCTCAAGAAACCCAATTTTTGCGTTTTTTCCTTCTTTTTCCGGCGGCTGTCCGCAAGTTTCAAAAAAGGCGGATTTGACACGCTTGCCGCGGAGGCGGGCGCGGCAAGCGCTACCCATTCGCGGCTTTCTTCTTCTTACTGGCTGGCCGTTTACAAAAAATGTCGAACTTCAATGTGTTAGCTCGCCTCGCTCTGCTCGGCTAGCTTGCTCCGGCGCGGCACCCCCACCCGCCGCGCCTCCGCTATTTTTTGTGCGCGCGATTTTCTTGCCTAAAAGGCGAGTATTTAGGAGGCTTTATACTATAAACCTAATTGCTCGTCAGACAGACCATCTGCATCAAGGTTGTAATCATTTATTCCCTTCAACTCTTTGTCTATTTGATTTAACTCAGCATCAATAGCCTTACTGACTGTAGTTTTATCATCCAAAACAACTTCAGAGACAGGAATTGGTGATGGGCCTGTATCCGTCATAACTCCCTCATTTTGTGGTGTGCTAACTAAGCTCGATTTTGTATTTAACCTGCCGGATACAAATACTACCGCCACAATAACTAAAACTCCGATAATTGTATAGGGTATATATTTATTCATTTATTATCACCTCCATTCTTAATTATTTAATACCATGAAAGAAACGCCTGCAGACGTTTCTTTCATACTACTGCCAAGATTACTCGGCTGTAGCAGGACTTGGGTTTTGTCCTCTTAGGGCTTGCAAATCTGGGCGAAGAGTGCTGTTTATATACTCTCTATTGGCTTTAATCTGATCTCTCCATTTGGCAAGAGCTGCCCTTGCTTCATTCACGGCTGTTTTGAAAGCTCCCTCTGAGTCACCACAATCGTATTGTTTAGCCTCTTTAAGCTCATTAATAAATGTGGTATATAGGCTTCTTCGGGTAGTTCTCATTCCTTCCAAAGTTGAAAGATCGCTTCTGACTTTAGAAACATCGTAACCCTTAGTTTCCAAACGATCAATAAATTCGTTTGTTCTTTCGGTTACTCTAGCCATACGTGCCTCAACATCGTTGTAATGTTCTTCGTAATGACTTATGCGTGCATCAATACGGTTATTGACGATGTCGCATCGCCTTTCGACTCTGTTTTCAACCCTCTCTTGGCGTGCTTCCTGCCTTTCCTGTGCTCTCTGTTGCCAAGGAGCAGTAGTTGGACTTTGGGCAAATGCTGTAGACGCAGAGCCAAGCAAAATTGATCCTGCCGTTAAACTTGTTAATAGTGTTTGTTTAATATTCATTTATTTTCACCCCCTTTCATTAATAGCTAATAGACTTATTCTAATATCTCAATCTAAGAACAACTTAAGATGCCAGGGGCAAATAAATTGAAAAGATTGAACCTTTATCAACAGTACTCTTGACTATAATTTTGCCCTTATGATCATCAATTATTTTTTTAGCAATCGCTAGCCCTAGTCCAGTTCCTTGAGTTTTTGTGCGGGTGCGTACTCGATAAAACCTCTCAAAAATATGTGGAATATCTCCTGGTGGTATACCGATTCCGGTATCGGCTACTTCTACCATGGCTATTTTCTGATTGGCAAGTTCTATCTTCATGATTACCGATCCTGATGAAGTATATTTAATCGCATTTTCAAGTATAACTGTTAAAGCCTGTTTTATTCTTTCAATATCACCCTTTATTTTAATTTTTTCGTTGTCTTGAAACACATAATCCAATTTTTTTTCTTGAGCTATTTTTTTAAGTGAATCAAAGGAATTTTGTGCTACCTCATTTAATATAAATACTTCGTCACCATTGTCTTGGTCAGGTTGATTGCGAACTAATGTTAAAAGATTGTTAACAAGCTGCTTCATTCTTAAGGCTTCTACTTTAATATTTTCGAGTGACGATAATAAATCTGTTGGAACTTTTTTCTGTGTTCTTTTTATGGCTTCCAATTCCATTATGATTGAAGTAAGCGGGGTCCTTAGTTCATGCGATGCATCAACTGAAAATTCCTGCTGTTTTTTTAGCATTTCCTCAATTGGTTTAAGGGTTACACCCGATAAAAACCAACTGGCTCCGGTTGAAGCTAAAAATAAAATAATATCGAAGTATAGAAGGCGTTCTCTAAAATCAGCTGTAAATTGTGATAAACGATCATCAACTAATACCGCAACTAATGGTCTCTGAGTTCTATTTGCTACAATTTTTTCGATTTGATTGAATGATTGCCTTTCCGCTTGAAAAGCAACAATAGTAAATACCGATAATAGCAAAAAGCTAATCAGCACATACCATCCGAAAAGTTTTAATCTTGCCTTAGAAAATTCATTCATAATTTTCAATTTTATAACCCATTCCTTTAATAGTTTTGATAAGGGATTTTTCTTTTGGAAATGGTTTATCTATTTTTGTCCGAAGGTAACCAATATAAACGTCAACTGTATTGGAAAATAAATCAAGATCGGCATCCCAAACATGGTCGATAAGCTGTTGTTTGGACAAAACCTGTCCTTTGTGGCGCATAAGATATTCAAGTAAAGAAAATTCCTTAGCAGTAAGAATAATTTCATGGTTCTTTCTTTTAACAATTTTTGCTTGAGAATCCAAAACCAAGTCCTCAACAATCAACTTATCATTAATAACATTTTTAGGTCTTCTAAGTAGAGCCTGAATTCTAGCTAGTAGTTCTTCAAACTCAAACGGCTTAACTAAATAATCATCAGCTCCGTACTTTAGGCCCCTTACTTTGTCTTGTGTTGTATCTCTGGCGGTAAGCATAATTACAGGGGTGGAATTCCCTTCTTTCCTTAGTTCCTCGATTATTCTTAGTCCGTCCATACCGGGAAGGCCCAAGTCAAGAATAATAAGATCGTATTCTTCACCAAAAGCTGTTTCATAACCACCATCTCCGTTCAGTGCGATATCAACAGCATAGCCTTTGGTTTGCAGGATTTTTTTAAGCGATCTAGCCAGATTTTCCTCATCTTCGATAACCAAAATTCTCATGATCATATTATAAATTATTACCCTAAGATAAACATAAGTAGTTGAAAATTACCTTACATCTGACTATATTTGTAATTGTACTCAGAAATAACCTTCGGGCTTTTTAATGGCCGTCTTGGGCAGAACCCGAAAGGTTTCTGAGTACAACCAGGGCGGCCATTTAAGTTTTATAAAAAAGTTCTTTAAAATTTTTGCGTTTTTTCTTTGAGACAAAATCAGTGTTGATTTTGTCTTTACGAGCCGACAGTTTCGGAGGCGCGGCGGGTGGGGGCGCCGTGCCGGAGCAAGTGAGCCGAGCAAAGCGAGGCGAGCTAACACATTGAAGTTCGACATTTTTTGTAAACGGTCAGCCAGTAAGAAGAAGAAAGCCGCGAAGCGAGGTGCAAAGATGTCAAAGACGAGTTGACGGTGAGTTCCTCAACCGCGATGGGCAATACAACCCGCCTGCCAGCCGAGGACTCCACTGACGCTTGTTTGCCTCGATTTCTCTCACAATGCTTCATTTGTCACACAGAGTGTATCAAATGCCAGTCATGATTCTAAAGATTTAGCTTCAGGTTTTATATTACTACTACCATCTAGCTTTATTGACGTTCCATTATTTGTTGATCCTTGGTTCCCGGGATTACCATTATCAGGCGTGGATGGCTCCAACATAATTGCCACGCCATCATTTCTTGGTTCACAACTACAAGGGCTGGTGTCATTTAACGCTCCGCAACCCCAATTGTGGTATCCTTTTACGTTTACTTCTCCTCTCATATCGATCACCTCCTTTCTTTTCACATTAAAACCTCCTTTGCAGGAGGTTGGTAAAAAGATGTGAGTATTAGCTAATACACGACAGCCCAACCTCCCGTTAGGAGGAAAAAAAGAAAACGAAACTGTTTCTTTGGGTTGTCATGTGAAGCTATTATACTACTCGTTACAAAATAATCAAGATCATGCGCCATCGTTGAATTAGTTTATGCGAAAATGCACCCGACTCGTATTCCCGCCATGAGACGGGAACAGGCGCTGAAAAAATTGACACGGGTCAACAAAGACGCGTTAATCCAAACCCATGGGTTTACGCTATAATCATAAGAGAAATACCGTGAATAGACTGATACATATCATTGCTGTTTTATATTTTTTCTTTTTTGTCCCCATTGGGTCGATTCGCGCGCAGGAAGAAATTCTGGAGGCGACGGTCACGAATATCCTTGAGGAAAAAGAAGTAGACGTGATGGATACCAAGCAAAAGTATCAGAAGCTGGAGCTATTGGTAACGCGGGGGTCGCTTGAAGGCAAAAAAATTATTGTGGAGATGGGAACCGTGCCTGTTGCGAACCTTCCGACGTATCAAGTTGGCAGCAGAGTGCAGGTAAGCTACCTGAAAGACGTCGAAGGCAACGACCGCCTGTACATTACGGATTTTATCAGGCGCGACGCGCTTGCATGGCTTTTTGTCATATTTGTAATCCTTGCAGTGTTTATCGCGAGATGGCGCGGACTTACATCGCTTATTGGAATGGGTTTGTCGTTTCTAGTCATCATTGCGTTTATTTTGCCGAGAATATCGGCTGGAGCTGATCCTGTAAGTATCTCCATCATCGGATCGCTGTTTATCATTCCCGTCACGTTCTATCTTTCCCACGGATTGAACACAAAAACAACGATGGCTATAATCGGTACCGTCGTGTCGCTTGTGATCGTGGGTGTTTTGGCTGGCGTATTTGTCGAAGCAGTTAAGCTCACAGGTTTTGCCGCAGAAGAAGCAGGCTTTTTACAGGTTGCAAAGGGTGGCGCGATTAATATGAAAGGACTTTTGCTTGCCGGCATTATCATCGGCGTGTTGGGTGTGATGGATGACATCACGATTTCGCAATCAGCGATTGTCTTTCAACTGAAAGAGACAAATCCTACAATGACATTTGACGAGCTTTATTCCCGCGCTATGAACATAGGACAGGATCACATTTCTTCGATGGTAAATACGCTTATTCTCGTTTACACGGGCGCGGCGCTACCGCTCCTTCTCCTGTTTATCAATAATCCGCATCCGTTTCGCGAGGTTATTAATTATGAAATCATTGCAGACGAAGTGGTGAGAACCCTCGTGGGGAGTATCGGGCTAATGCTTGCTGTGCCGATTACCACCACGCTTGCGGCGCTTGCGGCGCAGAAAAAGGCGAGAGTAAGTCGTTAGCAAGGAGGTGAAAATATGAAAGGATACGTTGTTAATATCGAAGAAAAAACGCTTGCCAATGAATACTTCCGGCAAATACTTTTTACGACGGATAAAAGTCAGCTTGTGGTGATGGCATTAAAGCCCGGCGAAGATATCGGGATGGAAGTGCACGCGGAGCATGATCAGTTTATCCGCATCGAATCAGGAGCAGGAAAAGTGATCATGGATGGAGAAGAATCGGAGATCAAAGCGGATTATGCATTTGTCGTTCCGGCTGGGACCAGGCATAATGTGATCAATACTTCAACTGAAGTCATGAAGCTCTACACCATCTACACTCCGCCCGAGCATAAACCCGGGACGGTTCATAAGACAAAGGCAGAAGCGCTTTTGTCGCATCATTAAAGATGCGCAAGACAGCCTCCGGATGAGGCCGGAAGCTGTCTTTTTGCGTTAGAGAAGATTAGAAAGCATGCCATCCACCCCTCATGCCTGCTTTGGGGCCCATTCCTAGGAATAGATATGACATATCGATGCTGTTTTGGCTGGCCCATGTTTCTAGTTCAGTTCTCTGGGCTCTACGCTTTTCGCGTCGTTCTTCCGGTGTCAAGGTTTGCCCGTTTGCCCAATCTGACTGGCGCTTTTCCTGCAGTTCTTTGTGTTTGGCAAGGATCAGCTGTTTTTGCGCGTCGGTGAGCTTGCCGTCGGTGACCGCTTGCGTTAAACGTTCTTCGAGTTGTGCTTGCATTTGGTTTTGGCGCTTTTTGCGAAGTTCGTCAAACGCGGTTTTCACTTTTTGCTCATCGAGGCCCAGTTTCTGCGCAAACTGCCCAATAAACGGCGGATACATGCCTCCCGTCGTTTGTGCGCGCACCGCTTGCGCGCCCACGACTGTAGCCCCTACCAACAGAGTCCCCAGACCCACCACGAATAATGTGTTTTTTATCGCTCTCACCCCCTTTCGTACACATTACTCTAGCGGATGAAGCTGAAAAAAGACTTAAGAAGTTTCACGTAATGTTATGCCGGAAGCCGCGCGTCCTACAGTAAGCGCAGCAAAAGGATACAGAGGCAAAAGATACCATGCAAGTCGTGTTTGTATGAGCGTGGGGACGATAATGAACGCCAGTGTAAGAATGTACGCAGAACGCGTTCGTCTGTCTCTAAGCATATTGCGCCGGATGAGTAGCCAAACGAGCGCGAATACGAGAATTTCCCACGAGAGAAAAAATGCTCGGTTGGTCAGGATGGAAACGTAATACCATAAAGGATGATTGTGTCCTTCGATTGGCATTGTCGCCCGCTTCAACAGATGGTAGCCAGCGTGTTGGTGTATAAATGTCATGCCGAATTGAGCGACCATCATAGCGTACCAAGGACATACGGTGACAATTGCGATGATCCATGCCACGAAACTGCGTTTGGATTGTAATGATGTAATAAAAAGTGGAAGAAATCCGATTGGACCTTTCGTAAGTACCGCAAGCCCTGTGAATACGCCGGTTAGGGCTGCTGCCCTTGTTGACGATGGCATCTTGACGCTTGCGGCATACGCAGCAATCAAAAAAAACATCAGCATGCTGTCAACATCTGCAGACCGAAACGTGTGGGTAGAAAAAACGCCTGCAGGATTTGTGACAAACAGGTGGTTGGTGGTTAGTGCAGTGATCCAGCTGATGAAGCCGGCAATCCACCCCCACCAGCGCCAAGCGAGATATGCGGTGAACGTGATGGTCAAAAATCCAAAGAGCGCGCTTATTGTCCGCATGGAGAGGAGAGAAACTGGTGTTACGCTTCCAATTGCAATACCTGCAAAATACCAGAGAGGCGGTTTTTCAAAAAACGGTTTGTTGCCATATGTTAAAACAGGAAACGATTGGTTATTGATCGTGTCCGAAACAACGTCAATATTTGTCTGTTCATCCCAGCGCTCAACCGGCGCCTCACCGAGGTTCCAGAATACCCGGAAAGCGGTTATTGTTGCCATGATGAAGACGAGAAGTATGTGCATGGCTCTCGGCATACTTATTCAATGACCATGGCAACGTTAAAAAAGCTCCACCTGCGCAAGAACTCCTTGACGTCTATGGCATATTGGCCGCGCCAAGGATCGTTAATGAGCACGTGGG
Source organism: uncultured Gammaproteobacteria bacterium (assembly GCA_964596355.1). GTDB lineage: Bacteria > Patescibacteriota > Microgenomatia > UBA10105 > UBA927 > CAZQTD01. Next base: position 12,451 of record CAZQTD010000002.1, read on the forward strand.
TGGGAGTATTGAGGGGTCCGCGAACTCCTCGTACGACCGACGAGTGCATGCCGTTGACGGCTTTAATAAAGACACCGTCCGAACTTGTCCACGAGATGTCATGCGGGTCGCTCCACCCGTTTTGTCCCCAGATCATGACAGGATTGCCGTTTCGTATCTCCTTGACAATATCTAAAACATTTCCGCTTGTGATCATCCTATGAGGCCGGTAATGACTTGCAGCTTTTTCTATAGGTTCCCAATACGTTCCGTAATCATCGATATATCCTTTATGGGGGTTGCCCGTGCCGCGTTTGCCCCCATTGCCGGCAAGCGTTTTGAGTGTTGCTTCATCTACCGCGTGCCCGCGAAATGCCAGAAGCATGCGAAGCGCCGCAATATTGCAGGTAAACTGTTCTTGTTGTTTATAAAAGGGAACATCAAGAGTAATTTCATACGGCGCAGTGGTAAATGAAAAGCTGTGCGCATCGTGGAGGGGTAGGCCGTAGACACTGGGCATGCCGCTTATCAGTCGAAATGTATATGTCGTGTCATGCGCAAGCGGTTTATCCGGCATAAACTCCAGCGTGGCGCCGCTTGTCGTAACTTTGCCGGTTGCCGCCGGTGAGATAGAGATATAGCGTGGCGCGTGCCCCTCATCGATATCGTGATTAAACGTTATGCGGATTGGTTCTGTTACCGAAACGTCGGTTTTTCCGTTATGAGGCAATGTGTCTACGACGGCAAGCGCGCCGGCCGTATGAAATTGAAATACTCCGTCGGATTGTGACGAACCGCCGCGCGCAGTTTTAACGCCGGAGGCCAGCGTTACGGTATAGGTAGTATCTTTGGTTAAATCCGCGTGTCTGATGCGCAAAACCTGGCCCTCTGATTCCCAAACGAGCGTCTTTGCACTATCCGGGGAGATCGTCAACCGTTGGGCGACGGATGATTTGTCCATCGGCTCATCGAACACAATGCGAATGTCGCTTGCGGGATTGACACTTGATCCTTGAGGCTCAAACGCCTTCACTAACGGCGGCTTGATGGTGGTAAACGTCAATGTTTTTTCCACCCGTGGATTTCCGCGGCGTATGACTGTGGCGTCAGTATACAGCGCAACAACTGGCGTTTGGATAATTGACAGTGTATACGAAGTTCCTTGTTGAAACGGTTCATCGGGAGCAATGACAAGCGTTGCGTCGCCCCTTTTTTCTACCGAGATCGGATGGCTTGGTGTTATGCGCGCTTCCCATAAGCTCGCAAGCGTGGCAGGATGAGAAAGAGAAACGGTAAATGAAGACGAAGGATCGATGCCTTTTTCAGTATCTGCCGGTTCGACACGCGTCACCGTAGGAAGTTCAGGTGAAACGAATTCAAGCATGTGTTCGCCGCCGTAATCATATGTTAGCGGCCCCTTGATATTAGAAACATAGACTAATATGTGCTCGTTTGGCGGCAGCGTGGTATTAAACGAAATAGAAAGCGTTCTACCAATACTCATGCGATTGGCGCCATACCCTTTGGTTTGGATGGTTATATCGCTTTCGGGATAAACATGAATGCCGAGCGTCTTGAAATGTACGGGAGTTGCAAACGTAACCGTTATTGTTGGAAGCTTGGCATCAAGTACTTCATGGATATGGGGAGACGTGACAGCAATGGTAGGTACGGCAGATAACTTGGTTACGATGTTCCAACCGAACACGGTATAGATGATCCAAAAAAACGCAGCGCAGATAAAAAGCACAATCTGGTGTCTGCGGTCTGCGTCAACCGTCGCCGACCGCACCGCAATAAACGTCGCCCACACCGTGGCAACGAAGCACAGAAGATACACAATAACGATACATTCAAAAGATTTCAGTAAGGCAAGGATTTCCATAACGCATATACCTCGGACATGGTCGCAAACACAACGGGTCCTTTGTCAACTGCAATTGATTGTTCTCGAAGCGCATTGAGGACTGCGGGAATTTTAGCAAATTCGCGGTTACTAAACTGCGGATGCGATACAAAAACAAGTGCTTTGGGTCGGGTGAGAATTCCGCCGTTATATACCAATGTAGCGCGGCGCAGAAGCTCCTGAACGCTTGCCTCGTACGTCGTGGTGCCGTTTGTGGGAATTTCCAAAACACCGTTTGGTAGGGTATAAGGCTGCGCTCCCTGCGGCAGATCCCACGGGATGGTACGGAATGCTCCGGTTGTTGGCCGGTCACGACCGGAGGAGTCATAGGAAAAACCTAACGCATCAAGGGCTAATAATTGATCGCGTGAAACAAACCATCCGCCTGCGCGGAACCCCACAGGCCTTGGAAGTCCTTGAGCATCAAATAATGCTAGAGCAAATGTCGTAACTGCGCGAAATTCATCGGTTGGATATACGCTGGTAGGCACGTCATATCCTTCATTTGATCGTAATCCCCAATGCGGCGACGTTCGGGGTGTCACTCCCGCAGCCTTCACGAGATCATAGTGCATATGTAGATGAAGCGCCAGTTCATCACCTGCGGAATTCCGCCTCTTGAGATATTCTGTCAGAATCTCACGCCTGTCCGGTGGCATCACGCCGGAAAGAAACATCCGCGGGTTAATAAAATGCGTGAAGGATGTGGCGGCGCCGATGCTTCGCAGTTCGTCTATGGCACTCAAGGCTTCATCGGGAGCATCCCATCCTTCCCAGTCAAATGTCCATGCCACCATGAGAGGTTCAGAAATCATGATTTTGATGCTAGTGGTTGTAACCGAATGCTGTTCTCCTCGTATTGTTGCGAATACCTCAAATGTGCCGGCGGATACAGTGGTCGGCGAGATTTCATACATTACTTGATTACCTTCTAAGCGCACCCGCGGAGTAGATATGGTTGTCTGCCCGACGGTTAGCGTAACAGATGAGGGATTTATCTTGAGGGGTCTATTTGTCGTACTGTCAAACGCGCGAAGAGTTAACCGGATAGGGTCTATTCTGGGGCCGCTTCGCACAAACCATGTTTTGTCGGCTGTAAGCTCCGCGGTAACATCGGCTGGAAGCCTGTCATAGACGGATATGGCAGGCGTCGACATGATATCCCCATAAGGAGAGGCTGTCGGTGGCTGGGCAAACGACCAGGTGAGCATAATACCGATGACAGCCACCATGACGCCGTACCGCTTGCGCATCCTTCTGGATTCACTGGGCGCAAATGCGACGGGGCCAACGCGCGCCATGGACACTCTATTTGTCAATGTTATGGAAGAAAGAAGCGTTGCGCTAAGCGTGAGCATGCTAAAAAGAAACAGAACCGTGCCTGCGTCGCTAAACTGAACGCCGATGAACCTCCGATAGATAAAAAGTAGGACAAGATGTGTTACCCACAGATCCAGCGCGTCACGTCCCATATACGCCAAAAATCTATATGCGCCCCTAAGCCACAGAGAAACGGGTATCGCAGATAGGACAAACGATAGGAGGAGAGAAGCAGATAGACCTGTGGCTAAAAATCCTATGGAAGGCGGCCATCGGGTGCCAGGCACCAGAAACGGGATGTCGTATTGCCAACTAATCGCAAGAGTAATCAAGCTCACAAGTGAGGCAGCGATGAGGACGGCAACATGCAGCGACTGGACTTGGCGCCGACCGGTTGAAGGATGTACCATGTGATGTTCCCACCACATGCCCAGAAGATAAATCGGAAAATAAAATAGCAGCGGAAACCGGAGATTGGCCATTCCTCCGGCAAAGAGTTCTTTCACGGCGTCCAACGGAGGAGGAAGTGTCGCAGGGTAGAGAAGAATGCCCAGGTAATAACAGGCGGCACCAACCAGAAGAGTAATGAGGATCGACTGTCGACTCATGCGGTAGAACCGGTGCAAAAACATCCCCGTAAGCGGAAACAGCAAAAACAGCGTCATGTATTCGGTGAAGTTTGGCGGGTTAACAAGCGTGAGAGCGTAAGCAAACTGGCTTATAAGCTCTCGCGTCGGGATGGCCGGTTGAGCCGTAAGGATGCCGATGGCGGCGGTGATCGCATACGCGACATAGATGTACGCTGCAATTTTGCCAAGCCGAATAATGCGGTGCCGTGTTCCCGTATGTGCATAGGTGTCGAGGGCTCTGGAAAATGCGGTACCTGCGACAAATACAAACAGCGTTAAGACAATCGTGTTTAGAAAGCGTTCAAACGAAGAAAGAAATGCGCTCGTTCCGTTGGAGAAAAAAAAGATCGCATGTGCAGCGACCATCCCCAAGACCGCAAGCCCTCGCAGGGCGTCAACAACTGTTTCTCGGGCAGACGTATGCTCGTGGATCGCCATGGCGTATATTCATTATAAAGGATTACCTCGGTGTTCCCTCAAAGTACTCATAGACGGCTTTGGATACGCCCGCGATACGGTCTTCGGCTCCGGAAGGAAACGTGCTTTCAGAGAGTATAACGATAATGTAGTCACTCTTTGGGCCGTAGACGATGCCTGCATCGTGGGTGAATAAACCGAGTTCTCCTGTTTTATGGGCAATGGGTACTTCCGGAGGAAGATCTTTCGGTAATTTGTTATTGAGCGTTTGGCGTTTCAACATATCGATCATTTGTTTTGTTTGGGTTTCACCAGCAAGCTTGCCGTTGTAGAGTTTTTCAAAAAATAGAGCGATGTCGTAGGGGGTAGTCGTCGGCGGCTCGCCTACGACCGATTCGGTAAACGCGTGATCGGCCAACCATTGCCTGACCGCGCTAAGTTTTACTCGTTCGGACAAAAGGAGAGCGGCGTAGTTATGTGATACGGTAATCATCCGGTCCAATGCATCAGCGACGGAAAAGCTCACCGTTCCAACGGTTAGCTCGGCAGACTCGGAGGAGATGTTGAATTTTTCATTGAGTACGGCGACATCTTGGCGTAACTGCTGGCTTAGTGTTAGCTGTCCGTGCTCAATTCGATCTATCACAGTAGCCATTACCCAAAGTTTGTAGAGGCTTGCAGCTTCAAATGATCTGTGCTCATTTCGGTAATAGGTTTCGTTGGTTTTTAGATTTTTTATGACGACGCCGTAGGTGCCTGTCGTGCCGGCAAGCGCGCCATTGACAACAGTGCTCAAATGTCTATCGGTGGGTGCTGTTTGGGAAATAAAGGGAGTGACGGAGGCGGTGTCATGGAGTAAAACAGGCGAAAGGCTTTCCTCACGATGCGCAAAAAGCGCGACCAGCCCAAGGCAGAGAGATCCTATGATAATCAGGACAAAAATACCCCTTCCTTGTTTGCCGCGTTTAGACATATCGTAATTGTCCGATTATACACTCTTCTAGTTGCCGCGCATCACTGGATTAAGCTGAATGTTTTGTGCCGTCATGCTGCCATCGGCATTGGTTGTGCCGAACGCGGCAATCCGTGCGCCGACCACAAGATCGCTTTTAGCGCCTTGCGCCGCTTTGTTTATGCTCGTGGCGTCATTTACCAAGATGATTTTTGAGCTCCCATCTGCTGCCTTGACGGTAATTGACGCCGCATCGCTTGCGATGATCTCTCCAGCAATCCCTCCACCGCCGTTTCTGAATCTCATTCCAGCGTCTGCGCCATTTCCCTGCCGATTGCTGATTATGCCGTTACCCAATTGGGCAAATTGCGGACGTTTGTTTTTCTGGTACGTTGTCCCTGCATAAAATCCAACCCCGCTGCCGACAAGTAACGCAATAATCCCAATAAGGATACTATTCATCGTACTATTTTTTGCCATGAATCGTCACCTCCTCTCATTCATATCGTAACGCTTCAATAGGTTGCATTTCCGATGCTTTTTTGGCAGGATACCAGCCAAACAGAATGCCGATACCCGCAGAAACGATGAAGGCAAGGAAGATGGAAGAAGGCGAAATGACAAACGGAGCGTTTGTGAGATTTGATATGACGAGCGATGCGCCGATGCCGAGCGCTACCCCGATAACACCGCCAATACATGTAAGCAAGATGGACTCAGTCAAAAATTGCGTCGTGATGGTCTTCTTTTTGGCGCCCAGCGCTTTTCTGAGTCCTATTTCACGCGTGCGTTCGGTGACGGTCACGAGCATAATGTTCATGATGCCTATGCCTCCAACCAGAAGCGATATCGCCGCGATACCCGAAAGAAGCGCAGTAAACGTGCCCGTTGCCGCTGATGCAGTATCAAGGATGTCTTGTTGGGAAAATATGGAAAAGTCCGCTTCTTCGGGAGACGCAAGGTTGTGACGCTCAAGGAGAAAATACCCCACTTCGTTTTGGGCGTCTGTCATGACTTCGGAGTTTTTGGCAACAAGGGCAATCGAGCTTACGTAATCTACGCCAAACAGAATTTTCTGTGCAGTTGTCAGCGGTACGAATACGATGTCATCCTGATTAAAAAATCCTGATCCTCCTTTTGACGTTGTGATGCCGATGATTGTAAACGTCTGGCTATTTATGCGGATTGATTGTCCCAAGGGTACGGCTCCTTCTCCAAAAAGATCGGCGGCTACTTGAGGGCCGATAACCGCCACCCTGGCGACACGCGCTACATCGCGGTCGGTGATAAAGTTGCCGGTTGCCATCGTCAGGTTGTGGGCTTCCGGATACACTGCCGTTACGCCGACTATCTGTGTATTGGTATTACTGCCTCCCGTGGTTACCTGCGCTCTGCGGGAAAGTTCCGGCGACACGAGGCGAATCGTGGTGATTCGAGGAGACGTCTCTATGGCCTCGGCGTCCTCACGTGTCAATGTCTGTCCGCCGCCTGCTTCGCCTCGTACTGCTCCTGTGCGCTGTGCGCCGGGTTGCACGGTAAGCAAATTTGCTCCCAGTGATTGGATTTGGTTTTGTACGGACTGTTGTGTAGCCTGTCCCAACGAGATAAGCGCAATTACACTGCCGATGCCGATGACGATGCCCAAAATCGCCAGCCCGGTGCGCATTTTGTTGACCGTGAGCGTCCCCAAACTTTCGATACATAGCTCCCGATAATCCATATTACTGTGTTGATTGTTTCTTTCTGTGATTATTGCCGTCAACGGCAATTTTTCCGTCCCTTAGGTGGATGATGCGTTTGGCGTGTTGGGCAATGTCCGCTTCATGGGTAATCATGACAATCGTATGTCCGTCGTCATTGAGTTTTTGAAAGATCGTCATAATTTCTTCTGCCTGTTGGGTTGCAATGTTGCCCGTAGGTTCGTCAGCCAAAATGATTGCGGGATTTAAAACAAGCGCCCTGGCAATAGCCACTCGCTGCTGTTGGCCGCCGGAAAGTTGATTTGACGTGTGGTACATTCTGTCACTTAGGCCTACCATTTCCAACAATTTCCTGGCTTTTGTCTCCTGCTCTTCTTTGGATATGCCGGCATACATCATAGGCAGCATGACGTTTTTAAGCGCGGTCGTGCGGGGCAAAAGATTATACGCCTGAAACACAAATCCGATTTTCCGGTTTCGAATGTCCGCCAGTTCGTCATCAGAGAGGTGTTCGATATTTTGTCCGTCTAGGCGATATTCTCCTTTCGTGGGTAAGTCAAGCGCCCCTAATATGTGCATGAGCGTTGATTTGCCGCTTCCGGACGGGCCCATGATCGCAACAAACTCGCCTTTCGTAATTTTGAGCGAAACGTCATCGAGCGCAACGGTTTGAAGCGCGTCCACTGTATATATTTTTGATAAATGATGCGTTTCAATGATAGCCGACGTTTTCATAAGGATTAGCGGCCGATAATCCTCACATTGCCGCCACCCCCAAACCCTCGGCCGCCGAAAGAACTAAACGGACTTGTCGTTGAACCGTTCGTCCCCGTGGTGCCAGAACGTGTGCCGGTTACCACCGTATCACCGTCGTTGACTCCTGAAACGATTTCGGTTTGCGTATCACTTGCGTCACCGACTTCTACAGGCACGGACGATACACTACCATTTTTCATGACGCGCACAGAGCTTGCCCCGTCGGTGGTTTGGACTGCTGCGGATGGGACAAGGATGACGTTATCTTTCACGAGTGTAATAATGTTAGCGTCAACAGCCATGTTTGGATAAATTCCTTCAGGTGCAGTATCAAAGACGATATATGCAGGATAGGAAGTGACCCCTGAACTAACCGAGCCGGTGGTATCTATACTTACTACCTTTCCGGTAAACGTTTTACCCTCAAACGCGTCCATGGTTATTGTGACTTTGTCTTCCACATGGACGCGGGTGACGTCTATTTCGCTTAGATTGACAACGGCCATCGGCGTGGCGTCAGTTTTAATGGTAGCGATGCGCTGTGACGTGGAGTTGCCTGTCGAGCTTGTTTGTGCAGTGAGGACTGATCCAACCTGCAGCGACAGGCCGTTTATGGTGCCGGATATCGGTGCGTAAATCGTTGGAGACGCCTGCTGGTACGAAGCCCAAGCGCTACTGACCGCCGTTTGCGCCTGCGTGATGGCATTTTGTTGGACTTTGTATTTTGCCTCGGCAGAGAGCCAGTCGTCCTGGGTAGTGACAAAATCAGATAGTTGGCGGTTCGTCGTGTTGGGGGAATCATCAGCGTTTTCATACGTTGAGTTTTGCGCTTTATCCATATACTGTTGCCACTCGGTAAGCATGGTGGATTGCGCACTATAGAGATTGGCTTTTGCGGTATCAAGAGCGTTTTTGGCGCTTTGATAGCTGGCCAGCGCTTGGGCGGCGCGCTGTTTGCCTTCCATATCAAGCTCAACTTCTGCGATAGGGTCTCCCGATGTGACTCGCTGGCCGTTTTGCACATAGATTTTAGATACGACGCCCGACGTTTGCGTCGTAACCGAGGCACTGTTGGCTCCTGAAATAGTTCCCGATGCGCTTACCGCGACAATAAGCGTGCCTTTCTGCGCCGTTTCGGTGATGTATTGGACTTGTGAGGATTTTCCCCCTGTTACTTTTGAAGCGATAAACCAGATGAGAGCGCCAGTAAGCGCAATAACAAAAAGTTTTGCTGGGAGTGATAATGAATGCAATAATTTCATAAATATCTGCGATACGTATCTATACATTGTCTATCTGAAAGTCAGCTGAAAGCCGCCGGCAGTCGGACGGTAAACGTGCTTCCTTTGCCCGGTGTACTTGTGACCGTTATGGCTCCTCCATGCGTATCAACGATTGTTTTGGCAATAGAAAGACCCAAACCATAGCCGTCGGCTTTTATTTTCGATCGCGCGGTATCTGCTCGGTAAAACCGATCAAATATATGAGGGAGATCTTTTTCGCTTATGCCGATTCCTTGATCTTTTACGGAAATGACGGCAGTATCGTCAGTCTTTTTTGATTCAACGGTCACCTTTTTTTCTCCGTGGCTGTATTTGATCGCGTTATCCAGCAGTATGACAAAAAGGTCGATCAAGCTATCCTTGTTTCCGTGAACCCTGATGGACTTCATGTTGTTTTGGATCGAAATCTTTTTACTGGCAGCCAATGGTTCCGTCCTTCGGATCGCATCTCGTATAACGTCTCCAAGAGGCACTGTTGCAAACGAATGCCGGACACCAGGTTTTTGATATTGCGCAAGCTGAAGAAGTGAATCTGAAAGTGATTGCAGTTTATTTACCTCGGCGACACTTTCACTTATCAGCGTATGCGCTTCGCCTGCCTTTGACCGCGATTGACGCAGGTATACTTCAAACGCGGTTTTAAGCGATGTAAGAGGCGTGCGCAATTCATGTGAGGCATCGGATATAAATCTGTTTTGTTCGGCTACCATGTCTGCGATGGGTTTGAGTGTTATTCCAGCAAGCATATACCCAAGTCCTCCGGAAATGATTAGAATGCCTCCGTTAATGATCAACAGCATGAATAGAATTCGGCGTTTGACGTCATCGATGAGTTCCGGATCGGTCAAAACCGGCGGAGGCATGGGCACATATTGGCGGTCCAATAGGTACCTCTCAAAGCGGAAATGCTGGCTTCTTGAGAGGCGTTCGACCTCATGGACGAGTCCGCGGTAAATTATCACGCTGAACGAAGTGCTGATGCACATGATGATAATAAGATACCAGGCAGTAAGCTTAAGCCGCGCTCGTTGAAACATAGGTTACTTGGTATCTATTGTATATCCAAACCCTCGTATGGTCCGAATCAACGGTGTATTGTTTGGGAACGGAAGATCCACTTTTTTTCGAAGGTTTCGAATGTACACTTCAACGGTATTTGGCAGGATGTCTGCTTCATAATCCCAGACGTGGTTAATAATCTGGTTTTTGGTGACGATTACGCCTTTATGCCGCATGAGATACTCAAGGAGTGCAAATTCTTTGCTGGAAAGCCTGATGGATTTTCCGCTGCGGGTTACTGTATATAATGGAGGATCCAGTACCAGATCGCCGACGGTCAACTTGAGGTCCAGAGTTGTTTTAGGCCGTCGGGCGAGTGCGCGTATACGCGCGAGGAGTTCTTCAAATGAAAACGGCTTAGTCAGATAGTCGTCGGCGCCGGAGTCAAGCCCTACGACTTTATCTTGTATTTGGCCTTTGGCAGTTAAGATGAGAATGGGTGTGTGAATGTTGCCTTTGCGAAGCTCTTTACAGATCGTAAGTCCGTCCATTCCGGGTAGCATGAGATCCAGGATAATCAGGTCATACTCCTCTGTAGACGCCAGATCAAATCCGGCTTCACCATCGTAGGTTACGTCGACGGCAAACCGTTCCTGCTTAAGTCCCTTCTTAATCGTATTTGCGATCCGGTGTTCATCCTCTACAATAAGAATCCTCATACACTGCCTGTATTATACTGTTTTGGCTGAAAAATACCTGAAAGACGGTATATCATAACATGGTATGGACAAGAAAAATGACTGTCCGTTTCCACAGGGACTGAGGGATCGCCTAAAAGACATTGTGTCAAAAGACGCGTTGTCGGGGGTGATGGAAGCGTATTGCTCGAATCGGTTGACGACGTTTAGGGCAAATTTGCTAAAAGTGCCGTGCACTAATACACATTCGGAGTTGGCGCGCATCGGGTTTTAGGAAAAATTGATATCCAATATTAAGGCAGTATGATTCCGGCGCTCATTTTAGAGCCAAAACCGGGAGATTATCGTAATGGACAACAGAAGAATTTGTTTTTATAAACCAGCGGCAAGCATGAACACTTTGTTGTCACCAACATGTCACTTATTCGTACACCAATAAGTACTGTGAGAGCAGGAGAAACTATTGTCTATGCCCGGTGCACGCTTTCACAAGAGAATGCAAGGAATTATTGACTGGGCAATAGAGTAGGAAAATTGAGGATGTTTACGTTATTATTCTTCGAATATCTCGCTTGATGGCGCCAAGAGAATTTCACTGATTGCAGGGTTGAACTCTTTCGATTTGCGATGTACAGTAATGATTATTATGCCATATATACCCAAACAACAGCGCCCGGAGCTTGATAAGAAATTAGAACCCGTGATTAAACACCTTGCCGCTCTCCCGTTTGAAGAGCAGGACGGCGCATTGAATTACGCAATAACCAAAATGATTAAAGGCATCTATCCGATCAAGTACCGCCACTTGAACCGTGCGCTCGGAGTACTCACCGCAGTCACGCATGAATTATATCGCAGGATCGTCGGTCCGTATGAAGATGAAAAGATCAAAGAAAACGGCGATGTATGATGAAGTGGTTTTCTTATGGATGAATACAAAATTCTTGCTGAAGTTTACGATATCTTAAATCCCAAGGAAGAAATTTTTTCCCAAAGGCCTTTTTTTGAAGAACTTATCAAAAGGTATGCGGTGACGAGTTGTTTGGACTGCGCGTGCGGGACAGGATGGCACTTGTCGATGTTCTATGAGATGGGTCTTGATTGCGGCGGATCGGACATATCTCCGGAGATGCTGGCAATTGCCAAGGAGCATCTGCGCGGCAAAGATATTCCGCTTGTGATGGAAGACTACCGGTCGCTTGCCGCATCATGGGCAGATACGGTTGACATGGTTGTGTGTCTCACGACGAGTTTGCCGCACATGCTCACTGATGACGACGTCGTCCGCGCGCTTGAATCTATGTACGACCGTCTTAATGAGCATGGCATTCTGGTCATCAGCAACGGTATTACGGATAAGCTGCTTGATGCCAAGCCCAAATTTATTCCAGCAAGGGTGAACAAAGCCGACGCGTTTTATTTCGTTTGCGAATACCAAGGTGAGGAAACGCTAGTGTTTAACATTGTGTATATTAAAAAAACAGACGAATCGTTTGACCACAAATTTACCTTTGTGACGTATAACGCGATGCGAAGAAGCGTGCTCGAGCGATGTTTTGCCAAAACAAAATATAAGAACGTTTCCTTCTACGGAGACTATGATTACTCGCCATATAGCAGGGAGGGAAGCAATAAGCTTATCGTCGTTGCCGAGAAGTAGACCACCTCGCACAGATTCCGCTGGGAAGGAGCCTGCCGCCGATGGATTCTTTTAAAGCTAATTCCCCGTATGTGATGACACCTTGATACTCCTTCATGGTATCAATAAGCAGGTGATGCAGGACAAGCGAAGATAGATCAGCTGTGTAGGCGTTGATGAGAAATAACGCAGGTTTAGAAGATAGTATTGAACGACAAGCAATGAGGAGTTTAGGGAGATCATTCTCAATTTTCCATACTTCTCCTTTAAGGCCCCTGCCAAATCGCGGCGGATCCATGATAACGCCGTCATAGACGTTTCCTCGCTTAGCTTCGCGGAGAACAAATTTATACGCGTCATCTTGTATCCACCGGATAAGCCCCCTTGTCTGCGGATTATCTATCGCGGACGCGCGCGCGTTGTTATGTGCCCATGTGATGGCGCTTTTTACGCTGTCTACGTGCGTTACTCTGGCGCCGGCTTTGACGGCGGCGAGGGTTGCGCCGCCGGTATAGGCAAAAAGATTGAGAATGGAAAGCGGCCTGCCGTTTATGGTGTTTTTAAGCCACAGCCAGTTTACCGCCTGCTCAGGAAACACGCCGACGTGTTTAAATTCAGTGGAGCGCAAAGTAAACACGAGGTCATGATACGAAACAGACCAGTTGTCTGGCGGATTTCTTTTACTCTTCCATTGTCCGTTTGTATCATTATCTCGTTCATATAGTGCTTCTGCTTTGTTCCATTCGGACTGCGGGAGAGATTTTCTCCACAGCGCCCTTGGATCCGGACGCGCAATAATAAATCCGTTAGCCGGCGGACCGAATCGTTCGAGCTTGCCGCCTTCGCCAGAGTCGATGAGTTGGTAATCTGTCCAATCGGCAGGGAATTCGAGAAATGGAGTAGGCATGGTATGATTGTAACATAATGAAACGCATCCTTTTGGTTCTGGCTCATCCGGACGATGAATCCTTTGCCTGTGGAGGCACTGTGGCGAAATACGTTGACGCAGGTTTTCGGGCAGACCTCATCTGCACCACACGAGGAGAGGCAGGCGGCGGCGGACCGTTCGGAGACATATCCGGCACTGCTTTGGGTGATATCCGTCAAAAAGAACTGGAGCTTGCCGCTAGCATACTTGGTATATCCACAATCACATTTTTGGGGTATAAAGACGGAACGCTTCACGATGAGCCCCCCGGAGAAATAGAAGATGCGGTATTTCGTAAGATGATTGAGATGGTTCCTGACTACGTCATCACGTTTGATACGACAGGGATAAGCAATCACCCTGATCATATTAAAATATGTTTTTCCGCCACGTATGCATTTCAAAAATACGCGTCATGGGTTATAGACATCATGAAAAGACGGGGCAACGCGGATGAAGGACTATTGCCTAAATTGTATTATGTTTCCATGCCTGAAAGCGTGGCAACATTTCTTAAGAAAAAGAAGAATATCCCGGAGGAGTCGTTCGGAAGGCCATGGCAGGGTATTGAGGACAAACGGATAACCACAGTCATCAACATTGAACGGTACCGGTCAATAAAGAAAAAAGCGCTTCGCGCGCACGCGTCACAAACCAGTGATGTCGAGAGATTTTTGTCTCTCGCACGGCACCCCCTTCTTACTTACGAATACTTTATTCTGCGCATGCACGGATTACAGGAAGTATTTATGGGCAAAAACGACCGCTTTGCCAATCGTTTGTAACCTATATCACACTTCTTGCTGTATAATAAGGGACGCCAACTATGAGTATTCTCCTTCGGGTTTGCAACCTGTCCGTATCTATCGGGGAAAAGCCTGTCCTTTATGCCGTATCCTTTGCTCTTAGAAAAGGGGAAATACTTGCGGTGATGGGGCCCAATGGAAGCGGAAAATCCACGCTCGTTTACGCGCTTATGGGACACCCGAACTACACTATCAACGATCAAACGTCAAACATTACATTGAACGCAAGAGACATTACGCGTTTATCCACCGAAGAGCGGGCGAAGGCAGGGCTTTTCATGTCTCTTCAATCGCCTGTTGCGATTCCCGGGGTAACGGTTATGAATATACTTCGGACAGCATATCAGGAGAAACAAGCCAAGGCGCGGAGGGGGAATAGCCCCCTCCATAACCCCGGACTTGCACAGCGCTGGAACGCAAAAGATCTGACGCTTGCGCAATTTACATCGTTGGTAAAAAATCACGCAAATCGTCTTCACATTGACGAATCGCTTTTGTCCCGCGGTATTCATGACGGATTTTCAGGTGGAGAAAAGAAAAAAATAGAAATGTTGACCGCACTGGTACTTAAACCCAGCGTTGCGATGTTTGATGAAATCGATACGGGATTAGATGTGGATGCGCTTAAAGTCGTTGCCTATGGAATAGAGACGCTCGCCAAAAGCGGCACGGGAGTTATAATCATCACTCATTATCAGAGAATCCTTAAGTATGTGCGGCCCAGCCGCGTTCATGTGCTTGCCAATGGAAGAATAGTAAAGACCGGTCGCGCGCAGCTAGCCAGAGAAATAGAAGAACAAGGATATACAACATTCCTGTAACCGATGCAGATACCGTCCTACAAATACGGATTCCGGAAGCCTGAACACTATGTGTTTAAGTCAAAAAAGGGGTTTACCGAAGACGTTGTTAAACAAATTAGCGGTCACAAAAATGAACCGGCGTGGATGCGAAATTTGCGCCTTAAGAGCTTGAACATCTTTCGAAAAAAGCCTCTTCCCTTGTGGGGAGGGGATCTAGCTGGCATCCGATTTGACGACATCTATTACTACATCCGTCCGATTGATCGAAAAGTGTCATCGTGGGAAGAACTGCCGGCAGAAATTAAAGATACGTATGACAAAATTGGAATTCCAGAAGCGGAGAAAAAGTTTCTTGCTGGGGTCTCGGCTCAATATGAAAGCGAGGTTGTGTATAAAAGTATTCACGCGATGCTTGAAAAAAAAGGCGTTATTTTCCTTGATATGGATTCGGGATTGGCTCAATATCCTGATTTGGTCAAGCAATATTTTGGGACGATTGTGCCTCCGACGGATAACAAATTTGCGGCCCTTAATACGAGCGTCTGGAGCGGAGGATCATTTGTTTATGTGCCAAAAGGCGTGCGGATAGAGTTGCCGCTTCAGGCATACTTCCGCATTAACGCCGCGAACATGGGGCAGTTTGAGCGAACTCTCATCATCGCCGAAGAGGGAAGCTACGTCCATTACGTTGAAGGGTGCACGGCTCCGATATATTCGACTGATTCGCTCCACAGCGCGGTTGTGGAAATTATTGTGAAAAAAGGCGCGCGCGTGCGCTATACGACCATTCAAAACTGGAGTACCAACGTTTACAATCTCGTCACCAAGCGCTCGCGGGTGGAAGAAGAAGGCATTATGGAGTGGGTAGACGGCAATTTAGGTTCGAAACTGACCATGAAGTATCCGAGCGTTTTCCTTTGTGGCAGAAAAGCCCGTGGGGAAGTATTGTCCATTGCCTATGCAGGGAAAAACCAGCATCAGGATGCAGGAGGGAAAATGATTCACGCAGCCAGTGAAACATCGTCGCAGATTATTTCCAAATCAATTAGTGGCGGCGGCGGAAGGACGTCCTACCGCGGATTGGTGTCGGTTAACCCGGACGCCCAACACGTCAAAAGTAAAGTTGTGTGCGACGCGCTTATTTTGGATCCGCAGTCGCGATCCGATACGTATCCAACGATGCAGATTAAGGCGCCAGATACGCAGATGGAGCATGAGGCAACAGTGTCGAAAATCGGAGATGAACAGCTGTTTTACCTGCAGTCGCGCGGCATAGACAAAGCCCAAGCACAGTCCATGATCGTCAACGGATTTATTGAGCCGATTGTCAAAGAACTTCCGCTTGAATACGCCGTTGAAATGAATCGCTTAATTCAGTTGCAAATGGAAGGGTCGGTAGGATAACTATGAACACAATCGCGCTTGCCGATGGTCAAACGGTTGTGATCGCTCCAAGACGAAAGCGGTCCGTCTATGCGTACAGTCTTGGAGAGTTAGTTGCGTCAACGATCGTTCTTGTCTCGGTCAATCAGGGAGAGCGGGAGATAACGCTGAGGGTGCACTTGCGCGGAAGCGGCGCAAAAGCCGTAATCATTGGTATCGTGGTGGGCCGAAGCGGGTCGCGTCTGCTTTTGCATACTCACCAATACCACGAGGCGCCTCGTGCAACAAGCGATCTTCTCATCAAATCGGTGTTACATGATAAGTCAACATTTGAATACGACGGCGGCATACGTGTAGATGAAAACGCACAACAAACGGACGCGTATCAGCGGAATGAAAATTTGCTAATTGGGGTGGATGCGTATGCCAGAAGCGATCCTGCGCTGGAAATCCTGGCAAACGATGTGCGCTGCACGCACGGGGCCACGACCAGTCCTCTCGCGGACGATCAGGTATGGTATTTGGCAAGCCGAGGAATTTCCGCCTCGCGCGCGCAGCGGCTTCTGATCCGTGGCTTTTTAACAAGCGCGCTTGAAAACATTTCGGACGAAACAGTGCGAAGCAGTGTATGGCAAAAAATAGAAGCTGCGCTATAATAAGAGAAACTATGCCAGGCTTTCGAAATGTATTAAAAACATCAGATCTCTCGGATGGAGCCAAAAAGACCGTGACAGTCAGCGGTAAAAGAATAGCCGTGTTTAATGTGGGCGGAGAATTTTTTGCCGTGGATGACATGTGCACCCACCAACAGTGTTCACTGGGAACCAATGGATTTTCCGATGGACGGGAAGTCATCTGCGGCTGCCACGGCGCCAGGTTTGATGTCACGACCGGAAAAGCCCTTTCGCTTCCTGCGACTATAGACCTTGTTACCTACAAAACTAAAGTTGAGGGGGACAACATCCTCATATATGTTTGACGCGCAGTTGTACAGGAAAGATTTTCCCCTTTTCAAACGGCGCATCGGCGGAAAGCACATCGTCTATTTGGACAGTACCGCAACATCGCTAAAACCGCAGCCGGTCATTGACGCAATACGCTCGTATTACACGATGTTTACCGCCAACGTTTTCCGCGGCATTTACACGACGAGCGAAGAGGCAACAGCAGCGTATGAGGGAGCGCGGGAAAAAGTCGCGGCATTCATTGGCGCTTTAAAAAGCGAGATTGTGTTTACCAGAAATACCGATGAGTCGATAAGCCTTATTGTCTATTCATGGTTGCCGTATCATGTAAAAAGAGCTGACGAGATTGTTACAACAATTTTGGAGCATCATGCCAATTTCGTACCGTGGCAGCAATACACAGTGAAGAATAAAAGCGTACTAAAAATATGGAGAATTGATTCATCTGGTCAACTTAAAATAGCTGATTTGGATAAACTTATTACTCGAAAAACAAAAGTACTCGCTTTTACGGCAACATCCAACGTGCTCGGCACAATTACACCGGTACAAAAGATTGTTGAAAAAGTCAAATCCATCAATCCTCATTGCCTTATTATCGTGGACGCGGCGCAGGCGGTTCCCCATATGCCGGTTGATGTTAGGGCATGGGGTGCAGATGTTGTGGCGTTTTCCGGCCATAAAATGCTTGGACCATCGGGAATTGGCGTACTATGGGCAAAGAAAAAATTGCTTGAGTCTATGCCGCCTTTCATATATGGCGGCGACATGATCCGCGAGGTGCATGAGAAAGAAACAGTATTTAACGATGTGCCGCACAAATTTGAAGCAGGAACGCCGTACATAGAAGGCGCCATCGGACTGGGAGCTGCGGTTGATTACCTCTCGCGCCTTGGAATGGACAACATCAGAGCACATGAAGAGAAGCTTGTTGACTACGCGCTTCATACCCTGCCAAACGTCAAAGGAATCAGGCTGTTTGGGCCGACGGACCATAAAGTTAAAGGTGGTATCGTAGCTTTTCAGATTCCTGGCATTCATCCGCATGACATCGCACAGGTATTAAACGAAGACAACATCTGTATCAGAGTCGGGTTTCACTGCGCTCAGCCGCTTCATGAATATCTTGGAATCGGGCCGACTGCCCGCGCTTCGTTTTACGTTTACACAACAACCGATGATATCGACGCGCTGGCAGAAGGATTGCTTAAGGTGAAGAAAACATTTCTGAATTAATGGATATCTATCGTGAAACGATCTTAGACCACTACAAGAATCCGCGTAACGCTGGCACGTTGCGTAGTCCTTCGGTGACAGCGACGCTGGCCAATTCTGTCTGCGGAGACTCTATTACGATGGACGTACGTTTCGGAGAAAAAAACAGTATTCGTGAGATTCGGTTTTCCGGCGCGGGGTGCGCCATTAGCATTGCCAGCGCATCAATGCTGACGGAGCTGGTGTTGGGTAAAAAAGCAGAAGATGTTATGAACATGGGGCTGCAAGATATTCTTGATTTGCTGGGCACATCACTTACCCCCTCACGGACGAAATGCGCTCTATTGCCTTTAGAAACATTGCAAAAAGCAATTCATAGCTGTATAAACAAATCGTATGGCAGATGACGCACACGTTGCGCGCAAGATTCGTTCGTACACGATGCGCATTGATCAGAATTTATGCATCGGTGCCGCCACCTGTGTTGCTATTGCTCCAAAAGCATGGGCGCTTGACGACAATGCTAAGGCCATCATTCTTGACTCTGCTGATCAGGAATCCGACGAAACGCTTCTTGAGGCTGCTAAGAGTTGTCCGGTGATGGCGATTATCATAACTGATGAAAACGGGAAACAGGTATTTCCGTAGCGAATGATTGTTCTTCGTTCCCTCGACATAGTATGTTGCTACTAGTCAGTTCGTTTCGTTTTGTGATACGCTGAAGATAGCAATGAGAGATTCAGTTATCTGGAAAATAGGCGGTGAGGCGGGGTTCGGGATTATGTCTGCAGGAACGATGATCTGCAGGGCATTTTCGCGCAGAGGTTACCACGTGTTTGCGACCAACGAATATCCGTCGCTTATCCGTGGGGGACATAATCTCATAACGGTGAGAATTTCTTCCAGGTATTTTGAATCGATGAATAGAGAGCTTCATGTTTTGGTTGCACTGAATAAACAAACAGTTGAGCTTCACATGGAAGAGCTTAATGAGGGCGCATATGTTGTTTACGACCCGAAAGACTACGAGTGGAAACCACGTGAATTCCCCAAGCCCGTTACGCTTATTCCCGTTCCGTTGTCAGAATTGGTCGCGCAGTTTAACGGTCCGCCGGTGATGAGAAATACTGTCGCGCTGGGCGTTTCGGTCGCGCTTTTCGGTGCGCCGCTTGAGTCGCTTTCATCGGTTATCCGCGATCAGTTTAAGAATAAAAAGCAGGCGGTTATCGACGGCAACATCGCGATAGCCAAAGCGGGGTATGACTTCGTTAAGGAGCATTTTGCCAAAGAAACGTCAATGTACCTTTCTTTCGCAGAAAAAAAGGAACCCCAGCTTGTTCTCAATGCCAGTGAAGCCGTGGGTCTTGGAGCGGTGCGTGCAGGCTTAAAGTTTGCCGCGATTTACCCTATGACGCCGATTAACTCGCTCATTACGTTCCTTGCCGACCATGCTAAAAAACTTCAAATCGTCTATAAACAGCCGGAGGATGAAATTGCGGGTATCAATATGGCACTTGGAGCATCTGTTGCGGGCGTGCGAAGTATGGTTGCAACAAGCGGCGGCGGCTTTGCGCTCATGGTAGAGGCGTTATCGTTGGCCGGCATGATGGAGCTACCGATTGTCATAGATGTAGGCATGCGCGTGGGCCCGGCGACTGGCATGCCGACATGGACAGAGCAGGGAGAATTGCAATTTGTGATCCATGCGGGTCATGGTGAGTTTCCCAGGATCGTTCTTGCTCCCAGCGATGCCGCGGAAAGTTATGCGATGACAATCGAAGCGTTTAACTTAGCTGATCGGTATCAAACGCCTGTATTTGTTCTTACTGATAAATACATGAATGAAAGCCAGTGGTGCGTGCCACGATCACAGTTTACGAAAGACGTTGTTATTGATAGGGGCAAGGTCGCCTCTTCTGATATGCTTGCCGCAGATGGATCGTATAAGCGGTATCGGCTGGATGTTGAGGATGGTGTATCGCCAAGGAGCTTCGTCGGTATGAAAAACGGTGTATATTATGCCAATGGGTATGAGCACGATGAGCAGGGATTTGTCACCGAGGCGCCGGATATGCGCGTGAAAATGGCAAGGAAACGCCTTCGAAAAATCGAAGCGATAGCGAAAGATGCCCGCGGTCCGCAGGTTTACGGTGATGAACGTGCGGATTTGACATTCGTCAGCTGGGGATCGTCGCGGGGTCCTGTCATAGACGCCATGGAGCTCCTTGCATCAAAAGGCAAAAAAGCAAGACTTATTCATTTTACGTGGATGTACCCATTCCCGACAGAACCCGTAATGAAACTTTTGGGAGATGCCAAAAGGATTATTGATGTGGAACAAAATGCGACAGGTCAGCTGGCCGCACTTATCATGGAGCACACGGGGATAAAGATTAACGACAAAATACTTAAATTTGACGGACGTCCATTGTATCCGGAGGAAATAGTAGAAAACCTATGAGTCTTTCATCATCAGTATTTCAAACGCAGTGTCTGCCCACATGGTGTCCGGGATGCGGCAATTTCGGCATCTGGATGGCGCTAAAAGAAGCCCTTGCCAAGCTCAACATCGGTCCAAGCGACGGGCTTATTGTCTATGGCGTGGGATGTCACGGCAACATGTATGATTGGATGAACATGTATGGGTTCGCAGGCCTTCATGGTCGCACGCTGCCGGTAGCTCAAGGAGCGAAGCTTGCCAATCACACGCTTCCGGTTATTGTAGTATCTGGAGACGGCGACGGGTTGGGCGAGGGAGGCAATCATTTTATCCATGCTGCCAAACGCAATCCAGATATTACTGTTATTATTCATGATAATCAGGTGTATGGACTTACCACCGGCCAAGCCTCGCCGACAGCTAAAGCAGGGTTTAAAACAAAATCTACGCCCGAAGGAGTTGTGGATGCGCCGATTAATCCTTTGATGATGGCGCTTTCTGCAGGAGCGACCTTCGTCGGACGCGGATTTTCCGGCGATACGCCTCACCTTATTCAGCTGATTATTGATGCGATCAGTCATAAAGGATTTGCCCTTGTTGACACGCTTCAGCCGTGCGTGACGTTTGACAAGGATCATACCTACGCGTGGTACAGGGAACGATTGTATAAATTGGAATCCCAAAACTATACGCCGGACAATAAACTTCAAGCAATGAAAAAGGCGATGGAATGGGGTGATAAAATTCCCTACGGCATCTTTTACAAGGAAAACAAGCCCACAAGCGAAGATTATGAACCTGCCCTTGTCGGTGGTCCACTTGCCTATCAGCCTCTCGAAAAAATAACCCTCGATGAAGTTGTAAACGAATTCATATAAACACTGTTGAGCATCGCTAGTTGACTTATGTGTTAGCAGTTGTTATACTAGACTGCTAATCAATTATGAACGAACTTACATCACCAGCCGAATTTATCCTTCCCGTCGTTCCGATACGAGACGGCATCGTGTTTCCCGGAACAGAGATGATTCTTACGTTTGGCAGACAGCGGTCTGTTTCTTCCATAGAAGCGGCGCAAAGCTCCGGAAAGCGCGTGGTGTTGGTTATGCAGAGAAATCCCAATATAAACGATCCTACTCCTTCTGACTTATATCAAATGGCAACTATTGGTGAAATCGTTCAAATGATGAAAAACGAAGGAGAAATCAACGCGCTTGTGAAAGGAATAGCGAAAGTTGAAATCCTTTCGTATGAATCGGTCGAGCCGTTTTTTGTCGCGCGCGTCATAGAACGGCAGGATATATCGGATACGTCGGACGAAACCAAAGCGCTTTTTAATCATTTGACTAATAAGCTTCGCACTGCAGTAAAAATGGGTAAGACGATGGATTTCCTGACGTTTATGAACATCATGTCGGGGATTACCCCGCTTGCGCTTTCCTATCACTTAGCCGGAATATTAGACATAAAGCCCAGTGAGCGGCAGGAGTTGTTGGAGCTTTCGTCAGTAAAAGAGCGGTTGGAGCGGGAGGCCACACTTCTTGCGCGAGAAACGAGGATATTGGAGCTGGAGAAAAAAATTGCAAGTAAAACGCAGGAAAAATTTGATAAAAACGTTAAAGAACAGGTGCTTCGTGAACGCATTAAGACCATAGAGAAGGAACTCGGCGAAGATGAAGATGGCAAAGAAATTAAGGAATTGCGGGAAAAAATTAAAAAAGCCAATATGCCCGATGATGTGCGGCGGAAGGCAGAAAAAGAACTGTCACGTCTTGCGCAAATGTCACAATACAATCCGGAAACGTCGTACGTGCGTACGTATCTTGATACGCTTGTTGAACTTCCGTGGGCAGTTGCCAGTCCAAACAACGTAAACATCAAGGATGCGGAAAAGGTGTTGAACGAAGATCACTATGGCCTTAAGAAAATCAAAGAACGCATTTTGGAATACCTTGCAGTTATGAAGCTTCGCGCGCACGCTGCTTCAGGAAATGATACATTGCACAAGGGTAAAGCCGCGCCGACGATTTTGTGTTTTGTTGGGCCGCCGGGAGTTGGCAAGACGTCCATCGGCAAATCGATTGCGCGCGCGCTGGGACGCAAATTTGTGAAAATGTCTTTGGGCGGCATCCGCGACGAGGCGGAAATTCGCGGTCACAGAAGGACTTACGTGGGTGCTCTCCCCGGCCGCATCATCCAAGGTATTAAGCAGGCAGGGACTAAAAACCCGATTTTCATGCTCGATGAAATAGATAAAGTCGGCGCCGATTTCCGCGGGGATCCCTCTGCGGCACTTCTGGAGGCTCTCGATCCAGAGCAAAACTCGGCGTTTTCCGATCACTACTTGGAAGTGCCGTTTGATTTATCCGATGTGTTTTTCATCACGACCTGCAACATGCTCGATACGATTCCGCCCGCGCTCCGCGACAGGCTGGAAGTTATCCGATTTGCCGGATATACGGAAGATGAAAAGTTCCACATTGCTTCGGATTTTCTTTATGAAAAGCAGCGTGAGATTCACGCGGTACCTGCAGGTGTTGTTCAATTGAGCGAAGCGGCAATTTATGAAATTATTCGTCGCTACACGCGTGAAGCGGGCGTGCGCAATTTGGAGCGAGAAATTGCGACTATTTTTCGGAAAGTTGCCAAAAAAATTGCCGACAGCGAAAAAAAGCAGACTTTTGTCATCACCCCCAAGTCTCTTCATGAATACTTGGGTCCGTACCGTTTTACGTCATATCTTGCGGAGAAAAAAGACGAGGTGGGCATGTCGACTGGATTAGCGTGGACAGAAGCAGGAGGGGACATCCTTTTTATTGAAGCCGCGCTCATGCCGGGCAAAGGATCGTTGACACTTACAGGTCACTTGGGTGATGTTATGAAAGAATCTGCGCAAGCAGCGATGTCATATGTGAGAAATCGATGGAAGCTCCTTGGACTTGATGAAAAGTTTTACCACAAGCTAGATATCCACGTTCATGTGCCGGAAGGTGCAGTGCCCAAGGATGGCCCGTCTGCGGGAGCAGCTATCGCCACGGCGCTAGTTTCAGCGCTTACGAAAATTCCGGTGAAACGGACGGTAGCAATGACCGGCGAAATTACCCTGAGAGGGAGGGTGCTGGAAATCGGCGGTGTAAAAGAAAAAGTGATTGCCGCGCACAGAGCCGGCATTAAAACAGTTCTTCTGCCAAAAAACAATAAAAAAGATATGGAAGACATTCCCAAGAGCGTGCAGAAAGACCTTGTGTTTCACTTTGTAGAGCACATGGACGAAGTGCTTAGTATTGCCCTGACACGAACGCCTATCGCAAAGGGGAAACTTACCGCATAAAATCAAAAATAACTTTTGATATCTCAGCAACAAGTGCTGACGCCTGTTCTTCATCAGTAATGTCGTTTGTGAACACGCCAAGGTAATATACGGTTTTACCTGCCGCTACAATGCCAACGTCGTGAACCGAGCCGGTGCCGGTACCGATTTTATGATAGACTGTTATTCCCGCAGGAAGAAGTGCGGGCAGTCGATCTTCAAAATCGCTGTCTTTCATAATCGACAGCACTTCTTGCGTATATGCATCGTTGACGATATCTCGCTGGTACAGACGTCGCATAAGGAGAGCAATATCGCGGTTTGACGTTTTATTGTTTACCATATCTGTTTGCGTCATGCCCCACGAGTTGACGAGCTTTTGGATGCGCTCAAGCGTAAGGATGTGATTTCCAACAATGTGTGCTGCGGTATTGTCGCTTTTTTTCATCATCAGTTGGGCAAGCGTTTTGATAGAATACTGATTTCCCGGCTCTTCATAGCGCAGGACGCCAGTACCGTAATGCTGGATATCTTGTGCTTGAATCGTGATGACTGTATCAAGATCAACTGTTCCGGCTTGGGCGTCGTGATACAGCGCTATAAGAATAGGTATTTTGTTTACAGAAGCGGCAGAATAGATGACTGACTCGTTTATTCCCATAGTAAAGTCAGACGTGAAATCCACGACATAAATTGAATAATTTTTCCAATTGCTAGCAATTTTGTTGACGACCAGTTGTTTGAGTTTCTGCGGGTCTTTGGTGCGACGCATGAAGCGAGATACGAAGGATCTTGTTGCTTGGTGGTCGTCAGGAAGCGGCGATATTATTTGTGCTTTTGACTTATCCGAAGCAAGCGCCAGAAGAGATGTGAGCATAATGACCGTGCCATATACCATCAGTTTCTTCAGACAAGAATAAGGGATTTGTGTGGTGCGTCGCTTGCGGCGATCCATGGGCAAATTGTATCACACGTTATTTGGAACAGTTATGCCAGGCAGTCAATCCGTCAGTGGAAATAGCAAACGCGGCGGTTCTGATGGATTCCTCTGCGTTCATTCGCAGATTAACATCTGGGTCCATGCCCATCCGGCTTCGAACGGACCGCCACGTGTCGGGTGAGAATTGATAGAGCCCCACATACGGACCGTTTACTGCGTTGACTTGCAATCCGGATTCACAGATGGCGATTGTGCGCAACCGTTCGCGGTCTACGCTGTAATGATTAGCGGCGTTGGTAAGCCACTCATCCAGCTGGGCGTCCATTACCGGAATCGGCGTTGGGATCGGTGTGGCGGTGGATGTAGGTGTAGCTGTCGGTTTTGGTGTCGAACGCGGAGAAGGACGTGGCTTTGGTTGAGGAGAGAGGGCAGGAGTGGGTGCGCTCGTTGGTGTGGGGGGTAAAGTGGGGGAATACCGCACGATCGCAAGCACCTTGGTCGGCGCTCCGGCGCGAACCATGGAAACAACGGCTGATGGAGTGGCAAGAGAAACTCCCAGAATAATGCCTATGGTCATTCTATTGATATTCATTCTGTGCTATGGTTATTGTATATGCTTGGAGCAATTCTTGCTATTGTTATCTGTCAGATTGCGGGAGCCTTGGGAGCGGTGGTTACAGCTCCCGCGATCCCCGCGTGGTATGCCGGTTTGACAAAGCCGGCGATAAACCCGCCAAATTGGGTATTTGGCCCCGTGTGGACCCTTCTTTATACACTGATGGGAATTGCCGTGTATCTAGTTTGGAAGAAAGGGATAAAGAAGCCACGCGTTCGGCTCGCAGTGACAGTCTTTGGCATTCATCTTGCGGTTAATACTGCATGGTCTATCGTATTTTTTGGCTTCCACGCTATTGCATCAGCGCTTTTCGTCATTTTCATTCTCTGGAGTCTTATAGTTATTCTTATGAAGCTGTTTCATCCGATCGATAAGCGTGCAACCTACTTCCTTGTTCCCTATTTGGCGTGGGTATCGTTTGCTGCCATCCTCAATTTTTGGCTTCTCATTCTGAATCCGTAGAGGTTATTCAAAATGTTCGAGGGGATCATTTGACGGGTCGTTTGGTATTGCGGTTTTTGACACGGTTTTGCGGCACGCAGGGTTTTTTTTGCCGATACCTTCGTAACATTATACCTAAAATGGTACCCCGTGCCGGATTCGGACCGGCGACCTTCGCCTTGAGAAGGCGACGTCCTAGACCGCTAGACGAACGGGGCATTTCGACTCAATCCTACGTTCGATTCTATCAGCATCCTCTTGACATAGCAAGGTAAGTTCGCTACTATGGACGGTGCTGAATTCATTATTAATTGGGCTCCCTACAGAGAATGACCGTTGCGGGGAGATTTTTTTTAGGCCGTTTTTCAATTGATGATTATGGACATGACGCACAACAAGGTAGTGTTAACTAAACAAGGACTCGCAGAGCTCAAAGCAGAGCATGAAGAGTTGGTCAACAAAAAGCGACCGGAAGTCGTAAAGCGTCTTTCTGATGCGCGCGATCTGGGAGATCTGTCAGAAAACAGTGAATATGCCGCAGCAAAACAGGATTTAGCCTTCATAGACGGCAGAATTTTGGAACTTGAAGAGATAATTCACGGCGCCAAAGTGGTAACTTCGCACAGCAAAGGGCAGGTAGACGTAGGGTGTAAAGTCACCCTGCACGTGAACGGTAAAAAGGAAGTCTTTACGGTGGTAGGAGAATGGGAGGCAGATCCGGTACAAAAGAAAATCTCCCATGAATCGCCGCTAGGCAAAGCGCTCATAGGAAAAAAGGTCGGAGAAAAGGTGGAAGTAGAGGCTCCGGCGGGGAAGATACTCTATAAAGTTCTCCATATAGAATAAAAAAAATAACAGACGACACGCCACCCGCCGAGAAGGCGGGTTTTTAATAGCGCAGGTATGATATTATTATGGAGAAGATTGCGAAATTATTTGTATCGTCGAATACGTAATTTCTACAATCTTCTACAGGAATGCCGACAATTGATGAACTCAAAAAAGTGCGGATAGAAAAGCTTGAGCGGCTCAAAAAGCTCAAGATAGACCCGTATCCGGCAACCGTCAAACGAGAGCAAACCATAGATCAGGCGCGTCAAATGGATGGCAAGGAAGTAGGCGTTGCCGGGCGCATCATGGGATTACGAAGTCACGGAAATATCACATTCGTTGACGTGGCCGATGAGTTCGGAAAAATTCAAGTCGTCTTTAAGTCCAGTGATGTGGACAAACTCGTAAAAGCGATCGTTGAGCTTTTGGATATCGGCGATTTCATTGCGGTACAAGGGATTGTAGGAAAAACACACGCAGGCGAGATTTCAATATTTGCCAAAGATGCCCAGATGGTTGCCAAATCCGTGCGTCCTCTGCCTAGCCAATGGCATGGCCTCAAAGATGTCGAAGATCGCTACCGTCAGCGATACGTTGATCTTATCGTTAATCCGTCGGTTCGTGAGATATTTAAAACGCGCACACGGATTATTACGTTTCTGCGAAGTTTTCTAGACCAGAATGGATTTATGGAAGTCGAAACGCCGGTGCTGCAGCCGATCTATGGCGGGGCGTCCGCAAAACCCTTTATCACACACCATAACGCGCTTGGGTGTGACTTATTTCTTCGAATTTCCGATGAACTGTATCTGAAACGACTCATCGTGGCGGGATTTGAAAAAGTGTATGAGCTTAGCAAAGATTTCAGAAATGAAGGCATTGATCATCAACACAGCCCGGAATTTACGATGCTGGAATTCTACTGGGCGTATGCAGATTACGAACGACTCATGACATTTACAGAAGAGATGATGTCCAAGCTCATTGGTTCGATACAAGGATCAATGAAGGTTGTATTTCAAAAAAAAGAGCTTGACTTTACGCCCCCCTGGCCCAGAAAAACCTATAGAGACGTCGTCTATGAGTATTTAGGTATTGATATTGATGCGGCCGACAGCGAGGAACGGCTGCTTGGGGCGATAAAGGAAAAGAACATCCAATTGGATCTTACCGGCGTCATCGGCTACGGCGCAATCCTTGATACATTATTCAAAGCGACAGCCCGCCCGCATTTAACCGGCCCGATGTTTTTGACTGACAGGCCAACGGCGTTTGTAACGCTTGCTAAGCGGCGTCCTGATGATCCAAGAAAAACCGCGTCGTTTCAGCTTCTTGTTGCGGGTAAAGAGATGATAAACGCGTATAACGAGCTCAATGATCCAATGGATCAAGCGGCTCGGTGGCGCGAATCAGAGAAGCTTGGAGAAAAGGGCCAGACAGAACATGAAGCATTTGACGCCGATTACATCCGTGCGCTTGAGTACGGTATGCCGCCGGCTGCGGGCTGGGGCATGGGAATTGATCGTCTGGTGTCGATTCTAACCGATCAGGAAGGTCTTAAAGATGTCATTTTGTTTCCAGCTTTGCGGCCCGAATATGCCAGCCCTCATTCCAAGACGAAGCATGATACGATCGAAACTATCGGTGAGACGTTTGAGACGTTGCGAAAGATTACGAGAGAGCAGGCCATTGAACTTCTCCATGCGCATACCAAAAGCGTGAACCTGCGGCGGCATTGTTATGCGGTGGGAGCGGTCATGCACGCGCTTGCCAAAAAGCTGGGAGGAGATCCGGCGTTATGGGAAGTGCTAGGTATTCTTCACGATGCGGATTGGGAGGAGACAAAAGATAGGCCGGATCATCACACGCTGAAAACATTAGAGTGGTTGAAGGAATTGGGGCTAACTGAAGGCCCGCTTGTTCATGCATTCATGTCACACAACAGGAAGCACACGCGCTTAGCGGAGCTTGAGGGCGTCATGGAATGGGCGCTTGAAACGTGCGATGAACTCACCGGATTTATTGTCGCTGTTGCGCTTGTTCGGCCGGATAAAAAGCTAACATCCGTCACCGTTGAATCGGTTCTCAAAAAGTGGAGGAATAAGGAGTTTGCCAGAGCTGTTGACCGCGCACAAATTGAAAAGTGCGAAGCAAAACTCGGGATACCTCTCAATGAATTTATTGGGATTGCGCTTGCCGCGATGCAAGACCACCACAAGGAGCTGGGACTGTAACGTTATGTTACTATGTTTTAAAACATAGTAACAAAATCCATGAAACTTTTGATAGCGACTGCGAATCCCGGAAAACTTGCAGAAATACGCGAGTTTCTTTCGGATTTGCCAATAGAGCTATTGAGCCTTCAAGATATAGAGTGTACGGATGTCATAAAAGAAACCGGGAAAACATTTGAAGAAAACGCAATTCTTAAGGCGACGTATTATTTCACGCGAAGCGGTCTTCCAACGATTGCCGACGACGGAGGATTTGAAATTGACGCGCTTGGAGGAGCTCCGGGTGTTAGGTCTCACCGATGGATGAGCGGCGAAGAAGAAAACGACGATGAAGAGCTTATTGCATACACGCTTAAAAAGATGAAGGGATTACCCCCAGTTCGTCGAGGGGCCCAGCTTCGGTCGGTTATTGCGCTTGTCATTTCAACTGACGCTGTTTATACGGCGGAGGGTGTCATCCGGGGCATCGTGCCGGAACAGGCTTCAACGTATAGAATGAAAGGATTTCCATACCGGTCGCTTCTTTATCTACCAGAATGCAACGCGTTCTATAACGAACACGAATTGACGAATGCCGAGAATGAAGCGTACAATCACAGAAAGAAAGCGATAGAAAAGATCAAACCCATTATTCGGACACATTTATTACGGTAAAACTCTCGCGTGTTTTTACGTGGGTGATTAGAGAGGTATATTGTACAATTATTACATTATTTATTTCTTTTCATAACTCTATGCTTGATATCACATATATACGAAACAATTTAGAGCGTTGCAAAGCCGCGGCAAAAAATAAAAAACGTGAGGTATTGTGGGATACGCTATTGTCGCTTGATATAAAACGGCGCGAACTTATTGGCCAGTGGGAAAAGTTGCGCGCAGCGCGCAATAAAATTTCAGGCAATAATGAAAACGGTCGGGAAGAAGGGAAAAAGCTTAAGGTGGCGCTGAAAACTCTTGAAGAAGAATTGCGAAACGTTGAAGCGGAATTTGAGGCGTTGATGCTCACGGTTCCCAATGTCCCAGACCCTTCGGTTCCTATTGGGAAGGGGGCAGATGGAAATAAGGAGGTTAAAAAATGGGGGACAATTCCAACGTTTGATTTTACGCCTAAAGACCACGTGGAGCTTGCAACGTCATTGGATTTAATTGATTTTGAGCGAGGAGCAAAAGTTGGCGGGTCGCGTGCGTATTTTTTGAAAAACGAAGGCGCACAGCTTGAATTTGCTCTCCTTTATTATACGTATTGTAGGCTTATTAATAAAGGCTATACGCCGCTCATTGCGCCAAGCCTTGTGCGTGAGTTTACGCTGGTGGGCAGCGGGCAGTTTCCGTGGGGAAAAGAAGAGGTATATAAGATCGAAAAAGATGGCGTATTTCTTGCCGGTACCGCAGAGGTGCCGGTGACAGCATATTTTGCCGACGAGATCCTCACAGCCGACGATCTGCCACAAAAATTCGTTGCATTTTCTCCGTGCTTTCGCAGAGAGGCGGGGAGCTATGGGAAGGATACGAGAGGGGTTTATAGATTACACCAATTTAATAAAATTGAACAAGTTATTATCACAACTGCGGAAACGAACAATTCTCTTGCTCTACACGAAGAATTATTGGCTAACGCAGAAGAAATTTTACAGGTATTGGAACTTCCGTACCGTGTGCTTCTCATGTGTACAGGCGACATGGGCGAACCGCAAGTAAAAAAATATGATATTGAAGCATGGATGCCCGGCAGAAACGCATATGGCGAAACGATGTCAAATTCATTTATGGGAGATTTTCAAGCTAGAAGACTCAAAATCCGATACAAAACTAAGGACGGCAAAACAATGTTTTGCCATACACTCAACAATACTGCTATTGCTTCTCCAAGAATTCTGATTGCGATTTTGGAACACTACCAACAGAAAGACGGGTCCGTAATCATCCCGAAAGTCCTGCGGCCACTTATGGGAAAAGATGTGATTACACGGTCATAGCGCAATGCCAACAGCATTCTCACAGCGTCTTATTTCAAGATTGCAATGGGACGCTCCATTGACACCATGGATGTTCTTTCGTTCATAATTCCCCGATCGCTTTTCAGGACTTGTTCTCCATATAACAAAGACATTGACGTTATCAATTGGAAAGGCAAGCGCATGCTTTATGCCAACGGCATCCAGCAGTCCGGACATTACACTGTTAAGCTCTGGAAGCGCGCATGTGGCGAACTCCAGCTTATGCTGCCAGAGGCGCAAACTATCCTCGTATTGGGTGTTGGAGGAGGGACGGTATTTCCATTGCTTCGTTCACTGTATCCGGCAGCAGCCATAACCGGCGTTGATATTGATAAGGAAATACTCCGCGTTGCCAAACAGTATTTCGCTTCTCATGTAAGCGCCGCTGGCATTCTTGATGCTTCCGACGCGCGCGATTGGGTGGTGCGGGCGAAAAAAATAAAAAAGCGATTCGATTGCATCATTGTCGATCTCTATATTGGCAATGATGTACCGACATTTGTTGCAGAAAAACCTTTTCTTGCGAACCTTGCGCGCATTCTTGCGCCTCGGGGCATTGTGGCAATAAATTACTTTAGCAGCGCAGAGCATAAGAAACGATCGAAGGTTCTTTTTGATAGACTCGTGCGCACTTATCATTCCGTAACAAGAAGAGATGTCTATTGCAATACATTCTTTTTTTGTTCCTAGCTGATTGTTAGCGCATCGAATCGTCGGTCCAGTTCTGCGGATGAAGTCAAGGTTTGTGTTACAATAGGGTACCATGTTCAAGTTTTTAGGGAAATTCCTCGACAGCAACGAAAAAGAAATAGCACGTCTTCGACAGATTGTAGAAAAAATTAACGCGCTCGAAGGCGACATGCGCAAGGTGAAGACACCGGTTAAAAAAACCGCAGAACTGCGCATGCGCCTTGAAAAGGGGTTGACACTCGATGATATACTCCCCGAAGCATTTGCGCTTGTGCGGGAGGTTTCGCGCCGTACGATTGGACAACGGCATTACGACGTGCAACTTATGGCGGCGCTTACGCTCCATATGGGAAAAATCGCCGAGCAAAAAACCGGCGAGGGTAAAACACTTTCGGCAATTCCTGCGCTCTACCTTAACGCCCTTTCAGGGCATGGGGCGCACCTAGTGACTGTTAACGATTATTTGGCACGCCGCGACGCGGGATGGATGGGGCCGATCTTTCATGAGCTGGGACTTACGACCGCTGCGATTATCAGTGAGCAATCGTTTCTGTATGATCCGGGTTTTGAAGATCCCAATGCCGCGGATTGGCGCCTTAAACACCTTAGGCCAATCACGCGGAAGGAAGCGTATCAGGCGGATATTACGTACGGCATAAATAGCGAATACGGGTTCGATTATCTCCGCGATAACATGGCGTCAGATTTGTCGCAGACTGTCCAGCGTGAATACCACTATGCGGTAGTGGATGAGGTAGACTCGGTGCTTATTGATGAAGCGAGGACCCCTCACATTATTTCCGCGCCGGATACGGAGGCAACGCACGCGTATTACGATTACGCGGCGCTTGTGGGCAAGCTCAATCGCGATACAGATTTTATCATTGACGAAAAACTTCGCACCGCGCATCTTACTGATCATGGAATAGTAAAAGTAGAAAAGCTTCTAGGCATCGGGAATATCTACGAAAAAGATTTTGAAACCGTTCACCATATAGAAGCGGCACTGAAAGCTCGAACGCTTTTTATTCGCGAGCGCGATTATATTGTAAAAGACGGCCAAGTCATTATCGTCGACGAGTTTACCGGCAGGCTTCTTCATGGTCGGCGATTTAGCGAAGGCATCCATCAGGCGATAGAAGCCAAAGAAGGTGTCCCAATTCAGCAGGAGAGTAAAACGCTTGCGACGGTGAGCTTGCAAAACTATTTCCGCATGTATCAAAAACTGGCCGGCATGACGGGAACAGCGGCGACAGAGGCGGAAGAATTTCATAAAATATACGGTCTTGACGTGACCATCATTCCTACGCATCGGCCGATGATTCGTCGTGATTTCGCCGACAGCGTGTATAAAACGCCGCGCGCCAAATACGCCGCGATTGTGGAAGACATTATCGCATGTCACAAAAAGGGACAGCCGGTTTTGGTAGGCACCACGTCGATAGATAAAAATGAAATTATCAGCGAATTCTTACGAAGGAAAGGCGTCCCACATCAAGTGCTGAACGCCAAAAATCATTTGCAGGAAGCTATGATTATTTCCGATGCCGGCAAAAAAGGGAGCGTGACCGTTGCAACCAACATGGCTGGTCGCGGGGTGGACATCATCTTGGGTGGGTCGCGCAAAGAAAAGTGGGAAGTTGCGAGTCAGCAAGAGTGGGAGCACGAAGAAAAACAGTGGCAGAAGCGCCACGATGAGGTTATCGCACTGGGCGGCCTTCATGTCATCGGCACGGAGCGGCATGAGTCTCGGCGCATAGATAATCAGTTGCGCGGCAGAAGCGGCCGGCAAGGAGATCCGGGGACGAGCAGGTTTTATGTATCCCTTGAAGATGACATCATGCGGCTTTTTGGCGGGGAGCAAGTTGCGCGCTTAATGACGATATTTAAACTTCCGGAAGATGTGCCGCTTGAGCACGGCATGGTGTCAAAAGCTATCGAGCAGGCGCAGGTGAGAGTTGAGGGATTTCATTTTGATTCACGCAAACACTTGGTTGATTATGACGATGTACTTAATAAACAGCGCGAGATTGTATATAAACGCAGACGCAAAATTCTGGAAGGCGAGCGGTTAAAAGACACAATCCTTTCAAGCATTAGGTCGGAAATTGCCAATGTCGTTACGCTCTATGCCGATGAAAAGAATTCACAGCTTGATCGGGAAAAAATACTTTCTGAATTTGTCTCCATCATCCCTTTTGATGAAGCGTCGCAAAAGCACCTACGCGCACAGCTTATGCAATGTCACGCGGTTGAGGAAATGATTGATGTTCTGACAAAACTGGCGACTGATATGTATAGCATGCGGGAGAATCAGGTGACGCCGGAGGTCATGGGGCAGATCGAGCGGTGGGTAAGCTTAAGTGTCATTGATAATCTTTGGATGGATCATCTGGATGCCATAGACGATCTACGGGAAGGCATCGGTCTTCGCGGCTACGGACAGAGGGATCCGCTGGTTGAATACAAAAATGAGGCATTTTCGATGTTTGAGCGGCTTATGGCGACAATTGACAGTGAAATCGTTCATAGAATTTTTAAAGTGCAGGTGCAGACATCCTCCTCTCAAGCGCAACAGTCCTTAGCATACAAGCCAGCGGGTAAAGACGAAACGCCAAAAATTGAAACGAAGTTAAGTGCTGCCGCCAAAAGGGCGCGTAGTGCGGAAAGTTCCCACACGCCGATCGTCAGTGCAAAGAAAAGCCTTGGCCGCAATGACCCCTGCCCTTGCGGCTCAGGGAAAAAGTGGAAGAAATGCCACTATCCCAATGTCCCGTAGGTGTCTAGCTAACACACCACGGGGGCGTGAAGCGATCTTATGATCAAGCTCATTAAATCGACGTTTTATAAGGAAAAGAAAACAATTAGCGCGCTTACGGCATTTTTACGAACCGCAAAACAGTTAAGTTATGGGACCCAGTGTGAGCTTTTTCAGAAGGAATTTGCTCTGTGGCAGGGAAGGAAGCATTGCATATTCGTCAACAGTGGAAGTTCCGCAAACCTTGCTATTATCCAAGTGCTCCTCAATATCGGGAAGCTTAAAAGGGGCGATCGCGTCGGGTTTTCTGCTGTGACGTGGTCAACCAATGTGATGCCGATTATTGAGTTGGGATTGACCGCAGTGCCGATTGACGTTGAACTTTCGACGCTGAATATTTCATCAAGAACCCTTGCAGACGCCCTTTCGCGATATACGCTTAACGCGCTTTTTTTAACGCACCTGCTGGGGTTTTGTGATGATGTAGAAAACATTATTTCATGGTGCAACGCGCATAATATAATCGTTATTGAAGATACGTGCGAATCGTTGGGTACGGAGTATAAAAAGATTAAGCTTGGAAATTTCGGGTTAGCGAGCACGTTTTCTTTTTACGTCGGCCATCATATGTCGACGATAGAAGGCGGGGCGGTATGTACCGATGATGAGGATCTTGCAACGATGCTCTACCTTGTTCGTGCGCACGGATGGGACAGGAATTTAACGTATGCGAAAC
Organism: uncultured Gammaproteobacteria bacterium; assembly: GCA_964596355.1. Classification (GTDB taxonomy): domain Bacteria; phylum Patescibacteriota; class Microgenomatia; order UBA10105; family UBA927; genus CAZQTD01. The sequence continues at coordinate 47,825 of CAZQTD010000002.1, forward strand.
AGTCAGAAATACGCAAAAAATTTAACGTCAATTCCGAGTTCTACTCCCGCTATACGTTTTATGATCTGGGGTACAATCTGCGGCCGACGGAAATAGCGGGGTTTTTAGGAAGAAATCAGCTTCCACATTTGCCGGAAATTATTGCCAAGAGGCAAAAAAATTTTGAGTATTTTGCGGAGCATCTGTATTCGCTTCCCGATACGTATTATCCGATACGAACCGATCATCTGGATATCGTGTCGAACTTTGCCGTCCCCCTCATTTGCAAGACGCGTCAAATCCGCGACGACAAGGTGAAACAATGCGACGGAAAAATAGAGATTCGTCCTATCGTAGGAGGCGACATCGTGGCCCAGCCTTTTTTCAAAAAATACGCCGGCGATACGTCTCTCCCGCCAACTCCCAATGCGGCGCGAATTCACACGCAGGGATTTTATTTCGCCAATAATCCGGAATTATCGGAAAAGGAAAAACAAACAATCGTTTCAATACTTTCTTAACATTTTACACCCATGTATTCGCGTATTGGCATTGTTATCCCTGCATACAATGAGACGAAGAATTTGGAACAGCTTGTGCCGCAGATTCTTTCCCTCTACAAAGGCATCCGCGTTGTTATAGTAGACGATTCAGAAGAGTCGGAATCAAAAAGACTTGCTCGCGCAATCAAGCGACTAGGCAGAGGAATCCGCATCATTATGCGCGGGAAAAAATCCGGCAGAGGAGGCGCGGTGCGCGAAGGGATGATACATTTAATGAGCAATCCTCGTATTGACTTCATTATTGAAATGGATGCGGATTTGGCGCATAAGCCAGAAGAAATTCTCTTGCTTCTAAACAAAAAAGACAGCGCAGATCTTGTTATCGGCTCGCGGTACCTCAACAAAAGCAGCATTATCAGGTGGCCTCTGCGGCGGCGCATCCAAAGCAAGCTCATTAATGCATTTTTACGCATATGGTTGGGTTTAAACATTCGTGATTTCACCAACGGGTTTCGACTCTATAGTAGGCGCGCGGCAGACACACTTCTTAAAGCAAATCTGCGAGAAACAGGCTATATTGCACTCTCTGAAATGGCGTATGTATTAAAGCATACAGGATGCACGATCCGCGAAGTTCCCACTACTTTCACCGACAGAACATACGGCAAATCCAATGCGGATACCAAAGAGCTCATTCGCTCTCTTATTGGTGCTATTCGCACGAAATTTGTTCACAAATGATCTCTTGAGTAATACGGTGAGGTTTATTACAATTATTACAATAATGATATGAGGCGATAAGGAGGAGTATGGAAAAGTCTAGTAGATTGAAGAAACTGCCGTTTATCAGCGCGATAACTGTTCAGGGAATTTTGGTCGCGGCCCTTATCGTCAGTGCGTTTTTCATGGGATCGCTGTGGACAAAGGTGAAAATGTTAGAAAAAGGAGGAGCGGCAGGAATAGCAAGAAAACCGGGAGTTCCCGCCACTGGCTCACCGGTTGCGACGTTTACACCCACGCCGTCGCCCGTTCCGCCAAAATTAGAGAAAGACGACTACGTACTGGGAAGCGACAATGCGCGGATCATCCTTTTTGAGTATTCAGACCTGGAGTGCCCGTTTTGTAAACGATTCCATCCAACGGCACAGCAGATTCTTAAAGAATACCAAGGAAAAGTAAAATGGGTGTACCGTCACTACCCGCTTTCGTTTCATGCCAACGCACAGAAGGAGTCGGAGGCGGCCGAATGCGCGGGCGAGCTTGGCGGGAATACCGCGTTTTGGAAGTATATCGATGCCATTTATGAACGCACGACATCAAACGGCACTGGTTTTGCGCTTGAGAAATTGACGCCGCTAGCCGTTGAGTTGGGGCTTAACCAAAAGCAGTTTCAGACGTGTCTTGATAGCGGCAAACATGCGCAGAGAATTCAGAATCAGATGGCGCAGGGGATAAAAGAAGGCGTCACCGGTACGCCGGGAAACATTCTGTTGGATAGTAAAACCGGGAAGACGACGAGTATTCCTGGCGCGGTTCCATTCGAGCAAATTAAACCAGTGATAGATGAAATGTTGCAATCATAACCGGCGTTCAACGCGTTTTCCCAGATGAGCAAGTGCCTGCGGGGTGGCGATCCTTCCGCGGGGCGTGCGTTTCAAAAATCCAATCTGCATAATATAAGGCTCCAGAACCTCTTCTACCGTGCCAATATCCTCTGAAAGGGCTTGAGCAAGCGTTTCTACGCCAACAGGCCCGCCCTGAAACGTTTCAATAATTGTCAGAAGCAGTCTTCGGTCAGATGCATCCAAGCCGGCGCTATCGACTTCGAGCATTCGGAAAGCGTGGGTTAAAATATCGTCTGTTACTTCGCCATTGCCGCGCACTTGCGCAACGTCTCTCACGCGTTTAAGGAGACGCAGGGCGATTCTCGGCGTGCCCCGGCTGCGGGATGCAAGTTCGCGCCTCGCTTTTTTATCAATGGCAATTCCGAGCTTGCGGGCAGCCCGTTCTATAATCTGTTCGAGGTCCTTGGGATCATAAAATGGAAGCCGTGCAATAAGACCAAACCGGTCGCGCATAGGGGATGACAGAAGTCCGATGCGCGTCGTAGCTCCCACAATTGTAAAATGAGGAAGATCAAGCCGAAGCGTTCGCGCCGACGGACCTTTGCCGATGATAATATCAAGCGCGTAATCTTCCATAGCGGGATAGAGTGTTTCTTCGACTGCTTTGTTGAGTCTGTGAATTTCGTCAATAAAGAGGATATCGCCTGATTCAAGATTGGTAAGGATTGAAGCCAGATCGCCCGCTCGCTCAAGTGCCGGGCCGCTGGTCGTACGGACGTTCACGCCCATTTCTTTGCCGATGATGTGGGCAAGCGTTGTTTTACCAAGTCCCGGCGGGCCGTAAAGGAGGATGTGTTCAAGGGGTTCCTTGCGTTTTTTTGCAGCCGCAATAGCGACGCGCAGATTTTCTTTGACCGCATCCTGCCCTTGAAATTCGTTCCACGAAGACGCGCGAAGCGAAACAAACAGTCGCTCCTCTTCGGGGGTGGCTTTTTCTTGGATTGCATCGTTTTGCTTGTTCATACCGTTAGCGGGTTTTGCCCAACAGTTTGAGAGCATGACGAATTTTCAGCTCAAGCGAGCTGTCTTTTTCATCGAGCTTGCCAACCGTTTCGACAATTTCCTTGTGATCAAACCCCATGGATGCCAGCGCGTCGATGAGCTGTCTGGTTTCACCCGTCGTGTCGCGGGATAGGTCCAGATCTTTAAGCCCCCCCAGCTTATTTTTGAGCTCTATAATGATTTTTTGGGCATTTTTTTTTCCAAGACGCGGAATGGTGGTAAAAAAATCTACGTCACCGGTGCGCACCGCGTGAACAATCGCGTCTGCCCCTCTGTCCATGACAGCAAGCGCGGTCTTCGGTCCGATACCGGGAACAATCAGGAGAAGTTCAAATAAATCCAATTCCTTCTGATTATTGAATCCATATAGCTCAAGAGCGTCTTCTCGTACGTGCGTATGAATGAACAGTGTGCACGCGTCTCCTTTGCGGGTTTGAGATATGAGGGTATTTGGGACAGAGACGACGTAGCCAACATCGTGGACATCAACAAGTATTGAATGCAGAGAGTGCGATTCTATGGTTCCTGTGAGTTTCCCGATCATACTATTTGGCAAATCGTTTCATCTTATAGCTGTATGCGTGCGTCATGGCTATAGCAAGGGCATCTGCGGTATCGTCTAGTTTAGGTATCGATTTAAGAGAAAGGAGCTTGGTAACCATTGTCCCAACTTGCCTTTTATCCGCTTTGCCGTCGCCGCAGATAGCTCGCTTCACCGCAAGCGGAGAATATGATATCACGGGAATACCCGTCTTTGCAGCGATAAGAAGAATGACGCCGCGGGATTGTCCCACACCGATTGCTGTTTTAGCATTGGTTGAAAAATAAAGTTCTTCAACAGCCATGCAGTCCGGTTTATGTTTCCGTAAAAGTTTGGCAATGGTATCGTATATGAATGACAAACGGGCAGGAGAATCAAGCGTTTTTTGTGTTTCAACGCAGCCGTAAGAACGGGCTATAAGTGTGCCTGCATGCATCTGTATTACTGCCCATCCCACGCGTGCGATGCCCGGATCAACCCCCATGATAATCATCCTTGTAGTTATATCATGAATGTATAGCATATACTAGAAAGAGGTATGGGATCGGTCATGCATTTCTTTTTAGCGGTTGGTGTAGCCGGAGTAACACTTATCACGTCAAGCTTGGCGTGGCCCAAATTTACCACACAGGTGCGGCCTAAACTCCTTCAAGATGTCTACGACGTTGTGGTGCGCACTCCGTGGGGAGCAAGAAGCGCGAACGTCTTGGGCGTTTCCGATGAAGCGCACGTAGAACCCATTAACTTCGGAGAGATAGCTGGGACTGCAGTTTTAACTATACGACAAAGCATACATGATAGGATGCAGACGATCGTTGTGGGCAACACCATCAATCACTTGTCGCGGCAATTTGACCATTTGCCTGAAGAAAAAAAGGAGCAACTCCGGAGCATTATTTGCGAGCCCCATGAACCATAAAATGGTGGTACAATAGTTTGCATGGACGAACAGGTATTTGCGCGCGCAAAAGAACTTCTCATGAAACTAGCGTTGGATGAAAAACGCAAAACCATTCGTCTTCTGGAGGCGGAAAGCGGTCATCCGGATTTTTGGAACGATCCTAAAGCCGCTGCACAAAAAATGAAGCGTCTTGCCGCGCTCCAAAAAGAGCTTGACGAAGGAGAAAGGCTTGAGCGACTTATTTCTGAAAGGAGAGAAAAAGAACTAGCGGACGAAATTCGCCGGCTAGAATTTGCATTGTATCTTTCGGGTCCTTACGATGAAGGCGATGCCATCATCGCGCTGCACGCGGGGCAGGGAGGGACTGAAGCGATGGACTGGACTGCGATGCTCTATCGGATGTATAGCCGATATAGTGAACGCAAAGGCTGGGAAGTTGAGGAAATTGACTATACGCCGGGTGATGAGGCGGGGATAAAAAGCGTGACTGTTAATGTATCGGGAAAATTTGCCTACGGATTTTTGAAAGCCGAAGCAGGGGTCCACAGACTCGTGCGACAGTCGCCGTTTAATGCCGATAATCTGCGTCAAACGTCGTTTGCCATGGTGGAAGTGTGGCCTGTTATAGAGGAAGAATCTGCCGTGACGATCAGAGAAGAAGATTTGGAGTGGGATTTTTTCCGCTCCGGTGGCAAAGGCGGGCAAAACGTCAATAAAGTATCCACTGCCGTCCGATTGAAGCATAAGCCCACAGGAATTATCATCACGAGCCAATCGCAGCGCTACCAAGGTCAAAACAGAGAATATGCGTTGAAAGTCCTGAAGGCCAAGCTGTGGGCACTCGAAGAGGATTCCAAACGCAGGCGGCAGGAAAAAATGAAAGGAGCGTATAAAACGCCCGGATGGGGGAATCAGATACGATCGTATGTCCTTCATCCGTACCACATGGTTAAAGATTTACGGACTCATTACGAGACAAGCGACACCGGCAGGGTGCTTGATGGCGATATCGAAGATTTTATGACCTCATACTTGAAAAAACTCGCATAAGGCATGATAATGGTTAGATAAACGAGGGAGAATACGTATGGAAAGAAAATCCGCCCCGTCCGCAGTATCGCCTCAAGCGAAGGATGCTCCCGTTATCAAAAAGATCGATGATCAATCATTAGAAGAAGGAGATCAGAATATGCAAAAACGGTTAGTGATTGGAGTCTATGCCCTGTTGGTTTTGTTAGGTGTTGGGACTGGGTACCTTTTATCAAGAACATTTGGCGGAGGCGCTCTGATGCCGGGAAGCAAGTCGACAGTGATAAAAACAGAAACGGTCGTCGGAAGCACCGACACTCAAACATTTAAGGATTCGGCTGAAGGCATCATTGAAAAAGGCGGTATAGATGGGGAGGGTTCGCACAAACTTATTCGAGATGGCGGGCCGTCCCAGACAGCGTTTCTTATATCGTCGGTGATTGATCTGGACGAGTACGTTGGCAAAAAAGTGAAAGTGTGGGGGCAGACGTTTGCAGCCAAAAAGGCATCATGGCTCATGGATGTGGGTAAAATCGAATTGCAATGATTCGTTTTCAGGATGTTTCAAAACGCTTTCTCGGGCATATCAACGCCCTGTCCAATATAACCGTCACAATACAGGACGGCGAGTTTGTGTTTCTTATCGGTCCTTCAGGCGCGGGTAAAACAACGTTTTTACGACTCCTTATTCGCGACATCCTGCCCACTAGCGGAAGCGTATATGTGGATGATTGGCAATTAGATACCCTTCCGCCGCAAAAAATTTATCTTCTTAGAAGAAAAGTGGGGACGGTATTTCAGGATTTTAAATTGTTAACCGACCGCACAGTTTTTGAAAACGTTGCACTGGGGCTGGAAATTCTTGGCAAAAGCGAAATGGACATTGCTTCGCGGGTGGATGATGTTTTGGAGCTTGTAGGATTGAGTTCTCGACGCAATTTTTTTCCGCGGGAGCTTTCTGCCGGTGAAATGCAGCGGACGAGCATCGCCCGCGCCATAGTGGGTGGTCCAAGCATACTGCTTGCTGATGAGCCGACGGGCAACTTGGACCCTCAAACGTCGTGGGATATTTTAGACATTCTTCGTGAGGTAAATACCATTGGCACGACAGTGATCATGGCAACCCATAACGCGACGATTGTCAATAACATGCGCAAACGTACGATTGCACTTGATAAAGGAGAGATGGTCAGCGATGAAGAAAAAGGTCAGTATAGAGTTTCGGTAAAATCCAAAAGTTCGCACCAAACGCACCATACCAAAAAAGACCATGAACGTCATGCATAATACATGGACGCACATGCGCCGCAGTCCGTATCAGTCGCTTGCGGCAATCATTACGATGTTTCTCACAATGCTGTTAACCGGCGTATTTCTTGTAACGACGACGGCATCGGCGTTGACTCTTCGATATTTTGAAGGCAAACCGCAAATAACTGTCTTTTTTCTGGACAATGCTGAAACCAACGATGTTGACGCTCTTAAGCAGACGCTGGAACATACAGGAAAAGTCGCGTCAATTACATATGTTTCCAAAGAAGACGCGCTTGCAATTTATAAAGAGCAGAATAAAAACGATCCGCTTCTTCTGGAAATGGTGACTGCAGACATTCTTCCCGCGTCGCTTGAGATATCAGCGCTTGACCCGAGCTATTTATCTGTATTGGAACCGATTATTAAAGAAGCCAAGGGAGTGGAAGAAGTCGTCTATCAAAAAGATGTGGTAGAGAATCTCCTTATTTGGACGCGAGCAATTCGTATCGCCGGCGGCATTTTGGTCGGGCTCTTTGCATTTAACGCAATTCTCATTGTCATGACGGTGATAAGCATGAAAATAGCGCTTAAAAAAGACGAAATAGAAATACTCAAGCTTGTCGGCGCTTCTCCGTGGTATATTCGAGGGCCGTTTGTCATCGAAGGGGGACTGTATGGAGCAATCGGCGCTGCGGCATCATGGTTCGTTTTGACACTTACGGTGGTTATCATAAGACCAATGCTGGTAGAATTTTTAGGCGTGATTCCAACGATTCATCTGATATTGAGCGACCCGCTGTCTTTATCGTTTATTCTTGCGCTCGCGGGCTTTTTGGGTTTGCTTTTAGGAAGCGGATTTCTTCTTGGAAGCATTGGAAGTATGATTGCATTGAGTCGGTATCTTACGTTTTAGCTCTACATGCATGAAGGTATTTCGATTACTGATCGTGCTTTTGGTGTCTCTTGAGGTTTGCAGCGGCATATTTTCAGTTGTTGCCCAAAGTGAAATAGAATCAAGAATCAGCGAACTTCAAAAAAAAATTTCGGAGCTTCAAGGTCAGGAAAGAACGCTGTCAGACAAAATCACGTACTATAATACCCAGATTTCGCTTACCCAGCTGCGGATAGACAGCATTAAGGCTAACATATCAAAGCTTTCAACGGAAATTGACGAGCTCAATACGGAAATAGAGCGGCTTGAGGCGTTAAAAACCAGACGGCTGGAACTCGTGCTTCATAGGATTCCGCAAGCGTATAAACGGACCGTTGCTTCACAGTTTGGCATGGTATTGTTTAGCAAAAATTTTTCTGATTTTCTTTTTCGCGTAAAGTACCTTCTATCCGTTCAAGCGCAAGATTCGTTTTTGTACACACAGCTTCAAAATACACAGGATCACTACAATGAACGAAAGATCCAGCGTGAAAAGAAAAAAGAACAGCACGAAACGCTGAAAAGAGAGCTTGAATTGGAAACTGCGCAGCTTACCCAGCAGAAAAAAGAAAAGCAGATTCTGCTAGAACAAACCAAAAACAGCGAAGCGATCTATCAACAGCTGTTAGCGCAGGCGCTCGCTGAGAAACAGGCGCTTGAGCGCGCACTGGTGGATGCCGTTAAAGTGGGGCCGATTAAACAGGGTGATCCGATTGCACTTGTTGGTAATACCGGATATCCGGGATGCTCAACTGGTGCGCACCTGCATTTTGAAATTCGAAGAAATAACGGCTGGACTGACCCGGCTGAATTTTTGTCATCCAAAACCGTGATTGATGAACAGAACGGAGGAAATACGACGCTGGGGCGCGGAAGTTGGCCGTGGCCGCTGGATGATCCCATCAGGCTAACGCAGCATTACGGCAAAACGCCATATTCTTGGCGGTACGCATATTCAGGCGGCATTCATACGGGGTTTGATATGGTTTCATCAAGCAGCGTCATTCGAGCGCCAAAAGACGGGACGTTATATTCGTCCAGCCAGACCTGCGGAGGCAGCAGTGTTATAAAAATCAAATATATCGATCATGGTGATGGATTGATAAGCTTTTATCTGCATGTTCAATAATTTGCATCATGTTGCGGTAGGGGTATGCGCAATTGGTATTGCGCTGTCGTTTCCTCTTTCGTTGGTACAAGCAGACGTCGTCATTAATGAGTTTAGTTCTGGCAGTACTTCGGATTGGATTGAAGTATATAATTCCGGCGACACAGCAGACCTTTCTTTTTATAAGCTGCGAGATTCGGGAACAAATGTCAAAGATTTAGACGGAGAAATTGGACCGGGTGCGTTCGTTTCGTTTTCGTTTAGCAACTGGCTTAACAATACCGGAGACACCGTTCGGTTGATGCGCGTATCCGACGGAGGCGAGGAGGAAGTTGACCATATTACGTATGGAGAAGGCGGCATATGCGCGCCATCGGCAAGTCAGACTATAGGAAGACAGCCGGACGGTAGTGCAGCAATCGTTCGCTTTTCTTCAGGAAGTCAAAACGCTTCTAATAATTCAAGTACACAGGAGCCTTGTCCGACTCCAAGTCCCACGCCGACGCTTACTCCGATGCCTACATTAACACCCACCAACACGCCGTCGTCTACGCCGACTCACACTCCGACCAAAACTCCCACGCCCAGTAAAACTCCCACGACCACAAAAACTCCTACTCCGTCGCTCAAAAAAAGTCCGACCCCAACAGGGGAACAATCCGAGCCGCCAACGCCGGAAGAAGAATCCGGAGAAGTTGAAAGCGCTTTTATCGCATCAGAATCGTCGCCGCTTGAATCTGAATCAAGAAAAAAAGTTCTTCCGCTTGTTATCTCGCTTCTTTTTGTTTCTGTGGGATCTGCGCTTTTGGCGCTGGTATTTATTTGGAAAAAGCGGCACGCGATGGTTTCACCAAAAACAGAATGATGCTGCATGCTATGGCAATGAAAGCAGTGGAGTTTTTTCGACTATGGGCTCCGGTAATCGTCTGGATGGCGATTATATTTCTTTTATCCAGCCGCCAGCGCATTGAGATTTCCTCTGAACATGTTGTTAACTTCGTATTTTTCAAAGCGCTTCACATGATTGAGTACGCTGTTCTTTTTCTCTTGAGCTATCGCGCAGTTAACAATACGTTAAAGAGAAAAAACGCAGTCAACCCATTCATTCTAGCAATAGTCTTGACTATGGCGTATGCAATTTCCGATGAATTGCACCAGTCATTTGTTCCAACGCGCGAAGGAAAGGCACGCGATGTTATAATTGACGCGCTGGGAGCAATTCTGGCATGGGTGGCACTCAAACGATTACTACCAAGAGTCCCGAAGAAACTCAACAGGTGGGTCAAAGCCTTGCAACTTTTTTAAAAAAAGAGAGGAGTGTTCAAGGATTGGCGCGTATTGTGTGTCTGTATGGAGAATTGGGAAGCGGGAAGACCACGTTTGCGCAAGGGTTTGCCAAGGGTCTTGGGATTTTCCGGCGACTTCCCTCCCCGACGTTTATTATTGTACGACGTTATGATATTTCCCGAACACGAAATGTGTTCTATCATCTGGACTTATATCGTGTGAATTCTGTACAAGAGGTGGATGAATTAGGCGTGAATGAAATATTCCGTGATTCCAATGCTTACGTCATCATTGAATGGGCGGAAAAACTGGGAGGGTTATTGCCGGATCGTCGTACCGATATACACTTTACGATGGTAAGCGATGGCAGGCACAGGTTGAGCTTCATTAGCCTACATAAATAACCACGAAGAAGAAATTGAAATTTGGTTCATTAAGACGTATTGGAAATTAGGTCAATTAGAAATTAGAAATGTATGAACAATATACAAAAAGCAATCACTGCGCTAGCCGCAGGAGGCATTATTATTTATCCTACCGACACCGCCTTCGGTATAGGGTGCAGGATCGATAACCATGAAGCGGTTAATAAACTGTTCCGCATCCGCAGACGGCCGATTTCACAGGCTATGCCTGTATTGGTTTCTTCAAAAGCCATGGCTCTCACCTATTTTGACAACCCTTCAGATATTGTACGACGTTTGATGGATATGTATTGGCCGGGTGCGCTGACGATCGTTGCGCCGTGCAAGACATCGTTACTATACTCTCCTATCCGCGCCGGCGGTGATACGGTTGGCATTCGTCAGCCTCGTCACGACATTCCATGTGCGATAATAGAGGCCATCGGCGTGCCGATTCTTGGGCCATCTGCCAATTTTCATGGAGAACCAACGCCCTACTCCATGGATGATCTTAGTCCGGAGCTAATGACGCTCGTAGATTATGTTGTCCCCGGGCAATGTCCGGTGGGTGTAGCATCAACCGTTGTAGACTGTACATCATCGCCGTATCGCATTATTCGTCAGGGGTCAATAGTTCTTCCGTGTGAATGATTTACACACGATATCGATATATGAGAAATCGAACAATTATCATGCGTTTAGATACATCCACGCCGCATGAAGCTCGTGTCCGCTTGATTGTTGACGGCAGGGCAGTAGAAAAAGTCGCGGTTTCAGAGAAACTCAAAGCGCAAACGGTTTTGCCACTTATTGAAGAAATCATTCGTGAACACGGCATCGCGCTTGCCGATATCACACATATAGAAGTAACGACCGGCCCAGGTTCATTTACCGGAATTCGCGTCGGACTATCCGTAGTTAATACTCTTGCGACGCTTCTTCATGTCCCGGTTAACGGAAAACAGGGTCTTGCCGAGCCGGTCTATTCGGCTTACAATGGGCAAAAGGATAATAGAACTAAGGAAAGGAGTTGATATGGCAGGAGAAAAATCTGAAAACGTTGAGGAGAAAGGGTCGGCAAAAAAGAGTTCAAACACGCTCTTGATCGTTGGACTTGGGTGTTTGGGAGTGGTTGTTCTTTTGGCTATTGTCGGAGCTGTTGTCGGTCGGGTGCTCGTAAAAAATGCCGGCCGTGTCGGCACGTCGCTTCTTCAAGAGACGATTGAGAAGCAAACTGGCATTAAAACCGATCTAAGCGACGTTGAAGAAGGAAAAATGACGTTCACGGACACGAAAACCGGATCAACGGTTGACATCGGTTCAGGAAAACTGCCTGATAATTTTCCCAAAGATTTTCCTGTCTATCCCGGATCAAAGGTCGCAAGCGCGGCTTCCGGAAGTGAAAAAGGAGAACAAGAAGGATTTTGGGTTACGTTGACCACCTCTGATTCGACTGACAAGGTCAATATGTACTATAAAACCAATCTAGCTGCTAACGGATGGGAAACATCCGCTACGTACCAGGCGGAAGACGCATCGACGCAGACCATACGTAAAGGAACGATGAGCGGCAGTCTGACCGTTACCAGAGATGGGGACGACATAACGACAAATATCGTTATTGTGCTAGGCCAAGAAGCCGGCGAGTAACTGTGTTGCGGACTAGTCTTTTTTGCCGGTTCTTATTATGATGAATAGGTATGACAATTATAGGGGTTGTGGTTCACCTCTTTGTTCCGCACCACTCAAATAACCATCGGTCAAAAGTTCTTCATGTAGAATCGCTTCTCGTCTACGTGTTAGTATTCGCCATCTTAAATCTTGGGGTTCGGATCCTTCATAGGACGATGCCTGACGTATTGGGATATGCTACAGATATCCACGTTGAGCAGCTTTTGAGTGAAACCAATGGACTGCGTCAAGGAGCGGGACTTGCTCCATTAGCTCTCAATCAGCAACTATCGGCTGCCGCCGCACAAAAGGCCCAGGACATGTTTGCCAAAGGGTATTGGGCGCACAATAGTCCTAGCGGGGCGACTCCTTGGGACTTCATTTCCCAAGCGGGATACAAATACACCGTAGCAGGAGAAAACCTCGCCAAGAATTTTTCAACGAGCAAAGGCGTGATTGACGCGTGGATGGCATCTCCTACGCACAGAGACAATATTTTGAAGCCTGCTTACAGAGAAGTGGGATTCGCCGTGGTCAACGGGATTCTCAATGGAGAAGAAACAACGCTCGTGGTTCAGATGTTTGGCGCATCCTCAACACCGCTTGCAATTGCGCCGCCAAAACCGGCCGTGCCTGTTGCGGTAAGCCAAAAAGCAGCGGTGACAGAAAAACCGTTACAGCCAACGAAGGCGCCTGCCAGAGAAGGGGCAACCCCTCTTGTGACCCCGACGGCAGCACCTCTAGCGCCGCCTGTTCTGGCTTATGGCAAATCCATAGAGCCAATTTCGAGCGCATTCCTTGGAGTGACCAAGCAGCCCGCGATTAATATCCCTTCGCTTACGCGGGACATTGTTTTTGTGTTTGCCGGGGTTATTTTGGGGGTTTTGGCGCTTGACGCGTGGATTGTATCGCGCCGCCGCGTCGTTCGGGTTGCAGGACATAATATCGCGCACTTTTTATTTCTTAGCGCGATGGTCATTGCGGCAAGCATGGTGGGGAGAGGGAGTTTGATATGAACATGAATATCATTCAGTACAGTGTACTTGCTTTCATCCTTATTGCCGGAATTGCGTCGTTTCAGTATGTTAAACCCGATTCAACAGCACAGCTTATGATTGGGATTGCAACATCTGTGGCATATGTGGCGTGGGGCATTATTCATCATTTCATTCGGCGAGATTTGCACAAGCGGGTTGTAGTAGAATATATTTTGATTGGAGCGATTGCAATCACTCTTCTTGTTACCGTTATAGACCTATAATACTATGAAGGGAGTTATTCTTGCAGGCGGACTTGCGACAAGGCTTCGGCCGCTGACACTTGTTACCAACAAACACCTATTGCCCGTTTACCACAAGCCGATGATTTATTACCCGCTTGAGGCGATGCACCGCAGCGGCATCAAAGAGGTGCTTCTTACCACATCGCCTGACCACGCGGGTCATTTTGCCAACTTGCTCAAAGCGGGCGAGGACTTTGATCTTAAGCTCTATTATGCTGTGCAGCAAAATGCCAAAGGCGGCATCGCCCAAGCAATCGCCCTTGCTCAAGAGTTTGCCAAAAACGAGTGCGTGGTTGTACTTCTTGGCGACAATATATTTACCGTGAACTTGAAGCAATCAATACAAAAAATCGAATCACAAGGCCGCGGCGCAATGGTTTTTGGCGTTCGTCGCAGCATGGATTCGAAGCAGTATGGTGTCATCGAGGTTGACGCGAACGGAAAAGTTTTGTCTATAGAAGAAAAGCCTGAACACCCCAAGAGCAACATCGTGCAAACGGGCATTTATGTGTATGACAGCAGGGTATTTGACTTTATCCAAAAACTTACGCCGAGCGCGAGAGGTGAGCTTGAAGTAACGGATTTAAATAACCTCTACGTACAAGAGGGGTCATTATACTGTGAAATTATCGATTGGTGGGTTGATGCCGGAACGTCGTACGATGAGCTTCTGCGGGCAAACAACGAAGTGGCACAGATGGTAAGAGAAGGAAAGTTATGATTAGGAAGTAGTCTTGGAAATGCACGTTTTTTGCCTCGCGTGATGAATGCTACTGGATATCATAACGGCAACACAAGTCCGAGGTACCATGAAACGTTAAATGCAATGCAGGGCAAAAAGCAAAACGTCACTATCTCATATGATTGATGGAGTTGCTATAAAAGAATTGATTCGCCATCCGGACGAACGGGGATTTTTTGAAGAAATAATCAGGCGCACTGACCCCTTTTTTGCCGAGGGGTTTGGACAGCTGTCGCGGTCTTCCATGCATCAGGGTGTTGTAAAAGCTTGGCACGTTCATAAAACGCAGATTGACTGGTGGTATCTTGTGCGGGGAATTATGAAAGTTGCCCTTTACGATACACGCAAGGAGTCAAAAACATATAAAGAACTGAATGAATTCGTTTTAGGCGAACAGGGAAAGCCTAACCGTGTATTAAAAATTCCTGCTGGGGTCGCTCACGGATTGAAGGTGCTTGTGGGGCCTGCTGACCTTGTGTACGTTACCAGTCGTACGTATGCCAAAGACGAAGAGGGGCGCATCGCGTACGATGATCCCGGTATCGGCTATGATTGGGTGCAGGGAATACCGATTACTAATATACACGTCACATAGATATGAATCATTTAGAGGTTGGAGGTGTGGGTTGAGAATAGTATAGAAGATACATAATTTTTTCATGAAACTTCTGGTAACCGGTGGGGCCGGATTCATCGGCTCGAACTTTATTCTGTATTGGATGGACCGTCATCCCGATGATAGCGTGGTTAATATAGACGCGTTGACGTATGCTGGCAACCTTGACAATTTGGCACCTGTTAACAATAACCCGCGATATCAATTTATTCACGGAGATATCTGTGACGTTAATGTTGTGACCAAGGCGCTTGCGGGCGTTGATACGGTCGTTCATTTTGCGGCAGAGAGCCATGTGGATCGGTCAATTGATAAACCGTTGCCGTTTGTGATGACGAATATTGTGGGTACACACGTTCTGTTGGAGGCAGCGTTGAAGGCAAAGGTTCAGCGATTTCACCATATTTCTACGGATGAAGTCTATGGATCTCTTGAATTAGGAACATTGGATAGATTTAGTGAACGAACAAAATATAACCCCAGAAGTCCATATTCGGCGAGCAAAGCTGCTTCAGATCATTTAGTAAACGCATACTTTCATACGTACGGTTTACCTATTACAATTACGAATTGTTCCAATAATTATGGTCCATTTCAGTTTCCGGAAAAATTCATTCCCCTTACCATTACTAATATTCTGGAAGGCAAAAAAGCGCCTCTTTATGGAGACGGTAAACATGTGCGCGATTGGCTTTATGTATTAGATCATTGTCGCGCAATCGAGCTTGTGTTGACCAAAGGCAAGGTCGGTGAAACATATTGCGTTGGAGGGCTTACCGAAGACGTTGACAACGAGACGGTGATGAAAAAAATTCTACAGATTATGGGCAAGGATGAGTCGTTTATCGAGCGGGTGAACGACAGGCCGGGTCATGACCGACGGTACGCGATTGACTGGTCAAAAATTCACCGCGAGTTAGGGTGGCAGCCAGAGCATGATTTTGACACATGGTTAACCAAAACAGTTAAGTGGTACAAAACGCATGAGTCATGGTGGAAAAAAATCAAATCCCGTGAATATGCAAAGCTATGAAGATATTAGGAACAGGATTATCAGGGCTTGTCGGTTCGCGCGTTGTTGAACTTCTTTCACCCCCTTGGAGTTTTGAAAACTTGAGTCTTGAAACTGGTATTGATATTACTGACAAAACGCTCGTGACGCGCTACATTGAGCAATCAGAAAGCCAGTGGGTTTTCCATTTTGCGGCAATTACTGATGTTGACGGATGTGAACAAGAAAAAGATAGAGGCCAGCAGAGCAGATCGTGGCAGGTCAACGTTGCAGCCACAGAACACATCGTTCAAGCGTGCAAGGAGACCGGAAAGCGCATGGTGTATATTTCCACAGATTTTGTTTTTGACGGCACGAAACCGTCATATACCGAAGAAGATATTCCTAATCCTCTGAGCTGGTACGCGCTGACAAAATATGAAGGCGAGAAACGGGTCACTGCCTTGGGCGATCGCGGGCTTATTGTGCGCATCGCCTACCCCTATCGCGCAACAGCTGCCGGCAAGCCTGATTTTGTCCATAGAATACTTGAAAGATTACAACAGGGCAGTCCGGTGACTGCTCCAAGCGATTCGTTTATTACGCCGACGTTTATCGATGATATTGCCTATGCCTTGAAAAAACTTATATCGGCACGTTCAAGCGGCATCTATCATGTGGTTGGAGGCGCCGCGACGACTCCTTTTGAGGCGGCGCAAACGATCGCTCGCGTGTTTGAACTAGACAGTTCGCACATTACATCGATTATGCATGAAGACTATTACAAGAATCGAGCGAGGCGTCCCTTTTACGGCATACTCAAACATGATAAAATAGCGAAATTCGGTGTCGCTATGTCTACTTTGGAAGACGGGTTGCGAGCGGTACGTGAACAGGTAGGTAAGGCGCGTAAAGACGTATGACGATAGCATTTATCGGCCATGGGTACGTTGGACTTGTTTCTGCCGCTGTATTTGCGGATTTAGGTAATACCGTGTGGGTGGTCGGACGAACGAAGGAGAAAATAGATAAGCTTAAACGCGGCATAGCGACGTTTTATGAGCCGGGTCTTTCGGAGTTGGTCAAACGCAACGTTGACGCAGGCAGATTGCTTTTTACGCTGGACTATAAAGACGCGGTCGTTCCATCCACAATCATTTTTATTTGTGTGGGCACGCCTGCCAGGCGCAATGGCGAGGCAGACCTAACGAGTGTTTTTTCAGCGGCTGAACACATAGGAAAAAATCTCACGGGTTATAAAGTAGTGGCAACAAAAAGTACCGTGCCGCCGGGAACAAATCGCAAGGTAGCTGCAATTCTTGCAAAACACGCTTCGCGGGATGCGTTGTTTGACGTTGCATCGGTGCCGGAATTCTTGCGTGAAGGAAGCGCCATAGACGATACGCTTCATCCGGATCGTGTCGTTATTGGCTGTGATGCGAAGCGAGCCTGCAAACTGCTTCTTGAACTCCACAAGCCTATTGACGGCAAGACGGTGCTTTGTGCTATAGAGACTGCGGAACTTATCAAATACGCATCCAATTCGCTTTTGTCTACAAAAATATCGTTTGCCAACGCCATATCATTTCTTGCGGAAAGGGTTGGAGCAGATGCAGAGCAGGTTTTGGAAGGTGTTGGACTGGACAAAAGGCTGGGCAGAAGTTTTCTCTATCCCGGGGTTGGATATGGCGGCAGTTGCTTCCCCAAAGACGTGAAAGCGCTTATCGCTATCGCCAAGGAGCACGGGTATGATTTTAGCCTTCTTAAGGCGGTTGACGCTATAAACAAGGAGGCTGCCGAACATTTTATAGAGAAAATCTTGAACCACTTTGACGGTAAACTCGCAGGAAAAACCATCGCGATATGGGGACTATCATTTAAGCCAAATACCGATGACATGCGAGAAGCGCCGTCAATATCAATAATTTCACGTCTTGTTCGCGAGGGGGCAACTGTTCGCGCCTACGATCCCGCGGCTGTGGAAAACGCGAAGCTCGTGTTGCCCAAAAGCGTCGAATTTACCAGAAGCGCGCAAGAGGCAGCAACCGGAGCAGACGCGGTTGCTGTCATCACAGAATGGAATGAATTTCGCCAGATTGATCTGGAGAAGCTAGCTAAAAATCTTAAAAGCAGAGTTCTTTTTGATGGAAGGAACATTTACGATCCCGAGCGTGTAAAAGAGGCGGGTTTTCTGTATTATAGTGTTGGGAGGGGATAAATTATGGTTAAGAAAAAAGTATTCATTACCGGTATTGCCGGGTTTGTGGGGAGCCATTTGGCGGAATTGCTTCTGCATAAGGGGTTTGAAGTGTATGGACTTGTACGGCCGCGCAGCAACACCGATCACATTGAATCCATCATGAGCAGACTGCGGCTGGTGGACGCCGATCTAATGGACACCCACAGTCTCTATACAACCATCAATAGGATTAAGCCTGATTTTATTTTCCATCTGGCTGCACAATCGTTCGTTCCAACATCATGGGTTTCTCCGTCGGTGACGCTGGAGGTCAATGTTGTGGGATCCGCAAACCTCTTCGAAGCGGTTAAGATGGCAAAAATAGATCCCGTCATCCAGATTGCGTGTTCTTCAGAAGAATACGGTTTGGTTATGCCCGAAGAACTGCCAATAGTGGAAACGAACCCCCTGCGGCCGCTTTCTCCGTATGCGGTATCAAAAGTCGCAATGGATTATTTGGGATACCAGTATTACCAATCGTACAAGGTGCGAATTGTGCGGACTCGCGGGTTTAACCATACCGGTCCAAGGCGTGGAGAAACGTTTGCCGAGTCGAATTTTGCCAAGCAAATTGCGATGATTGAAAAGGGCAAACAAGAACCGGTCGTCAGCGTCGGAAATTTGGATGCAAGCCGTGACTATACCGATGTGCGGGATATGGTGCGCGCGTACCTTTTGGCTGTTGAGAAGTGCGACCCGGGCGACGTTTACAATATCTGTTCAAATAAAACGGTCAAAATTGGCGATATGCTTAACCTTCTTGTATCATATGCAAAGGTGAAGGTGACGGTAAAGACGGACCCCGCACGGATGCGTCCCAGCGACGTGCCGATACTTTTGGGAAGCAGCAAGAAATTTTTTGATAAAACCGGTTGGAAGCCAGAGATCCCGTTTGAAAAAACCATGGAAGATCTTCTTAATTACTGGCGGGCGAGAGTGTGACGCTGCTATGAATCTGGTCTTCATTCTTCCCACGTATAACGAACGGGAGAATATTGTTACGCTGCTTGAAGCGCTTAGAAAAGCGACGTCAAAAGTTAAAGGCTATACGATTACGTATCTTATCGTTGATGATAATTCTCCGGATGGCACAAAAGATGAAGTGTTGCGGTACAAAAAAACTCACCCTACCGTTCAGGTGGTATCCGGCAAGAAAGAAGGTTTGGGCAAAGCGCTATTGCGGGGAATGAAGTATGCGGTTCATACGCTTCGTACCGACATTTTGTTTCAAATGGATGCGGACTTATCGCATGATCCCTCTAAAGTGCCGGAATTTTTAGAGCATCTGGCAAAGGGCGCGGATTTTGTCATCGGAAGCAGATACATTCCGGGAGGGTCTATACCGGACAACTGGGGAGCGCACCGAAAGCTTTTTAGCAGGGCTGGTAATGCGATCGTGCGGTTTGGGCTCGGATATCCGCATGTGCATGACTGGACAGGAGGATTTAGAGCGTTTCCCAAAAAGTATTATGAATTATTGCATGAAGAAGTTTCTCCGTACAGCGGATACGTATTTCAAATAGCATTTTTGCACCGCGCGATTATGAAAGGCGCGCGTGTTGCCGAAGTGCCGTTTAGATTTACGGATAGACGGTTTGGCAGGTCAAAAATAGCGCCCGCCGAATATATCCGCAATGTGTTGGTATATGTGGCAAATGCCAGAATGATGCAATGCATACATGGCCCCATCGGCAAGATGCTTGTTGTGGGCGCCATAGGGTTTGTCATCAATACGATTATTCTTGAGGCCGGCGTTGCGCTGGGTTTGGATCCGACGGTTGGAAGCGCGGCAGGAGCAGAAACAGCGATTATATCGAATTTTATCCTCAACAACACGTGGACGTTTCGGGAGAGAAAAATTATCGGCATAAGATTAATCAGTAAATTCCTGCAATTTAACGCGACGTCGTTTGGCGCGATACTCATTCAGACGGCAACAGTGTTTGCGGGCACGCGATTGTTTGGTCACGGCGTGTATCGGTTGTTTTACATGATGGGCGTGGGAATCGGTTTGGTATGGAATTTTACAATGTACGCAAAGGTCATCTGGAGAAAAAAATGAACATATGATAGTAATATGCGGTGAGCAGAAGAAACCATGGATGGTTCCCCTTGTGGTGGGGGTTATTCTCGCGCTTGGAGCGTATCTTCGGCTCCACAATATTGCTGGCTACATGACGTTTTTGGGTGATGAAGGACGAGACGTCCTTGTCGTCAAACGCATGATAGTGGACCATAAATTTACGCTTCTTGGCCCCACTGCGTCAGTGGGCGGATTTTTCCTTGGACCGCTCTACTACTACCTTATGCTTCCTTTTTTGTGGGCATGGGGGCTTAATCCTGTGGGTCCCGCCGTTATGGTTGCGCTTTTTGGTGTTGCGACGATTTACCTTGTGTACCTGACCGGACGCGTACTGTTTGACCGGTGGGTCGGTATAATCGCTGCAAGTCT
Organism: uncultured Gammaproteobacteria bacterium; assembly: GCA_964596355.1. Classification (GTDB taxonomy): domain Bacteria; phylum Patescibacteriota; class Microgenomatia; order UBA10105; family UBA927; genus CAZQTD01. Next base: position 68,382 of record CAZQTD010000002.1, read on the forward strand.
CTATGCGGTGTCTCCTTTAGTTATCGCGTACTCCCGATCATCATGGAATCCAAACGTGGTGCCGTTTTTTGCGACGCTTCTTGTATTGTTATTGTGGAAGCTTAAACAACGCGAAACAGGACGTGTTGCCCTTGGAATCGGCGTTGTTCTCGGCATGGGACTGCAGCTCCATTATCTCTTCCTCTTTTTATTTGTACTGGTGGGTTTGTGGTATGCGGTGAGCGTTCGGCGTGCCACGCTGTTACGACTCGTCGCTCTGACGACAGCGGGGTTCGTCATTGGGTACGCGCCGTTTCTAGCGTTTGAGGTGCGCCACGGTTTTCCTAACACGCAATCCGTGATACGTTTTGTGTTTGCGGGTAAAGAAACCGGGTATCAGGGGACAGCGTTTTTTACGACGATTTACGACATCGTGTTTAGGCTTTTTGGAAGACTTCTTTTCAGACTTCCAGATACGACCGTATGGGACAATTTCCCGCGATGGCAAATAGCCGTTTGGATCATGATCACGCGGACGACTGCTATAATAAGCAGCATTGCTTTATTCTTGCCTGTCTTTAGAAGACGCAAACAATCACAAAACTATCTCCTCCTCCTTCTGTGGTTTACTGTTCCGGTGTTTCTTTTTGGGTTTTACAAAAAGGGTATCTATGATTATTATTTTGGCATTTTTTTTGCATTGCCGTTTCTTGCCGTTGGAATCATCGTGTCGCTCCTTATGAAAGGAAAACTTTCCCGGTGGATGGCATTGGGACTTTGGCTGGGACTGGTATATTTTAATTGGCAGGGAAGGCCGTTTGTTCATCCTCCGAATAATCAGCTGGCGCAGGCGAGAGAAATCGCTCGTGTTGCGTATGAAAAGGCAGAGGGGCGGCCGTACAACTTTGCCTTGGTAACCAGCGGGAATTCTGATCACGCGTACCGATACTTTTTTGAACTATGGGGCAATAAGCCAGTTACAATTGAGAATGAAAGCATTGACCCGGAAAGGAAAACCGTGACAGATCAACTCATCGTTATATGTGAAGGCGCGTGCGAGCCGCTGGGACATCCCTTGTGGGAGATTGCTGGTTTCGGCAGAGCAGAAATCGCAGGAAGCTGGGACGTACCATTTGTCAAAATTTATAAACTCGTCCACTATAAAGGAGAATCGTGAAACAACCGTTTTTGTCCATCGTCATCCCTGCATACAATGAAGAAACGAATATTCGCTTAGGCGCGCTTGATAAGGTGTCCAGGTATCTGGAGCACCAAACATACAGAAAGGAAGTTATTGTGGTTGATGACGGCTCGACCGATGCGACAGGGGATCTCCTTGACGATTTTGTCCAAACGAATAAAGACTTTCGCGTTATCCACAAGGCTCACAGTGGAAAAGCCGGCACGGTGATAGAGGGTGTGTTGGCGGCAAAAGGAGAACTGGTGCTGTTTACCGATCTAGATCAGGCAACGCCGCTTCATGAACTAGAACGTTTGCTGCCGTATTTTGCCAGCGGATATGACATTGTTATCGGTTCAAGGAATGCAAGGCGTGAAGGAGCGCCCGTTACACGCGTCATAATGGCGAAAGGATTTATGATGCTTCGCGCGCTCTTTCTGGGACTTCGAGGAATTACTGACACGCAGTGCGGATTTAAAGCGTTCCGGCGGGAAGTAGCAGTGTCAATTGTTCGAAACCTCAAGCTCTACGGACATGGCGGCCAAGCGACCGGTTCGATGGTAACCGCAGGATTTGATATAGAGGTGCTTTTTGTTGCGAAAAAAAAGAAATACAAAATTAAAGAAGTTCCTGTCGAGTGGCACTATGTGGAAACGAGGAGAGTTAGCCCGCTAAAAGATTCTTTATTCGGACTTGTGGATATGATAAAAATCCGCGTGAATGCGTGGCGGGGGCTCTATCGGTAGATTAGCGTATGGTATTGCTTGTATCCTATGTATTTGCGGCGTTGAGCTTGCTGGTATATTCGTACACTCAAGTTGACTTAAGCCTTACGCTAACCGAAGCGGGCATTTTTCAATCTATACAAAAGGCGTTTCAGCACATTGGTTATTATCAGCGACCAATGTCTACTGCTTTATTTATCGTGATCGTTCTGATGTTTTCCGGACTTTACCTTGCATCCATTCGCGCGTTTCGGAAGAACGCACTGACGAACCGCCAGCTTTGGCATATTATCGGTGCGGTTGCAGCAATTCTTGTATTGTCATACCCGGCTTTTTCTTATGACCTATTTAACTACATGTTTACCGCAAAAACCGTACTGGTATATCACAAAAACCCGTACACGGTGACTCCGCTTCAGTTTTCTGGTGTTGAACCATGGCTTTCCTTCATGCATTGGACGCATCTACCCAGTGCCTATACCCCATTGTGGATACTCATAACTATCCCCGCGTACCTTTTAGGGTTTGGGTATTTCTTGGGGATCATGTGGAACATGAAACTCATTGCTGCGGCATTTTATCTGTTGACTGCATGGTGTATTGGTCAAATTCTGTCGCGCGTCGATGAAAAACGGCGGCAAGTGGGTATGGCGATATTTGCGCTCAATCCTCTTATCATCATAGAGACGCTTGTCAGCGGCCACAACGATATCGTCATGATGGCGTTCGCAATGTTGGCGCTCTGCTTATGGCTGGCAAGAAAGCACCGTTTGTCATACGTGTTTTTGGCTCTGTCTGTTGCAAGCAAGCTCATAACGCTTGTTTTGTATCCCGTCGCAGTATCAGGGTGGAATAGACGATGGGCGCTTGCCGCCATGCTTGGTGGATTTGCCGCTGTTTTAACCCAGCGCGAGGTGCTTGCGTGGTATTGGGTATGGATCGTGCCGTTTGTCGCGCTTCTGCCGTCCTATGGCGAATTAACGATCGTATCACTGGGCGTATCCATTGGTTTGCTTCTTCGCTACGCGCCGTTTCTCTATTTCGGTCACTGGAACGACCCGGTTCCGCTTATTAAGGAGTGGGCGACATGGGTGCCTGTTGGCGCTTCAATTGTTTTAGTATGTTCTATACGTCTTTTGCGTAGAAAAAATCGCGCATCTTCGGTATAATCTCCGTATATCCTTCTTTATGGCACAACGCACGAAGATTTGGAGTTTAAGGCTGTTGTTCATAGGTGTTTTATTGCTTCTTTTTTACTTAGTCACGAGGCTGACCAACCTTACCCAATTGCCGATATTTACCGATGAAGCAATCTATATCCGCTGGAGTCAGATAGGTTCACGCGATGCCAACTGGAGATTTATTTCGCTTGTTGACGGCAAGCAGCCGATGTTTACGTGGATTATGATGGTTTTTTTGAAAGTTATCCGCGATCCGCTGCTGGCGGGTCGGCTGGTATCTGTTGTGAGCGGATTTGTGACGATGGCAGGGTTGGGGCTTTTGACGTTTGCGTTATTTCGAAGTGCGAAGCTGGGGTTTGTCGTCTGTACGCTGTATATACTTTCTCCGTTTGCCCTTATGTATGACCGCCTCGCACTGTACGATTCTCTGGTAGCCGCGTTTTCTGTGTGGAGTCTTTACGGCGGCGTCCTATTGGTTCGGTTATTGCGTTTGGACATCGCGCTTCTTCTGGGGATGGTATTGGGCGCGGGAATGCTCAACAAATCCTCGGGATTTATGAGCCTCTACTTTTTGCCTGTTACGCTGGTGCTGTTTGACTGGCGTAAAAAGGAGAGAATAATGAGGTTTCTGCGATGGCTGGGTCTTGTGCTGGTTGCCGCAATCATTTCCCAGCTTCTTTACAGCGTACTTAGACTTTCGCCGCTTCTTCATATGGTGAAACAAAAAGACGCGGTATTTGTCTATCCGTTTCACGAGTGGCTCAAACACCCTTTCAATTATTTCGTCGGCAATATACAAGGACAATTTGATTGGCTCATCCGATACATGACCATTCCGATAGCACTGCTTTCATTTATTCCAGCTGTTACTTTCTGGAAGCACACACGCGAGAAACTCCTTCTCTACGCGTGGTGGGCAGCGCCGTTTCTTGTGCTTGCGCTGTTTGCCAGAGTCTTGTACCCCCGGTTCATTTTATTTATGGTAATGCCGCTTTACGTTTTAGCATCGATTCCTTATCTATGGATTATGGAGCGGCTTGGACATCGTCTTTGGAAAGCGGTTCTGCTGTTTCTTATCATATTTCCGAGCGTGTTTGCCGACTTTTACATCATCGCGGATCCCAGATATGCGCCGCTCCCATTTTCCGACAAAGTTCAACTTGTAGACGACTGGCCGTCGGGATGGGGCATTCGTGAGGTCAACGCATATCTTATAGAAGAAGCGAAAAAGGGAGAGATCGCCGTTTATACAGACGGGACGTTTGGCCTCCTTCCGTATGCAATAGAGATGTATCTTGTTGATAACCCGCACGTAACGATAAAAGGAATCTGGCCGCTTCCCAAAGATCCGCCGGAAGAGATGATTGCGGATGCGGCCCGTAAACCGACATACATGGTATTTAATCAAACGCAGAATGTGCCGTTGTGGCCCATGGAGAAAATCAGTGAATATGCAAAAGGCAACAGCAAGGATCAAAAACTTCGCTTATATCGAATCATTGAAAAATAACCCGTTATGGCAAAAAAGACCGCGCATGTTCCCCTTTTTTCAATTGCCATCATTATTTTTGCCGTCTTCATTGTGCTCATTCCCCTCATCCGACGCGGTTTTTTCGTTTCCGATGACGGCGAATGGATGATTATCAGGTTATCCGCCTTCTATCAGGCGTTTCGGGAGGGGCAGTTTCCGGTCCGATTTCTCGGCAGGCTAAACAACAGTTATGGCTATCCGGTCGCAAATTTTTTGTATCCCGGGTTTTTGTATATTGGTTCCGTTTTGCATGCGATAGGCTTCTCGTTTGTCGACAGCGTCAAACTCATTCTCGCGGGTTCGGTCATCGGCGCTACAATATTTTTGTACTTATGGCTTCGGACATTTTTTACTCCACGCATAAGTGCCGCAGGCGTTTTAAGTTTTGTGTTTGCCCCGTACCTTCTCCATGATATGTACAAGCGGGGCTCCGTAGGTGAGGTGTTGGCGATATGTTGGGCGGCAATGGGTTTATACGCTATCGACTCGAAAAAGTCATGGTTGTTTTCACTCGCTCTGGCACTTCTTATCGTCAGTCATAACTCATTGGCACTTCTTTTCAGCGGGTTTTTCCTGTTGTATCTCATGTGGCTGCGGCGGATAAACGATTTTCTCTATCCATATTTGTTAGGAGTTGGGATGACAACCTTTTTCTGGTTGCCAGCGATTATTGAGCAAACCTATGTGGTTTTCCGATCTGCTACCGTAGCAAATCCATCTGAATATTTACTCAAGGGGCTCGAGATTTCGCGTGTCGGTTTGGCGTTTGTTGTCTTCGCACTCATCCTCATGATAAAACATGAGGTAAAACAACGGGTGCCTTTTTTTATTTGCGTGCTTTGTGGCATCGTTATCCTTACCCTCCCTATAAGCGCTCCGGTTTGGAAGCTTACAATTTTAAAGACATATGTGCAGTTTCCTTTTCGATTTCTTTCTCTTGGACTTTTTGTTGGGCCGTGGATCGTTGCTTTTGCCTTGCAGAGACTACGCGGGGGTTGGCGCGTGGCCGCAACAGTTCTCATCGCGATCCTGTGGCTGCATAGCGTCGGCGATGCGTTCCGGTCAATCCGTTTTACGCAGGAGGTCGAAGGGTACTACACAACCAATGAGTCAACAACGACGGTACATGATGAATACATGCCTCGGTGGGTTGTTATGAAGCCAAAGACACGTCCGCGCGAGCGAATGGAGTTTATTAACGGAAGCGGACGGTTCGATTATAGAACAGTGAGCACTCAACTTATTGATGCGACTGTTGACGCTCATACAGATAGTATCATTCAAATTAATACAATCTATTATCCTGGTTGGGGAGCAAGCCTTAATGACAGAAAAGTTGTTATAGATTATAACAATGATGCGGGAGTGATGCGCATCGCTGTGCCCAAGGGAACATATCGTCTGATTGTGGCATTTCGCGAAACCGTATCGCGGTTTGCCGCAGACGTCGTTTCAATTATTGCATTCATCCTGTTTCTTGTGTACGCGAGATCTTCGCAAGTGAGGAAGTATCCGGTATGAAAAAGATCGCAGCGGGAAGCATTCTAGTCATTATTCTTTCGGTATGGGCAATCCGTCCAATTGCGATGCCGGGTTTTTTCCCGATGCATGACGACACCCAAGTCGGGCGCGTCATTGCCATGGGCAGAGCGCTTCGTCTGGGGCAATTCCCGGTTCGCTGGGTGCTGGATTTGGGATATGGGTACGGATATCCTATTTTTAATTTTTACGGTCCGCTCCCATACTATTTTGGAGGCGCGCTTTATGCGTTGGGTGTTCCGGGGCTTATTGCAACCAAGGCCATGTTTATCGCAGGAGTCGTTGGCGCGGGGATTGCTATGTTTGGCGCGTCTTCGGCGTTTTTGGGAGTAACCGGCGCTCTTGTTGCTGCTATTTTTTATGTGTATGCACCTTATCACGCGGTTCAAGTTTACGTGCGAGGAGCTGTCGGAGAATTTTGGTTCCTTATATTTCTACCGATCATTCTATCGGGCATAGCGAAACGCCGCGTTCTGGTTACCGGTTTGGGGCTTGCCGGAGCAATACTTTCCCATACGGTGTTAGGATATGCGACAACGCTTATGTATGTTCTCGGTGTGATGTTCGCTGCCATTGTCGCGCGCAGGGGGAGCACCGTTGACGCCGGCAGCGTGTGGCGTCTGTTGACTGCGCTTGCCCTTGCGCTGGGCGGTACTGCGTTCTTTTGGCTTCCTGCGGCAGCCGAGATGCGCTTCACAAGTGTCGTGGGCCAGGTGGGGAAGACCGCAAACTTTTCTGATCATTTTGTCTGCTTGCCGCAGTTGTGGGATTCTTTGTGGGGGTACGGCGGGTCGGCAATCGGGTGCGTTGACGGGCTTTCGTTTAAACTTGGCAAGCTCCACAGTGTGCTGTCGCTGATAGCGGTAGCGTTGTGGTTTATTTTTGGGAGAATGCGGCATACAACGAGTTCGCGCCTCGTTTATGTATCAATGGTTGTTGCCATGATTGGTATGTTTTTTGTGCTTTCTGTAAGCGAGCCGGTATGGATGCTTATGCCTGGCTTTGCCTACATTCAATACCCGTGGAGATTTCTAACCTACGCCATTGCTGCCGCGTCGCTTCTCGTTGGCAGCCTTTGCATCTATATAAAGCACCGCTTGATCAAGTGGGCTACGGCAACAGTACTTTGTATATCGGTCATAGCGCTGCAGCAAAAAGTTTTCGTGCCCCAATATATCTACAGCAGAAATTTGAACGCGTTTGAATCCGATACGTATCTTCGGTATGAGGTGTCAAAAATATCCGACGAATATTTGCCACGTGACATTATTCGGCCGAAAAGCGAGAAGCAGGTTATCCGTGATACAATACGCGGACCGGATACATCGCGGGTTAAAATTGAGAGGGATACGGATACATCGCTTCGATTTTCGATAATAACCGACAACCCGCAGGTCGTTGAGGTCATGCGGACATATTTTCCCGGGTGGCGATATAGGGTGAATGGCAAATACGTGGAACCTATGCTGTCACACGGATTGCCGCGTCTTGCGGTCCCTGCTGGATATAGCGTGATTGAAATAGACTTTGTCGATACACCGGTTAGAACAATTGGGAACGCCGTGTCTGTCCTGACAGCGGCAGTTCTTATTACCATTTATGGGAAAAAAGCAAAAAAACCCATCACTTAATGTTGTCATCCCTGTATACAACGAGGAAGCGGAGCTTGAAAAAAGCGTTAGAACGCTTCACAGATACCTTAGCAATCACTTGACTGATTTTGACTGGAGGATAATGATCGCTGATAACGCCTCGACGGATTTGACGCTTGCGATCGCCAAGCGCGTAAGCCGCACGCTTTCGCGGACTGGTGCCATTCATTTGAAAGAAAAGGGCAGAGGTCGTGCGGTGAAGCGCGTCTGGTGCACTGCCGACAGCGATATTTGCGCCTACATGGATGTAGATCTTTCCACCGATCTTAAGCACTTTCCGCCGCTTGTCAGAAGCCTTCTTCGGGGGTATGACATTGCAATCGGCACACGAAACGCGCGCGGATCCCGCGTCTATGGTAGAGGGTTGTTGCGCACGCTGACGTCAAAAATATACATCGCTCTCATCAAATTGTTCTTTTGGGTAAACTTTAGCGACGCGCAGTGTGGATTTAAAGCCGTCACCAGAAGAGTCGTGAAAGAAGTAATTCCTAAAATACACGACAACGGATGGTTTTTTGACTCCGAGCTTTTAATCGTGGCAGAAAAAAGCGGGTACAGAATATATGAAGAGCCTGTTACCTGGACAGACAATCCCGGATCCACGGTGCGCGTCCTTAAAACCGCACAGGGAGACATAGAAGGGTTATATAGACTCTATATTACTCGCCCGTGGAGACGTAAGTAGCATGCAAGACATTGATATTGCTCTTGTCAAGAAGCGGTCAATTAAAGGAATTATCGCGCTGACGTCTCGGACGTTTTTTCTTCAGATCATCGCATTTAGCGCGACATTTCTTTTGACGATTTTTTTAAGCCCGCAGGTTTTTGGAATTTTTTACGTCGTAAGCGCAATCATTGCGTTTTTAGGGTACTTTTCCGATGTGGGTCTGGCCGCTGCTCTCATTCAGAAAAAGGAACAGCTCACAAAAGATGATTTAACTACGACGTTTACGATTCAGCAGATATTGGTGGGGAGCGTGGTCGTTATTGCCTTTGTTGCTTCCGGTACTGTCGGGAGATTCTATGGGCTCGATACTTCCGGCGTTTGGCTTTTCCGCGCGCTGGTTGCCGCGTTTTTTCTCTCGTCACTTAAGACCATTCCTTCTGTGCTTTTGGAGCGCGGGCTAGAGTTTAATAAACTTATCATCCCAAATATCCTTGAGACTATTGGGTTTTATGTCGTTGCGGTTCTTTTGGCATGGAGAGGATTTGGAGTGGCAAGTTTTACGTGGGCAGTTATGACGCGTGCGGTCGTCGGATTGATTGCTATGTATGTGGTATCGCCATGGCGTGTGACATTGGGTCTTAAACGAAGCGTTGCAAAAAAATTATTACGATTTGGACTGCCGTTTCAACTTAACTCATTTCTCGCGCTTCTTAAGGACGATCTTTTGACAGTATTTTTGGGCAAGATTCTCACGTTCAGTGAAGTAGGATATATTGGCTGGGCTAAAAAATGGGCGGAAGTGCCGCTGCGGCTGATCATGGACAGCGTCATCCGCGTGACGTTTCCGGCGTTTTCCAGACTGCAGGAGTCCAAAGCTCTGCTTGGCCGCGCCATAGAAAAAACACTCTTCGGTGTGTCAGTAGCCATGATGCCGGTTTCCATAGGGTTGTTGTTTTTCATGCGGCCGTTTATCGCGGTAATTCCTCGTTATGGCAAATGGGAGCCTGCGGTGCTGTCGTTCTATTTTCTTGCCTTCGCCTCGGTTGTCGCGAGCCTTTCCACACCGTTGACTAACGCGCTAAATGCAGTCGGGAAGATTCGATTGACGCTTCTTCTTATGGCCATGTGGACGGTAATGACATGGATTCTGGTTACTGTTTTCGTTCGATTGTTCGGTTTTACCGGCGTCTCTGTTGCGCTATTTGCTGTTACGCTGACGATTGGATTGGTGGTGAGTCTGGCAAAGAGAATCGCGGATTTTTCTTTTTTGGCAAGTGTACGAAATCCGGTTTTCGGCGGTCTCGTCCAAGCGGCCCTTTATGGTGCTTTTATTGAAGCAATTCCACAGAAACTCCCCTGGCTGATACTGCTTGCTGCCAGCGGTGTTATACTGTATATGGGAATTGTATGGTTAATCGATAAGGACCGTATTAACAGCCTTATCGGAGATTTTTGGCACCGATGAATTCCATCAGCGTTGTCATTTCCGCTTACAACGAAGAGGCAAAACTGCCCGGCTGCTTACGTTCTGTTTCGTGGGCAGATGAGATTATTGTGGTTGACAACGAATCGACGGACGGGACCGCTGGCGTGGCAAAACGAGCCGGTGCGGCAGTGTATCGCTGCAAAAACAACCCAATGCTTAATGTAAATAAAAATTATGGATTCAACAAAGCAAGCGGCGACTGGATTTTGAACCTCGATGCTGACGAAGAAATCCCCAAGGAGCTTGCCCGGGAAATCCGTCATGCCATAGCGGCGCCCAATAACATCATGGGATTCTGGATTCGGAGAAAAAACATCATATTCGGCAAATGGATTAGTCACGGACTGTGGTGGCCGGACAGGCAAATGAGGCTGTTTCGAAGAGGGCGCGGCGCGTTTCCGTGCAAGCACGTGCATGAATATATCGAAGTTGAAGGTCGAACAGGGGAACTGGCGCATCCGTTTGTACACTATAACTATGATACGATTTCACAGTTCATCCGCAAAATGGACGCAATTTATACAGAAAATGAAGTTCAGCGGCTGATTGATTCAGGGCACCGTCTCTTTTGGTTTGACGCGATACGGTTTCCGCTGTCTGATTTTGCCAAAATTTATTTCGCGCAGGAAGCGTATAAAGACGGACTGCATGGGCTAATTATCAGCATTCTACAGTCCTTTTATTCATTTGTGGTGTTCGCTAAATTATGGGAGCGCAAACGCTTTGAAGAGCGAACCATTACACTTTCGTCCGTTAATAAAGAATTGAACCATGCACAAAAAGAACTGATGTACTGGTCGCTTACCTCGCAATTGAAAAACACACCGTCGCGTATCCAGCGGCTATGGGTAAGAATTCTTCGTTGGGTTGTTACTCGCTTATGATATGAAAGCCGTAAGTATCGTCATCGTCAATTGGAATGGCAAAGAACACATCATTCCTTGTCTTTCATCCGTTGTCAAGATGAAAACATCCAATTGGGCGGTCAATATTATTGTGGTTGATAATGCCTCGATCGACGGTTCTGTGGGCGCGATTCGCAAACGATTTCCCTGCGTCACTGTTATTGAGCTTCCGACGAATCAAGGATTTAGCGGGGGAAATAACGTAGGCATCCAATTTGCGTGCACACGCACGTGCGACTATATCTGGCTTCTTAATAACGACACCACCGTTCATCCGTCGGCACTGCGCGAGCTAATAAACGCGTTTAATGATAAACGCGTCGGTATTGCAGGATCTAAAATATATTTTTCCCCTGGGCGGGAATATCATAATTCGCGCTATACATCCGCGCAAAAAGGCAAGGTGCTCTGGTACGCGGGCGGGCGCATTGACTGGGCGAATGTGTACGCATCCCATAGGGGCGTTGATGAGGTTGATTGCGGACAGTACGATACGCCGCAAGACACAGATTTCGTGACAGGGTGCTCTATGTGCATTCGTAGAAACGTGATAGACCGGATCGGATTATTTGACGAGAGATATTATTTGTATCTTGAAGATCTGGATTATTGCATGAGGGCGAAAAACGCCGGCTTTCGTCTTGTGTACGCGCCTGATTCTGTTGTCTGGCATGCCAATGCGGCATCAACTGCCAAGCCCGGGAATTCCCTCCATCAGTATTACATGACGCGAAACAGATTGCTTTTCGGAATGACGTACGCATCGACTCGCACAAAGGTTGCGCTTTTTTGTGAAGCGGTAAGGCAGGTGGTGTCTGGATCAGTTATTCAAAAAAGGGCAGTTTTAGATTATGCATTTGGAAAATTTGGGAATAGATTCGTATGGAAGTATGCTAAACAGGCTGTATCAGTCAGCCGGCGGACAGATAGAAACAGATAATCTGATTATGAAGGGAACAACAAAACCGGCGGTCACAGCAGTTGTGATTGCTAAAAACGAGGAACCCCGCATTACAGAATGCTTGAAGCGGCTCGCATGGACGGATGAACGGATCGTCATCGATAATGGATCGACAGACAGGACAATAACGCTTGCCAAACGACAGCGAGCCCGCGTGGTACGGATCAAAGAACGAAATTTCTCACTTCTTCGGAACAGAGGCAAGAGGGAAGCGCACTCGTCATGGATTCTCTACGTGGATGCGGACGAATGGGTTACTGACGACCTCCAAGAAGAAATTCTCAAAACCGTTTCCAACTACAAGCCGGGAGCTCCGATTGCATATTACATACAGCGCAAAAATTACTATCTGGGCGCGCTTTGGCCAACGAAGGATAAAATGCAGCGATTGTTTCTTAAATCTGCACTTTGTGGTTGGAAAGGAATCGTTCATGAAACAGCAGAGGTTGTTGGAGAGACAGGAGTGTTGAAAGAACCCTTGGTGCACAGGACCCACAGGACATTAGAAGAAATGGTTGCAAAAACCAATGAATGGTCGCAGATGGAAGCAGAGCTTCGGTTCGCTTCCGGCCATCCGCCGGTGGTATGGTGGCGTTTGATACGAGTCATAATGACAGGATTTTATCGGTCTTTTATTGGTGAAGACGGTTGGAAAGCAGGTACCATTGGCTGGATAGAAAGCATTTATCAGGCGTTCAGCATGTTTATCACGTACGCTAAGCTGTGGGAGTTACAAAAAGCGAGGGGAAAAACCATTGAAGGATGACATGAATAGTGTGCGAAAGAACTTGTGGTCGATTCTTTTGATCGTCGCGGTGTGGCTTATATTTTCTTCACCGTACATTTTGAAAGGCCTTGTTCCGTTTCCGTCGACGTATTTGGTTACCTTTTTTCCGCCGTGGAGCGCAACGTACGGAATGCCGGTCAAAAACTCCGCGATGCCGGACGTCATTACACAAATCTATCCATGGAAGACATTGACCATCGAACGCTGGAAAGCCGGACAAATCCCCCTATGGAACCCGTATAGTTTTTCCGGGACTGCTCACGCCGCCAACTACCAAACCGCCGTGTTTTCACCGGTGCAAGCGTTATTTTTTTTACTTCCTTTTATAGATGCGTGGAGCATTATGATTCTCATTCAGCCCCTTCTTGCCGGGATATTCATGTATGTATTGTTGCGAAGTTTCAATCGATCGGGCGCAGCGAGTGTTATCGGAAGTCTTGCATTTATGTTTTGCGGGTTCATGGTTACATGGATGGCATATGGAACGCTTGGCTACGCTGCGCTTTGGCTGCCGCTTATTTTCTACGCAATTCATAGCGGGTGGGAAAGACCCACTGTCTGGAAATACGCTATGGTTAGTATCGGTCTTGCATTATCCTTTCTTTCGGGCCACTTTCAGATAAGCCTTTATGTTTCGCTACTATCTTGCGGTTACATCGCTTATCGAATACTTCGGACAAAGGAATATGCGACGGGTCTAAGATTTGCCCTGTTTTTTCTGCTTGGCCTCCTCATTGCAGCGCCCCAATTATTATTGAGTTTTGATGCATATACCAAGTCGGTCAGGATGACGAATTATGTCAAGGCAGAGATCATTCCTTGGGAGTATCTTATTACGCTTCTTGCGCCTGATTTTTACGGCAATCCGGTCACCCGCAACGACTGGTTTGGACATTACGCGGAATGGGCAGGGTATATAGGCGTAGCTCCGCTTCTTTTGGCTTTGTTTTCTGTATCCAAAAAAAGAAAACAAGATGAATGGTTTTTTATACTCTGCAGTGGTGCCGCCTTGCTGTTGGCGTTGCCGACTCCATTTACCGATTTTCTTTTCATGATAAAACTTCCTGTACTGTCAACAAGCGCCGCATCAAGAATTATTATTCTTGTCAGTTTCAGCCTCGCGACGCTATCGGCATATGGCTTTGACCATTTGAACGAAAGATGGAAAAAATGCACGCTTCTGCCGGTTTTTCGGTTTATACTTTTTGTATTGATTATCGTTGGGGGCATATGGATATACATGGTCGTCGCCCGTCCGCTCCCTGCGGATAAGCTAGCGATCGCCAAACGAAATTTTATCCTCCCCACAGCGTTGACCGTCGCGTCGCTTGCCATATTCATCGCGGGTTTTGTGAAGAAGGCTGGCATGTCGCTTCTTGCGCCGTTTCTTCTGTGTCTGGTTGTTGCGTTTGACGTCAGTAGATTTGCGACAAAATGGATGCCGTTTGACCCAAAAGAATATATGTACCCAAAGGAAAAATCTCTTCAATTCCTTGAGTCTCATGCAGGATATGACCGAGTGTTTGGAAATATCGGGAATGAAGTGGCATCGATGTTTCATCTGTCTGTTGTGGAAGGGTATGACGCGATGTATCAGGGGAGATATGCTGAATTTATCAACGCGGCATCCAAAGGGAAGGTCATTGAAGGTGATCGGTCTGTGGTTCAATTTGATAAACATGGACTCTATAAAAAGGAAGCGCTGCAGCTTTTGGGTGTTCGGTATATATACCACAGGGTGAGGGACGGCAGGGCGCCATGGGTATTTCCATACTGGGAATACGGCGCCATGCGGCAGGTATATAACGATTCTGTTTATTGGATTTACGAATATACCGACGCCTATCCGCGGGCGTTTTTAGCGTCATCATACACGGTAGCAGTTGATAAGCAGGATATCATTGATGCGCTGTTTGCACCGGAGTTTGACCGCAGGGACACGCTTGTTCTTGAGGAAACTCCTCATTTGGAGCCTCAACCCGGACCGGGACAAGCCACGATACGGTCATATACCCCCAACGAGGTGATAATAGAGACGGAATCTTCCGTGCCGAAATTGCTGTTTTTATCTGACGTCTTTGACTCCGGCTGGAAGGCGTATATCGACGGAACGGCGTCACATCTGTATCGAGCGGATTATGATTTTCGTGCGGTTGCCGTGCCGGCGGGCAGTCACACGGTCCGATTTGTCTACTCCCCAACCTCTTTACGTATTGGAATACTGCTTTTTAGTATCGCGCTTGCAGGTATAATCGGATTACTTGGTAAAACAATCTATGAACATCGGGTTATATAGTCCGTATTTGGATTCGTTAAGCGGTGGTGAGCGGTATGTATTGACCATCGCGTCTCACTGGTCGAAAACTCATACCGTGTCGATTTTTTGGAATGATCCTGCAATCACAACGATTGCAGGCAAGCGCTTTAATGTGGATTTAAGAACTGTTGCCGTCAAGCCCAATATATTTGTGCGAGGAAACTACTTCGGGAAATTGATTGAATCTCGCCGGTATGACTGCATCGTTTTTTTAAGCGACGGCAGCATTCCAATAAGTTTTGCGCGGAGAAATATTTTGCATTTTCAAGTTCCGTTTCAGCGCGTATTGTTTCCGCCGTGGAAGCGTGCGCTGTATAAACATATTGTATGCAATTCTCGCTTTACGAAAGACCATATCGATCCTGCTATTGGATCTCGTGCCCGCGTGATTTATCCACCGGTAGATGTGGAGCCTCAAAAGACGGTAAAAAAAGAACCCATCATTTTGTCTGTGGGGAGGTTTTCTGAACTTAAAAATCAACGGGTGCTCATATCGGCTTTCAAGGAAGGGTACACGGCAGGCCGTTTTCCCAGGTGGAAGCTGGTTATGGCTGGGGGACTGCTGCCCAGTGATAGGAAGTATTACGAATCCTTGCGCCTGCAGGCGAGGCAATTGCCCGTCACATTTTATCCGAACATTGCGTACGAAGATCTTTGGAAGCTTTACGCAACGTCTGCGATTTTTTGGCATGCTGCTGGTTTCGGGCAAACGAAGCCGGAAAATATGGAGCACTTCGGCATTACGACGGTGGAAGCTATGGCAGCCGGCTGCATCCCGGTCGTTGTAAGTGCCGGAGGATTGAAAGAGATCGTGACGCATGGCAAAGACGGGTATCTGTGGAAAAATCCCAAGGAGCTCATTGAGTATTCGCTTGCCGCAATGACAGGAGAAAAGGCGGCTTTCCAAAAGAGAGCACAAACAAGAGCGTTAGATTTTAACGTTATGAAGTTTTGCCAGTCTTTTGACAGACTCCTTGTATGAAACGCCGGCTTTTTTTCCTTCACATTTGCTTGTTTGGTGTTGCAGCGCTGTTATTTTTTTATAAAACACTGTTTTTTGGGCTTTTGCCGGTTCCTTCAGACGCGCTCGTCGGTTTGTATCATCCGTGGCGGGACGCTTTTGCGCAGGAATATCCCCGCGGCATGCCGTTTAAGAACTTTTTGATTACCGATCCGGTCAGGCAGCAAATCCCGTGGCGGAAGCTTGCGGCGGACTCGTGGAAGCGGGGTGAGCCGCCGGCATGGAACCCAACTGCATTTTCTGGAACGCCGCTTGGCGCCAATGTTCAATCTGCCGCGTTTTACCCGCTCAACGTCTTGTTTTTGTTTTTGCCGTTTAGTGCGGCGTGGAGCGTCCTTATCCTTATCCAGCCGGTTATTGGCGGGATAGGCATGTTCCTTTATTTGGGTATGCTTGGCCTTGCAGCACCGGCAGCGATGGTGGGCGCGATACTTTTTGGGTTTAGCGGTACTGCTGTAGCATGGATGACGTGGGGAACAATTGGACACGTTATGATGTGGACGCCGTTTGTCTTAATTGCGGTCGAACGGCTTTTTTCTCCGTGTGACTATTCAAAGCACCGGCCGTTGTGGATTATACTGATAGCCGTTCTTTTTGTCCTTCAAATTACGGCGGGTCATCTGCAAGTTGCATTGTACTCAATAGGATTGGCGGCAATCTATGCTGTATGGAAATACACGATGAGCCCAAAAGATATGGTTCGCAAGCTACTGGGATTTGCGCTGGCTTGCCTTAGTGCGCTTATTATTATCCTTCCGATACTTATTCCGCTTGTGAGGTTTCTAACAAGCACAAGTCGTCTGGCTGGAGCAAACTACATGTCCGAAGGATTTTTTTTCCCACCAATCCACCTCATACAACTTATTGCGCCGGATTTTTTCGGGAACCCAGCAACGATGAATTATTGGGGGACGTGGAACTACGGTGAAATGGTGGCCTACGCGGGAGTTGGGGGCATTCTCTTTGCCCTTCTGGGCCTGACCGCATGGAAATCCAATACACACGTGCGGTTCTGGGCGTTCGTGGCCGGAGCTTCGGTAGTCCTAACTACCAAAAACCCTCTGACGCTTGCCGTCTATACGGCAAAAATTCCCATCCTTTCCTCTTTGCAGCCCACGCGGCTTCTTATCATTTTTGATCCGGCGCTTGCCGTACTTGCCGCGATCGGGTTTGACAGATTTATCCGTGAGAAAACTCCGGCCGTACGGTATATCTGCGCGGGTATCGGGGGCATCATAGGTATTGCCGGGGTCATTGTTTCATACGCGCTTCTGACAACACGTGACGTTTTATTGCAGACCAATTATATGGTTGCACGAAGAAATCTCATTATTCCCGCTGCCCTCCTTCTGGTGTCCGTTATTCTCATTGAGGCATATGAGCGATTGTTTATTATGAAACGGTTGAATTTTCTGAAAACCGCGATCGTTTACTGCCTCGTCGGCGTGATCATTGCAGACCTATTCCGATTCGGCTGGAAATTCTTGCCGTTTACCGATTCCAAACACTTTTTTCCGGAAACGCAGATAATCGCATTTTTTAAACGCCAGAAACAACCATTCCGGATTATGACGCTCGATGACCGCGTATTTCCTCCTGATGCGCAGGCGTATTACGGCCTGTCTTCAGTGGGAGGATACGATCCGCTTAGATCCGCGCGGTACGAGCGATTCATCGCTGTTGTCGAACAGGATCGAAGCGATGTTGCGCCTCCGTATGGATTTGAGAGGATAATCAATCCGAAAAACTACCGCTCACGGTTGTTTGATCTTTTGCGCGTCCGGTATCTTGTGAGTTTGGAAGACATACGCGACCGGCAATTTTCCCTCGTGTTTCAGGAAGGGCAAACGCGCGTATACGAATATACGCGCGCTTTGCCGCTGGGACATTTCGTAACAACGCTCCTGCCTGCTTCTCGTAATGATGCGGCGCTAACTGCGATGGTTTCCGATGATTTTGATCCGCGCAAGCACGCAGTGGTCGAGGGCTTGGGAAAAGACGCAGTGCTGTTTTTATCCGAATCGGAAGATACGGTGAAGGTTGTTGGATACAGTCAAAATAACACACTATTTTCCACGCATACAAAGGAGCATAAGTTTTTGTCTACTGGACTTATATACGATCCGGGGCTTCGGGCAACGGTAGACGGCAAAGCGGCACGAGTTTACCGGACAAATTACGTATATTCTGGTATTATAGTCCCCAGCGGTGACCACACGGTCGCATTCACCTACAGACTCATTGATTGATACGCGCTATGAAAAATCGACCGCTTACGATTTCTGTCGTCATTCCCAATTGGAATGGCCGAGTGCTGCTTGAACGCCATTTGCCCACAATAGTGGCCAGATCTGCGGTGGCGCGTGAGATTATTGTTGTTGATGACGGATCAACTGATGATTCATGCGAATTCGTTAAAAAAAATTACCCGAACATCGTAATTGTTCAAAAGCAAAAAAATGAGGGATTTGCATCTACTGTGAATATCGGTGTTAAGAAAGCCGCGAGCGAACTGGTATGTCTTTTAAATACCGACGTTCTGCCGGAAAAGGGGTATCTGGAAGCTGTTATACCGCATTTTGCCAACCCAAAGGTTTTTGCCGTCGGCAGTCTGGATAAAAGTCATGAAGGAAACCGCGTCGTTGACCGCGGCCGGGGCCTATCTCGGTGGGAACGCGGGTTTTATATTCACAAGCGCGGAGACGTGAATAAATCAACGACTGCATGGGTTGCCGGCGGAAGCGGAACATTCCGACGATCCGTGTGGCTGTCACTGGCAGGCATGGATACACTCTACAATCCGTTTTATTGGGAAGATATTGATTTATCATACCGCGCGATTAAAGCAGGATATTCTCTCATATTTGAGCCGAAAAGCATTGTTCACCACATGCACACCGAAGGGGCAATAACGAAGCATTTTTCGCCTTGGGTAGTCAAACGGATTGCCTATAGAAATCAATTTATTTTCCACTGGAAAAACATATCCGATGGCGGCATCATCGTTTCACATCTGGCATGGTTACCCGTCCGTTTGATTCAGGCGTGCTTTCGCCTTGACACGGCGATAATCGTCGGATTTTTCGGAGCGCTTCTTCGATTGCCTCGCATTATACCCAAACGGCTTGACGCCATCCGTCGCTGGAAACTTCCGGATGACGCGTGCGTGCTTCCAAAATGATTCTGCCGTTACAGTTGATAGGGTGATATTCCACTTTGGGTATAGAGGTAATAAAAATAGAGGTATGACTGGGGGTTTCCGTCAGAAAATCCTATGGTTTTCCCTTCCTTGATTGCCTGTTTTACCAACCTTCTATCTTTCGTGAGGTTTCCCTCGGCCGCTAAGAAAAACTTCTGCGTGTTTGTGACTACGTAATACATCCAAAAGATCACTACTGCCGCCTTGGTCACAATTAACTTCCGGGCCCATATCCAATGGCTAATATACGCAAGGATAATAATCGCGATATACAAATGGAGAGAAAAGTAATAATCGCTTATTTCGCCGCTATACGCAGTGAATAGTATCCACGGGACAATGAACCATAACAGCACAAGATAGCGAAGTTTCTTGGCATTATCGCCGGTATGACGCGTGCGGTGCAGGATAAAAAACAGCGGGAGATAGAGAAAGCCGCTTGAGCGCAAGAATCCGTACGGGAATTCCAGTATGGATACGAACTTAATGAACGCATCGTGCGTGAGCTGAAAAAATCGCATCAGATGAAATCCATGATAGTACTGTCCAATATACGTGTTGATGGAGCCTGCACGCCGTCCGCCGGAATGCGCGTAATACAGCGCTTGAGGAATGAGGCCTGCGCCCAGGATGCATGCGGCAACTGCCAGATATGCTATTTTCGTTTTGTGAAAAGACACCAGCGGCAGCGATAACAGCGTGATGATAAGAAAAAATAGTGACGTAACATGAATATGAAACGATAAGGCTAATACGAATCCCAGATAGAGAATGTGTTTGGGTTTTTCAGTTACTGCGCCGTACAAAAAATAGAGTATGAGAAGTGAAAACGACGGGATGAAATTTACCGGCCACTGCGAGCGTTCAAAAAATATGATGTACGAGGAGAACGTGTAGATGCACGATGAGATGAGCGCAATGTTTTCATCAAACAGGCGCTTGGCTACATAATATAAGACAATGAAGTTGAATAGACCTGTGAAGCCGGCAAGAAGCGGAGAAGCGATGGGGTCAAGCTGCGTTATGGCGTAGAAAACAGCGACGAGATAGTAATAGAACGGGCCGATATAAATACCGCTGTTTGCTTTGGCCACCATGCCCACGAGGGGATATTTATGTGCAACGAGAATTCTCACTGCCGCCCACGCGTTGTCAATTTGATCCCACGTAAACGATGCCCAGCGTTCCAAATGATAAAATCGAAAGAACAGGTGAAACAGAAATAACAGAAACAAAAGGAAGAAATGCTTTTTATTCATGGTATTATATGTAGTAATAGTACTGCATTTATCAGGATGAAGAAACTGTTTGCGACTGTTCCGTTTGGTCTTATCATCGTCACGCTCATCGCCGGCGCACTTCGATTGCCTGCGTTAGCCAAATACCCCGTTGGATTTCACATCGATGAAGCGTCGCTTGGGTATAACGGTTATTCGATGCTCAAAACCGGCAAAGACGAACACGGAAACCGGCTTCCCTTATACATTGATATGTTCGGTGACAACAGGCCCACAGGTTATCATTATCTGACGATTGTTCCTATTGCGATATTTGGCGTCAATGAATTTGCCACCAGATTTCCCGGAGCGATATTCGGCCTGTTGTCAGTCATTCCCATGTTCTATCTTGCTTTAATAATAAGTAAGGATAAAAGGACTGCGTTTGTTGCAAGTGCGCTCATGGCAATTTCCCCGTGGCACATTGTATCTTCAAGGGCAAGTGCAGAATCCATCGTTGCACTATTTTTTATTCTTTTGGGCGCTACGCTCCTTATTGTAAGCATACGCTCGGCAAGCGTTCTTCCGTTGACCGTTGGGTCTCTATGTTTGACGTTGAGCTTCTTTTTCTATCACACACCCAGAATGTTTGTGCCGATTCTTTTTGCGGGTGTTGCCGCCTTATTTTGGAAACAGAGGCACAACTACCCGGTCACATTTCGTTTCGTAGCCATTATGTGTGGGTTAATCATCACATGCACATCCTGCCTTTTGATTTTTGTGATACAAGGTGGGACAGGGAGATTTGGACAAGTGAGCATCTTTGGATCTCCTGCGACAACATTAATCCTTGAAGAACAGCTTCGTGAAGATGGATTTCGTCAAACGAACCCACTGCTTTCTCGAATACTTCATAATAAACCAATAAATTATTCCTTGACATTTCTAAGCAATTACTTTGAGTATTTTACTGGGGAATTTCTTTTCCTAAAGGGGGGGCGGCCATTATGGTACAAAGTTCCAAACATGGGCCTTCTGTATTTGGTTGAGTTGCCATGTATCGTTGTAGGTTTGCTTTTTTTGTTTGCGCAAAGAGACGCGTTTTCAAAAGTGCCTCTCATGTGGGTATGTATCGCTCCGCTGGCAGCGTCGATGACAACAGACGATATTCCCAACGTACAACGAGTCATGGTTATGTTTCCTATGTGCGAGCTTATTGCCGGCTATGGGATTATTCGGATTATTTCATCGTCTGCGGCTCATCGAAAGAACATCATTATTGCGTGCCTCACGATGGCATTTGTTTTTAACGGCATATATTTTTTCCATCAGTACCTTGTGCATGGATCATCGCACGAAACGATCTATCGATTCAACGGATTTAAGGAGATGGTGCAGGCGGTAGCGCGTGAATATGACGCGTATGACAAAATTATCATGACGAAAACGTCAGGAGGCATCTATCCCCACGTGTTATTTTTTACGAAGTATAACCCCGCGACATATCAGCAAGAAGGGTCGCCGAAAGATCCTGATTTTGGCGGTTTTGGAAAATATGTATTCACACCGCAATTTTGCCCGTCAACAAGCGGTGATGATAGATTGTTACCGTTCAAAAACGTCCTTTTTGTCGATAGTGGCACGTGCAAAGAATCACCCCGCGTTCGGCAAAAGAAAATACTACGAGAAGATGGAACCACTGCGTTTATTCTTGTTTATCCCGACTAAATAAATCCATTGACCCTTTCGGAACTGCGTATGCCGCCACAAGCGGTACGGAATCGATAGAAACGGCGTATTCATACGGGTTTTGATTCATAAGCTTGACGACATTTGGATACTGATAGATATACCCCTGACGCATGAGTACAATGAGATAGTCGCACGTCTCGGGGGCGGCATCAAACACTACCCCTGACTCCAAATATCCCATTGCCAGGTAGTAATAAAATGGATTGGTTGTTGGGCATACGCAAAACGTGCTCATTTTGTGTTGGTTCATCCAGGGTAATATGCCAAGATAGGGGCTTGCCCAATAATCGGTTTCAAATCCCATGCGTTTGGCTCCGGCAATGCCGCCGACAAGTTCATTGTAATACGACGCCTGGTAGGGGTGAATGCGAATTATTCCCTGATACACGGTTGCCAGCATGATAAGTGTTACGATGACTGTCGCGGTTTTTCGAAACAGTTTCATGTGCTCTATGAAGCTGCGGAGTCCGATCGCCGCAACAAGGACGATGAACGGATACGCCGGAAGCATTTGGCGGATTCCATCATATTTTTTTGCGCCGTCAGGTATAAGGATTAGAAAAGGAAAAAATGCATTCACCAAAAGAAAGCGTTCTTCACGCGTTCCTTTCCGTATTGTTCCATATGCTCCAAAAAAGAATGGGATGAGTATGCTTAGCGGTGTTGCAATCATACCAATGACGAATGGATAATACCAAGGGGTTGACTCATAGAGTTTTCCCATGAACCATACCGTTGGTGCGGAATGAATGAATTGAAGGCGGAAGAAGTGGGTGATATTGGCTGCCGGATTTATCCAAAACCATGGCCAGAGGAAAAAAATACGGCGCATGCAGTCCCTATGACGACCAACGGGCGCACGACGAGTCGTTGATGAATGTTTTTCCACGAAGACGTCATCATGTACATGATGATGGGTGCAACAATGAATACTCCGGTGAATTTCATAAGCATGGTCAGGCCTATCAAAACGCCGGTGATAACCGTCTGCGTCCATGATGGTTTTACGCATATAACCGATACGATACACAAAAATCACAGAGTCATAAGAGCAAAATCTATGGAAGCAATGTGTGCCAAATAATAGAGTTGGGGGGTCGATAGTAGGCCAATGCCTGCAAATAACGCGGCTCCGATGCCGTATCGACGCCCCGCGTAAAACGTCAGGGTAAACAAAGCGGCAAAGACAAACAGCAAGGTAGAGGATCGGTATCCTCTGGTTTGGTCCAGAAGGTTCAGTCTATTTGAGAAAACTTCTTTTGATATGCCGGTTATGATTTGCCGAAGAGGCGGATGGAGGTCGTTTAGGTCCGCCCGCCAGTATTTATCTATGGTCTGCCAGTTTGGGTTCATGAGCCACGTTATATAGCCGTCTGCGCGCACAAAATATATCGGTTCATCCCATGCGATGCCGTATGAAGGTATTGTAAAAAAGATGACAATGCATGCGATGCATGCCACACCAACGGATACGAAGGTCAGCTTCATGCGGATTTTTTCTTTTTGCAAAATACCTTCACGCTTATACACAGCCAGATAATAAAACTGTATGCGACGTATACCCATCCTACGGGACCAAGAGGCGGCCGCATGATGAATGGACGAAACAGCACGCTATACTCCGGTACATAGACGCAAAGGAATTCATACGCATAATTGCCGTTCAGGCAAATATCCATATCGCGTTGACCGACTATTGCGCCGCTTATCCCAACCCACAGCGACCAAAGAACGAAAAGAAGCGCAATGATTTTTATCGTGCGTTTGGCGGCGGCATCGGTCAACACAAATGAGAGGGCAAACGATGCGGGGATGGAGGTAAATAGTAGAAATCTCGGTCCCCAGAACCACCCGCCATACCACGCCCACCATTTGCTGTAGACGAAAATCAAGCCGATGAGATACAGCACCCAAAGGAGAAATATCCGTTTGACAACCGTTTCTTTCATGCGTTTCATTAGGTAAGGAACAAATAAAAGTCCGGGCGCAAAAAACAGCACGCCTTTCCCGAATGAAAAAAGAAGTCCGAGGATTCCCAGCCACATCGGGTAGCTAAAGCCGGGTCTACTGGAATACGGAAGGACGGTGATATTCCCCATGTCACTACGTAGGTAATGCATAAATCCGTTTGACGTTCCGCCTGATTTCAGTTGTGCCTCGCCATAGGCGATAGCCAATGCAAGTATCGGCAAAACAACGTACGCGAGTTTTTTTTCGCGGATTACGTAATAAAGACAAATACCTGCGAGGGGGACAATGGTGGCTGGGGTGTTAGCGACAGAAAGCGCCATAAGAGGCCACGCGAACAGCTCACGCTTTGTTTCAATAAGGACTATTCCAACTGTGGCAACAAGCGCGGTAAATACTTCTCCGTAATAATGAATAATGTGTCCGGGAAACATTGAGGCAAAAAAGAGAAAAACCAAAAATAACATTACTGTGCGTTTGGCAAGGTATCGTTTAAGAAGAATGAAAAGCACGGCGGCGGTAATGCAGAGGAGAAAAAAATTATAGCGCAGTATCCAATAGTGCGTTTCTCCCCCGTTATCAAGAAGCGCGAGCGGATACGATAGAATCGGCCCGATAAGAGAATACTTCTGGTCTTCCACTACTCCTGTTTTCATAAACTGAACGAGGGCATTGAAGCGATTAAGCCCGTCGCCGGTCAGCACAAAAGGAAAGTAAATAAACTGAAATACAACTCCTAACAGGAACAGTATCGCCATAACAGGGTATAGTGTATCACACTGTCGTGGATGTTCGCGGTTCAAAGTATTATACTAATGGGAAAGCATGCGTAGACGCGTCGTCCTTATACTGATTATTCTTGTTGCCGCGGCGCTTAGGTTGTATGCACTTGGGCGCGTGCCGTCCAGCGTTAATGCTGATGAGGCGGCAATCGGATACAACGCATACTCAATAGTAAAAACGGGCAAAGATGAATACGGTAAACGATTTCCTCTCCTTTTTCGGTCGTTTGATGATTATAAACTGCCTGTCTACGTGTATCTGGCCGCGCCAAGCGTCGCCGTTTTTGGATTGAATGATTTTAGTGTCCGGCTGCCGTCTGCTATCTTAGGGACACTCACGGTTGCCGCCACATATGCTCTAGTCATTGGGTTGTTGGGAAATTCTGCGATTGCGCTTGCTGCCGGTTTCCTTCTTGCCATTTCTCCGTGGCATTTGCAGGTTTCGCGTGCAGCCTACGAGGCAAATATTGCCGTATTCTTTGCTGTCACCGGATTTGCGCTTCTTCTTAAAGCTCACACGCGAGGCATCTGGTACGTCCCCGGATTTATCTTGCTTGCCTTGTCAGTCTGGTCATACCACAGTTCCCGCCTCTTTGTTCCGCTCATGCTTATGGGTTTTTTCATTATCTATTTCAGAACAATTCTTGTGCACAGGCGGTATTTTTTTCTTAGCATGTGTTTGTGTGTGGCGCTGTGTGCTCCGCTTATACTGTTGTCTTTTTCGGCAAATGGGCTTGTGCGGGCGCGCGGCGTGAGCGCTCTTGGAGATGACCATCTGATCAAACGAAACGTCTCATGGCGCATGACGGATATAGCGTCCGGCATTCCTTTGTCTCATATCTATCACAACCATCGGTTCGTTGATCTTTCAATAATCTTGAAAGGATATTTGGAACATTTCAGTCCAAATTATTTCGTTTCGGAAATCGTTCAAGGCAAGTATCACGCGCCTGGCGTGGGACTGTTATATATTTGGGAACTGCCGCTCCTTCTGTGGGGCATGCATGCGGCAATGAATAGAAAGAATAAAGGGAAATACCTTCTATTCTTATGGTTTTTTGCTGCGCCCCTTGCGGCGTCTCCGACACACATGCTCCCGCATCCGATTCGTGCTCTGATTGCTATCCCCAGTATTCAGATGTTTGTAGCCGTTGGACTTATCGACCTTTACGTTCGGTTGTCGCGCGTACAAAAAACGCTTCACAAAGGGGTAGTTGTTTCGGGGGCTTTTATGATTGCCTTAAGTTTTTGTTATTACTTGCACCAGTATTATGTTCACCTGCCTATTGATTACGCACTCGAGTGGCAATACGGTCATAAAGAGGTAGTAGAGACGGTTCGCAGTATACAGAAAAAATTTGATAGGGTTATCGTTTCCACATCGC
Source organism: uncultured Gammaproteobacteria bacterium (assembly GCA_964596355.1). Taxonomy (GTDB): domain Bacteria; phylum Patescibacteriota; class Microgenomatia; order UBA10105; family UBA927; genus CAZQTD01. The sequence continues at coordinate 94,616 of CAZQTD010000002.1, forward strand.
TTGACCAGCCGTATATATTTTTCCTTTACTATCTTAAAAAGGATCCGGCGGCATATTTAGCCCAGGGGGGAACGGTATCGGGCAAATTTGACGAAGAGCGCAACACCTTTGACAATTACGAATTTCATTCGTATATAGGAAAGGAAACGATTGCCCAACCCGGCGTACTGTACGTGGGTACTCCAAGCGAAAGACCGCCGGGGACAGAGCGACTGGTTGAGATCCTTGATCCTTCGGGGAATGCGGTGTATGTTCTTTTTGCGGCGATATCCAAAAGGGATTGGAATGAGCAAGGCAATCAACCGTATCTGAATTAGTTAAACCGCACATGTATACGTTAAGCACTCTTCCCCTCATCGGCTATTGGTTCTTATATTGTATATCGGTACTTGTGGCGTTCTACATTCCGGGATCCGTGCTTCTTACATCCTTCCGATTGCGTGTATCTATTCATGCGCCTTTATCCATCGTGGTGGGCATGTGTCTGTGGGCGCTCCAAGGGTTTGTGTTTGGGTACGCATCGCTTCGCTACGTAAGCTACGTGTATCTTGCGGTATGGTTTGTCCTTTGGCTGCGGCGCCATCCGTTTTTGACAGCGTCACGAAGCATTGCGAATTTGAAGCGTAGCATAGCTGCAAACAAGACCATTCTCTGCGTTATTTTGCTCGGGACGCTGATACAACTGACGACCATTATATTTACGATGATTCCCACGGACAAAGGATTATTTTTTTGTTGCGGCGATCAAAACGATAACACGTGGTTTGCGGCGGTGACCAATCAACTTCTTCATACCATGCCGCCAGAACAACCCGGGATGGCCGGAGTGCCGCTTCAAAATTACCATTTTTTGTCAAATCTTGTCGTGGCGGAAACTGCGCGGGTGTTCCGCATACCGTTTCTTTTAGTGCAGTATCAGTTTAATACCATACTGATTTCACTTCTCTATGGAACGCTTGCTGCGATATTCGGACGCCTGCTTCATCTGACGGATACGTATATTCTCTGGCTTTTGTTTTTTTTATATTTTGGCAGTGACGCGATATACGTCATCTTGTTGCTGTTGGGAAAGGGCATCAATTTTTCAATGAGTTCTCTTGAAGACGGGGTTAGATTTTTATCAAATCTTCCGCGTGCGTATGCCACTGTTATGATGCTTGGGTTTCTTGATCTGTTTTGTATTTTTTTAAAACGGAACAAGCTGTTATTGGGCATTATTCTTGCGCTTATTGCCGGAAGTTTGGTCGGTTACAAAATATACGCTGGTATTTTTGTGTTGGTTGGGTTGGGCAGTTGGGCGGCATATGAATTGATAAAGCGTCGCAATCCGCGACCGATGGCCGTGACAGCCGGAAGTTTCTTTGTATCGCTCGGATTATACATGCCCATCAACGCCCAGGCAGGAGGGTTGTATTTTACTGGGCTGTGGCGATTTGAAAACTTCATCGTCCAGCCTGCTCTTGGACTTGTGCACATGGAGCAGGCGCGTATTATTTACGCACACCACAAAAATTGGCTGCACGTGGCATTTAATGAAGCTATCTACGTAGTTCTGTATATTGTTTCTATTTTTGGCTCAAAGCTTATCGGCCTTTTTCAGACAAAAAGAAGTGTCAGGATATTTCCTCTACCAATTCACATTTTGCTTATTTCCGGTATGGTTGTAAGTTTGATTACCGGATTATTTTTTAATCAGACCGTCGGCACGTCCAACACGTTTAATTTTTTGGTTTCCGTATTTATCTTTTTGTCTTTTTATGCCGCAGGTTCGATGGCTTATGTTTTTGATAAATCCTCAAACGCAGTGAGAGGGGTATTAATTATCGGTGTTATACTTCTGACCATTCCAAGAGTCGCCTATGAACTGTCACGAAATATTAGACTCATTATTTCAGGGAAAGAAACGGTTGTGCGCTCTTCCACTATGGAAGCTTCACGCTATCTTAAGACTCACACGGACGCTGATAGTCTGATTCTTATTGACAACCGTGAGTTTTGGTATGATCAGAACGCCCCAATGTTCAGCGTTCTTGCTGACAGACCGATGTATCTTTCGGGAAAAGGACTTTTGAACCACTTTAATGTCAATACAGCAAGCCGCGAAGCTACCATTCGTCGCATTGTTCAAGATTCCAGTAGCCAACATGTTGCCGCTTCCCTTTGGGGAACAGATATCGACTATATTCTTTCTTCTCAATCCACTCCTCCGGTTAGTACACGATCTGGTGTGTTTCTGCCGGTTGTCTATCAAAATCAGGATGTTGTGATACGCAAAGTTGATTACGATAAGGTTGCACAGGCTATGCTTTCTTTGGATTGGTAACAGTAAGATACACGGCAAGCATTAGGATTCCTATTCCAGACAGAACTGCTCCATAGGTATATTCATGTGGCCTATAGATCATATGTACCACGTGCGACCCTTCCGGAACATAAACTGCGCGGAGCGCGTAATTTGCCTTGAGCGTTTTAGTCATTCTCCCATCGATAAACGACTTCCACCCCGCGTCGTAGGTGTCAGAGAGGAATAACAATTTAGGTGTGGGTGTCACGACGCGAAATTCTATCTTGTTGGGTGTATATACAGTAAGTTCAACACCATCATGCGTAGGAGTAGATTTGAGGCGGGGAATCGGTGAATCTTTTGGCAGCAGTATCATAGTTTTAGGATCGAATGCGGGGTCAAAGAACAGACGCTCAAACTCCGTATCATCAGCATAAAACGCTACGTTTGATGTCAGGAAATAGCGTGGTGCAGCACGCAGGTTTTCATATATCGTCCAATTGTTGGCGCGCCAAACCGGTGTAAATCTCTCTCTCGCATAGGTAGTTGTATCTTTGGGATTTTCTGCGCGGTCCAGTATATACCGTACGCCGAGGGTATCAAGAACCCGTAGTCGATATCGGTTTAGCGGCAGATCAGTCGCTCCGTATCCCGGATAGACATATGCGTCGGAACGAGTTGACCGAGTAAACGTTCGTGCGAGGATTCCGTTTTTTGATGACTGGATAAATGAGTTATACCATCGGAGGTTCAGTGGATCAGTACCGTCGGGAGCGTAGACGCGATACTGTGTGGCAAAGTTTGCTTCAATATGCGCAGTTCCGTATCCCCAGTAGCGGTTAATGCCGGCGTTTTGTTGCAGGTAGGTAAATATGTCGTTTGGCGGAAAGATGTAGGCGGAAGGCACAAAGGGATTAAATTTGGTAAATCCGTAAAACAATTCACCTGCGGCAAGCACGATAATCACAAGCGTAAAAACAGAATATTTTCGTGATGCAAAAATTGTTATTACACCACATATGGCGATAATCGAAGACAAAAAGTATGCCCTTTTCATAACAGAGATTGTTATGGATGTAAATTGGTATAATCGGGACGGAAACACGATGTAGCCCAAAAACATAAGCGCAAAGAGGACAACAAGAACACATAGCGGTTTTGTAAGCGGCTGTTTTTCCTTTATACTCTCATATCCGCGTGCCGCAAGAAGGGATGCGCAAAATACGTAAATAAACAGATTCCGTGTAGGGGTGGCCGTTGACAAAAGCGGCAGAGGAAAGCGGTACAGCAATTGAGAAATCGGATTTTTGGTCGCAAGAAGAAGCAAAACTCCAGCAACGATAATAAAAAATTTCGTGTGGTATGTTTTTTTTGCACCTAACGATATGATGGCAAGCACAAACCCAATAACGCCTATAGAAAACGACTTGTTGACGTATGTATCTGGCAGTACAAAGGTGCGCGTCGCTGGGTTTCCAAAGAAATCCGCAGTGATAATAAGGGGCCATTGCCACAAGCGGATGAGCATGGTGTTGACTACATAGTTTACGTCGTGGGCAACCCGCGCGGAAGCAAGAAACAACCGGGCCGTTGGCAGTATTTGTATGGATCCAAGGAGAAATGCAATCACTGTAAGTATCCCAAATTCACGCGCGATAGAACGCTTTGCGCGTTTGGGCATTGTGGGCAGAAACATGAGTCTGAAGATGCAATACGCGGCGATAAACAACAGGCTGTTAATAAAGTCCTGCGGATGCCCGGCGGTCATGGAAGAAAAGAGCGCGAAAACAAAAAGCAATGTTTCTCTTCTAGATAAACGTCGCAACAGCCGTTTCTCAAAGAGGTAGAGGATAAGCGGAATCCACAGTATTGTATGCCACACTGTGTTAAATTCAAGCCACACGGTTGCAAAGCTCGAATAGTTAAATAGAATTGCGGCCAGTATGGACGCAGAAAACGACAAGCCAATCGTTGAAGCAAATAGATACATGAAAATCGAGCCTAAAAGAGTTTGCGCCACGACAAGCGTCGTCCATGCAGCTGACTGGGGAAAAATAAGATAGAGGAGCCCGAGCGGGTACCAAACCTGCGATTGATAATTGGCCATTAATGGAGCGCCGGAAAAGTTATAGGGATTCCAGAGCGGAACGTTGAGTTGTTTAAGCTGGTCAATAACCAGCGTTTTCCACGGATACAGTTCGCGAATTACGTCAAAGTATTGCGCCTTGTTTGGAATGGAGCCCTCGCTATATCCAAAGTACGGTGTGTGGCGCCACGGATTATACTCGGCAAGTAAAAGGTCGGCAGGGAACGGAATATACCCCTTGATCCATACGGCCCAAAAAAATGCTGCAGCAACAAGCGCGAGAATCAAGCCCGCCGCTACGGTACTTCTATTTTTGATGAATTTCGTATACCAGGTCATCGTCCTTGTCATAGACAAGAGTAAGGAGCGGAGACTTTTCAAGCGCTTTGAGTGTAGCACCTTTGTTTTCATTTTCATATTGCCACAGGTGGACAACTGCATGCGTGACGCCAACGCGTTGCAACGCCCGTACGGCAGATTCGTTGGGGAAGCTCTCAAGGCTTTCTGCTAAACGATTGTAACTATCCGGAAGAAACCCGCTATATCCGTTAACGATTCTTTTTTTATGGAACGATGAAAAATAGACGCGATACGTTTCGACAGCATACGTATCGGTTTCGCGGAGGGATTCGTACGGGGTGTAGAGTTGATCCTCCATGAGCGTCCCTTTGTAAAATAACCTGACTGGCAGCTCTGCCAAGATCATGGGTTCGGGTTGACGTTTGATCCACTCGTAAACATCCGGAATTGACTGGTTTTGGGGAACAGGAACGGAGGGGGTATTTGTTTGCCACACCTCCAGAATAAACAGGCAGAGGAACGCGCCAACTACCCATTTGGGAGCGTTTCTTTTTAATAACCCTTCTATTCCCAATGCGGCAAGAGCGCTTAGTGCAAACATCACAAATATTGCAAAACGCGCCGGTACCCGGACAGTTTGAAATAGCGGTGACAGCATGTAGAGATAATAATAGGGAAGCTTGATGGAACTGGTGGAAAAGGATCCTAGTGAAAATGCCTGTTCATTGCCAAGCGATAGCACGAATGAGACCATTCCGATTGCAACGAGAGTGCTGATCATGTATCGGTTGCGCTTCCATGCTACGCACGCACCCAAAATAGCCAGAATAATGATCGTAAGCGTCGGAAAAAGCACGTGTTCATTTGTATTTTGCGGTAAGAACGTTTTGGAAATAAGACTTGTGGGAAGAACGCTTATGTAATCCACGAGAGTGGCTCGCAAGTGGGTTATATCATGTATGCTCCGTTTAATATCGGGATATTCGACTTTCAGGCGGATATAAGGAAACATGATCACAATAAGCGATATGAGAAACGGTAGCATGACGATAAGCAAAAGACCTGTCCTATTTTTGTATTGCGCTATAAAGCGGCGGCGTATATTCTTTAGGAAATCGATGATGATAACTGTTGTTGCGAGAGGCACAAGAAACACGCCGAAATAGATGCTTGATGCGATCGAAAGCAAGAACCAAATGCAGGTGAGTAAGATATTTTTTAGTTTTCCTTCGTTTAGAAATAGAAAGAGAGAAAGAAAAAATAAGGGCAGCCATTGACTTGATATAGCCGGCAGGTGTCCGATTTGGGCGAGCCTAGGATATGAAAAAGCAAAAAATATACCAGAGAGAAACGAAGCGGTTTGGTTTTTTGTGAGATAAAACGCGAATAGGAACATTGACACCGCGGATAGAGGAAATGTGAGGAGTATTGCTATATTTTCTGCCAATATCGGATTACCGGTTAACCATATGATGGGATTCGTGAGTATGCTTTGGCCCCAAAGTGTATCTGAATAGGCAATTGAATTAGTAAGGGGATAGAAAATGTTCGTATTTATCATGCGGTCCATTCCGTCCAATATGGAATCAGCGTTGTACGAAAGATTCCACGCATAGAAGAGGGGGTCGATGACATTGACAACGCTGTCGGTGATGTTTACGGAAAACGGCAAAAATATCAAAAATGCCAAAAGAACGCTTATAAAAAATGCTGTCAGGAGACCGGTTTTCATACGTAGTAGAGTGTATAACAATAGCAGTATAATACTCTTAGACAAGCCCAGTTTAAACTGGTTGGTATGAAGAAACATGCGTTGATAGTCGCAAGTATCCTTATAGTTCTTTCATCATTCGTGCGTCTCTATAAACTTTCTTCTATTCCCGAGGGATTTCATTCGGATGAAGCTGCCTTTGGATATAACGCATACTCGCTATTGAAAACCGGCAAAGATGAATACGGCAAGCCGTTTCCTTTAATCCTTGCATCATTCGGCGATTATAAAGGAGCCGTGTACTCATATACGGTGATGCCGTTTGTCGCGATAATGGGATTAAATGAACTTGCGGTTCGACTGCCGACGGCTCTTTCTGGGATACTCGTTGTCGTTGTGTCGCTGTTTCTTATCCATGCGCTGACAAACAATACGACGTTGTCCCTTGTTGCCGCCACAATCGTATCTTTTACGCCCGGGTCGATTGTGCTTTCAAGGGTTCAAAGCGACCCCCTTATGGCAGTGCTTTTTATATTGTTTGGATGGTTTTGTATACACAAATACATTGAATCAAAACGATGGCGTTGGGCATTTGGAGCGTTTGTTTTTTGGTGGACAAGTTGCTTCACGTACCCTTCACCCAGAGTGCTGCTTTTTGGCTTTATTCCGCTTCTCTATTGGTACTATCGCCCGGTACTGGATAAAAAAGCGCGCAGCGTGTTTTTAGTGGCGTTTTTGGGAATTGCGGTAACGGTATCAGTTTTAATGGCTGGTCCCTTAGGTTCACGTTTCCGTCAAGTGAACGTCTTTTCGTCTCCAGAAGTACTGCTTCCGCTGGAAGAACAAATCAGAGAAGACGGCGTAGGACATGTTCCCATTATATTGACGCGACTGTATCACAATAAACTCGTTAATTACGGGAGATTTATTATCCGCAACTGCGCGAGCTATTTCGGGTTTGATTTTCTGTTTTTTCAATCGCTTCAGCCGGAGCGCGAAAAAGTACCAAACATCGGATTCATGCACCTAATTGACCTGCCGTTTCTTCTTATTGGGTTGTATGCACTTATTCAATCAAAAAAGCGGTGGGCACATTTTATTCTCGCTTGGTTTGTCTTTACGCCTTGCGCGCTATCAATTTTTGGGCAGGAAACGCCGAATATCCACAGGTACTACTTCTCTATACTTCCGGGCAGCCTGATTGTCGCATTTGGGATAGCGACAAGCGTTTCATGGGTGAAGAAACAAAAAACACTTGTTATCGGCGGCATCGCTGCGGCATATTTCCTCAACGTCTCATACTTCTTCCATGAGCTGTTTCTTCATCAGCCGCTTCACTCTCCCCGCTATCGCGGATTTGTGTACAAGCGTATGGTTTCGCGACTCGAGAAAATTCAACACAAATATGAGACGATTGTCATAACCAAAGCACACCAGAGTCCGTACATATACATGCTGTTTTTTATGAAGTACGATCCGGTAAAATACCAACGCATAGGATCTCCGAGGGATTTGGATTATTCGGGATTTGATACTTTTGTGTTTGTTCCGGTAGATTGTCCCAGCGAGGCACTTCATGAAACCATGGAGCGCGAAAATCCCGGGAAGCGCATTTTGTATATCAATAAGGGAGGCTGTCCTTTATCTAATGATGCAGCAGTGTTGGAATCCATCTATTGGAGAGACGGCGGTGAGGCCTTTCAATTTGTAGAAACCATCGCATCAGAATCGGGAGGTGCATCCAAGTTATGACAATCAGAAAATCAGTTTTTATCCTATCTGTCATTGTGTTTCTTGCGTTGGGACTTCGTCTCTATCGTGTTCAACAGATTCCACCCGGTTTATCCTGGGATGAAGTGTCGATAGGGTATAACGCATATTCGATTCTCAAAACCGGTAAAGACGAGCACGGACGCTTTTTGCCTTTTGATACCTTTATCGCCTATGGAGACCACAAGCCGCCTGTATCTGTTTACGCGACAGTACCGTTTGTCGCTCTTTTTGGATTGAATGAATTGGCTGTTCGCCTGCCGTCCGTAGTATTTGGGACAGGTATCGTCCTTCTTACATATGTTGTGGCGCTCGAATTATTTAAGATGCACTCTCCTTCAATGAGATTGGGCATTGCTCGTCTTGCGTCGCTGTCCGTTGCTGTGTCGCCATGGCACATAAATATTTCCCGCGCCGGCTTTGAAGCAAACATTGGATTGTTTTTTGTGCTTTTGGGAGTATGTCTTGTGCTTTTTGCCAGAAAACGGCCCGCTCTATGGATGTTTGCATGGTTGCCGTTTGTCGCAGCGGTTTACACATTCAATAGCTCTCGTTATTTTGTGCCGTTTATGGGTATTGGCATCCTTTGGTATTGTTGGAAATCCATCCGTACCGAAAAAAAATTTGTTTTCATCGGCATGACCATTGGGATAGTAGCGCTCTTGCCCATTACGCCGCACTTGTTGTCCAAAGAGGCCCGAATCAGGTTTACAGAGGTGAACATCTTTTCCGATCAAAGCGTCGTTATTCAGTCAAATAATCGCATCGTCCATGACGGCGGCACGTTCCTTGCCAACGTCATTCACAACCGGCGTATCGGATACCTGCGAAGCTTTCTGATTCACTACTTCGATCACTTTACTCCGGAGTTTCTTTTTATCAAAGGAGACGGCAATCCGAAGTTTTCGACTCAAGACGTCGGTCAGTTTTACATCATCGATGCACTGTTTTTACTCATAGGATTCTTTGTCGTATTCCTGGATTTTAGAAAAGAAGCACTGCTTATTTCTTATTGGCTTGTTACGGCCATTATTCCGGCCGCAACGGCGCGAGAAACACCGCATGCGCTTCGAATTCTCAATTCGCTTCCGGCATGGCACCTGATGATTGGTGTGGGTATGGCGTATGTCATCACGCGGGCCGCTAAAAATAGAAACTATATCATACCGGCCGTTACGGTTTTGTATGTTTTGAGCGCAGCGTATTACCTGCATAATTATTATGTCCATTATCCCAGGTTATATTCCCATGAATGGCAGTACGGCTATAAGCAGGCGTTGGCGTTCGCGCGCACGCAGGGTGCAAACGCCGATAAAGTATACATGAGCGAATCGATCGGCCGGGCATACATGTATACCCTTTTTTATACCCAATACGACCCGGCTGCATATCTTATTGCGGAAAAGGAAGCATATTTTGATGCTGCGGGGTTTTACCATGTCGACGCGTTTGACCGGTATGTATTTACCCGCGATGGACCGTTGGAATTGAAAGAAGGCGCAATATACATATACCCGCCAAGTCAGGTGCCGGAAGGTGCAACGGTGCTTCAGACAATCCGGCTTCTCAATGGGGAGGCGGTTTTGACGATATTTGAAAAAAGGTAACTATGAAACGTTTTTCCTCTTTTATTGTCTTGGCTGCCATCATGATACTTGCGGGTGTCCTGCGCCTATGGCAACTGGGGGCAGTGCCGCCAAGCCCGGATTGGGATGAGGCATCGTTGGGATACAATGCATATTCGATTCTTCAAACCGGCAGGGATGAATATGGTACGTGGTTTCCGCTTAGCTTGAGGTCGTTTAATGATTACAAACCGCCGCTTTATGTCTATTTGGCTGTCCCGTCGGTTGCTGTTTTCGGGTTGACCACCGCTGCGGTACGCTTGCCGTCGGCAATTGCAGGAATTCTCGCTGTGTTGGGGACATATGTATTAGTGAAAGAACTGTTTCAGAAAACAGATGACAGAGAGAAGGTGGCAATGATTGCTTCGTTGCTGCTTGCGATAAGTCCCTGGCACATACAATTTTCCAGGATCGCGTTTGAAGCAAACGCAGGAGTTACGCTTAACATATACGCAGTATATTTTTTCATCCGAGGTGTTAAAGATAAAACAGGATTGATGATAAGCGCAATTCTTTTTGCGCTTGCCATGTATGCCTATCACAGCGAGAGGATTTTTGTACCGCTTTTGGTTGTGTTGCTTTTCATTGTATGCAGGACTCATTTGTGGCCCCCAAAAAAACGCGCCATCACAATAGCCGTCATCACCGGACTTTGCCTGACATTGCCGCTTTTTTTTGTACTGACGGACAAGAATGCACTGATGAGACTTAAAGGCACGAGTTCGTTTCAGAAGCAAACGGAGCTTTTATCTGGTAATATCAAGAAACTTGAATATGATAGGAGTAAGGGATATTGGCTGGCTGAATTGTTTGACAATAGAAGAGTAGAATTTGCCAAAGTGATTATCCGCGGATACCTTTCGCATTTTTCGCCCAAATGGTTGTTTATCACGGGTGATCACGAGCGGCACCATGCTCCGGACATGGGCCTTCTGTACCTATGGGAGCTTCCCTTTATTGCAATTGGCATTTATACGCTGATACGAAGGAAACAAATGGGGGACAGGCTTCTATTGGCATGGTGGTTCATTGCACCGGTTGCTGCGTCACCGACAATTGACTTGCCGCATTCCGTCCGGACGCTTGTATTTCTACCAACCTTCCAAGTATTCACAGCGGTAGGCCTTATGACAGTGTATGCCCGACTTCGGGCGTTCAAATCCCTCTGGGTGGAGATGGCAGTCATCGGCGGTGCCCTCGTGATCGTCGGCTTGTTTGCGTACTATGTCCATATGTATTTTGTTCATACGAACCTTGAGTATTCCAAATATTGGCAATACGGATATGAGCAGGCGGTCAAGTATGCCGAAGCGTACAAGCATGAATACAAGAAGGTGGTTGTATCCACGGATTTGGAGCAACCATATATATTCTTCCTATTTTTTACTCGGTTTGACCCAAAGACCTATTTAGCTCAAGGAGGAACGGTATCGGGTAATTTTGATGAGGAGCTAAACCGCTTTGACCGCTATGAGTTTCGAAAGATCGATTGGGAGCAAGAGGTGCGCGACGGAAGCATCTTGTATATCGGAACTCCTCAAGAAATCGTCCACGGCAATAAAGCAACCATTACTGCGCTTGATGGAACACCCATGATTCATATTACCGATAGGGAATAGTGCATGAAAAAACTGTTTGTTATTCTGCTCTGCGCTCTTTTTGTCTGGGGTATAGCTTTGAGGTCGGTTGAGCTAATCAACGGCAATTATCTGTTCGGTCACGATCAGGGAAGGGATTATCTGGCGGCATATTCGATAGTTGAACATCACAAGTTGACGCTGATTGGTTCAGAAGTAGGTTCGGGTGTGGCCGGAATTAACGGCCTGTTTCACGGACCCGGGTATTTGTATCTCATGAGCTTGGCATACGCACTTTTTCATGGAGATCCGATAGGGGGACAGCTGTTCATGGTTCTTTTTGGCATTGCTACGATGGCAGTCGCAGCTTGGGCAGGGTATAGGATGATGGGCAGATTAGGGTCTCTCGTGCTGTTATTATTTGTATCTGTATCTCCGCTCATTGTTTCCCAGTCGCGGTTCATTTGGAGCGTCCATCCATTTACTGTTTTTATCGTGCTTGCGTTGTATTTTGCGTTTCGAATACCGGATAAACCGCGGCTGTTTGCTCCGCTTGCTGTTTTTGCTTCAGGCATGATCTACCACTCACAGCTGGGTGTTGCCGCTCCGTTAACGCTTGCGCTTGTGCTTTCGCTTCCCTTGATCTATCGAGTGTTTGACTGGAGGACGTATTGTTATACATGGTGCGCCCTCATTTTGGTATATAGTCCAATGATCGCATTTGAAGCAAGGCACGGTTTTATTGGAACAACCTCAATTCTTTCATATCTCAAAAACAGCCCAAGCAATACCGGCTCGATTGTTGACCCTGTGCTACTGTCGTCTCACATGCGTAATTATCTTGATCATTTCATCAATACGTTTACGTTTGAATTCGGATGGATTCCCAGAAACATTCAAGCAATCATTCTGTGGGCGACTCTTCCGGTTGTCGGATTCGGGGCAGTAAAAAGTACATCGTATAAGCAAAAGGCGTTTATAGGTTTTGTCATCTTCATGAGTATCCTTACCTGGATTTTTTATTTGTTGCTCCGTAATGTGATATGGGATTATTACTTGGCTCACCTGCGCATTGGAAGCATCGTTTTGTACTCGCTTAGTTTTATTTCACTCGTTCGCGCGTTTCATACATCCGTTTGGGCGAAAGCGGGAGTTGCGATATTCGTCATATTTCTTATGAGCATGGTCGTTGGATCGGCGTTCCGGCAGTGCGTTTCCTATACCGTTGATATTCATGATCTGGGTGTATATGAGAAAATTCTGGGAAAACGGTACGTTCTCGACACCATCTATCATGATGCTCAAGGAGAGCCGTTTTCTGTATTTGTTTTTATGCCCTCGATCTATACGTATCCGTACGATTATCTTTTCAAGACATACGGAAAATTGACATATGGATTTGAGCCATTTCATGATAAAAAGGGTTTAGCGTACCTTATCATAGAGCCGGATAAAAGCCAGCCATGGCGGCATTCCGGATGGTTGGAAACTGTTGTGGACGGTGGGGATACTGTCTGGAAAAAGACCCTTTTAAATGGATTAATTCTTGAAAAACGCATGTATCCGTTATGAAAAAACTGTTTGCCTATCCGCCGGTGTTGTTGTTTTTTATCTCTTTATTGCCCTTATGGTCGCTTGCGACGTCAGGTTTACCTGTTACCCATGACGGACAAGATCACGTGGCGCGGATTGCCAACTTCTATCAATCGTTAACCGAGGGCATTCTCATACCTCGTTGGGCTGCGAACCTTAACTGGGGGTATGGACATCCAATTCTTATGTTTCTCTATCCGCTTCCCTCATACGTCGCGTCGCTGTTTCGATTCGCAGGATTGTCGTTTGTCGATAGCACGAAACTTGTTTTTGCAGTTGCGTACACAACAAGCGTCCTACTTTTTTACCTGTGGGCGACGAAGCAGTGGGACAAAAACGCAGGATTTGTCGGGGCGCTTCTTTACGGCTTTGCTCCATATCGGTTTGTTGACCTATACGTTCGTGGAGCCATAGGGGAGCATGTCGCATTTGTTTTTCCGCCGATTGTGTTTCTCGGCCTTCTTGGTTTAGCCAGAGGAAAGGATCGATGGGCGGGCGTGATTCTTTCGCTGGGTACCGCCGGGCTTATTCTTTCTCATAATGCCGTAAGTTTGATGGTTTTGCCGGTTGCAGCTCTTTACGCCGGCTATCTATTGGTGTTTGAAAGTAAACAGCGCATGCGATTTCTCCTGTGGTCGGTTTTTTCTGTCGCTTTGGGCTTTACTGTTTCCGCATTTTTTTGGGGTCCTGCGTTTTTTGAAGGCAAATATACGCTCCGCGCCGTCGTGACGAAGGGAGAATTTGCCGATCGATTTGTCCAATGGCGGCAGTTTTTCTTTATGCCGTGGAGCTGGGGCGGATCAGATGAACTGACAAAAGACGTTGGAATCGTCCATTGGATAGCGGTAATAAGCGCAATAGGCGCTGCGCTGGTAACGAGAAAAAAACCACATCGATGGTTCATATTTCTATTTACAGCAGTGTTTATTATTGTGTTACTTCTTATGACTTCCGTTTCTACGCTTGTTTGGGAGCGCGCACCTCTTCTTCAGAACTTTCAATTCCCGTGGCGGTTTCTGACGCTTACTGTGCTTTTGACGGCGATGATCGGGGGCGCCGGAGTTTTTTCACTCAAAAAAACATATACTGCTGCCGCGTGCGTGCTTATCGCAATTGGCGTCATTATATCTACCCGCCACATGTGGCATGCAAAAAGCTTCGTTGTCAAACCGGAGAGTTTCTATAGCGGCATATATGAGAGTACGACCGATACAGGTGAAAGTAGCCCGATTTGGTCTGTCAGATTTATGGAACAAAGACCTAAAGCCCCCGCAGAAGTCATTGAAGGAACTGCTGTCATTCATCTAGCGAAGCGAACGAGCACGCGGCACGAATACAGTATTCAGGCAATAACGTCTTCGCGCATTGTAGAAAATACGCTGTATTTCCCCGGATGGCGCGTATTCGTCGACGGAAAAGAGGTGCCAGTGGAATTTCAGGATCCTGCGTACAGAGGACGTATGACGTATGACGTGGCAACCGGAGTCCATGGTGTCGTGGTAGAATTTACGGATACGAAGCTGCGAAAGGCTGCAAATCTGGTAAGCCTGGCCGGTTTGGGAGTGCTCGTGGTACTATTCGGGAGAGCGCTATGGGAAAAAAGGAGATAAGGTTGTCGGTTGCAGTCGCCACGTTTAATGAGGAAAAAAACCTTGACCGGTGCCTAGCGTCTGTTAGGGGCATAGCAGAGGAGATTATTGTGGTTGACGGCGGATCAAGCGATGCTACCGTTTCCATTGCAAAAAAACACGGAGCAAACGTAATATCAACCAATAATCCTTCGATTTTTCACATCAACAAGCAAAAGGTGCTTGATGCGTGTCGCGGCGATTGGATCCTCCAGCTTGATGCGGACGAATGCGTCACTGACGAGTTGCGAAACGAAATTGTGGGCATCGTTCACCTGAAACTGGCAACTGACACCTCGCAACCGAACGGGTACTATATCCCGCGAAGAAATTATTTCTGGGGGCACTGGATGCGCAAAGGCGGACAGTATCCTGATTATGTCATCCGGCTTATTCAACGGGGGAAGGCCCGGTTTCCCTGTAGAAGCGTTCATGAGCAGATTGCGGTTTCTGGCAGTGTCGGATACCTGAAGCACCCGATGCTGCATTATTCCTACTGTACGCGCGATGACTATTGGAGGAAAGCGGATGCCTATACGAGTTTAACTGCCGCTGAATTGGTTAACGCCGGCGTTCCAAAGAACATATGGACAGCGATGAATTACGTCGTATGGAAGCCTCTTGCAACTTTTTTAAACATTTTTATCCGGCACAAAGGATTTTTGGACGGAGTAACAGGACTTGAGTTTGCGCTTTATTCAGGGCTGCATTGGGCGATTGCATACAAGAAGTTTTTGAAGGTATGAAAAAAACGCTGTTTTCATTAGTGCTCATTTCGTATTCGTTATTGCTCTTTGTTCCACCTGTGCGCGCCGACTACGTTCTGCCGTATCCTTCGTACATGCCGGGAAACAAACTGTACCGCGTATCGAGAGTTTTAGATTCTCTCAAGCGGTATTGGTACTTCGGATCCATTGCGTCGTTTCGCTATCACTTGGGGCTTGCGGATAAATATCTGGTAGAAGCCAAAACGCTGTTCGAATACAAGCAGTATGCTCTTGCGGTTGACGCGCTTAAGCGAAGCGACGTACACGTTACGCTCTTGCCAACCTATCACAAGCGGGCTGTGCAGGAAGGCAAAGACGTTTCGCTTCTTACGGTCAAACTTCAGGACGCAATGGCAGTTCATGGTGAGGTGATTAATAGACTCATCATTGAGCTGCCGGAAGAATTTCATTGGACACCGGAGAAAGAAGAGCCTACGCTTCTTCCTATACGGAAGATCCTTGCGGAGTCCATTGCCATTCGGCAGACCATAGCGGCGATTGTTAATCCCTGACGGTATATGGCAGGTGCGGCGTTTTTCATACTGTTACTTCTTCTAAGCGTCTATTCGTATGGATTTGTTGATCTCCATCTTACACTTTCAACGAGTGCGCTCTATAAGACGCTTCAGGCGCCGCTGTCTTCGCTTGTCTTTGAGCATATGACACTTGCGGGGATTGTGTATATTGTCATTGTGGGATCGCTCTACGCAATATACCTTGCTGTGATGCGCGCGAATGAAAGCCACATTCGACGCTTGCTTCCTCTTCGGCTCAAGACGGTATTTTTCAGTATCGCGATACTGCTGACGTTTTCTTTTCCGGCCTTTACGTATGACATATTTAACTACATGACGACGGCGAAGGTTCTTTATACGCATAAAGAAAATCCCTATATTGTTATGCCGATAGAAATTCCAAACGAACCGGCGCTTGCCTACACGCGCGCGTCAAATAAAGTAGCGCTCTATGGTCCGACGTGGCTGGCTTTCACCGCGTTGCCGCATGTTTTAGGAGGAGGAAGTGTCTGGCGGACGATCATCGCGTTTAAGGCGATGATCGCAGGTTTTTATCTTGCGATGCTGTATCTCATTTATAGGATGACTGGAAGCAAGAGACAGGTATTATTTTTTGGCTTAAATCCGTTAGTACTCTCCGAAGCTTTGGTTTCGTCACATAATGATATCGCCATGATGGTACTTGCGCTTATTGGACTTGCTCTTGTATTTAAAAAAAGAATGATTGGGGGAATTCTAGTGTGGGTAGCATCCGTATTTGTCAAAGGGGCGACATTCGTGCTTCTACCAATTCTATTTTTACCCCATCTTAAGAAAATCACGATATACAGAATCGCCTATTGGCTCATGTTCGGAATATTTCTATTAACGCCGCTTCGCGAAGAATTGTACCCTTGGTATGCGGTGTGGTTTTTGACGTTTGCCGCGCTTATTCCGATGACAAAAACGTCATGGGTGCACGGATTTACGATTGCGCTTTGCATCGGCTTGTCGCTTCGGCATCTTCCGTATATTCTGACTCGCGAATACGGAGGATACGGTCCGATACTGCGGATAGCTTTCACCGTCATACCGGTTGCAGTTTTTGGAATATATTACTTCCTTAGGAAGGCAGTACATACGAAGGTGAAACGCACACCATGAAGCGTCTATTCATATTCTTATGCGCAGCGCTCATTGTTTTTTCCGTCGGTAGCGCTTTATGGAACGCCGAACAGCTCTGGCAAGGGGCATACTATACTGACAGTTATTATAAACAGCTCGAAGAAATGTTTAATAAATCACAATACAGGGTCAAAAATCCCATCTATATTCCGGATGAGGTCGTATTTAGTTATGCTGCGGGCGCATACATTCGCGGCGTGGATCCCATACTGATCAATTCCGAGCACACTCCCCTTGGGAAATACATCATCGGGCTATCTGTTCTGGCATTTAAAAACGACCGCATTGTCGTCGTGCCGTTTTTTATCCTAACTTTAATTTTCCTGTGGATGGTATCTAAGGAGGTCTTGGGTGATACGCTACTAGCGTTAATTCCTGTGCTATTGTTTTCTACCGAAAAGCTTTTTCGCAATCAGCTCGTGTATGCGCCGCTTCTGGATATCTTACAACTGCCGTTTGTGCTTATTTCGCTTTGGCTATTTATACGGAGTTATAAGCGCCGATCATTTATCCTTCTTATGGTTGCTGTGGGTATAACGATATCTGTTAAAACCGTTGTGACAGGAATTCTGCTGATTGGGTGCTTTCTGTTCTTTCTTATTGTCGAAAAAAAATGGAATCGCATCATATCTCTCGTTCTTCACTTGCCGATAAGCGGAATTGTGCTGCTTTTTAGTTACACGCGGACATTTTTGAGCGGATATACACTCATTGATTTCCTCGGATTTCAGAAGTGGATTTTTTCCTATCAAAACAGCAAGCTAATATACCCGTTATCTTTCTGGCGCCTAATCCTCATGAACCGATGGCAGGCGTGGTGGGGGGATAAGAGTGTATTGAGGGCAAACGACTGGAATTTCCTCTGGCCTGTTATTGTGATAGTACCCATAGGTATGGCATTATATGCTTTGGTAGTTCGTAAAAAACTGACACCATCGGTTATGGTACTTCTCATCTATGCATTATCGTATGAAGCGTTCCTTTCTACCGGAATAACCTCTACACGCTTTTTTCTGCCGCTCCTTCCAGTTTTATATATTCTTTCTGTGTATGCGCTTAGACTGTTTATAGAACCTAAGGTTAGATTGAAAGATGCACTATGAAGTTTGTTACTAGATATTTGGGTATCTTTATTTGCGTCATTGCGATTGCTTCCGCCAGTTTTCCCTTGTTCGGACGAGGATTTATCCCGACGCACGACGGCGAATATCACATCGTACGGTTTAGCGAATTTTATTCGATGCTGCAACAGGGATATCTTTTTCCGCGGTGGGCGCCGAACCTTAACAGCGGATTTGGGGTGCCATTATTTATCTTTCATTATCCTTTTCCCAACTATGTGGGATCCTTTTTTCATCTCCTCGGTGCGCCATTTGTCGAATCCTTTAAGTATTCTTTGGCTTTTGGATACGCGATTGCGGTTATCGCGAGTTTTTTCTGGATTAAAAAAATATTCGGTACGTTCGCCGGAGCTGTTGCGGGAATCACATTTGCCTACATACCATATTGGTTTGTGGAACTCTATGTACGGGGGTCTATCGGTGAGGTTTTTGCACTCGCGTGGATTATGCTTGCGCTAAGTTGTATTGAATATACGAAGCCTTTGCTTTTGACGTTGAGTATCGCACTTGCAATACTTAGTCATAACATCCTTGCGATGATAGTTCTCCCCATTGTCGTAGTCTATACCATCATTCGTCAACGATCGTATCTTTGGGCAATTGTTCGGGGTGTTGTTCTTTCTGCCTATTTTTGGCTTCCCGCCATAGTCGAACAGCGGTATGTGACAGGGTTAAATATCGTGAATTTCAAAGATCATTTCCCGATGATCCATCAGCTTTTGTTCCCATCATGGGGGACAGGATTTTCTGTCAAAGAAATGACTCCAAGTGAGATGTCATTTCAGATTGGCATCGTATCAATGGTTGTGATTGGATTATCAGTAGTTTTTCGGAACAAAATACCTAAACATCTTAAATCAACAGGTATGTTATTTATTGTCATTACCATAATGGGGTTGTATCTGATGCTTGAATATTCGTTATGGATATGGGAGAAGTTGCCGATCATTCAATTTATTCAATACCCGTGGAGATTTCTTGCCTGGTATTTGCCGGTCGTTGCCTTCTTCTCCGGGTTTGTGGCCTCTCGTATAAATAAATGGGTTGCGGCTGGTTTATGCGCTATGGCAGTTTTGGTTTCATATCAATACACCCGACCGGTTATCTATCAGCCAAGAAGCGACGCCTATTATCTGACGCGGTTGGAATTTATCGACGGCACGTCCTCGATGGGCAACACATTTTCCACCCGGTGGACGCCATGGAAGGAAAAACGGGCAAAGCAAAAGATTGAGTTTGTCTCCGGAAAAGGAATAATCACGACGACCAAAATAAAACCACTTCAGTACGTGTTCACCGTTCAGGCAGATGAGGACGCGTACATGCGGGTAAACACGCTGTATTATCCGGGCTGGACGGTTCGTATTGATCACGGAACAAAAAACGTAGCCTATGAGCGTGACGGAGTTATTGCATTTGACCTTCTTAAGGGGACTCATGTCGTGAGTGTAGAATTTCGGGATACTCCGGCGCGGAAGATCGCTAATTGCCTGTCTCTTGCTGGTTTGTTATGGTTTTTGGTATCGGGTATACTCAAGGGTATCTATGCACGTAGCCATCGACGTATCGCCCCTTTCAAGCGGACATAAATCGAGGGGAACCGGAATTTACACCAAACAACTTGTCGAAGCGCTCAAAACATTTCAATCGGCTCACACGTACTCATTGATCACAAAGCGCTCCGAAATCTCAAAAGACGCAGACATCGTGCATTATCCATTTTTTGACCCCTTTTTTTTGACGCTCCCACTGCGAAAGGCAAAGCCGACGGTTGTCACGGTTCACGACCTTATCCCCATAGCGTATCCTGACCACTTCCCCAAAGGCATCAGGGGATCATTGGCATGGCAGATTCAACGACGGTCACTGAAAGGAGCTTCCTGTATCATTACTGATTCCGAACATTCCAAACAAGATATTGAGCGTCTTACCGGTATAGCAGGATCAAGGATACGCGTTGTTTATTTGGCTCCTCCGGAAGGACGTGCAAAAGTAACTGATGTGAATGTATTAAAACACCTGCAGGATACCTATCGGCTCAGAAAACCATTCATCCTATATGTAGGAGATGTTAACTGGAATAAAAACATTCCCGGATTGCTTCGAGCATTTAACCGGATCGTTCGATCGGATCCAAACGTTAGACTGGTTTTTGTAGGAGGCGCGTTTACCAACACCAGCCTCGCGGAGGTTAAACACATCGACGAACTTATTGCGTCTTATGGTCTTGGGCCGGCGACAGCAAAGCTCGGTCATATTTCCGATGAGGATTTATCGGGACTTTATACGCTCGCAGCGTGCGTTGTGCTGCCGTCATTTGCTGAAGGGTTTGGTTTTCCTGTTTTGGAGGCGATGAAGTGCGGCAGTCCGGTCGTTGTTGCCCGAACAAGTTCTTTGGTTGAAATATCCGGCCCGGCGGTGACAGTTAATCCCGCTGATCCGGGCGATATTGCCCGTGGCATACGCCGCGTGCTTCATTTATCATTGACCGGCAGACGAAAGATGGTGAACGAAGGAACCGCGTGGGTGCGGCAATTTACATGGGAGAACGTGGCACGCGAAACGGTTGCGGTGTACCAGAGCGTTCTTCGCAAACGGAGAGGCATATGAGAACCCTATCAATAATTATCCCGGTATATAACGAAGAAAAAACCATTGATATACTGCTTGGGCGCGTTTTTCGCCAACCGCTGCCGGGATGGAAAAAAGAAGTCGTGGTTATCGACGACGGATCGACCGATCAAACGGCCGATAAGCTCAAGCCGTGGAAAACAAAGTGCACCATTTTTTTTGAGAAACACAACAGGGGAAAGGGCGCGGCGATAATCAAAGGACTCGCGTTAGTTCATGGCGACATCATCCTTATTCAGGATGCTGATCTGGAATATGACCCGAGGGATTACCCTGCGCTCCTTAAGCCGTTTGATGATGCGAGAGTGAGCGTCGTATACGGGTCGAGATTTTTAGGCCCCCACCTTTCTACCATGTTTGTCTATTCACTTGGCAATAAATTCGTTACGTTCATGACGAATCTTCTGTACAATACCAACATTACGGATATGGAGACCGGATATAAAGTTTTTCGCAGGGAGGTAGTGCGCAACATACCGCTTCGAGCAAAGCGGTTTGACTTTGAGCCGGAGATCACGGCAAAAGTGCTTAAAAGCGGTTACCAGATTTACGAAGTGCCTATATCGTATTTGGGCCGGAAAATTTCCGAAGGGAAGAAATTGACGTGGCGTGATGGAATAGCTGCGCTTTTTACGCTTTTGCGATACAGATTTTTGGATTGAAGTAATGAAAACGATCGTCAGTCGCCTGAAGGCGAATTCATTTGCGCGCAATACGGCAATCATGTTTGGCGGCAACATGCTGACAAACGTTGTGGCGTACCTCTATCATCTTGTCGTTGGCAGGATATTGGGCCCATCCCAGTATGGAGAACTGGCGGCACTTATTTCTATTTTTTACATGCTCAACGCTCCTGCGACTGTGCTTCAAAATGTCCTTACGAAGTTTTTTTCTACGCTGAAAGCGCGGCGCGCCGATGGACAAGCCAAAAAACTGTTTTTGATCGCGACAACATACATTGCGATTGTCGAACTTATCATGGTATTTATTCTTATTCCGTTTGCTGGAGCTATCTCGGGATTTTTGCACCTGACTCATACGATCTATGTCATCTGGCTCTATTTCATATTTGCGGTTTTTTTGCTTGCGATTGTTAGTGTGAGCGTACTGCAGGGCTATCAGCGGTTTTTGGATTTGACGATTGTCACAAACGCGGGGAGTGTGGTCCGGCTCGTTTTTGGCGCGATCGCGGCGTTTTTCGGCGTCGGATGGACGCTTATCGCTAATATCGCGTCCAACGTCGTGACCTACGCGGCAAGCCTTATACCGCTTCGGCGGATCGTACGATCCAAGGAGCAACACATCACTTTGACCACCAAAAGCGCTCTTGTGTATAGCGTACCGACGTTTATCACGATGACTTCAATAGCCGCGCTTTACAGCCAGGACGTCATTTTGGTGAAACACTTTTTCGTTGCTACGGAAGCAGGACTTTATTCATCGCTGTCTGTTCTGGGGAAAGTTATATTTTTTGCATCTTCTTCTGTCATATCCGTCGCGTTTCCTATGCTTGCGGAGAGAAGTGAGCTTAATAGGTCAGTGGCAAAGATTATCGCTGGGTCTCTTGCGGTAGTAGGCGGCATTTCGACGGGCGTGACCGTGTTGTACGTTGCATTTCCATCGCTTATTGTCAGGATGCTCTATGGCAATGCGTTTGCCGCGGCAAGCATGTATATGGGGCCGTTTGGATTGTTTATATCTTTTTTTTCGCTGGCAAACACACTATCGACAATGTACTTGGCCATCGGCGAAACCAAGATATGGATGATTGCTGTTGTAGCAGCGCTGACGCAAACAGTCCTCATTGTGTTTCGCCACGGAAGCCTTGGAGCCGTGATAACCAATAACATTGCGGTTTGCGCGGGCCTTTTTTTCGCTCTTTTGCTATACTACCCCTATGCGACGAGGAAAAGGTAAGCTTCTTTCCGTCATTGTCCCGGTGTTTCGGCAGGAAAAAACGATTGTTCAGGACATTAGGAACCTTCTGAATGTTCTTGACAGAATGCCGGTGCAAAGCGAAGTAATCGTTGTTATTGACGGAGAAGTGGATAAAAGCAGACAGCGTGCGCTTTCCGTGCGCGACAAGCGCGTTTCGGTCGTTGGGTATAAGGTGAATAAAGGAAAAGGATACGCCGTGCGCTACGGCATGGCTAAGAGCAAAGGTAGCGTCGTGGGTTTTTTGGACGCCGGGTGCGATCTTAATCCGGAGGGATTGTTGCTTATGTATGATTATATGCGATGGAAAAATGCGGATATTGTTGTTGGAAGCAAACGGCACGAGCTTTCCAAGGTTCACTATCCGGCAATCAGACGAATTTTTTCTTGGGTATACCAGATGATTGTCCGGATATTATTTCATGTAAACGTGCGGGACACGCAGGTTGGTATGAAGTTATACAAACGTGAAGTGCTCGAAGATGTTCTGCCGCGTTTGCTCGTGAAAGAATTTGCGTTTGACATTGAAATTTTATCCGTCGCGTACCGTTTAGGCTATCGGCGCATTCTTGAGGCGCCCATTGAGTTGAATTTTGAGGGAGTTACAAGCAGCATCACATCGCGCAATTATTGGCGAGTTATTTTTCGCGTGCTTAATGATACGCTTGCCGTTTTTTACCGCTTGAGATTGTTGAAGTACTATGATAACGCAAGTAAAAGAAAATGGCGGTATGATCCCGAGCTAAACTTCCGCTTTAATATCGGGTAGCGCGACGTATCTATGCGCGTGCTTATTCTCAATTGGCGCGATTTTAGACACCCCAAATCAGGAGGTGCCGAACTTGTGACGTTTGGTCATGCACGAGAGTGGGTCAAACGAGGACACTCCGTAACGTGGCTTACATCGTCGTATGCGAACGCTCGGCCGAAAGAAACCATCGGCGGCGTCTTTCTGATGCGCCGTTTTGGATCGCTCTCCATTTATCTTTACGCGCCTATTTATGTACTCCTTCACGCAAAAGACTACGATGTCATAGTGGACGAAGTCCATGGAATACCGTTTTTCTCTCCGCTTTTTACGCGAAAACCGATTGTCGTCTTTATTCATGAAATTGCCGATAACATATGGGACTTCATGTATCCGTTTCCTGTAAACAGAATCGGCAAGATCCTGGAAGCGCTGTACTTTCGTGTGTATCGCAGGAACCTGTTTTGGACAGATGCCCCTTCTACGATTGATGAACTGGTCAGGCGGGGGATTCCAAGAAAGCAGTGTATTGCAATTCCGTGCCCGATCGAACGATATCAACTATCAGATAGAAACTATCAAAAAGAAAACAATCCGACATATCTTTTTGTTTCCCGCGTGGTTCGGATGAAAGGCATCGAAGAAGTCATCAAAGCATTTTCATTTATTGTGAAAGAACAGTCTCGCGCGACGCTTTGGGTTGTCGGCGGCGGCGACGCTTCGTATATTCGACAATTGAAACAGATGATGGAAGAGCATGGGGTGCTTCGTCGATCGGTATTTTGGGGGAAAGTCTCCAATGAAAAAAAAATACGTCTTATGGCGCGCGCGCACGTACTCCTCCATGCGTCAGTGAAGGAGGGTTGGGGACTCGTTGTGTTGGAAGCTGCATCCGTGGGGACGCCGTCGGTGGTTTATAACGTGCCCGGGCTGTGCGACGCGGTAAAACAGAATAAAACCGGTATCGTGCTGAAAGATAATTCTCCGCATGAGATGGCGCGTGAAGCCATGAAGCTGTACGGCGATAAAGCACGATACCGCCACTTTCAGAAAAACTGCAGGACATGGGTTGCGAGTTTGAAATGGGAGGATATAGCAAAACAAAGTCTGCGCGTGCTACAGAAGGCCATGAAATGAAAAA
This sequence comes from uncultured Gammaproteobacteria bacterium, assembly GCA_964596355.1. GTDB lineage: Bacteria > Patescibacteriota > Microgenomatia > UBA10105 > UBA927 > CAZQTD01. The sequence continues at coordinate 119,212 of CAZQTD010000002.1, forward strand.
GCCTATTGTGTATTCTTTGCTTGCGGCAATTCTGCTCATCGGGTTCGGCTTGAGATACCATAATTACACGACGTGGCCCAGGGAAGGAGCAACATTTGACGAATTTGCGTGGACGTTTCTTGGGTTAAGTTTGCTTGATTACGGAGTCCCGATTTCATGGTCTCCGCACGCGGCATATACAGATCGGGTCGAGTACTATAATCCGCAGGGGGCTCATTTCAGACTTGTTATGCCGTATGTGGAGCATCCTCCCCTGTTTGGACTTGTTGCCGGCGGATTTGCACGTCTCAATGGAGTCAGGACATTTGACGAGGTAACCGTTTCCAAAATTCGGCCGCTTGCGCTCATTATGGGGGTTACAGCCATAGCGGCGGTATTTGCATTGGCAACTTCTCTGTATGGGGAAGGCGTCGGACTGACTGCTTCATTTCTCTATGCCATTATCCCAACAATAGCGGTCGGTTCGCGCCTCGTGCAAAATGAAAACTTTTTCATGCCTGTTTTTTTGTTTGCACTATATTTTGCGCACGGATTCCTTAAGACAGGTAAACAAAAAGATCTTGTTGTGGCATCGGTTCTCGCGGGCATCCTGCCACTGGCGAAAGTTCCCTGGGTTGCCGCGCCGCTTGCGGTTATGACGATATTCTTGTACGCAAAACGTTGGAGGGCTGCGCTTGTTGTTCTCCTGATTACCGTGATGTATTTTTTGTTCTTTGTTTTGTATGGGTTACTGCTTGACTCCTCGGTTTTTTTGAATCTATGGAAGCTTCAGCTTGCGCGGTATGACATGGCGTTCGACAGTATTTTCGTACTTTTCCGTGATCCAATTATCGTCGACAGAACGTTTGTTGACGGATGGATATATGTTGGTTATATAGCGATGTTTTTATTGTTTATTGGCGACACGAAGAAGCATCTGACAATTCTTTCCGGTTTTTTGGCGTATCTGGCGATATTTGCATTTGCCATACCAGCCGAGCCGCTCCATGGGTGGTATCGGTATCCGCTTTATCCGTTTTTGACGATTGCAACAGCAAAATTTTTTATCAGCCATTTTAATAGAACCTTCCTTGCGGCGGCGTGCGTGATGGCGCTTCCGGGTCTTTCAATGCTGTCGGAGAGTTGGGGAAAGGCTTTTGGTTTTTCATACCTTGTATTGCGCATGTTCCTTGTGGCGGTGGCGATTGGAGCGCTTCCGGGTTTCGTTCCTTCGTGGAGGCGGTGCCGGGTATTTCAATGGCTGAATGGTGCCATAGCGTGCGGAATCGCCCTTCTTTCCGTGTGGGCGATACTTATCTATAATGAGCAATAATGGTATACTCCGTTTGAGCCTATGAACGTGCCTTTCGTCGATTTGAAAGCCCAATACGCGAGTATCCAAAAGGAGATCGATCGCGCAATAGCCGGTGTCATAGATAGCGCCCGCTTTATCCAAGGACCGGACGTTGCGCTATTTGAAAAAGAGTTTTCCGAGTATCTGGGCGCTTCCTATTGTATCGGCGTAAATTCCGGAACAGATGCGCTTATTCTCGGCATACGAGCGCTGGGCCTTTCATCAGGAGATGAAGTCATCGTACCGGTTAATACGTTTATCGCAACGGTGCTCGGCGTATCTGAAAACGGGGCAAAACCGGTCTTTGTGGATTGTGACTCCAATGAACAGGGAATGGATCTTGCGGATCTTAAGAAAAAAATTACTTCAAGGACAAAGGCGGTTATTCTCGTTCATCTCTACGGTCAACCTGAAAAACTTGATGAAATCAAAACGATAATCAAGGCGTCAGGCAAACGCATATATCTCATTGAAGATTCGTGTCAGGCGCATGGCGCACGGTATAAAGGGAAGCGAGTGGGTACGTTTGGGATATTTTCCGCGTTTTCGTTTTATCCCGGCAAAAACCTCGGTGCCTACGGCGATGGCGGGGCGATTGTCACCGACAGCAAGCGGCTTGCATTTCGGCTTCGTATGCTTCGGGAGTACGGACAAAAGAAAAAGTACATCCACGACAGAGTGGGCATTAATTCAAGGCTAGATTCGATGCAGGCTGCAGTTCTCCGCGTGAAGTTGCGGTATCTGAATGCGTGGAACACTAAACGTCAGAAGTTAGCTTCATATTATTCACAAAAGATTCATTCGACGATGCCACATATAAAGACGCCGCTTAATAGCGCCGACAGGGAATCGGTTTTTCATCTGTATGTGATTAAAGCGGAGAAACGCGATGGACTCCACAGTTGGCTTGAATCTGTCGGTGTACAGTCGCTAATTCATTATCCGATCCCGCTCCATCTTCAGAAGGCATATGCATCGCTTGGGTACAAGCGGGGTGATTTTCCTCACGCTGAATCGATGGCGAAAAAAATTATTTCTCTTCCGATCTATCCCGAATTGAGCCATGTGCAAGCGGATGTTGTTTTGGATGCTGTGAGGAGATTTTATGCCGGACAAAACACAATGCATCGTTGATTGCCGGATAGGCGGCGGGACGGTGCTGCGGCCGTTTATCAATCTCTATGGTTGCGTCATCGGCGACGACTGCATGATCGGCACGTTTGTCGAAATTCAAAAGGGTGTAACGATAGGAAATAACGTGCGCGTGCAATCGCATACCTTCATTTGCGAAGGAGTCACCATCGAGGATAACGTGTTTGTGGGGCACCATGTGGTATTTATTAACGATAAATATCCGCGCGCAACCAATCGCAAAGGGCACCCCATTACGCGCGCCGATTGGAAGCTGCTTCCGGTTTTGGTGAAACAGGGCGCATCGATCGGATCCAACGCAACGATACTGGGCGGAGTAACCATTGGCAGAAACGCTCTTGTCGGGGCAGGAAGCGTTGTGACGAAAGATGTACCTGATTATGCAATAGTCGTGGGAAATCCGGCCCAAATTAAGAGCAAGGTTAAAGATCAATGACGTATGCTTAAACTTGGACTCATCGGTTGGGGATATTGGGGGAGAAATTACGCAAAATATTTTGATAGAGGTTTGGACGCGAAGCTTGTCGGTGTCTGTGAATTGCGCGAAGAAATGCGAAAAGATGTAGTGAGTCTCTACCCACATATCCAAACGACAAGAGACATCAATGACTTTATCAGGCAAAAGCTTGATGGCGTCATTATCGCGTCGCCCGCGAGCACCCATTACAAACTAGCGCTTCCATTTATAGAAGCTGGTATTCCGCTTCTTATTGAAAAGCCGTTGACCAACTCGTATAAAGAAGCTCTGGATATTGAGACGCGTGCTAAAAAACGCGGGGTTAAAATTTTGATCGGACATACATTTTTATATAACCAAGCCGTACGCTATCTTAAACGCTCGGTTGTGGGAGAGGAGTTCGGGAAGCTATATTATCTGGAGTTTAAGCGCCAAAGCTATGGTCCTATACGCGGCGACGTGAACGTTGTGTGGGACTTTGCGCCGCATGATCTGGCGATCACAAAATATCTTCTTAATGGTTCACGGCCTCTTTCTATTTACGCAAAGGCAAAGCGGTTTTCTCTCAATGGCATGGAAGACATTGCCGTGATTATCTTGGAATATCCCAATAATGTGATGGTGAACATTAACGTGGCTTGGCTTTACCCTATCAAGATCCGCACGCTTACGCTTCTAGGTGACAAGAAAATGGCAATATTCGAGGATACCAATTCTACCGAACCGGTGAAGGTATACGATACCAGCCTTCAATATCCCAAGGAACACGATCCGTCGAGCGCATCATTCCGGTTGGGCGACGTGCACGTTCCCCGTATGACACCGATTGATCCTTTAGCCGTGCAGCTGCGGCATTTCGTTGAATATTTAAAAGGAAAAGAAAAACCCTTGACGCCGGTTTCTGATGGCGTAGAAATTGTTGGTATTCTTGAGGCCATTAACGAATCGCTTCGTAAAGGGACAGAAGTGAAAATTAAGCTGTGAGCCCTGTTCTTTCCATCATTACACCGACGTATAATGCAGAACCGCTTTTGGCGCGGTATTTCAATTCGCTTAAACTGCAATCGATTCGAAGATCCGACGTCGAGATTCTCATTGTCGACGGAGGATCGACTGATCGCACACGACAAATTGCTCGTAAGCACGGAGCCAAAATCATTGATAACCCTCAAAAACTTGCAGAGCCTGGTGTGGCATTGGGGTTCAAACACGCAAAGGGGTCGTTGGTAATGGTTTTAGCTACAGATAATATATTTAAGGATTCTGACTCGCTGGCACGAATGATTGGGATATTCAAAGACAAATCGATCGTTGCGGCATTTCCCAAACACGATACCGCACCCGGTGACTCGATGTATTCAAGGTACTTTAATACATTCACGGATCCGTATTCCCATTTTGTCTATGGCAGGGCGGCAAATGCCCGGACATTCCATGAGGTTTATCGAACTATCCAGCACACTGATGTGTACGATATTTATGACTTTCAATCTTCCTCCGTGTTCCCGCTTCTTGCGTTAGCCCAAGGGTTTACCGTCCGGAAAAAATCCCTATGGAAAAGAACGACAGACCGGTATGACGACGTGCTCATTGTCTACTCCTTGATTCGCAGAAAAAGGCGTATCGCATACGCTCACAGCATATCTTTGTATCATTACACCGTTGCCAACTTCAAGGATTTCGTAAAGAAGCAACGGAGAGCCGTGGAGAATGCATTGGTGAGGCGCAATTCCGGGATAAGTCAACGAAGGAAATATTTAACTCGTTGGCAAAAAATGAAACGGTTTTTATTTTTTCCGTATGCTTTGACGATTGTTTTTTCGCTGTTAGTATCCGTAATACAGGTAATACGAACGAGCGATAAGACATGGATGTGGCATTGGTATATGAGTTTTGTATCAGCAATAATATTGATTTTAACGACGCTAATTGTTTATCGGGTGAAATAATGACAAAATCTGTATTGAAAAGACCACCAATAGTAAAACAGGAGAAAACGTGTTATCTTAGTAAAGATCTTACCCGATTTCTTGTTTGCAACAGGCTCCCGAATAATTTTTTGTATAAAATGTTAGCACTATGTATTTTTCCGGGGGCTCAACTGGTTATGAGCTATCGTATTCGCTCCTGGTTGGCCAAGCATCATTTAGGACTAATAGAAGTTCTGTGGATGCGTCTGGAAGAACTGATTTTTCCTTCTGCTATCTTACGATATTACGGCGTGAAGATAGGACCTGGTCTCTATATACCTCACCCTCTCGGAATCCTTATAGGAGGAGCCACGATCGGTAAAAATTTTACTATTTCTCAAAATTGCACAGTCGGCGATAAAAAACCGACCGGAGCATATAACGTTAAACCCTCCGATTGGTACGATAAAGACAATGTTGTGATAGGCGACTGGGTTTTTATGGGAGCGGGAAGTTGCGTATTGGGTCTGATAAAGATTGGTAATAACGTTATCATCGGAGCCAATAGCGTTGTTACGAAAAATATTCCTTCAAAAGTCATGGTCGCTGGCATCCCTGCACGTATTATCAAAAAACTAAAACCATTTTGATTCGCTCACATGAAAAAACATCAATTAGTATCTGTTGTTATCGTTAACTGGAATGGTCAAAAGTGGCTTCCCGGGTGTTTTGGGAGTCTACATAAACAGAATTGGAAAAATATTGAGATTATCTTGGTAGACAATGCGTCGACCGACGGTTCCGCAGCCTGGGTACGAAGGCATTATCTGACCCATACCCCGTATAGTGCGAGTGTTGTCTGAGATAATTACTTGAATCAG
>CAZQTD010000003.1:0-98656 GCA_964596355.1 uncultured Gammaproteobacteria bacterium
CATCCTCCGTCGGCAACGGCGTCGGCGTGGGGGAAGGGGAGGGAGTGGGGGAAGGTATTGGGCCGTTCGTTGCAAAACCGATGGCCGAAGTATTACCGCCGTACCACAACTGAGTCGTTCCATTTTCCAGTAGTAGAGCAAAAGGACTAGTCATAATTGTTGAATCAAAAGAACCAGAAGTTCCAGGGGTTAAAACTGGATTTTTATCAGCAGGTTTACTCCAATTTATGCCATCAGGGGATGTAGCGAATACAATCTGTTGCGGTGGGTCACCATAACTAGCTGTATAATACATTTCATATTGTTCATTGCGATAAGTTACGTTAGGCATGCTTACCCAGTTCCTTTCCCAAGGTTCCGTCGCAGTAACAACAGGCTCACCTCCATTTTGTTTTGTCCAATTTATTCCATCCTCAGAAGTAGCATACCCAATATTCCAGTTAAAGAATTCATTAGTTGCTGAGTACCACATATGATATACATTGTCCTTAATAATTACAGATAATCCACGGGCTATGCCGCCACTGTCCCACTTGCCTGGTGTACCCTTTAGCACCCACAAGTTATATCTTGTCCAATTAATTCCATCGGATGATGTTGCATATCTAAGTCTAAACCGATCAGGGACATGTTCTACCCATCTGGTACTCATTGAGCTATACCACATTTGATACAAGCCAAGCGAAGGATTATATAAAACAAAAGGTTCTGTTGTGTCCATTTCGTCGAATGTATCAAATGATCCAACTTCAATAACTGGCTGCGGTGTTCTAATCCAGTTTGATAACCCACTAGAAGAAGTAGCGTATCCAATTCTCCATCCATATCCACCGTTGCCCTCATACCACATTTTGTATAGAGTATTTTCTCTTATTATCATTGGATGATGCGATGCGCCATCGTCCCAGTTTGTAGATAAAGCTTGAAAAACGGGATTGCCTGGATATTTAATAAAATCAGAGGCCCCGTTGACGGTGTTTAGTCTGGCTAACGCAAAAAATATAACGAGGACAAAGATTACTTGGGCAGGTTGGTTTTTCACAAAAACACTTGGCGCACTAATAAATATGTGCCTAAGTGTTAATATACATATTACATAAATTAGATAATTGCAGTAATGTATCTAACAATTTCTTGAGGATTTTGTAATTGTAACAAATGATTGTTATATAACAGTTAACGATGATAATTTGACTATTTCGCTATCGCGACTAAGTAAAATCTATCATTTAGGAGTTGGCTAGCGTTACTAAATAAAGTAAAGCGACACCGGCTTGTCGCAGGGGCGATGAAGAGTTTATACTTATTTGTAGGAAAATATGACAACACCTTTTCTATAGATCCTCCATATTCTTCAAGTCCACAATTAGTGTGAACTTCTACGCAGCAATTGGGATAATACTTTAATGTTTGTTTTGCTCCCTTTAATACATTGACCTCATATCCTTCAACATCGATAAACAATAGTGAGGGCGAACCATATTTCTTTGTCAGATCGTCAACAGTTATCGTACGTATTCGAGTTCCGAGTTTCGTTTTATGATCAGTGATTTGGTCATTTACAAAAAATTTACTTCCACGCTTTTCCGCAACCGCTGCATGGACGATATGTAGATTTGAAGCATTATTATTTTTCTTGTTGAAGTTTAATATACGAATATGGTGTTTATCTGGTTCAGCTGCGATTACATAACCATTTTGCCCAACTATTTTTGAGAATATTAATGCTACAATACCTTGGTGAGCGCCAATGTTAAATACTGTAGCGCCTCGTTTCAATTTGCCCCGCTTAAGAAATTCAATTTCATTTCTTTTCCAATCAGTGTCATACCACTGTTTGCTTACCAGATCATTGATATAGATTTTTAGAGGATAACCGCAATACAAATGCTTGTGAATCTCTGGAAAAAGAGAATATCTGATCTGAATGATTTGATTCTTTATATTTCTCAACATGGCCTTTATTGTTGATGGAATCAATCTTTTAAACGTTATATTCATCGTTTTTGATTGTCAAACCTTGTTTTACGTGATACCCTAGGGCATTGATATGAATGATACCTCGCCGTATAGAAAAATAGCAATCAATACGTTTGTTCAGTTCGGTTCGAAAATATGCTCCGTGTTGCTTTCATTATTGACAGTTGGTCTTTTAACGCGATATTTAGGAGCAGAACAATATGGGTGGTTTGCGCTTGTTTTCACCTACATTTCTTTTTTCACAGCATTGTCAGATATAGGATTTAATCAAACAATCGTTCGTGAACTTTCACGCAACAACCAACAATCGAAAGGGGCTTTAGCTACTCTATTCAACATAAAGCTTATTCTTATTACGATATCGATACTACTGTTGGCTTTTGGATTGATATTTTTGCCTTACCCTGCTGCCCTTAAAAATGCCATTTTGATAGGAGCAGTGGGTGTGGCAGTTGGAAATGTCAGTTCATACGGAACATCAATTCTTCAGTCGCAACTTAAACTCGATCTTATTGCATATTTAGATATATTTACAAAGCTCGTGACAGTCGCGGTGATTGGTCTTTGTGTTGTTACGAAGCAATGTTTTTACTTAATTGTTAGTACTGTATTCATCGGAAATCTTTTTGGTTTGATTGCTACATACTTCTTAGTGAGAGACCAATTAGTGTTCCGACTGTATATTAACAAGGATATTGTTCTGAAGATATTGAAAATAAGTGTGCCTGTGGGCATTACTGCCTTCATTTCCCTACTATACTTCAAAGTTGATACCCTAATACTTTCAGTAACGAGAGCATCAACGGAGGTTGGAATTTACGCATTATCCTATAAAGTTCTGGAGAATATCGTGATGTTATGGGCACTTTATGTGGCAAACGTATTTCCGTTAATGTCTAAGTTTCATGGTTCAAAACAGGTTACAAGTTATCGAGATTTATTCACAAAAACACTAATGTTGCTTACAGGAATGTCGATAGTGATTATCGCTTGTGGGAATATTTTTGCCTATCCAACAGTGAGAATATTGGGTGGCACTGGATTTATTTCGAGTATAAGTCCATTTAAAATTCTGTTATTTGCTACGCCTTTTTTATTCCTTAATCATACCTTTTTTAACGTCATTTTGTCCTTTGGAAAAACAAAATATCTGATTCAACCACTGGCGTTTTCACTATTTTTAAATGTAATGATGAACCTCTATGCAATTCCGAGATTTGGATATATGGGTGCAAGCTATACGACAGTTCTTACCGAAGTAATCATTTCGTTCATCTACTTGTATATTTTTTATTCCAAATTTAAGAATGAATTATCGTATTTAAAAATCATGGTATGAAACCTACGTGTACTATAATCATTCCAACATTTAATAGAAAATTGAGCTTGCTGAGACTTTTGGCTAGCCTAGCTAGACAGAAGAAGCTTAATGAGCAGATAATAATCGTCGAGCAACAAGTACGAAATGAACAGTCGATTCGCGCTTTCGCAATGGATCGGAAACTAAACCTTAATTACCACTTTTTGCCCATTCCAAGTACCGCGAGCGCCATGAATGTTGGCGTTCAAATGGCGAAAGGGGAGTATATATTGTTTTTGGATGATGATGTTATAGTGAGGCCTGGTTTGCTAGCAAACCACATCAAGAATTTTGACGACCGCTCGATAGCAGCAACAGTTGGGAGGGTAGTGACTAAAGGACAACCAATTGAAACGCATAGAATCGACGTTGGTCGGGTGAATTGGCTCGGTATTCATTCCGATGGATATTCTTCTACTATCAGACAAGAAGTTGATTCCGTTATTGGTTGTAATATGTGTTGGCGAAAAATTGTTTATACAAGGCTTGGTGGAATTGATGAACAATTTACGGGAAATGCTATGCGTTTAGAATCAGATTTGGCTCTTCGTGCGAAAAAGGCGGGGTATAAAATTATTTTTGAGGCAACGGCGGTGGTGGAGCATTATCGGGCAGAAACCGGAGGCGCGAGGAAGAGTGAGGACAGAATTCAATGGTATTTTGACTTTTTTAGTAACGAAACATATTTTTTTCTCAAGCATAGGCCGCATATGTTGTTGTCGTTATTTCTTATGACAAAAATTGAATGGGCGTTGCGGTGTATGTTTGGCTTTGGCAGAGAGGTGAGCATGCTGTCTATGGTGACGCCGGCCCGTGGAGTGTTGGATGGGATTAGAAAGTATAAACGGTATAAAAGAAATGTATGATTATCGGCGTTGATGCGGGGGCTTTGTCGGTTACGGATGAGCGGCTCAAGGTTGGGGTGTATCGGGTAACATACAATGTGCTTAAGGAGCTGGCAGCGATTGATAAAAAGAATGCCTATCGGTTGTACAGTTTCCGGCCGATAGACAGTGAGGTGATGGCGGCGTTTGGTCAACGGATGAACAACGTTGTCCTTTGGCCGGCTCGCGGCTGGTTTTCCGTTCGGTTGCCGCTTGAACTTGCCTTCCATCCTGTAGATGTATTCCTTGGTTTTTCGCAGGCGATTCCTGCCACGAGTGCGTACACCATCGGTTACATTCATGATTTGGCTTTCCTTCACTTTCCGGATATGTATCCAGAATCATTGAGGAAACTTAAGGCCCAAACTGACCGTATTATCCGTCGGGCAAACGCAATTATTACCGTTTCTCACGCGACGAAAGAGGATATTCTGCGTACGTATCCTTCGTACACCAAAGATATTGCGGTTGCGCATTCGGGTGTGGATGCCAGATTTACTCCGAATGGACCGAGGATTAACGGGAATCATCCATACGTTCTTTTTGTGGGATCGCTTAAAAAACAAAAAAACATTCCCGGGATTCTTCGTGCCTTTTCATTATTCTTGAAGAAAAGTCGCGTGGTGCATGATCTGTATATCGTTGGCGGTGATTACTGGAAGGATACAGAGATCGATTTGACGCTCGATGCGCTTAATTTGGGAAATCGGGTGAAGATGCTTGGATTCGTGCCCGATGAAACATTGCCTTCATACTATCGCGGAGCAGTCTGCTTGGTGACGCCGTCACTGTGGGAAGGGTTTTGCCTTCCGGCGATTGAAGCTGCGGCGTGCGGCTGTCCTGTTGTTGGCGCGACGAATAGTGCGTTTCTTGAGATTGTTGCGGATACCGGTCTTTTGGTAAATCCAAACGATGTAGAACAAATTGCCCACAGCATGTATGATATGGCAACAAAGGCGCGCGTAAGACGCCAATGTATCGCGCGTGGATTAAAGCGAAGCCGCCGGTTTCGCTGGGTCGAGTGCGCGAAGATTGTCTATCATGCGATTGAAAAGACTCACTATTATTCATGAACTTTCATCTATTATTCTTTTCGTGGTAGCGATTGCGGTTCCTCCGCTCGTAGTCACCCGCCACTGGTCATTTCGGCTCGATACGGATTATGATATGCTTCTTTCCGCACTACGTTTTCTGGAAGAACTATTTCGTGATCTACAAAGGTTCTTGTTTTGGAACCCTTACATCGGGACCGGCATTCCGAATCTCGGAGATTTGGGATCCGTGGTATGGAGCCCCTATTACATAGTGCCCGTATGGCTTTTCGGCGCAGCCGGCGGCGTCAAATTCATGATCCTTTTTGCCATATGCGTATCGGGATTATCGATGTGGCTATTATTGAAATCCCTGCGCGTCAGTCCCGTCATTCGCATATGGGGATCATGGCTTTCCATGGCTTCGGGCGTTGTTGCTGCGTCACTTGCCGCAGGACATGTTGCCAAATTATTTTCTTACGGTCTGGTTCCGGTGTTTTTGGCAGTCAGCATTAAAAAAACGCTATCATTTTTTCATGTGCTCATTGCCGCGTTTCTTGTAACGGTTATGATGCTCGCAACGGATTTTTACGTCCCCTCCTTTCTCCTGTTATTCTATTTTGTTGTTCGCATGTATTACGCCATGCAGTACAAGCGAGAGTGGCGGCGAGTCTTGAGCTCCATTTTTATGTTCTACGGGTGGGTTTTTCTTATGATTGCTCCGAAGTTGTTTTTTATCGTGCGCGATGTCGCGCCGCGGTTTCACAGATACTTTACCAGTTATCCGTTTGCAGGATCCATTCACGCAATTGTATTTCCGCTCCTTTACGTGATGCCTCTTCAAGTTTCTTTTTATGACCGACCGTTTTTTCAGCGACTCCTCGGGTTTCAATATAACTGGTATGAATATTACGCGTTTATCAGCCCGTTGCCGTTTATCGCGCTTGGGCATATGAAATCAATCGTAAAGCGCGATGAGGTGAAGCTGTTTATCATCCTTATTGCTGTCGGCATGCTGTACGGCGCGCTCAAATTTCCGTATTCACCGTTTTATTGGCTGTTTCGTATGGTTCCGGCGCTCCATATGTTTCGCGTGCCGTCGCGGATCGCCACACCGCTTACGCCGATTGTCATTGCGCTTTGTGCTCTGTGTCTGGATGTTTGGCATCGGAAGAACAAAAGCCGACTATCGAGGTTTGCATTGTACTTCGTTTTTGGAGGCAGCGTGCTTTGGTCATCTTTTATAACGCAGGCGTCGATTATCCGCGCATTTGAAAAGCCGCGGGTGACGGAGGAGTCGGTGGCAAAAGAATTGCGAAAACTCGATCGATCGCAGTATTTTGTCGTCAACGCGGTGTGCTGCATGCAAACGTTTCTGGTTAAGGAACGCATTCCGATCCTTAACTATTATCACGTGTGGCGAACGGACGATACGCCGAACTTTTTGGACGCGGAAAATCATTTCCGCCATGATACGCTTCGCATGGTGCGGCCTACTTATATAATTGCGTATGCAAACGACTCGTTTGAACAGTATGGATTTCGCAGGCTCTTCACAAAAGGTACAATTACTGTGTGGAAAACTGATGATCCCACAATAGTGCCGCAGTTATGAAAAAGCCGACCGTTGCCATTGTCCGCGGGAAATTTTTAAACAAATACGAGATGCAGCTTTTTGAACCGCTGGTGTCACGGTTCTGCATCACGGCATTCGGGTCACTAACTTGTTATCATGATGCATTTGCCTTTCCGGTGGTTAAGATTCCGTCGCCAATGGATCTTCCGGACTTTCCATATAAACTGCCGATTCTCAACCGGCTTTTCACCGATGCGCACGTCCTGTGGGGGCTTGAGGCAAGACTTAGAGGTTTTGACCTCGTCCATACTGCAGAAACGTATTTTTACTACACAACGCAGTGCTTGCGGGCAAAACAGCTCGGCTACGTCAAAAAAGTGATTGCCTCGGTCTATGAGAACATTCCTTATAACAATGAAGGCATCCGGGGTAGAACGTCACTCAAGATGCGTGCGCGCGAAGAACTCGACCATATCATCGCCATTTCCCAAAAAGCAAAAGGTGCGCTTGTCAAAGAAGGCGCCGATCCCAAAAAGATTACGGTGATCGGACACTTTATTGATACCAATCGTTTTTCTCCCACGGCACAGGCGATCAAGCGTCGTGCAAGCAAGCGCCGCAGCGATATGACGATTCTTTTCGTCGGCAGATTGGAGGAAGAGAAAGGAGTGTATGAGTTTGTCCGCGCTGTTAAATTATTACTATCAGATTCTGATGTTCGTTCTACCGTGCTGTCGTTTCTAATGGTTGGAGATGGGTCACAGAGGAGTCGTCTGAAACAGCTCGAACAATCCTTAGGGGTTGATACTCGCATTCGGCATGTTCACGTAAGCTATGAGGAAATGCCGCGGATGTATCAGATAGCCGATATTTTTGTCGCGCCGAGTAAGCCCATCCCGACGTTTGAGGAGCAGTATTGTATCGCGCTTCTGGAAGCGCAAGCATGCGGACTGCCCATCGTGACAACACAAACCGGTAGTATTCCCGAGAACGTTGGTACCGCTGGCATTTTGGTTGCTCCAGGCGATTCCATTGAGCTTGCCCGCGCGATAAAACGGTTATTGACGAACCGCTCTCTTCGTCTGGCGTTAGCCAGAAAAGCGCGAAGACGAGCAGTAACTGTGCACGATAGGCGCATCGGTGCGAAACTTCTTGCCCGACTGTATGAAAACGTCCTTGCGTAGCATTGTACTGATTGCTGTTTTTCTCTTTCTTTCCGCGGCAAGCGCCATGAACGAATCGCTGACGTTTGACGAGGTTGTCCACGTCGAAGAAGGGCTCAATGCATGGCGCCATCAGACATTTGCCGTAGATGTGGTCAATCCCCCACTTATTCGTGAGATTGCGGTGATTCCGTTGCTTTTTGGGGTAAAAGGATTCTTTGCCCCGCGGATGATGATTGCCTTGCTCGGTGTCGTGCTGGCGGTGATGGTGTATCGCGTCGTAAGGAAGCGGTTTGGCAAGACGGTCGCGATGGTTTCTTTACTATTTTTTGTCTTTGAGCCGAATTTTCTGGCCCACGCGCATTATGTGACGCTTGACGCCGGCTTCACGGCGTTTTTTTTTGCCGCCTACGTGAGTTTTCTACCGCTTATTGACAAGCCGTTTCTATTGCGGTGGCTCCTCTTTGGCTTTATGGCAGGGCTTGCTTTCGCGTCAAAAGTATCGGCGCTTATGTTTCTGCCCATTTCATGCTTTCTCGTGTTGATTGTTATGAAAAAAAGAAAAACCTTGGCATTTGTTTGTAAGCAAAAATACCGACTGCTTGGAGCGTTGTTTGTTGCGGTGATTACAGTCTGGGCGACATATTTTTTCCGCTTTGACACGATTATCGAAAAACGCAACGACCCGGGACGTGTATCAGCGAAGCTCCATGAGGTGGCTAAACGGACGAATAATTGGATTCTTGAGACAGCGCTGACATTTGGAGAAACACAGAATGTGCCGCTGGGAAACTATGTAGCGGTTGTAAAAAACTCAGTAGTGTTTGCCAAACAGAATACGCCGGTGTTTTACTTTGGAACATATCACAACTCCCCGCGGTGGTATTTTTTGCTCTTCACGGTGCTTTATAAAACGCCGCTTCCGCTACTTTTATTATTTTTCCTTTCCACGGTTTTCCTTTTTCAAAAGCATCATCGGGATAAACGGGTGATCCCTTTCATTCTTCCCATTCCGGTCGTTCTCTTCATAAGCAGCGTAAGCGGTGTGCGGCCGATGATTCGGTACCTGTTACCGATGTATCCGTTTCTTGTCATTGTCGCGGCACGGAGTGTTGTCGTTTGCGTAACTCGATTAAGTAAATTGTTATTTGTCCTCGCATGTCTTTGGCTGGTCTGCGGAACGGTTTTCGAATATCCGCATTTCGTCGCGTATGCCAATGAGCTGGCAGGCACAGCATCAACGCGTTTTACGATGTTTAACGATAGCAATCTAGACTGGGGGCAATCGCTGCCGGATCTTGCGCGATACGTAGCGGCAGTAACACCCTCAACGATGCGTTTTTCGTATTTCGGCAGAGACAATGCGGCGGTTTATGGTTTTGTGAGCGATAGGCAGTATGGAAGTCATAAAACCGAAGACATATGCGCATTCCATGACGTCTCATTCATTCAGTATTCCGGCCCGCCGCTTACAGTCATCAGCGTCACCAACTGGTACGACTGCGGGTATTACACGCTGAAGGAATTTCAAGTATCCCGAATCCGCGACGTAGTTGCTGGGACATTTCTTATTTTCTGATGCCATGAAGGACCGTTTGCTGATTCTTTTTGCAGTCTGCACAGTGATATTCTTTAGTCGCGTTATATTTTTCAATCACGTTCTGTATTGCTGCGATAACGCTCTATTAGAAATTCCGTCAAAAGTTTTTTTCATTTCTGAACTCCGAAACGGAACATTTCCTCTGTGGAATCCGCACATTTTATCGGGCATGCCGTTTTTTGCCGATATCAATCTGGGACTTTTGCACCCGTTGAATGTGCTATTTTTCCTCTTTGAGCCGTTTCGTGCGCTGACGGTTTCCGTCGTTATTCTTGTGGGTGTCGCACTCTCTGGAATGTATGTCTTTACTCGTGAGTTTCATATGCCGCGACCGTCTGTTTTCATTTCAGCGCTTGCGTTTGGATTTTCCGGTTCAATCATAGGATATACGAATAACGTGTCGATTCTACGGGTTGCCGTACTCCTGCCGTGGATCATGTGGCTGGTGACACGATATATTGATAAACCGACAAACGTTCGCTTTGCGGCGGCCAGTCTTTGCATTGCATTTCAGATAGTATCCGGCCATCCGCAGATAACGTACATTACCAGTCTTCTGGTAGTGTCCAGTGTTCTATATCAACGCCATTTATCGCTTGTCCGACGATGCGTCTTGCTTTTATACCTGTATGGTTTGGCTGTACTCATTGCTTCAATACAACTTATGCCCTTTGCGGAACTTGCGCTGCAATCGACGAGAATCGGCCGCGGATACCAGTACGCGACGTTTGGATCAGTCCACCCGTTTGCCCTATTGCGTTTTATCGTTCCAAGCATCGTGGGGAATCTCTCAAAGGACACAGCTTTGATTGGAGGCGGCAGCATTGCAGGCTATGTGGGCTTTTTGCCGCTGTTTTTCTCCCTTTTTGCACCCATAAAAACCAACGTCGTTCGTTTTTATTGGTTCATCGGACTTTTGTCTGTTGGCTTTGCGTTGGGGAAATACAGTCCTGTCTATATCATTGGATATTATCTCGTGCCCGGGCTCCGATTGTTTCGGCAACCGGAACACTTCCTCATTCTATGGACGTTTTCTATAAGCATTCTTTCCGGATTTGGGCTTGAGGCAATCATGAGAGGGAACAGTCAAAAGAAGTTTATGATGTTTGGTGCTGCCGTCACTGTGGTGTTGATCATGGCAAGCGCGTTGTTGACCGTCATGCGCCCATCGTGGCTTCAACCAATCGGCCGCATTCGTGATTTATCTGCGATTGTCATTGAAACAACCATCGAGTCATTGTGGACGAACATGATGTTTCTTCTCTTAACCCTCTTCGTTCTGATTAAAGGGAAACTTCTCAAGCCATCTGGAAGACCGTGGATAGCTGCGACAGTCGTGCTGGTTTTTATAGAACTATGTCTTTTTAGTCGTCAGGTGTTGCTTACGACAAAATACCATGATGTGCTGTCATGGCAGAATAGCACCATCGCTACTGCTATTGACCGGCCATTTCGGCTATACGTCACGCCCCAAGCTGTCAGACACCCGCGTTCATTCGCTCCATGGAGATATCGATATGATCAGGAGACCTCATGGCTTTTTCGAGTCATGCGGCCCAATATACCGCTTCTGTATGGTATTTCGACTGCTGATGGATATTCTTCATTGGTTCTTAGCAATTTGAAGCGTCTAGTCCGTTCGGCGTCCGACGATCCGACAGGGATTGATTTAACACGTGCATCACATGACACGCTGGATCTTCTCTCTATAAAGTATATCCTGACGTCAGCGACGGATACCAGATTTCGGGAAACAGATGGCTTCGCTTCGATTTTTAGCGAACAAGGTCTTGTGCTTTATGAAAATAAACGCGTATTGCCCCGCCTCTTTCTCACAGAAAATGGAGCGCTACAGCCAGAAAGCAATATTGAGGTAATGCATAACACGCCGCAACTGGCAGTTGTTCGTACGTCATTGCGCTATGAGTCAACGTTAGTGTTTAGCGATATGATATATCCCGGGTGGCAAGCCTTTCTTGACGGCAGGCGCGTGCCGCTTGCTTCCTATAACCGTGCACTTAAAGCCGTATCAGTTCCTTCAGGCACACATACCGTCGCATTTATGTATAACCCTCGTTCACTATTCTTCGGACTATTGTTTACGATGATAGGAGGTATGATCATTGCGCTTTTGCTTCTTACTGCGAAAGCAGAAAATAGGCCATGCGAATCACGTTAATGACACTCAAAGGGATAAGGAAGATGTAGAGGAAATGACGCCATCCCCAGCGCAGGCGCCCAAGCGCGGCGAAAACCTGTGCGACGCCGAAGCCGACAAGCGGCAGGGTGCTGACGAACATTCGTCCGCTATAAGAAGCTCCTTGCCACCAGACGGACCAGCTGGAAACGATGAATAGTTCAGTCAAAAAGACCAAGAGCATGCCGCGCCGCGGAAGCGCCCGATTTTCTTTAAGAAGAAGTCCGATAAAGCCAATCAAGACAATTGGAGTCCAAAGGATGAGTCCGTTTACAGGAGAAAAAAGGACGCCAAGAATATGCGGTGAAAGCGGCGCAAATCCTTCGTATGAATTGATATAGGGGTTCATTAAAAATCCCCCGTACAGACGTTGCCAAGCGATCAATTGTGGAAAGAAGGCGAGGAAAAAACCAAGAATAACACGTACGACTCCCACGGCGCCTCGGTTTGGAAGTAAGCGGGAGTGTTTTTTGAACAGAGAAATCAAAAGCAATGCGTAGGCGCTGTCCTGAAGCCGAATGAGTGAAAGAATACCGAGTGAACAGCCGATGAGAAACCAATTCTTTTGTTTTTGAAAAAGAAACGAGAGAAACAGCGTTGCCGCAAAAAACGACACCGCATGAGAATTGACCGTATCTAGCGATCCGTAAAACAGAAGGTTTGTCGCAAACGCAACGGCGATAACGGCGCAAAGACTTGCAACCGTTCCAAAATACATACGAAGCAGGCGATGCAAAAGCAGAAGTCCGATAAGGGCGTAAAAAATGCTTGCTGTTCCTGCGATAAGCTGATAGGGAAGCGTATATCCCGTGGATTTCAATATCGCGTGCGCCCAGAAAAAAAACGGCATCCAAAGCAACGCAGGACCGATGCTGTGTTTATTCGTAACTAGTCCAGTTGCGGTGGCAGGTTGCGTCACGTTAAACTGTTGATACTCATTTTGAAAATGTACGTCGTTGTCAACAACAAGCGACCGTACCCATGAAAAATAATAAATACCGTCGCCGTAGACTGTTTTTTGCAACACAAGCGCGTGGAGGAAAAATCCAACAACATAGCAGACGACAATAAAGAGTGCTACACGTTTGTAATTCATGCTGTCGGCTAGTTTATACAATGGCGTTCAACAGCACAAGTTTTGGTGTACAATCAAGTCAATGATTAGCGCGGTCGTGCTGTCTTATAATGACGAGAAGACGATTGGAATAGCCATAAGCCATGTTCAGTGGTGCGATGAAGTTTTGGTGATCGATGACTTTTCAAGAGATAAAACAAGAGCGATTGCCAAACGATTGGGCGCTACGGTTTTTCGCCGAAATCTCGATGATAATTTTGCCGATCAGCGAAATTTTGGTCTGTCGAAAGCCAAAGGACCATGGGTACTGTTTGTTGACAGCGACGAAATAATAACGCCCCAACTTGCAGGCGAGATTCGAAGGGTAATCAGCGGGTCGGCAGTTGGGTATTATTTCAAGCGTCGAGACTACCTTTTTGGCAGATGGCTAAATCACGGAGAAACGAGCAATGTTAGACTGTTGAGACTTGCGAAAAAACATGCAGGGAGATGGGTGCGGCCGATTCACGAAGTGTGGAGTGTTAAGGGAGAAACAGGAGAGTTGCGCGAACCGATCCTTCACTACCCTCACCCAAACGTCGCACAATTTATTGAAGACATTAATAGGTATACTACGCTCAATGCCGCGTATCTTTACTCACAAAAGATTCGTTGCAGTTTTTGGCACATCGTTGGCTATCCGGCGGCCAAATTTTTTGTGAATTACTTCTGGTATTTGGGGCTTTTAGATGGAACGGCTGGTATAGTGCATGCCATACTCATGAGCTTTCATTCATTTTTGACCCGTGCCAAGCTATACATGCTATGGAGGAAAAAAACGTACATTGACTCATGATGATACTTTTCCCCATTCTTTTTTTTGGTCTGCTTTTGGGGCAACTCGGCAGTGCAGCCGTTGCGCCTGACGTTTTCATATACATCCACGACGCAGCGCTTGTGGTCCTGTTTTTAGGGGCAGCTATTCGAATGCTTATGATAAAGCGGTTCATGCTTCCGCGCCTTATTCTTCCCATTGCAGGATTTATTTTGACGGCCGTACTGTCGCTTTTAACTAATAGCGGAAAATTTACACCGGCGCAGCTTGGAACAAGCGCGCTTTATCTCATACGCTGGGTTATGTACGCAGGTGTCTATGTTGTTGTTGTGCAACTAAAAGCCGCTGCAAAAATTCTTTCGATTGGTTTATATATTTGGGGCATCGCGTTTGCTCTTTTGGGATTTATACAATACACGCTTTATCCCGATTTGCGAAACCTCGTGTATTTAGGATGGGATCCTCACCATTACCGCCTGGTATCTACTCTTTTCGATCCTAATTTTGCCGGCATTATGCTGACATTGACATTTTTGTTTGGATTAACGCTTGTTTACTCTGCAAAAAGGAAAACGATGTATATGATTGGTGAGCTAATTGTGCTTGCCGCCATTTACCTGACATATTCGAGGAGCAGTTATCTTGCGCTTTTTGCCGGCGTTGTGGTAGAGATGGTTATGCGGAAACAATGGAAGGTAATTGCCATCGTCATGCTTTTTGTCTCAGCGCTGGTTATCGTCCCCATGCCCGGCAGCGACACGCAGCGGCTTTTTCGTGTTGACACATCGATTGCGCGCATAGGTAATTGGATCGAAACAATCGATATTATTCGGAAACGACCAGTGTTTGGATATGGTTTTAACACGCTTCGGTATGTGTGGAATAAACCGCCTGTCCCCGAGGGCGTTGTGTCTCGAGCAACGAGCGGTGTCGACAGCAGTTTGTTATTTGTTGCGGCAACGACAGGAATTGTGGGACTAATAAGTTACATTATCCTTCAAATAACGGTCATAAGAGTGCATTTTCGGATGCTTCTTCCGCCGATAGCGGCGCTTGCGGTACATAGTTTGTTTATCAACAGCGCGTTTTATCCGTGGGTGATGATTTGGATGTGGATACTGGTGGGAATTGCGGAACTAACGCGTCAGGCTACCGTTGGTAAATGACGGTTCGTTCAACAATTGTCTGATTTCCTGCGATGTCAACAGCGGCGATCGTTAGCTTGTTTTCTCCTTCATTGAGAGGATACGCATGCGCAAATGATCCGTCGCTTTTGATAACCACGAGACGGCTGTTAACCGTAACGGTTGTGTCTGTTTCTGTTCTGCCAGATATAGTGACAACGTTGGAATCTCCGGTAATTCTTTCGTTGTTTTGAGGACTTGAAATTTCCAGCGAAGGCGGCGTTTTTTTCATCGTGATCGTCAATACATTAGATAAGTCGCTGGTATTTCCCCTCTCGTCCGTTGCTTTAGCGCTTATTGTATTGTCTCCCTCCATCAATCTTACTGATTCAAAGAAAAACGTTCCGTCTTTGGCTGTTGTGATTTTGCGCGCTTGAGCCTCGTTAATATAGAGCGTGATGGTCAATCCGTCCGCTGCCGTGCCCCGTACTGGTATTGCGCCGCTGCTCGTGGCTGTGGGGAATGAATCGAGAACCGGCGGGAGAACAACAGTTTCAGAGGGAAGTTGTTGTGCGGACGACCCTCCGCGCAGCCGCTCGACTGCCACGCTAAACAATGTCAATAGCTTAAGTCCAAATACAGCTAAAAACAGTAGAAACCCCATCATCCCCACGACTGCGAAAACGAGTCGTTTTGTTTGTCTGCGCTCCTCAAGCCTCCTTCTTCTGGAAGGTATCATATGAGCCGACAGTCGGGATCGAACCGACGACCTACGCTTTACGAAAGCGCCGCTCTGCCAGCTGAGCTATGTCGGCTGCGCACCTATTGTATCAAATGTTTGCTTCAATTTGCTACAATACACCGCTATGACGCGGCTAATACCAACCACGATGGCGTCGCAGCACCCTGATCACGCAGGCAAACCATGGTGGAATGAACAAGCATTTATCAGCAGTCGTAACGAGGTTGAGGAGTGTTTTCTGACCTTTGCCGAGCTGGGAATACCGGAGTTTAAGTGGGACTGGGAAGGCAAATTCGTTGATGAATCAGTCATCGAGCGATTGTTTGGTGATCATATTGATTACTTTCGGATGCACCCTCTTGGCCGCGAGAAATTTTTGACCTTTCGGCTCCCGAACCCTAAAGTTGAGCACGAGTTTCGCTTGGGTCGCGCGTTTATGGGGATTTTGGCAGCGTCGCACTTAGCAAGTCACCTAAAGCTTTACGAGAAGCCGATATTTGAAGTTATTGTGCCGATGTGCGAAAACGCCAACGAGATGTTCGACATACAAGAAGCATATGCGGAGATTGCCCGACTTAAGCACACCCTTCACCGCGTCAATGATTCATCGCTTAAGCACCTTGAGGTGATTCCGTTATTTGAACAGGTCAGTACGATTATGCGTTCAGACGATATTATCCGCACCTACGTAGCTATGCACAGAAAGCGCTTCGGATTTACCCCCGAGTATCTCCGTCCGTATGTAGCTCGCAGTGATCCCGCGCTTAACTCTGGCTTGGTGCCGACCGTCCTTGCCATTAAGATTGCTCTTTGTCGATATCAAAAAGTTGCTGATGAGGTAGGCGTTGCGCTTTATCCCATCATTGGTAGCGCATCATTGCCGTTCCGCGGAGGGCTGACGCCGTACAGCGTGGAGCAATTTGCGTCTGAATATGCTGGTGTTCGGACAGCTCTTATTCAAAGCGCGTTTCGGTATGATTTTCCCAAAAACGATGTGATGAAAGCAGTGAGGAGGCTTGCAGAATCGCTTCCCAACGGCACTCCTGCTGCGGTAACGCGCGCTGAAGAAAAACGATTGAAAGAGCTGATTCCAATATTCGAATCGTATTACTGCGGGACGATTGAGAGGCTTGCGCCACAGATAAACGATCTTGCGTGCTATCTTCCGCGCAGGCGCGAGCGCGTGCAACACATTGGGCTATTCGGATACAGTAGAGGCGTGGGTAACGTGACGCTCCCCAGAGCCATCACATTCACCGGCGCGCTCTACTCATTAGGCGTGCCGCCGGAAATTATCGGTACGGGCAGAGCGCTTGCGTGGGCGAACAAACACGGGTATGGGCCGCTTGTTGAGAAATACTACATTCATCTGAAAGACGACCTGCGGCGCGCCGGCCGATTTATTCAAAAAGACGCAGTAGCCCAGCTTTCTCATGATTCTGCGGTGTGGGATGATGTCATTGCAGACATTGCCGCTGTTGAAGACTATTTAGGTGAATCATTAGGTCCTGAAACACCCGAGGAGCACGAACACGCGGAGCTTGTTTCGTTTATCGTATCAAACAGGGATAATCTTCCGTCACTCGTTGATGCGCTTCATCGGGTTGCCCTCCTGCGAAACAGCTTAGGATAACTTCTTTCTTTTGCGTGTGATACCATGAATTTATGGGCGCTCCGCAGGGTCTCACAAACAGTCAGGCGATTGCTCGGCTTGCAAAGTACGGTAAAAACGAGCTACGCGATAAATCCCGCAGGAGCGCACATGCTATTTTTATAGACCAGCTGAAAAACTGGTTCATAATTCTCCTTCTGTTTGCCTGCGGTGTTTCGTTTTTTTTGGGAGCACGCATAGATGCAATTGTCATCCTTGTGATTATCCTCGTTAGCACAGTATTTAGCTTCTTTCAGGAATTCAAGGCAGAATCGGCAGTTGCGCGTCTCAAATCCTACCTTACTGCCACGTGCCGCGCATTGCGAAGCGGCGCGTGGCAGGAGATACCAACAAGCCTTTTGGTTCCAGGCGACGTGGTGTCGCTTCGGATTGGAGATCGGGTTCCCGCTGATATACGCCTACTTGACGCAGACACGCTCTATGTTGATGAATCCATACTCACCGGTGAATCTCGGGCGGTAAATAAAGAAGCACGAGATCCGGTGAATATCCTGTATGAAGGAACGCACGTCGTCAGCGGTGTTGGGACGGGAACGGTGATTGCGACGGGCAATGCGACCAGATTAGGTAAAACCGCCTCGATGCTTGAAGAGCCACAGCCGGAAAAAGATTTTCAGAAAAACATGAAGAAGTTTAGCCGACTTTTGTCTCAAACGACGCTTGGCATGACGATCCTTGTGTTTGGCGCAAACGCGTTGGTTGGGAAAGCAGTATTTGACTCGCTTCTTTTCGCTGTTGCACTTGCTGTGGGAATTGCGCCAGAACTTCTCCCGATGATCATGACGATGACATTAAGCCTTGGAGCTCTCCATATGGCGCGAAAAAACGTTATCGTTAAGCGGCTCATGAGCGTTGAAGATTTCGGCAATATCGATATACTGTGTACGGATAAAACTGGTACGCTTACGGAAGGCGTGTTTACATTAATGTCGTACGAATCGTTGTGCGGAAACAAGAACAACGAGGTTCTGGCAAAGGCGCTTCTTTGTTCAAGCGGCTTTATGCACGGCGGAAAAACATCCAATGAGGTGGATAAAGCGCTCTGGCATCATCGCGATCGCGCGCAAGCGGTTCGACTGCTTGATTCGTATGAGCTGACAGATGAAAATGAATTTGATTTTACCCGTCGGATGATGAGCGTGGTAGCTCGAGCGAACAATCGCCATACATTAATCGTTAAAGGCGCCCCAGAATCTGTTCTCCCGATATGCACGATGTCTGCCAAAATACGTGCCGCCATAGGAAACCGCATCAATGAACTGACAGCGGCTGGACGCCGGGTTCTCGTTGTCGCAGAAAAGTCCATAGACAAAGAGGAAACCTCCATACACGATGAAACGCGGTTGACGCCGGTTGGGATTCTCGTTTTTACAGATCCGGTAAAGAAATCTGCCGCCACATCCCTTGGACGATTTCAAAAACTTGGCGTTGCGATAAAGACAGTCAGCGGAGACAGTCCTGATGTTGTTCGTCGAGTGGCGATCGAAATAGGACTCATACAAAGAGACAGCGACGCACGTGTGGTCACCGGAGACGTGCTTGACAGGCTGGATGAAAAAGCGTTTTTGGAAACGGTTTATAGGGAGAACCTGTTTGCGCGCGTTACCCCCGAACAAAAGAGACGAATCGTCACGTGCCTTAATAATGAAGGACACATCGTGGGTTTTTTAGGTGACGGTGTCAATGACGCGCCTGCACTGAAAGCGGCAGACGTCGGGATAGCCGTCAGCACCGGCGCCGATGTTGCGAAGGAAGCGGCAGACATCGTGCTTCTGAAAAAGGACTTAGCAGTGCTTGCAGATGGCATTGAACAGGGACGAAAGACGTTTGGCAATATCACAAAGTATATTTTAAACACCATAAGCGCTAACTGGGGCAACATGATTACCGTCGGCGTTTCATCGGTGTTTTTGAAATTCATACCGCTTTTGCCCAAGCAGATCCTTTTAACCAATGTTATCAGCGACGTTCCGCTGGTTGCTCTGGCAACCGATCGTGTGGATCATTCGTTTACCAAAAAACCTAAACGGTGGGATATCAGCCTCATTACGCGGTTTATGCTCCAGTTTGGCTTTGTCAGCTCGTTGTTTGACTTTGCTATGATTGTGCCGCTTTTGCTTTTATGGAAGGCGCCGCCTGAACTGTTTCGCACCGCATGGTTTGTGGAATCAACGCTTTCAGAGATAATTGTCACGTTTGCCATTCGCACCCAATTGCCGTTTTACCAAAGCCGCCCGAGCAGGTGGCTTCTGTGGCTCTCCGCGCTATCGGCAACAGCCGCAATGGCATTGCCGTTTCTTCCGATGGGAGGGACGCTGTTTTCCTTCGCCGCCATACCGCTGCCGATTGCTGCGTGGATTGGGTGTGTTACCGCCGGCTATTTCTTGGTTATTGAAATAAGCAAGCGTCGTTTTTTTCGACGATTCGCGTTATGAGCGGGTGAGGGGAAGTCGAACCCCCGCCTCATCCTTGGGAAGGATGCATCCTACCATTGGACCACACCCGCATAAACAGTGAACCTTCGGTTTTTCCCTCTTGGTATTTCCTGCCGCTTTATTGCGGCGAATGTAAAAGTACTATATAAAGCCACTGTCGCAACGCATCATAATCAACTATACTACGTGAGCTTTCAGTCGGCAATGACACCGCATGCATCTTTTGCATGCACTGATGAAGAAGTCGTTGTTGCAACACATGTCTTATGGCAACGTGAGTACATTGCCCGCATGAATGAGATCAGGGTTTACAAGACCGTTTGCTTTAGCAATTTCAGTCCACTTATATCCTGATCCATAGAGTTTCATTGCAACATTCCAGAGATTGTCACCGCGAACCACCGTATAGGTTTTCTTCTCCGGTTTTGCTTCTATTGATGCAGACGATACCTCGCCGGGTAGAGTAATGGGTGCAACATTGGGAATAGTCAACACTTGACCAGCGCTGATTGTATCTGGATAGACGAGATTATTTGCTTTTTGTATATCCACCCAGTTGTACCCGCTCTTGTAATAGGTTTCTGCAATAGACCACAGGGTTTCTCCGTCTTTGACTGTATGCGTTGTTGGGAGGCTAATTGTGCCTTGCTCTTGTTTGGCTTGCTTACCCGTAGGAGCTTGTCCAAGCTGTGTTCGTGACCGGAAATAGTTATAGGCGATCATGCCGATTACTAAAACTACGGCAAGACCCAATGCAAGAGACACATACGAATCCGGAGAATCAAATTGCTTTTTGAGAGACTTCCACATTTCGTACGATTCCTCCGTTCTGAGCAGTAGTTAAAAGGGCAGCATGCGGACCCGGCCGGATTCGAACCGGTGATCTCGTCCTTGACAGGGACGCGTGTTAGGCCAGGCTACACCACGGGTCCAGAAAAAATTGTCAACAATTGCACGTACCCCATAGCATGATAGCATAGGAATTTGAGCTTGGTCAATCGTTTTGTTATGATGGGAACGATGAATAACAGAGAAATTGCGCAATTGCTTCGCAAGGTCGCTGCCGCGTATCTGATTCTTAATGACAACCGTTTTAAAATTATTGCGTATGAACGGGCCGCAGACAGCATTGAGCACGCAACAAGCGAAGTGAAGGATCTGTGGGATGAGGGCAAGTTGGGAGATATTCCCGGAGTGGGAGATCAACTCAAGCGTCACCTCGATGAGCTTTTTCGAACCGGCAGAGTGAAGCATTTTGAAACAGTGGTAAACCGCCTGCCTGCGTCGCTTTACCCGCTTCTTCTGGTTCCCGGCATCGGGCCTAAAAAAGCGTACAAACTCGTCACGGAACTGAAGTTGCGCAATGAAAAGACAGTGATTGATGATCTGGCGAAGGCGGCAAAAGCTAATAAAATTGCTTCTTTGGAGGGTTTCGGCGATAAATCTCAATTCGATATTTTAGCCAACATTGAATCGTATAAACGCGGGCAGATAAAAGAAAACCGCATGGCGTTACCTGAAGCGGACGCGATCGCTCAAGACGTGATGAAGTATCTAACAGCGTTGCCTTGCGTTGCGCGTGTAGATGCGCTCGGCAGTCTTCGGAGGCAGGTGTCGACAATCGGCGACATTGATATTTCTGTAGCGACCGACAAGCCGCAAGACGTCATTAAACATTTTGTGAACTACCCGCATCAGAAAGTCATTGAAAACGGTCCGACCGGAGCGTCATTGCTTTTGAAAAACGGAAGACAGGTGGATGTGCGCGTGCAGCACCCCAAGGCGTACGGCGCGATGCTCCAGTACTTCACTGGCTCCAAGCACCACAACATTAAGCTGCGCGAATATGCGCTTGCCAAGGGTCTGTCGTTAAGTGAACACGGTATTAAACCAATACGAAAAGCTTCCAGAATCACACATCCGGCATTACAGTACAACAGGGAGAAAAAGCTTTATGAATGTGCTTTGGAAGAGGACGTATATAAAGCCGTAGGTCTTCCGTGGATTTCGCCGGAAATTCGGGAAGACAAAGGAGAAATAGAGGCCGCGCGTTCGCACACATTGCCTCATCTGATAACCCGTGAGGATATCAAGGGAGATGTGCACGTGCATACAAGTTACAACTTGGAATCCTCACATGATGTGGGCGAAGATGATGTCATTGCATGTCTGAATCAAGCGGCGACATTGGGATATGAATACATCGGCGTCAGCGACCACAACCCAAGCGTTGGTACCCATACTGAAAAACAAATTGTAGATATAATGAAGCGACGAAAGGATTTTTATGAACATAAATATTACTCATGGGTACAAAAAGTATCCAATAAACAGAAAATAACGCGCTTGTTCATTATGTGCGAGGTTGATATTCTTTCTGACGGAACACTGGCATTGCCAAATCCGGCATTCGATTTTGTCGATGCTGTCATTGTTTCTGTTCATTCCGGCTTCATGCTTGATAAAACGTCAATGACTCGGCGTGTCGTGCGCGCCCTGACGGCACACCCAAAAGTGCGCGTCTTCGGCCATCCGACAGCTCGGCTTCTGGGTAAGCGCGAGGGCATCGAGCTTGACTGGAGAGAAATTTTTGCGGTATGCAAAGACAGGCACATCGCACTTGAAATCAATGCGTATCCCCAGCGACTGGATTTGCCTGATACGATTGTCTTTGACGCGCGTCGGGAGGGTGTCGCGTTTTGCATTAACACAGATTCGCATGCGGTGGAGCAGATGAGGTATATGAACTATGGCGTATCTGTCGCCCGTCGCGGTTGGGCTCAAAAAGATGATGTGGTTAACACAATGGAGTATAATAAGTTTAAGAAGTGGCTCGTACAATAAACTGTCTCATTGTCACATTGCTTCATTGTTTTTAGCCATGAAACCATGAAGCAATGAATCTATTTATTAAAGGAGGAAAATTATGGCACCATTTGGTATAGTTCTTGGAGCAGTAGCGTTGATAGTGCTATATGTATTGGCTTTGTATAACGGGTTGGTTCGTGAATCAACAGAAATTGATGAGGCGTACGGACAAATCGACATACAGCTGAAACGACGGACCGATCTCATTCCGAACCTCGTTGAAACAGTCAAAGGGTACGCCAAGCACGAAAAGGAAGTGTTTGCCGAGGTAACAAAAGCAAGAAGCGCGCTTATGAGCGCTCGTTCGCTTCCGGCGAAAGCTAAGGCGGATGATATGCTCACTGGCGCACTCAAAAGCCTTTTTGCAGTAGCAGAAAACTATCCGCAGCTTAAAGCGAATGAAACGTTTGTTCAGCTTCAGAAAGAGTTATCCGACACCGAAGACAAAATTGCCTACGCGCGTCAGTACTATAATACGCAGCTTATGGATTTGAATCTCAAAGTCAAGACATTCCCGAACGTCCTTCTTGCCGGCATGCTGGGATTTAAGGAGCGGGAATTTTTCAAAGCTTCGGAAGAAGACAGAAAGAGTGTTAAAGTGACATTTTCGTAAACGTCGTCCCGAGATTGTCGAGGGATCTTAAAGCTCAATGCGATTGCTTCAGTTGTTGACTCCCTCGCAATGACAGTATGAGCATCCATTCTCAAATCCGCTCGAATGTGACGAAAACGTATGTCATCATGGCGGCGTTCGTCGCATTTGTCGTCCTTGCCGCCTATGTCATGGGGCAGTCACTTGGATATGGAAACTCTTGGATGTGGATAGCGGTAGTTTTTGCCGTCATTTCCAGCTTTGCCAGCTACTATTGGGGAGATTCAATCGTTCTTGCCATGTCAGGCGCGCGGCCGGCGGATAGAAGGCGGGATTTTGATTTGTATACCGTCACCGAAAACTTGTGTATTGCGGCAGGGTTGCCAAAGCCTCGATTGTATGTCATTGACGACACCGCAATGAACGCGTTTGCCACCGGACGTGATCCGAAGCACGCCGTCGTGTGCGCAACCACTGGACTAATAAGCCGATTGGAGCGAAGGGAACTGGAGGGGGTCATTGCTCACGAGCTTTCGCACATTAAAAATTTCGATACCAGACTTATGGCTGTTGTGGCGGTGCTTGTAGGAACAGTGGCATTTCTTGCTGACATGTTCATGCGAAGTTTGTGGTGGGGCGGCGCAAGAAACAGAAGAGATAGGGAAGATAGTTTTGGAGGACTTTTGGTTGTTGTCGGCGTCGTGCTTGCGATTATTTCTCCTTTGATTGCCACGCTTATTCAATTGGCAATCTCGCGCCGCCGCGAATATCTGGCAGATGCGTCGGCCGCACATCTTACGCGCTATCCGGAAGGACTTGCGCGCGCGCTTGAGAAACTCGGCCGTGACCGCGAGGTTTTGGAAGCGGCGACCAATGCCACTGCACATCTTTATATCACCAACCCATTCAAGGACAAAAGCTTCGGCGCGTGGTTTGCCGGACTGTTCGATACCCACCCGCCGCTTCGAGATCGTATAAAAATCCTCCGCTCGATGTAATATACTACGATCGTATGACTTCAAGCGTGTGGTTTGCCATCATGGCAGGCAAAGTGGTTTCGTGGGTGAGTAAAACGCTTGGTTTGGGTGCGGGCGCCACATGGCCGGGAGAGATTGCGATCCGATTGTCGCCAAATATCTTGCATACTCTTGCTGGCCAATTTAGCCGGGGAGTCGTTCTCATCGCCGGAACCAACGGGAAAACGACGACGGCTCACATGCTTGCGGCGATTGCTAGTCACGAAGGACAGATTGTTGTCCATAACAAAAGCGGCGCCAACCTTCTTAACGGCATTGTTTCTGCGTGTATCGAACACATGCGCATCGGCGTGAAGTGTGATTGGGGTATTTTTGAAGTGGATGAAAATTCGCTTCACATTGTGCTTCGGTATGTACGGCCCAAAGTAATAGTGCTTCTAAACCTTTTCCGTGATCAGCTGGACCGGTATGGAGAAATTGACGTTATTGCGGAAAAGTGGGAACGGGCGATAGCGAAGCTGGATAAACAAACTACGCTTATCCTCAACTGCGATGATCCGCTTATTGCGCACTTGGGGAAGCGCGCCGGCATCCATGCATGGTACTTTGGACTGAATGACAATACGCAAAAGCGTGTCCAAGCAGAACATGCGATGGACTCTGCGTTTTGTATGACGTGCGGGTCGAGATTATCATATAAAACCGTGTATTTTTCTCACATTGGCGATTGGTTTTGCGCGAAATGCCACACGCAGCGGCCAAAACCGCATTTGGACACGTTTCCTTCGCCACTGCCCGGACTTTATAACCGCTATAATACGCTCGCAGCCGTGCTTGCCGCTTACGCGATGGGCGTCGGGGATAAGGAAGTTCGCGAAGCGCTTTCATTGTTTACTCCTGCCTTTGGGAGACAGGAAGAGTGTGTCGTGGGGAACAAGAAGGTGAAAATCTTTCTGTCGAAAAACCCCGCCGGATTTAACGCGTCGCTTCGGACAGTATTGGAGGACAATCCCAAGGCGTTGCTGTTTGTTCTAAACGACCGCATTCCCGACGGCAGAGATGTAAGCTGGATATGGGATGTGGATATTGAGGAGATCGCGGAATCGCCGCTGATAATAGTTTCCGGCGATCGGGTGTATGACATGGCCCTGCGCATCAAATATGCCAAGAAGCCTCAACTCGCAAGTTCCAAATTTCAGACACATTCGAAAGTGCAAGCTCAAAACTTGATGGTTTACGAAGATTTAAAAGGGGCCATACACGCAGGTTTGGATGCATTAGCCAATGGTGAAACGCTGAACGTGCTTGCGACGTATTCAGCGATGCTGGAGGTGAGGAAAATACTCAAAGGCAGGAAAATAGCATAAAGAGTACAGTGCTTTGAGCTGAAAACCGCTTTGAGAGATATGAACTACAGATTGAATATTGCGTGGCTTTACCCCGATCTTATGAGTACTTACGGAGACCGCGGGAACGTGATCGTGCTTAAAAACCGCTGCATTTGGCGCGGGATTGATGCCGCCATCATCCATGTTACGCTTGAGACGTCTTTAAGACTTCTGCGCGCGTGTGACATTATTTTTATGGGTGGAGCGCAGGACCGGCAGCAGAAGCTTGCAAGCCATGACTTTTTGGGAAACAAAGCGCCGGTTATTAAAGACATGGTGGAAAGAGGTGTGCCCGCTCTTTTTGTCTGCGCCGCGTACCAGTTTGTTGGACACTTCTATCGACCATATAAAGGGGCTGTAATTCCGGGAGCTGGCATCTTTGATCTGGCTACCCATCACCCCGGAGATCAGGCAAAGCGCTTAATAGGCAATGTGGTCGCCGAGCTTATTCACCCCGCTGAACTCAAGGGCAAAACCGTCGTTGGGTTTGAAAATCATGGAGGGAGAACGAAATTAGGTCTAGCGATGCAACCGCTTGCCCGAGTAATTAAAGGGAATGGCAACAATGGACAGGATGGATTTGAAGGCGCGGTGTACAAAAATTCCATCGGCAGTTACTTCCACGGCCCTCTTCTTCCTAAAAATCCTCATGTAGCAGATTGGCTGATTGCGAAATCATTAGAAGTTAAATACAAAAAAGCGATACAATTAACGCCGCTTGACGATGCGTTGGAATGGAAAGCACATAAATCAGTACTATAGGAACCTTTAAAGGTCCGACCCTGCAAGGTGTCTATAGGGTATAATGTGAGTATGGCAGATGAGGAAGTTCAAGATCTTCGACAAGAACTATCATTTCTGTATCGCGTCGTCCAGAGCGTACATAGCCTTGAACTTGCGGAGGTTCTTAAGCAAATTGTGGATGTTGCCTACACGGCAACGAAAGCAGATTCGGTACTTGTTTACATAGTAGATCCCAAAAAACAGCAACTAGTGTTGAGAGCGTCAAAGAATCCCCGCGAGAACTTGTTTCATAAAATAACCATGAAAATGGGAGAAGGAATTACCGGGTGGGTGGCGCGTGAAAAGAAGGCTGTGGCAATTTCAGCTGGGGCCAATAAGGATCCACGGTTTAAATTTTTCCGGAGTCTCCCCGAGGACACGTTTGAAGCGTTTTTATCCGTCCCGATTATCAATAAACGCGGCGTCGTGGGGGTCATCAACGTGCAGCACGAAAAACCGCATACACACACGCGAATGGAAGTTAACTTACTTACCGCAATTGGTAAATTGGTGGGCGGTGCGGTGGAAAACGCACTGCTCATTGAGGAAACGCTCGCACTGAAGGACGCGCTTATTCTGCGCAAACTTATCGAAAAGGCAAAGGGGATTTTGATGAAGCGTCGGGGGCTTACGGAAGAACAAGCGTTTTCGATGCTGCAAAAGCAAAGCATGAATTCCGGCAAGTCAATGAAGGATATCGCTGACGCCGTTATCACCGTAGACGCACTGCAGCTTCGCTGATACTATTCTCATATATTAATATATGAGAATAATTTTGGGTATTGACAAGTGACAGCGATGTTTTTTATTGTAGTACATAAGATCGCAACGAAGCGATTGAATAGAGGGTAGACACTGTCGTCCCGCCTGAAAGGCGGGATTTATCGTTATGAAGCCTGGCTCATCTTTCTTCTTGCATTACGTACTATTTGTAGCGCGGGTCGAAGAGCGATCATCGGCAGGTCTAAGAAGCGCTAAACTCTCGCAAACGCGTTTGTTAAGCGCTTCTAAGAGAGGATTCTATGGCGAAAGATGACGTCAAAGAAGTGCTTGCACGTGTAAAAAACGATAACGTCACGTTTGTTGATTTGCAGTTTAATGATTTCCTTGGCAATGTAAAAAGTTCAACGATTCCTGCCTATAATTTGGAAGACGCCCTGACGCACGGCGTATGGATTGACGGGTCGTCCATAGAAGGATTTGCACGCATTCATGAGTCGGACATGTATCTTATGCCGGATCCAGCCACTTACTCCCTTCTTCCATGGCGAAACAATATAGAAACAGGTAGGGTAGCGCGGCTTATCTGTGACGTGTATACTCCTAATCACGAACCATTTGAGGGCGATCCGCGCGTGATTTTGAAGCGGACGCTTCGTGAGGCAAACGCATTGGGGTACGAGTATTATACCGGCCCAGAATGCGAATTTTTTCTGTTTCCGAAGGATCACGAAGGAAACATCCGGCGCGAGACCCGCGGCAACGGGTATTACTTCACGCTCATTATGGATGAGTCCTATACAGTCAAGCGCTCTATTATGGAAGCGCTGGATGCCATGGGTATTGGTACGGAAACGAGCACGCATGAGGTAGCAGATAATCAGCATGAGATTGATATACGGTATGACCAAGCGCTGAAAACCGCAGACAACACGGCGACGCTTATCACTGCAGTTAAATTTATCGCTTACAAATACAATTATCATGCGACGTTCATGGCAAAGCCGTTTTTTGGCGTCAACGGCAGCGGGATGCATACACATCAAAGTCTGTGGAAGGGAGAAAAAAATGCGTTTTACGATTGCAAAGATAAATATGGACTTTCTCGTGTAGCCTATCACTTTTTGGCAGGGCAACTTGCCTATGCGCGTGAAATTGCAGGCGTATTTGCGCCGACGGTCAATTCCTACAAACGCGTAACTCCCGGCTATGAAGCGCCTGCGTATGTCTGCTGGGCGCGGATAAACCGCTCTGCCCTCATACGGGTGCCGAAGGTATCCAAGGGGCTTGAGGATAAAGGAACGAGGCTTGAAATTCGTTGTCCGGATCCGTCGGGGAGTCCCTATCTGTTGTTTGCAGTGCTTCTCAAAGCAGGACTTGAGGGGATAAAAAAGAATATGAAAGCGCCCGATCCGGTTGAGGAGAATTTGTTTGAGTTTGATGACGCGAAGTTGTCCACATACTACATTACCAAATTGCCGGGAAGTTTGGGCGACGCTATTGATGAGATGAACAATGGTAGCGTTGTACGCGAAACGTTTGGTGATTATTCGTTCCATCGATATATCGAAGCCAAAACCGAGGAATGGGACAGCTTCCGACGGTGGGTAACAGATTGGGAGATTGAGCGGTACCTCACGACCATCTAGTTTCCTCGTTTGTTAGCTGCGAGTGTTAGAGTATAATGGGAGCGTATGACACTCTCGTTTACAAGAGGCGACGTCCGTCGGATCGCCGAACTTGCACACGTTCCTATTACCGCAGAAGAAGAGCAACAGCTAGCAGATGCGTTTACAAAAACGATGACAGTGGTTGATGAGCTAACAAAACTCGATCTGACAGAAGTTGACGAATACAGTCCGATCGGGCTTGTGAACCAATTTCGGCCGGACGAGGTTGATACGTCCCGCATGTTTACCCAGGAGCAAGCGCTTTCAAATGCCAAACGAACCCATGATGGATATTTTGTCGTGGGGCAAGTGATTAATCGGGAACCATGAAACACCTTCGTACACTCACGCTTGTTAAAGCAGTTACGTTACTTAAGGCGAAAGAAATTTCGCATGAGCAATTGTACGATGACATATTTGAAGCAATAGAGAAAGACAACGCATACTTGAATATCTATTTGTCGCTTAACAAAACCGCGCGCAAAGATGCAGAATTTCAGCTAGATACACCACTCGCCGGTGTCCCTATAGCGGTGAAGGACAATTTTCTTACTATTGGATTACCAACAACCGCATCTGCCAAACTCCTTGATGGATTTATGCCGCCATACGAATCCACCGTGACGGATCGGGTGAAAAAAAAAGGAGGCATTATTCTTGGGAAGACCAACATGGATGCATGGGCGCATGGAAGTAGCACGGAAACGAGCGATTTTGGCCCGACGAAAAATCCCCTAAATCCCTCACACGTGCCCGGCGGTTCGTCTGGAGGAAGTGCCGCGGCAGTTGCCTCAAATACATGCATTGCAGCGCTCGGGACGGAAACAGCCGGGTCTATTCGCGTTCCCGCATGTTGGTGTGGTGTGGTAGGATTAAAGCCAACGTACGGTCGGGTTCCGCGCACCGGAATTGTGGCAATGGGATCTTCGCTTGATAGCCCGGGACCGATAACAAAAACTGTAGAAGATGCAGCGCTTCTTTTCACTATTATCGCGGGAAAAGACCCGTATGATGCCACGTCAATCGATAGACCTGTTGGCGATTGTGTCGCGAATCTCAAAAAGGGAGTAAAAGGGTTTCGTATTGGGATTTGTTACATGGATTATCCAAATCTAAAAAATCGGCAGGTTGCTTCATCGGTTGAGCGCGCGGGCAAAGTGCTTGAATCGCAGGGAGCGATCGTTGACATGATTCCGCTATCCCAAACATTAAAGCCTCATGCGATATTAACTCCTGATTACGCGATCGGTGTCTATACGGTTATTCAGCGAAGTGAAGTTTCAAGCAACCTCGCTCGGTATGATGGCGTTCGCTACGGTTTCGATAGGTTGCAGTTTGGCGCAGAAGCCAAAAGGAGAATCATACTTGGGACATTTACACTTTCTAAAGGCTACGCGGATAAATACTATGTGATGGCTCAAAAGGTCCGTAATCTCTATATACAAAATTTTCAGCAGCTGTTTTCTACCTATGACATTCTTCTTTCCACACCTACTCCCGGAGTGGCACTCAAGCTTGGTGAAAGCGAAGGCAATCCGATGTTTGGAGAGCTTATTGATGTTCTCAACGAGCCCAGTTCGCTTGCAGGGATCACAGCCGTCAGCATCCCGTGTGCATGGGATGATACTACGGGCCTACCGCTTGGTCTTGCATTAATGGGTAATTACTGGCAAGAAGAAAAGGTGTTGCGAACCGCTTATGTCTGTGAACAGAGCTTCAGGGGAAATCCATGGGTATCCGGCTCCTTGGGAGCATGAGGAATATAATGACGTACGAACCGATCATTGGACTTGAAATACACGTTGAATTGAAAACCAAATCAAAGATGTTTTGCGGGTGCAAAAACGATCCCTTTTTTGCACCGAAGCCTAACATCTATACGTGCCCTGTTTGTTTAGGGTTGCCAGGCGGTTTGCCAGTGCCAAACAAAAAAGCTGTCGAGTGGACGATTATGTTGGGTTTAGCGCTCGGTTGCACCGTTAATCTTGAATCCAAATTTGATCGGAAGCACTATTTTTACCCAGATCTCCCCAAGGGATATCAAATTTCGCAACATGATATACCTCTTTGTCGAAACGGAGTCATCCATCTTCCCTCACGTGACGTGCGTATCCATCGTGTACACTTGGAAGAGGATACGGGAAAACTCCTTCATGCCACTATTGATGGCAAAAGGGCGACGTTGGTTGATTTTAATAGAAGCGGTGTCCCGCTACTTGAAATTGTTACCGAACCGGATATTCGAAGCGCTGACGAAGCAAAAGAGTTTCTTAAGAAACTCCATCACATCATTCGGTGGTTAGATATCTCTGATGCCGATATGGAAAAGGGCAGTATGAGGTTAGAGCCGAATATATCAGTGAGAAACGTACCAAGCAAAACGCTATTGCCTCCATATAAAGTTGAAGTAAAGAATATTAATTCCTTTCGGTTTGTGAAGAAGGCCATAGATTATGAAGTGAATCGACATATCAGATTGCTTGAAGAAGGACAATTGCCCCTTCAGGAAACTCGCGGGTGGGACGAGAAGAAAGGTATAACGTTTAGTCAACGGCATAAAGAGCACGCTGATGATTATCGCTACTTCCCAGAGCCGGATATCCCACTGATGCGGTTTACTGAAGCAGAAATATCGAACCTCAAATTTTACATTCCAGAACTGCCTGACGCGAAAAAAGCGAGATTTGTACAGGAGTATGGATTATCTGACATTGAAGCTGCCCAAATGACAGAAACAGTTGCTCGTGCGAACTATTTTGAGTCGGCTGTCCGCGCCGCGGAAAACGGCGAATTCACAAAGATACCTGTAACGCCCAAACTGGTTGCCAATTGGATAATAAACAGGAAGATCGAAGAATCCATGGAGCCTGCACAATTGATTGCCGAAATAGCCAAATCGCAAGCGGTGGAAGAAGTATCCGATGATGTTGTCCAGACAGCAATAGGTACTGTTTTTGCCGCCAATCCAAAGGCCGTTGCTGACTTCAGGGCCGGCAAAGAAAAAGTTAAAATGTTTCTCTTTGGCAATGTTCTGCGGGAACTTAAAGGGAAAGGGAATAAAAGGAGAATAATGGGGTTGCTTGAGCAGAGGCTTGCTTCTTAGACAAGATAACGGTCTTGTTACTATGATTTAAAACATAGTAACGAGAAATAATATGGCAGATTTTGTCCATCTTCATACGCACAGCGAGTATTCGCTCCTCGACGGCTTAGGGAAGCTTGATCAGTTGATTGAACGGGCCAAGTCATTTGGCATGGATGCGCTTGCCGTTACTGATCACGGCGCGATGTACGGAAGCTTCAAGTTTTACCTCAAAGCCAAAGCCGCGGGAATCAAGCCGATTCTTGGAGTTGAGACGTATGTTGCAAGGAGAAGCAGGTTTGATAAGGAAGCAAAAATTGATACAGACCCGTATCATTTGCTCCTTCTTGCCAAAAGCGAGACAGG
This sequence comes from uncultured Gammaproteobacteria bacterium, assembly GCA_964596355.1. Taxonomy (GTDB): domain Bacteria; phylum Patescibacteriota; class Microgenomatia; order UBA10105; family UBA927; genus CAZQTD01. The sequence goes on from CAZQTD010000003.1 coordinate 32,100, forward strand.
GTACAAGAACCTCATGAAGCTTGTCACCTATGCGCACTTGGAGGGCTATTATTATAAGCCGCGTATCGACTGGGAACTTCTGACCAAGTATCACGAGGGGATTGTTTGCACGAGCGCATGCATTCAAGGCGAGGTGCCGTCTCTTTTGCGGGAGGGTAAAGAGAAAGAGGCAGAAGAAACAGCCAGACGCTATGCCGAGTTGTTCGGCGTCGATCATTATTATATCGAACTGCAACGTCACCCGAAAATTGCGGAAATAGACCAGATCAACGCCAAACTCGTGAAGCTTTCGCGCAAGCTCGGTCTGCCGCTTGTGGCAACCAACGACATCCATTACGTGGACCCGCAGGATGCTGAAGCGCAGGAAATTCTGCTCTGCGTACAGACGCAGCGGACAATTCTTGACAAAGATCGGCCGCTGACGATGATTGACTCGCCGGATTTTTACATGCGTTCTCCCGAGGAGATGAAGGGGTTGTTTATCCAGTATCCCGAGGCGATAGAGAATACGGTGAAAATTGCGCGCATGTGTGATGTGACGCTGTCGGTTGGCAAGTGGATTTTGCCGGAGTATCCGCTTGAAGCAGGCGAAACACTCGCCACGTACTTAAAAAAGCTTATTACTGATCGGGTAAAGGCAAAGTATCCCAATCCGACCAAAGAAATTAACGATCGGATTGCCTACGAACTGGATATTATCAACAAAAAAGGATATTCAACGTACTTTCTCATTGTATCTGATTTTGTTAACTGGGCGAAAGATCACGGTATTGCTGTTGGCCCCGGCCGCGGGTCAGCGGCTGGATCTGTAATTTCCTACATTCTTAATATCACGGGAATTGATCCGTTGTTCTTTAATCTGCCGTTTGAACGCTTTCTTAATCCATCGCGTCCAAGTCCGCCGGACATTGATTTGGATTTTGCAGATGACCGGCGAGACGAGGTGATTAAATACGTTACCGAAAAATACGGTGAAGATAAAGTTGCGCAAATTATCACGTTTGGCACCATGGAGGCAAAAGGAGCTGTCCGCGACGCGGGCAGAGCGCTCGGTATGCCGTATTCTGGGCCGGACCGGATTAGCAAGATGATTCCGGCAGGGTTTCAGGGGAGCGCGATGACAATAGACAAGGCGCTGCAGCAGTCGCCGGAGCTTGCTCTTGCGTATCAATCTGAACCCGAAACAAAGCGGCTTTTGGATGTCGCGCGAAAACTTGAGGGGGTTGCTCGTCACGCGTCGGTCCATGCCGCAGGCGTTGTCATCGCTGACAAACCGCTTGTGGAATATACACCGCTTCAAAAAGAGTCAAAGGGTGAACGGATCGTGACACAGTACGACATGTATACGGTTGGAGAAGACGGTGTGGGGCTTCTCAAGATGGATTTTTTGGGACTGCGGAACCTCACCATTATTTCTCAAGCATTGCGATTTATTAAGGATGTGACGGGGAAGACGCTTGATCTGCAAGCGATTCCGCTCATTGATAAAAAAACGTATGAGATGCTCTCGCTGGGCGAAACAACCGGCGTGTTTCAGCTTGAATCTGCGGGAATGCGCAGGTATATCAAAGAGCTTAAGCCCACAAATATTTTTGATCTCATGGCGATGGTTGCGCTGTTTCGACCCGGACCCATGCAGGTTATTCCGGAGTTTATCCGAAGGAAGCACAATCCTTCGCTTATAACCTATCCGGATCGGCGACTGAAAGATGTACTAAAACAGTCGTACGGTATTATCGCATATCAGGATGACGTCCTCTTGACGGCCATTACGCTCGCCGGATATTCGTGGGGCGACGCAGATAAACTGCGCAAGGCAGTCGGCAAAAAAATTCCATCCGAAATGAAGAAGCAAAAGGAAAAGTTTATTGACGGTTGCGTGGCAAATGGCCTTACGCGTCAAAAAGCGGAAGTCATTTTTAATCTCATTGAGCCGTTTGCCGGCTACGGATTTAATAAAGCTCATGCCGCGTGCTACGCGATGATTGCATATCAGACTGCCTACCTTAAAGCTAATTATCCGGTAGAATTTATGACCGCAGTTTTGACTGCAGAATCCCGCGCAAATACAGGACCGGCACGCGACGACAAAATTTCGATGATGGTCGCCGAGTGCAGGCGAATGAATATTGCGCTTTTGCCTCCGGATATTAACGCATCGGGAGTAGAATTTACGATCGAAGAGACGCAGCCTGCTGGCAGGCGCGCGATACGCTTTGGGCTTTCGGCGATCAAAAACGTCGGCGAGGCGGCAATTGAGGCCATCCTTGCGGCCCGCAGGGATAAACCGTTCGTAAGCTTGGGCGATTTTATGGCGCGCGTAGATCTGTCTAAGGTCAACAGGAAGACTCTTGAAAGCTTGATAAAGGCCGGAGCAATGGATGGGTTTGGAACGCGCGCGGCAATGCTCCTTTACGTACCGTTGGCCATTGATCTTGCACATAAACACAAGAAGCAGGCAGCAGCCGGACAAGTAGGACTATTTGAAGAAGCAAATGTCGCACACAGAGCCATGGACGCGCTTCCTCGTGTTGCCGAGTGTCCACAATCAGAGCTATTGGCGTGGGAAAAAGAACTCCTTGGATTTTATCTCACAACCCACCCGCTTGAGCCTCATATAAAACTGCTTTCTGGCGTTGGAGCGGTACCTCTTGGGCAAATGACCGTAGAACACGTAGGGCAGCGAGTGACAGTTGCCGGGATTGTCGTTAACGTCAAAAAAATAACCACAAAGGCAGGCAACAACGAAATGGCATTCGTCAAAGTGGAAGATATGACAGGAAACGTGGAGCTGGTAGTTTTTCCAAAAATTTATATACGGACCATGGATATGTGGCGGTCGGATGTTGTAGTCCAGGTGATGGGCAAGGTGGACGAAAAAGATGATCGTTTGACGATTCTTGTCGATGACGCATCGGTTCTGGTATCCGTTAGAGACAATGGAGGTTGACGAACGCACGAAGGTTTTGTACAATGAGTGCGCTTGATAGCATGATCAAGTGGCGTAAGACTCACGCTGTCCGTGAGTCGTTTAACGTTAGTATCGATGAGCGGAAGGGGTTGGTAGTTGAAAGGCGCGACAAAAAGAAACGAAAGGTGACAGATGGACGCGATACCTGGTTTTATGTAGGGTTTGTGGGAGAAATAGGATTTACAATCGCACTGCCTATCGCTGGTGGAGCGTGTTTGGGATTGTTTCTTGATCGAACGTGGTCAAGTTATCCCAAGGCGACCATCGCGTTGTTGTTTTTTGGGATAGTGATATCATGTATTGCGTTTGTTGCAACAATTCGTGAAGTGATAGGACGAAAGAACTCATAACCATAATGCCGCATATATCGCTTGCTGCTGAAAAACTTGGCACAGTTTTTGGGGTGCCCATATCAAATTCACTACTTGCGACGTGGTTTGCGATGGGGGTTATATTCCTGCTTTCCTTTCTTGCGACACGCACTATGACGCTGGTGCCTGGTTACGGTCAGTCGATTGCCGAACTTCTTGTCGGCGGTCTATATGACTTTTTTGGAACCGTTGCCGGACATCACATACGACAATTTTTTCCTCTCATTGCGTCGTTTTTCATTTTTATTATTACTGCGAACTGGATGGGGCTTCTTCCCGGCGTTGGAACCGTGGGTTTTTTCCACGGCCACGAGTTTACACCGATTCTGCGCGGTGCAACTGCTGATTTAAATACGACTCTGGCGCTTGCGATCATTGCCGTTGTTGCAATCCAGTATTTTGGATTTAAGACAGTGGGCAAACATTACAGCACAAGGTTTTTAAACTTTAAAGACCCGATCTATTTCGTGTTGGGAATCTTAGAGATTGTTTCGGAAATATCCAGAGTAGTTTCCTTCGCTTTTCGGCTATTTGGCAATATATTCGCAGGAGAAGTGCTTCTTACAGTCATGGCGTTTCTGATGCCTTTCGTCGTACCTCTTCCCTTTTTGATGCTTGAGTTATTTGTCGGATTTATTCAGGCTCTTGTATTTTCTATGCTTACTGCGGTATTTTTAAATGTAGCCGTTTCGCACGGCGAAGATCATTAGGGAGGTGATTGTTTATGGAGGAGGGATCGTTGAAACTTATTATGACCGGCCTTACAGTCGCGCTGGGGGGGGCCATGCCGGCGTTTGCCATCGGATGGCTTACGAGCAAGGCGCTTGAGGCAATTGGACGCAACCCTGAAGCGGCAGGAGACATCCGTACCAGCATGATTTTGGGTGTCGCTTTTGCAGAGGCTATCGCCATCTACGCGCTGGTTGCGGGTTTGATCATTAAATTCGTGTGACAAGGAACATATGGATAAGTTAGGAATTGAACCAACACTTCTGCTTGCGCAGGGGATAAACTTTTTGATTATCATCGTCGTTTTATCAAAGCTTCTGTATAAGCCGATTCTTACTATGCTTGAGAAGCGCAAAAAAGAAATCGAGGAGGGGATTCGATTAACCGAAAAGATGCGCGAAGAAGAGGAGCAGATGGCAATTCGTAAACAAAAGATGCTTGAACATGCACGGAAGGAAGGCCAGGAGATTATAGAGGAATCAAGAAAACAAGCCAAGGAAGAAGAAAAAGATATCCTCGCCGAAGCGCACCGACAGGCACAGCAAATTATGGATAAAGCGAAGGCTGATATCGCTCGTTTGCGAGAGGAAATGGAAAAGGACGTTCGCGCAAACGCGGTTACGCTGGGGGTTGCCATGGCAAAAAAATTATTAACGGGGGTAATATCGCAGCAGGACAAGCACAAGCTTATCCAAAAACACCTTAAAGAACTTGAGTCGGTTCGTGTGAATTAATGCTAGCGGCATATGGATCAATCGCTTACGAAAGACGCGCGGGAACTGGCAGACGGCGTTGTCATGTATTTGCGTCGTGAGACAAAGGATAAGAGCGTTGTTCCGAAAGTGGCGGCGCTGTTAACGAAGGTGACCGCGAGGGCACGAAAAGCGAATGTCGCACGCGTTGAGTCAAGCGTACAGCTTTTGCCCGCCGAGCAGAAGACTCTCGCCCGCGTGCTTGCCAAGCTCATCGGCCATGATGTAGCCATTGAGATGTCGGTCAAACCGGAGCTGATCGCGGGCATGCGTATGACTGTTGGCGACTTTATTGTGGACACGTCATTTTCAACGTATCTTGATCAGATGGCAAAGACACTCCTATGACAAACCACGACGTATCAGAGCGTATCGCAAAAGACTTAGCTCAAAAAATTGAGTCGTTTGAGCCATCGATGCAGGCGCGGCGCGTCGGCAGAATCATGTCTGTTGCAGATGGCGTCGCATTCATCAGCGGTCTTCCGCACGCACAATACTTGGAAGAACTTGCGTTTCCGATGAATATATTCGGGTTCGCGGTCAATTTAGAAGAAGACAGAATCGGCGCAATTATTCTGGGCGATTATCTTAAACTCCATGAGGGCGATGAAGTGCGGGGAACCGGCGCGTTGCTGTCGGTTCCTGTTGGAGAAGCGCTTTTGGGCCGCATGGTCAATCCGTTGGGAGAGCCGCTTGACGGGAAAGGAGAGATACGTACGAAAACGCGATACCCGCTGGAAAAAATTGCTCCCGGAGTCGTTGAGCGACAACCCGTCAATACACCACTTCAGACCGGTATCAAAGCTATTGACACGATGATTCCGATCGGCCGGGGACAGCGAGAGCTTATAATTGGCGACCGCAATACTGGAAAAACATCAATTGCCATCGATACAATCATCAACCAAAAAGAAGGAGACGTTATTTGCATTTATGTTGCTATCGGTCAAAAGACATCCCGAATCGCGCAGGTGACAGCGGAGCTTACAGAGTATAAAGCACTTGGTCACACGATTGTCGTTGCCGCATCTGCCGCGGATTCTGCGGCCAACCAATACATCGCGCCGTACGCTGGATGCGCGATCGCTGAGTACTTTATGGATAAAGGCAAAGATGTCCTCATTGTTTATGACGACTTGAGCAAGCACGCGTGGGCGTATCGGCAAATTTCCCTGATTCTGAAACGGCCAAGCGGCCGCGAAGCATATCCTGGAGATGTTTTTTATCTCCACAGCAGATTGCTTGAGCGCGCGTGCAGATTGAGTGACGCGAAAGGAGGCGGATCGATTACCGCGCTTCCGATTATTGAAACGCAGGCGAACGACGTGTCTGCGTATATTCCGACGAATGTTATTTCTATAACCGACGGGCAGATGTTTTTGGAATCTGATCTATTTAACGCAGGTCAGCGTCCTGCCATAAACGTCGGCATTTCGGTTTCGCGTGTCGGAGGAGCAGCGCAAAACAAAGCGATGAAAAAGGTTGCAGGGACGCTGCGATTGGATCTTGCTCAATATCGAGCGCTTGCGGCATTTGCGCAATTTTCAACTGATGTTGATGAAGCAACGAAACAGCAGATAGACCGCGGTGCGCGCATGCTGGAGCTTCTCAAGCAGGGGAGATTTTCCCCCATGCCGGTTGAAAGACAAATAGCAAGCGTGTGGGCTGGCAGTAGCGGCTATTTGGATGATGTGGCGGTTTCTGACGTGAGTCGCTTCGAAAAAGAATTTTTAGAATTTCTCGATCGCTCCGGAAAAAAACTCCTTGCTTCTATTGCCAAAGAAAAAGTAATAACGAATGATATAGAGACAGGTTTAAAACACGCAGTGGGAGAGTTTAAACGAACATTTACCAAAACACAATAATGGCTAACATACGACGTATCAGAGGAAGAATAAAGTCTGCAAAAAATATTTCGCAGATTACAAAGGCAATGGAGTTGGTTGCCGCATCCAAAATGCGCAAAGCACAGGCGCAGGCAGTCGCCGGAAAACTCTACGCGCAGAAGATTTACGAGATGGTTTTGCGTCTTTCCAGCCGTGTGGAAGCGGCACGACACCCGCTTCTTCTAAAGCCCCAAGTGCTTGTGGGCAAGCGTCTCGTTGTGTTGCTGTCGAGCAATAAGGGGTTGTGCGGCGGGCTTAATACGGGATTGTTTCGATTTTTTCTATCATGTTATTCAAATAGGGTTGGTATTGATATTATTACCCTGGGCAAAAAGGGAGCCTCGTTTGCGGCACAAATGGGTTTTCAGCTAAAAGCTGATTTTTCGCACGCGACGCCGTTTACGTCTGCAGTCGCTGCGCTTACCGAGCTTATTACGTCAGAATATACAGCACATCACTATGACGCTGTTGACTTAATGTATAACGACTTTATTTCGATTATTCGTCAGGAGCCGCGAAAAAAAACCATTTTGCCTCTTGTCATTGAATCAGCAGGCTCGTCGATGAGTGATGATGCGCCGCTTGCGTTTCAAATTGAACCGACAGTAGATGAAGTGTTTACGTCGCTATTGCCGCATTATGTGGAAAATCAGGTGCGAGACGCTGTTTTGGAAGCAGAGGCAAGCGAACATTCGGCCCGTATGATCGCGATGCGAAACGCTACAGACAACGCGTTAACACTCGTTGATGAATTGACGCTTATGTACAATAAGGCTAGGCAGGAGAAGATTACCTACGAAATTACAGATCTTATTACTGCGCAGCTTGCAATAGCTGTGTAGGAGGGGATAGCGTGATGAAAAAACGAATCAACGGTAAACACAGGAGAGAAGGATTAGGTTCGATCCAGCAAATCATCGGCGTGGTTGTTGATGTTCTGTTTCCTGAAGGGCGCGTACCGAATCTCTACGAGGCGCTTGAAGTAGCAAATCCGTTTGTTGAGGGTGGACGGTTGGTTTTAGAGGTTGCGTCACACCTAGGCGATAATCGCGTCCGCACTCTCGCCTTGGGTCCGACCGACGGGTTGAGGCGCGGTGAATCGGTAGTTGCTACCGGTGAAGCAATTACGGTGCCTGTTGGCAAAAAGACGCTCGGCAGACTATTTAACGTCGTGGGTGAGGCAATTGACGGCAAGGTACAGCTTCGTGACAGCAAGCGCTACCCAATTCACAGAAGTGCGCCGCCGTTAGTGGAGCAAAGCACGAAACAGGAGGTATTGGAAACCGGCATTAAGGTAATTGACCTTATCGCGCCGTTTGTAAAAGGGGGAAAGGTGGCGATTTTCGGCGGCGCAGGCGTGGGGAAAACAGTCCTTATTCAAGAGCTCATTCATAATGTCGCGGAAGTGCACGGAGGCGTGTCTGTGTTCGCCGGGGTTGGCGAGCGAAGCCGCGAAGGAAACGACCTGTGGCGGGAGATGAAAGAGTCCGGCGTCATAGATAAAACCGCGCTCGTGTTTGGACAGATGAATGAGCCACCCGGATCCAGACTTCGCGTGGCATTAACGGGTTTGACCATGGCGGAGTATTTCCGCGACGAAGAAGGCCAGGATGTCTTACTGTTTATTGACAACATTTTTCGTTTTGCGCAGGCAGGCAGCGAAGTGTCTGCGCTGTTAGGTCGCATTCCGTCCGCAGTTGGTTATCAACCGACGCTTGCGGCGGAAATGGGAGCGCTTCAAGAGAGAATTACGTCAACGAAACGGGGATCTATTACGTCAGTTCAGGCTGTGTATGTACCGGCAGATGACTATACTGATCCAGCTCCAGTAGCGACGTTTGCGCACCTTGATAGTTCCATCGCGCTTGAGCGGTCGATCGCAGAGCAGGGCTTGTATCCAGCAGTTGATCCACTGTCATCAAACTCGCGTATTCTGGAGCCGGGCATTGTCGGAGCCGAACATTACCGTGTCGCCCGCGGAGTCCAGCGAGTGCTTCAGCGGTATAAAGATTTGCAGGATATTATCGCGATACTGGGTTTAGAGGAGTTAAGCGACGAAGACAAGCTGGTGGTTTCCAGAGCGCGCAAAATTCAGCGGTTTTTAACACAACCGATGTTCGTTGCGGAGGCATTTACCGCGCGCGCCGGAAAATATGTGCCGCTCAAAGAGACCGTGAAGGGGTTTAGTGAAATTTTGGAAGGTAAACACGACAACACTCCCGAGCAGGCGTTTTACATGGTTGGAGGTATAGAGGAAGTAACATAAGGTTCCTGTTTTTGCTATCCATTGCTTATTATGGCATTTCATCTGGATATCATCACACCCCAGCGAAAAGCCTTTTCTGAAGACGTTGAAGCCGTATCCGTGCCAACATCGAGGGGAACAATCGGAATTCTTGCCCGTCACGAGCCGCTGTTTTCATCACTAACCGACGGAGAAATAAAAATTCAGACCAAAAATAAAGAGTTTTTTCTAGCGATCGGCGGCGGATTTATGGAAGTTACGAAAAACGGCGTCCTTATTCTTGTTTCTCGTGCGGTGCACGCGGACGAGTTGAATGAATCAGAAATAAAACGAGCGCAGGAATCCGCGCGTCAGGTTATTGCAGGAAAGGCAAAGGGTGCAGAATTAGCCGAAGCACAGGCAGTACTACGAAGGAGCTTATTGGAGCTTAAGGTATACAAGCGAAAGAAGGGGCGTCCTCTTTAAGCACATTGACACTTCATCATTCCTTCGTTACACTCGATTGAGGTATTGTATGAAAGTTCACAATGTGATGTCCACAAACATTGTTACCGCGTCACCGGATGAGTCTATATGCGAGCTTTGGAAGCACATCATAAAAAGGCGCATCAATGCGGTTCCCGTCATAGATAGACGTCGTCGCCTCATTGGTCTTGTGACAAAAGAAGATTTACTCAAAGCGTTATATCCGGATTATCGCGAATATTTGGAGGATGTCACGTCTGCGCACGATTTTGAGCAGATGGAAGCAAACGTTGGTGATGTGGTGAAATTGAAAGCGAATGACATCATGTGCAAGAAGGTTATCTATACGCTTGGCGACACGCCGCTTATGCGCGCGTTGTCTCGCATGATTGTGCGGCGCGTCAATCAGTTGCCCGTTATTGATGACGAACATCGCGTCATCGGCATGATAACGAAAAGCGACGTGTTCTCTGCGCTTTTTCGTTGGCACCTTCGAAAGGCTAAGAAATCGGAGCGCACTTGACAGGAAATTGTCAGATCAGTATACTAGAATCCCAAGAGTCAGATGAACAGCGGGGATTTTTTTTATCTATTCAAAAGCATCATTCGCGTATGTGAGCGATGTATGTTCTAAGAGCCGATCGGCTCTTTTTTTATGGGTACCAAAGCGTATCTACATTTTGAAGACGGTGATACGATCGAAGGCGTCAGCTTCGGTTATGAAGGTTCTTGTTCTGGAGAGGTGGTATTTTCGACTGGAATGACCGGGTACTGTGAAAGCCTGACAGATCCTTCGTTTGCAGGGCAAATTCTTGTATTTACCTATCCACTGATTGGCAACTACGGCGTTGCGCGACCACTTTATCAAGATGCTCACCTGCTGGCAAATTTTGAGTCGGAAAGAATCTGGGCGTCAGGGGTTATTGTTTCCTCGGTCATCTCAACACCGTCGCATTACCAGCACGAGACATCATTTTCTGATTGGCTTACATCGCAAAAGATTCCGGGAATTTCTCATATTGACACACGAGCGCTTACGCAAAAACTTCGCCAGAAGGGCGTCATGCGCGGCAGGATTTTGACCACGAAAAATGGCGAATGGGATAACGAGCGTAAAAACCACCTTGTTTCAATGGTAAGTCTGCCCAGAACCATTGTCTATAAACCCCAAAACCCTTGCGGTATGCGCATCCTTCTCATTGACTGCGGCGTAAAACACGCAATTATTAGAGAGCTTCTTAATAACGGCTATGAAGTTATGCGCATTCCGTGGGATGATGATCCTATGAAGTACGCGTCAGCCATTGATGGCGTTGTGTGTTCAAACGGCCCGGGCGACCCAAAAGACTGTCAGATTACGATTGCACATATCCGAAACGTGATTAATGCGGGCATTCCCTTTATCGGGGTGTGTTTGGGGCATCAGCTTGCGGCGCTTGCTATTGGCGCGGACACATACAAACTTCCGTACGGTCACCGAGGATTAAACCAGCCATGTCTCGATGTTTTTTCTCATAAAGCGTATGTCACGAGTCAGAACCACGGCTATGCAGTTAAGCGAGAAACGATCCCGAATGGATACAACGAATGGTTTATCAATCTTAATGACAAGACGAATGAGGGGTTGGTAGGTCAGGAACGTAAGGTGTGGAGTACGCAGTTTCATCCGGAAGGGAATCCAGGCCCATTTGATACAAAATGGATATTTTCGCTGTTCAAAAAATGAAACGCATACAAAAAGTACTCTTATTAGGATCCGGAGCCCTTAAAATCGGTGAAGCTGGTGAATTTGATTATTCGGGCACACAAGCAATCAAGGCTTTGAAAGAAGAAGGGAAAGAGATCATTTTGATCAATCCGAATATTGCGACCATCCAGACATCTGAAGGCCTTGCCGATGAAATATATTTTCTTCCGGTTTCAGCGGATTTCGTTACATCTGTAATTAAAAAAGAACACCCTGATGGCATTCTCCTTGCCTTTGGAGGACAAACGGCGCTTAACTGCGGAATAGAGCTTTACCGACGCGGCGTTCTGAAGAATTACGAGGTTGCTATTTTGGGCACTCCTATAGAAACGATCATAGAGACGGAGGACAGAGAATTATTTTCGAAGCGCTTACACAGTATCGGTTTTAAAACCGCTCGGGGAGCCATTGTCCGAAGTATTCAAGATGGTGTCGCATTCGCACAAGAACTTGGATTTCCAGTTATGCTTCGGACGGGCTTTGCGCTCGGTGGAACCGGAAGCGGAGTTGCCAAAGATGCAAGAACTCTTAAAACGCTGTTAGAAAAAGCATTTGCCACATCGTCTCAAGTTGTGATTGAAGAATGTCTTTACGGATGGAAAGAGATTGAGTATGAAGTTGTACGCGATAAAGAAGATAACTGCATAACGGTCTGTAATATGGAAAATGTTGACCCCGTAGGCATCCATACTGGTGAATCAATTGTGATTGCGCCGTCTCAAACGCTTACCGATGATGAGTATTACGGTCTCCGGCAGATTGCGATTGATGCAATCCGCAAACTTGGAATTATCGGTGAATGCAATATTCAATATGCGCTTGATCCCAAATCAAACGACTACAGAATTATTGAAGTAAATGCTCGGCTTTCCAGGTCTTCTGCACTCGCTTCAAAAGCCACGGGATACCCGCTTGCATACATTGCGGCAAAACTTGCGGTTGGAAGGACACTTCCGGAGTTATCAAATTCTGTAACGAAAAGGACATCAGCGTTTTTTGAGCCGTCGCTTGATTACGTCGTTGTCAAAATTCCGCGATGGGACTTAGATAAGTATACGCATATTGATCCGAGGATCGGTAGTGAAATGAAAAGCGTCGGTGAAGTGATGAGCATTGCTCGAACATTTAAAGAGGCTCTGCAGAAAGCGGTGCGTATGCTGAATCAGGGGTATGACGGCGTTGTCGATGAAAAAGAGATGGAGCTCGATATACATTCCATACGGAAACGGCTTATCGAGCCGGATGCCAAAAGACTCTTCGTCGTCGCAGCGGCATTCGCAAAGGGCATGACGGTTCAAGACATATACAGCCTAACCGGGATTGATCCGTGGTTTCTTGCGTCAATTCAACGCATTGTCCAAACATACGCGCGAATTAAAAAAGCAACGGCGGTAACGAGAGAACTCCTGTCTGATGCAAAACGGCAGGGATTTTCTGATGCTCAAATATCGCGCATTATGAAAATCGATGAGCGTACAATCCGCGCGTCGCGGAAACGTTTTGGTATTGTTCCGGTGGTCAAGCATATCGATACGATGGCTGGAGAGTTTCCGGCAAAAACAAATTATCTCTACATGACATACGCCGCTGACTTGAGCGATCACAAACCGTTAGTCAAAGAGAAGAAAGTGATTGTCCTTGGGAGCGGCCCGTATTCTATCGGAACCTCTGTGGAGTTTGATTGGTGTGCGGTCAATACTGTCAGCAGATTAAAACATCATAGATTTAAAACGGTCATGATTAACTGTAATCCGGAAACAGTTTCTACAGATTACGATAACACGGATTACTTATATTTTGAGGAATTGACACTAGAGCGGGTACTGGACATTTATGATTTGGAGAAATCGCCTTTTATTCTTTCCGTGGGCGGACAGATACCGAACAATCTCGCGCCGAATCTTGATCGTGAGGGAGTGCCGATTCTTGGATCGGACGCAAAAACCATTCTGAAGGCTGAAGACCGCCAGGTATTCAGCAAACTGTTAGATATGCTGGGTATTCCGCAGCCGGCATGGAGCGAAGCTCATACTGAAGAACAATCAATCGCGATGGCCAAAACGATCGGTTTTCCCGTTCTTATCCGGCCGTCGTTTGTCCTGTCCGGCAAAGCGATGCTTGTAATTGAAACAGAAGAGCAGTTGAGACAGTATCTTGCGACGATAGACGTGGACATTAACAAACATGCGCTTGTCATTACCAAATTCCTGCGGGATGCGGTTGAATGTGATTTTGACGGTGTGGCAAGGCACGGCGACATTGTCGTTTCTGCACTGTCCGAACATGTAGAAAAAGGAGGCGTGCACTCCGGCGACGCGACGCTTGTACTGCCGCCGCATGGGCTTTCACGCGCCATGAAGCAAACCATCTATGATTACGCGGCGACCATTTCAAAACATCTTGCCATTCACGGGCCGTTTAACATGCAATTTTTACTTTCCGACAATCGCGTGTACGTCATTGAGTGCAACCTTCGTGCGTCGCGGAGTATTCCGTTCGTCAGCAAGGCGATGCATACAAACTTCATTACCATGGCGACAGATATTGCGCTGGGAAAAACTGTCACGAATGTGCGCGGAAAACACCACAATTACGTAGCGGTGAAAGTGCCGCAGTTTTCGTTTCGCAGGCTCCGCGGCGCTGACCCTGTGCTGCGCGTTGAAATGAGCTCAACCGGTGAGGTAGCGGCGTTTGGAAAAGATATCCATGAAGCATACCTCAAGGCGCTTTTGGCTACAGGCACCCAGTATCCGAAAAAAAAGGCGGCTTTTTTGAGCTTGGGAGGACAGCGGGCAAAGGAAGAGTTCATTCAATCTGCTGAACGCCTTCGCGATATGGGGTATGTGCTGTATGCGACAAGCGGCACGCATGCTTTTCTCATGGATCATCATATAGAGGTTCTGAAAGTTGAGAAACTTCATGAGGAGGGGCACCCGAACTATGCGGATTTGGTAAAGAAGCATATGATTGGGTTTGCAATCGTGTTGCCAGAGCGGTTCTCGGATGCAAGCCGCGCCTCGGTGCAAAAAGGAATAACCGACGGGTACCTCATGCGAAGAATGTCGATTGATTTAGGGGTTCCAATTTTTACCAATGCTGAATCTGCTATACTTTACATTGAATCTATTTATCGGTACAAACAAGAAGATTTAACAATTTTGCCGTGGAGCGAATACAACAGATCGTAGAAAACGAACGGAGCACATGAATTACCACACGCTTTACCATCACGATATTTTGACGAGCAGCCAGTTTACGAAAGCTGATGTGGAAGCAATTTTTGCAAAAACGAAACACATGAGGGAATTAGTAAAAACCAAAGGAGGAAACGACACGCTCAAAGGCACAATCATGACGGCGTTGTTTTACGAACCGTCAAGCAGAACATTCGGATCATTCGTTGCCGCGATGCAGCGTTTGGGTGGAGGCATCATTCCGCTTCAGGGAGTAGTCTATTCGTCGGTCGCCAAGGGGGAGACGCTGGAAGACACGGTAAAGACGTTTGATAATTTTTCTGACGTTATTGTCATCCGCCATCCGCAGCAGGGGGCCGCAAACATTGCGGCAAACGCTGTCGATGTGCCGGTCATAAATGCAGGCGATGGTCCTGGTGAGCACCCGACGCAGGCTCTTTTGGATCTTTTTACTATTGCTGACCACTTTCCTTCCATTGACGGACTGACGGTGACGTTTGCCGGAGATTTGCTGTATGGACGAACTGTCCATTCGCTTACAACGCTTCTATCCCTTTATGCGCCGGCAGGCATCACCTGCGTATCACCGAGCGAACTACAGATGCCTATTGAATTCGTACAGGCACTTAAGAAAAAGAATATTCCCGTACGGCAAACGGACGAACTGGAGCCAGAGCTTGTCAAAACAGATGTCCTGTATGTTACGCGCGTACAAAGGGAACGATTTCGGGATCTTGATGTCTATGAAAAATTAAAACACCGCTACATTGTCACGAAAGAGACGATGAACAGGCTTAATAAAAAAGCAATTCTCATGCATCCCTTTCCTAGAGTTGGAGAAATTGCCACCGATGTGGATAGCGATTCAAGAGCTCTCTACATTAGGGAGCAAATGCGTAATGGATTGTACGTTCGTATGGCGCTTTTATCGTTGGTATTGCGAAAAGAACCATAGAGAATCAGTCGCGATGCTACTACTAATACATCGATGCAATAGTAGTAGCGACGGGGGTTGAGTTATGGCGTTAAAGAGATTTCCGGGGTTTATTGATGTTCATGTTCATTTTCGCGAACCGGGAGCAACGCACAAAGAGGATTTTGCAACAGGCTCGCGGGCGGCAATCACTGGAGGGTTTACGTACGTCCTTGATATGCCGAACAATCCTTCAAGACCAACGATTTCCGTTGACCTTCTGGAAGAAAAAGTTGCTTTATCCAAAAGGGCGTTGTGCGATGTGGGGTTTCATTACGGTACAGATGGAAAAAACGTTGTGTCGTTTCCACGAGCTTGGAAACACCCCCGTGTGTTTGGGGTAAAAGTGTACTGCAGTAATACAACTGGTGAATTATTGG
Organism: uncultured Gammaproteobacteria bacterium; assembly: GCA_964596355.1. Taxonomy (GTDB): domain Bacteria; phylum Patescibacteriota; class Microgenomatia; order UBA10105; family UBA927; genus CAZQTD01. The sequence goes on from CAZQTD010000003.1 coordinate 47,813, forward strand.
TGAGCGACCCAATTGTTATAGATCATATTTTTAAAGCTTGGGAATGTTATAAGCCTATCCTTGTTCATGCCGAAGGGGAAAATCTTTTCCGGTGTTTATCATGTGCCAGCATGTATCAACGTCGCTTGCACGTGTGTCATGTCGCAAAAAGAGAAGATCTCGCGCTTGTCAAACAAGCAAAGGCAAAAGGGGTTGCCGTGAGCGTAGGAGTAACGCCTCATCACTTATTTCTGACTTCTGACCAAGTGAACAAACTGGGTAACTATGGATTGGTTAAACCAGAAATCGGAGACATAAACGATCAAGATGCTCTATGGGAAGGATTACAAAGCGGTGTAATAGACATTGTGGAAACAGACCATGCACCTCATACCAAACAAGAGAAAGAATCGAGGAACCCTCCGTACGGCATGCCGGGACTTGAGACGGCACTTGGGCTCCTTATGAAAGCGTCGCACGAAGGAATGTTGTCTCAAAGCGTTATTATCGCCCTTCTTCATGATAATCCAAAAAAGATATTTCATATCCCAGATCAGCTGGGTACTTACATTGAGCTTGATCCAGAAAAGCCGTTTATTATCGGTAAAGATGGGTATGAGACAAAATGCTGCTGGAGCGTCTTCGAAGGGTGGGAACTTTTCGGGAAAGTTGAGACCGTTGTTATTCGGGGAAGACGACTGGTAAATAATTGTACTATGTTATAAGAGGAGAAAATATGGACGATTTGCTTAAGACTTCGTATTGTGGCGTAACATTTCCGAATCCGCTTATTCTCCCTTCAGGTATCGCGCAGGAGATTCCCAAAGACCACGAGCGGGCGATCGCGGCAGGGGCTGGTGGGATAACGACGAAATCGTTAACCATTGAACCCAGAGAGGGTAGTCCGCTTCCCCGGGTGGTCAAATATGATCATGGATTCCTCAATTCCGTGGGGCTTCGAGGGCCGGGGTTAGTGAAAGGAAAAGAACTCATCGAAGAATTTCTCAAATCGTCGCCGGTGCCGGTTATCGTAAGCGTATTTGCCACAAGTGTGAAGGATTTCGTACGTTTTGCCGAAGAACTCACCCCGCTCAATCCTCCGCTTTTTGAACTCAACTTGAGTTGCCCCAACGTTGATGATGATATGGGAAAGGCGCTTGGACTTGGCGCAGAATCTTCGGCCGCAGCGGTGAATGCCGTAAAAAAAGTAGCAGGAAAGGTGCCGGTACTTGCAAAACTCACGCCGAACGTGCCAAACATCGCAGAAGTGGCAAAAGCGTGCGAGCAAGCAGGCGCTGACGGAATTGTTGCGATCAATACGGCTGGTCCAGGGATGATTATTGATATTGTCAAGCGCAAGCCCGTGCTTGGTAATAAGCGAGGCGGAATATCCGGACCCCCCATTCGTCCTTTGACGGTTCGCTGTGTGTATGATATTTATGAGGTTGTCAATATCCCCATCATCGGTATGGGCGGAGTTACCACAACGCAGGACGTTATTGAACTGATGATGGCAGGAGCGACACTCGTAGGAGTGGGATCTGCAACATACTTGAGGGGCATGAAGGTGTTTGAAGAGATGAAAACCGGCTTGATAGCGTACATGCAAAAAGAAAGAATCACATCTCTTAAAGAGCTTATTGGTGTGGCGCACTAGTCGCTCGTATTACGTCATTTCCCGGGGTGTGAAGAGTGTGTCGGCTAGCGTTCGGTATTAGACATATCGAGTTACTTATTGAAAAGATTGTCAGGAGACAGTTATGACGTTTTGCCAGAAGTTGGATGCGATAACCAAAAAGAATGCTTCACTTGTGTGCGTGGGTTTAGATAGTGAGTTTAACAAGATCCCCAAGCGCATACGCACCGGTGGTTCGCACCCGCAGGCAACGTTTAACAAGGCGATTATCGATGCGACACACGATGTGGTGTGCGCGTATAAACCGAACGCGGCGTTTTATGAAGCGCGCGGGAAAGACGGCATTGAAGATCTTAAAATGACGTGCGACTACCTTAAGGTTCATTATCCGGACGTCGTCATCATACTCGATGCCAAACGCGCGGATATCGGTAATACCAATGAAGGTTACGCGGCATTTGCATTTGACTATCTGGGTGCCGATGCCATCACTCTCCATCCGTATTTAGGCAAAGAAGCACTCAAACCGTTTTTAGATCGCAAGGACAAAGGCTGCATTATCGTGTGCAGAACGTCGAATCTTGGGGCAGAAGAGTTTCAGGACCTAAATGTTCAGGGAGAAAAACCGCTCTACCAGGTGGTTGCAGAAAACGTATCGAAGGAATGGAATTACAATGGCAACTGCGGTGTAGCGGTAGGAGCTACCTACCCCACCGAGTTAGAGATTGTGCGACGTATTGTGGGCGAGATGCCGATCCTCATCCCCGGCGTCGGCGCGCAAGGAGGCGACGTAGAAAAAACCGTTAAAGCCGGTGTTGACAAATCAGGCGCGCGCGCCATCATCAGCTCATCTCGTGGCATCATCTTCGCTTCTGGCGGAGCCGATTTTGCCCAAAAGGCGCGGGAAGAAACAGAAAAACTTAATAGATACATTAATGAATATAAAATGAAGCGCTATGGCAGATGATGTGGTTTCGATACTAAAAAAGATCGGCGCGGTTTTGACCGATGACCATTTTGTGTATACGTCCGGTAAACACGGGAGCGTCTATATCAACAAGGATTCACTGTACCCCCATACAGAGGAAACATCAAACGTCGGCAGAATGTTTGCGGAAAAATTTCAGAATGAAACAATTGATGTGGTTGCAGCTCCAGCCATCGGCGGAACGATTCTTTCCCAGTGGACTGCGTATCACCTTTCTAAACTTACGGGGAGAGAAGTACTAAGCGTATATACAGAGAAAGACAAAGGAACACTCGCGTCAGCGGCAGAAAGCGCGCACATCTTCCGGCGCGGCTACGACAAGCACATTAAGGGAAAACACGTGCTGGTCATCGAGGATCTCACGACGACGGGGATTTCAGTGAAAAATGTCGTGGCCGCAGTCAGAGCCGCGGGCGGAAAAGTCGTAGCCGTGTGTGTCATGGTCAACCGCGACCCCAAAAACGTCAACAGCGATTCTGTCGGCGCGCCGTTTTCATCGCTTGGCGTCCTTGAGGCGCAGGCGTTTGATGAGGCCGCGTGCCCGCTTTGCAAAGCCGGCAAGCCGATTAATACCAGCGTCGGCCACGGGAAGAAATATCTGGAAGAGAAAGGAAAAGCATGAAGTCCGTCACGATTGTCTCTCACCCGCTGGTAGCCCACTCATTAACCGTTCTTCGAGATAAAACTACCAAGACGCAGGAATTTCGGCACCACGCCAACATCGTGTCCAAAATTTTGCTTATTGAAGCGACCAAGCATATGGCCATCAAGACGAAATCCATTGAGACTCCTCTGGCAGCGATGAATGGGGCGCAGCTTAAAGACGACGTCATCGTCGTGCCGGTTCTTCGCGCGGGACTCGCGATGCTTTTTGCTCTTCAGGATTTTTTACCGGCAGTTTCTGTGGGATTTATCGGACTTGAGCGTGATGAACAGACGGCGATTGCGCATGAGTACTATAAAAAAATACCGAAGATTTTCACGACGCACATCGTCCTTGTCATTGACCCGATGCTCGCTACCGGCGGTTCGCTCGATGACACAATTAAAGCGGTGAAAGAAAAAGGCGCACAACGCATTGTCGTCGTGTCGATCGTTAGCGCGCCGGAGGGGATCGACCGTTTGGAGCAAAACCATCCAGACGTCCCCATCGTTACCGCGGCAGTCGATGATCACTTGAACGACAAAGCCTATATCGTCCCGGGGTTGGGCGACTTCGGCGATCGATATTTTGGCACATAACGCATGCGTTCAACAGACTTTTCATCATACGTTTCTCCGTTTTCGTGGCGATACGGCAGTAAGGAAATGCGGAGGATTTTTAGCGAGAGGAATAAGTATGCGCTGTGGCGGCGTATCTGGATTGCACTCGCAGAAGCATACCACACCGCTGGATTGGTGAAGCTTGACGAGCTCAATGATTTAAAAAAACATGCAGATGACATTGATATAGAAAAAATCCTTGCGCTTGAAAAAGAAACAAAGCATGATGTGGTAGCGGCAATCCGTGAATTTGCATCAAAAGCGCGTGTGGGCGGCAGAACAATTCACCTTGGCGCTACAAGCGCGGATGTCGTTGACAACGCCGATGCGGTGCGCGTAACGCAGGCGCTTGGTCTTATTCAGAATCACCTTGTCCGACTCCTCAAGTCGTTTACAAAACACATTCGAACATACGCCGCCGTGCCGTGCATGGGGTACACGCATCTACAATTTGCGGAACCCACAACCGTGGGTTACCGTCTGGCGCTGTACGCACAAGATTTGCTGATAGATCTGTCGCTCCTTGGGTTTGTTACATCGCTTTACAAAGCAAAAGGCATGAAGGGCGCCGTCGGCACACGGGCAAGCTACGCAGAGCTTCTCAAGGGAATATCAATGACGGCGCAGGAGCTTGATGACGTTGTCGCAAAAAAACTCGATCTTTCGTTTTCACTCATTACAACGCAGGTAGCTCCGCGAAAATTTGACTACCTCGTCATATCGCTTCTTGCGAGCATCGCTTCGTCCTTGGCGAAGTTTGCCGGAGACCTGCGGATTCTCCAATCGGCAGGCATTGGCGAATGGAGTGAGCCGTTTGGCGTTGATCAAGTAGGATCATCAGCCATGCCGTTTAAGAAAAATCCCATTGGCAGTGAAAAGATTTGCTCGCTTGCGCGCTTTGTTGCTGTGCTTCCTCTTGTGGCGTTGGAGAATGCGTCGATGAGTTATCTGGAGCGGACGCTCGATGACTCGGCAAACAGACGGATTATTATCGCAGAAGCGTGTTTAAGTGTTGACGAGATGCTTGGCACTGCCGTAACGATAGTTGAAGGGCTTGTCATTCATGCTGACCGGATCGCGTATAATGTGGCACAATACGCGCCGTTTGCCGCAACAGAAACGATACTCATTCACCTGGTGAAACGCGGTGCGCATAGGCAAAAGGCTCACGAGCTTCTTCGACGTATTTCGATGAAGGCGTGGGATGATGTCAAAAAGGGAAATGCCAATCCAATGGTTCAATTGCTCCGAAAAGACTCGGCAATCCTGAAGTATCTTGCGCCGTCTGAAATTGACAACCTCGTCGATGTAACGCATCACATCGGTGACGCACCCATGCGGGCGCGCGCGTTGGGGAAGATAATTGAGCAAAAGATTCGACGGCCCGATTGACGAACATCGAATAATTTGGTATCTTAGGCTGTGCCACTAAGCAAATATATTTTTGTGTCAGGTGGCGTGATTTCCGGATTGGGAAAGGGCGTCACCACCGCGTCTATTGCGCTTCTCCTCCAGCGTCGAGGATATACCGTTACCCCGGTTAAGTGTGAAAATTATCTCAACATTGACGCTGGTCTTATAAACCCCATTGAACACGGCGACCCCTTTTTGTGCGAAGATGGCACAGAAGCAGACATGGATATGGGGACGTATGAGAAGTTTTTGGACAAAAACATGTATCGCCGCAACTTCGTCACGATGGGTCAGATTTACAACGACGTTATACAGAGGGAACGCAATTTCGGTTACGACGGCGAGGATGTGGAAGCAATTCCTCACGTGACCGATGAAATAATCAAAAAGATCCGCACAGCCGGAGAAAACGAACAGGCAGACGTGGTTGTCATCGAACTGGGCGGCACGGCTGGTGAATACCAGAACGCGCTCTACTACGAAGCGTCGCGCATCCTTTCTCGAGATAAAAAAAACCGTGTCGTTCACGTCCACGTGAGCTACCTGCCCATGCCGAGGCACTTGGGCGAACCAAAGACCAAACCAACACAGCTTTCGGTGCGTACGCTCAATTCGATGGGCATTCAGCCGGATTTCATTGTCACCAGGAGTGAAAAACCCATGGATGAACGGCGGCGCGCCCGATTCGCACTCTTTTGCAATGTGGAATCAGATCACGTCATTGACAGTGTTGACGTGCCTAGTCCGTACGAAACGCCCATCCATCTTGCGAAGCAAAAACTCGATGAAAAAATTTTGAATTTACTTGGTTTGCCGCTTAATAAACCCGACCTATCCGAATGGGTGCAAATGGTTGATACCATTCGTGCGAAGAAAAAGAAACAAAAAACGATTGCTATAGCCGGCAAATACTTTGCTACCGGCGAGTATCAACTTCGCGACAGCTATGCTGCGCTCATGGATGCGATTGATCACGCCAGCTGGGCGCAGGGTGTTGATACAGCGGTGAAATGGATACAGGCGGAACATTTGGAAACAGGCAATGTGGATGACCTTAAAGGTGTTGACGGTATCATCGTGCCGATAGGATGGGGACCTCGGGGCGTGGAAGGAAAAATTGTCGCAGTAAACTACGCGCGGGAGCGAAAAATTCCGTACTTGGGTCTTTGTTACGGCATGCAGCTTGCAGTTGTGGAGTACGCGCGAAACGTGCTTGGATGGACTGACGCCCATACGCTCGAATGCAACCCAAACACAACGCATCCGGTAATTCATATGATTTCCGGTCAAGCAGAAATTTTACAACGCCGTGCCTACGGCGGCACAATGCGCCTCGGCAGGTGGGAATGCCAAGTGAAGCCCGGCACAATCGCAGATTCGTGTTACATGAAGTACCATGCCTATGACGATGAAACAAAGAAAATCGTTGGCGAGCGGCACAGGCATCGCTATGAATTCAATAACACATACGCAGGTGAATTTGAAAAGGCAGGACTTGTGCTTGCCGGCAGATCGGTGGTTGAACAGTTGGTGGAAATTATCGAATTGCCTACGTCGGTTCACCCGTTTTTCGTTGGCACGCAGTACCATCCGGAGTACAGAAGCAGGCCGCTTCGACCCCACCCGATATTCCTAAAATTCGTTGCAGCGTTGTAGAACGAGTAAAAAAATGGTACAATAATTTTCTCACATGGTTCGGTTTCATGGATTCATGGCCGCTTGATTGATGAGATAAATCAATGCACCAATGAAATAATCATCAAAGTATGGCACATTCAATCGTCTGGACATCCCAAGAAGGAGATCATAAAAAAACCGTGACGCTTCATGTGGGTGACACCATTCGCGTGCATTACAAACTTATTGAAAAGGAAAAGGTAACCGGCAAAACTAAGCGCGAGGTTCACGAGGAAACGCGCGAGCGCATTCAGATTTTCTTCGGCATTCTTATTGCAATTAAAGGTTCCGGTTCCAATGCAATGATTACCGTGCGGCATATCGGCGCAGGCGGCATTGGCGTTGAGCGTATATTCCCGCTTGCGAGCCCGTGGATACGCAGTATTGATGTAAAAAAGCGTGGGGATGTGCGAAGAGCGAAGTTGTATTATCTGCGAAATCGAATCGGTAAAGCCGCAACTCGCGTCAATGAAGCCCTTGAGCACAGTCAGGATACCCCAGCGGCAACCGCCTAATACGCCAACGCATAAACAGCGTCTTGGCAGGCGCGGCGAGGATTTGGCGATTGACTACCTTTCGTCACACGGCTATCGCATTATTGAGCGCAATTTCAAAGCCCGGTACGGTGAGCTCGATATCATCGCAGTTAGCCGCGGCGTTCTGGTTTTCATCGAAGTTAAAACACGGATTGGTCATGCGTACGGGAAGCCGGAAGAGTCCGTGACACCATGGAAACTGCGCGAGATTATCAAGACTGCGCAGTACTATAAACTCCTGCACCCTGAACTTCCCGACGCGATGCGCGCAGACGTCATCGCGATCGAACTTGATGCGGACTGGACGCTTATTGACTTTAACCACATCCAGAATGTGACGCTGTAAGCACTTGGTTCGCGGTGTGATAGAGTAATTACTGAAGAACAGCGGGGAATCGGTCGTGAATGGTAATAATCATTTCGCCAAAAAGCGAGTTAGCCCAGGCGAACCAGTGGCGGGTGAATTTATTCGGGTCGTCTACGTGGACGCTTTCGTGGATATAAAACGTGTGCGCGTTCGTCCGCTTGAGGATGGAAAGGCATTGCCGTATTTCATGTTCATCTGTGGACGTCATTGCCTGCATGATCGTTGCCATCGGCCAGAATTTATCGCACACGCCCACGTGCGGACTTGTTTCTCCGCACGCCACTTTGCCGTGGGCGTAAAACGAGTTCCACTCGCTTAAGACGAGCCTTCTGGTGTTTTGATAAATTGGATCATCAAGGGTTGTAAAACCAAGATACGGAAGACTTAGCAAGTTGGGCACGTTGGGGTCATCCATGATACAACTACTGCCGAAGCCATCCACTTCATAGGCATAGATATCGCCAAATACAGGGTGTTTGATGATGCCCCATGTTTTGATGCCCTCATCAATCTGATTGGCGAGCGTGAGACTGATTTTGGCAAGTTCAAACGCCGAAACCGCATCCAAGATCGCAGCTATTTTCCTTAAATACGACACTGCCATGGCGTTTGCAGGGATGAGGTACGGATAGACGCACTCGTCGTCAGACGGCCGAAAGACGCTTCTGGTTAACCCGCAGTGCTTGCCCGGATAGCCGTAGCCGTGGAGTCGAACCGCGGGGTGCAGGTGGCCGGACTTGGTGCGGAACTGGTAGAGGAGATTGAGGTTTTCTTTATTGACCGTATTTTGTTCCACAAGCATGACGTTAAGTGCCTTTTGGACAGCGGCGACCCACTGTTCATCAAACGGTGAAAGGTCATCTGTTGCATTCCAATATCCCCAGCTTAGGCGTAAAAATGAACACAAGCTGTCAAGTTCGTATTTGCGTTCCCAAATGTCATAATTCCGTTCGAATGCGTTGGCATACGGATCTTTCAATATACAGTTTTTCTGCCGGTTGATTAGCCCGACAAAGAGGCTTACAAGCTCCGGATCGTCTTTGACATACGGAAGGTAGTGCCACACTTGATTCGTACTGTCCCTTAGCCACATGGCTGGGATGTCGCCGGTTATGATGAATGTATCGTCGTGGAGACTCCCCGGTTCGTCTTTGTGGAAATAAACCGTGGTGTCAAGTGAATTGGGAAAGCATTGGGTAAACATCCGCCGGATGTCCTCGTCCGCAATTGTCTTCCCCACTTGAGCAATCACCAGCTCGACAGCGTCGCTAACAAACATCCGGTCTTGGACAGCAGGCCGTTCGTGGAGATGAGAAAAATCATGAATATGACCGAGCTTCCGATGCGGCATAAAGATATAGTACGCTGTGAGCCGTGCAGGGCTCGAACCTGCAACCAATAGCTTAAAAGGCTACTGCTCTACCATTGAGCTAACGGCCCGTATAAGCTATTATACCAAATACGCCGTTATTTTCCTTTCTTCAGTGCATCGAGAATGGTTTTGATTGGCGTGGTGGCAACGCCAAGGTATTTGTCCGCGCCGCCGTAGTAAATATAGAGGATGCCGTCGTTAATGACCTGCCCGTTGCTAAATACCGTACCCTCGCGGTAGCCTTCGTTTTCATACCACGTGAGCGGCTCAAGAATCGGATTATGGAGACGGGCAAGAATTTTAAGCGGATTGTTAAGATCCAGAAGCGCGGCCCCCATGCGGTACTTCGTGTCATCTTTCGATACGCCGTGATACAGAAGGAGCCATCCGTCTGCTGTTTTTTCAGGCGGGCCGTTTAAGCCTATTTTCAAATTGTCCCACGAGTTGACACGCGGCGTCATGACGGGGTGACCGCCGAGCCAGTGGTTGTCTTCAAACGTTAGGTCGTCAACGAAGTCAACCCAGATGCACGGCGGCAGCCGGTGAAACACAACGTACTTATTGTCTATTTTTTCGCTTACAATACAGCTGTCTTTGTCATCCATGCCCGGCGCGGAAATAAGGCGCGGCCTGGTCCAATGCCAGCGGTGATTGACAAAATCATCCACCGCGATTGTTGAAAGCGCAATTCGAGGCGGATTGATACCGTCATAGGCTGTGTAGCACATGTAGATTGTGTCGCCGATCATCGTCAATCTAGGGTCTTCACATCCGGAAAATCCCGGTTGGTATTTGCTTTCAAACGGCTCGCGCGGGACATAAACGGGCGTGTCTAACCGCTCGTCGATATGGAGTCCGTCAACGCTCGACGCGTAGCCGAATGTTGACGTGTCATCGTCGCCCATGGCGCGGTAGAGGATATGGGTTTTACCGCCCACACGGATAGCGCCTGCGTTAAAGGTGTATTTGGATTCCCAGGCGTGGTGAGCTATCGGAGAAATGATGGGATTGCCTTCAAACCGCGCCATCATTTCCGGTTGTTTGCGCTGGGGATTAACGGACGGATTATGGGTCAGCTCGAGCATGAGATCATTGAGCGTCACGCTTGCGCGGCAAACAGAGGTGTCGCACGCGCTGTAGTAGATAAAAAACTGTCCTTCTTCCAAAAGTGCGCCGCTTGGGAAAATGACGTTTGGCACCATGCCGTAGAGTTCGTACTGCTCTTCGGGTACTAACAGCGGGTCAACGGTCTGCCCAATGAGTTTCTGCGGATTGTCAGGATGAAGAAGCGCCGCGTCGATGCGAAACACCCTGCGGCCGCCGCCAAAATAATTTTCAATATAGCAAAACACCAGAACCCACCCGTCATCGGTTTTGACCGGCGCGGCTCCCACTTCAAGATGGTCATTGGCTCGGTGTTTGATCGGGATACTGTGATCGTCCAGTTTTTCATACCAGCGTTGCCAAAACAGTTCATCCCAAAGCTCATGGAAACTGTCAAGTAGCGCGATGCATATTTTTGATGGCGGGCGGTCGGTGTTGGCAGTGAGAACAACCGCTATTTTTCCATGAATCCGCTCGTTAAACAGGCTCATGGCTTTGGCGTTAAATGGTGTCACCAGATGTTTTTCATCGATGTGTTCAAAATCTCGTGTGATCGCAACCGCGACTTTGATGCTGTCAGCATCAGGCGGCCACGAAGCAAGTGCCGTATAGAAGATGTAATGGGTGCCGTCAAATGTGATTACCCTTGGATCCTCGCAGCCGTAGCGATCCCACAGTTCGCTGGGAGTAATCAGTTGACGTCTTTTGCGAAAGTGGACGCCGTCGCCGCTAACTGCAACGCCAATGGTGGAAAGCTTGAGCCGCCTGCCTTCGTAGAGATGTTCAAGTGAAAGCGCGCGGTAAACCATATAATACGTGGATCCTATTTTTGCAAGAGATCCGTTAAACGCGGCTTCCGCTTCCCAGCTGTTGTCTTTGTTGGGGCCCATCAGGGGATTATTTTTGGATCGTTTTGTGGTAACCATGGGCAGTATATATCTTTCACCATATCATATGAATGGCGGTAGTCAAGAAGTCAGCGCGGGTAATATGCGCGGCGCAATATGCGCTTGCGGATTTCAGAAGCAACGATTAATACCAGCGAGACGGCGATGGCCTCATCCAAAAGAAGCCACGGCGGCGACGTAATGCTGAACAACTGTTGCGTGAACGGTATATACATCAAAAGGAGCTGTATAAGTATGACGGCGATTGGCAGGAAGATCCATTTGTTTTTTCTGGTTCTTGAGTGCGCAATCGAATGATCGCCAGAGGCAACGTCGAGGTAAATGAACTGTTGAGCAAGAACAATGATGAAAAACGCAAGCGTCCTTCCAAGGATAACGTTTTCATGTCGCCAGCCCAGGGAAAACGCGAACAGCGTAACGACGGCAGTCAAAAGGCTTACTTCGACAAACCAGCGAATGTCGAAGGCAGTAAAAAGCGCAGAATCGGTTCTGGGCTTTCGCTTCATAATGGATTGGTGCTTGGGATTGACCGCAAGCGCGATAGCCTGCAGGCTGTCGGTTGCCAGATTCATATACAGAATGTGGATAGGCGCAAGAATAAACGGCCATCCGATTATGGCGCCTCCCACGAGTGCGAAAATTTCTCCGACATTACATCCCAATAAGTATTTAATTGAGTTTTTCATGTTGTCGTATATTGCTCTGCCTTCTTCAATGGCTTTGACAATTGTGGCGTAATTATCGTCAGTAACAATCATTTCCGCGGCTTCTTTCGCTACATCAGTGCCGGTTATCCCCATTGCGACCCCAACGTCTGCCTGTTTGAGCGCAAGCGCGTCATTGACGCCGTCGCCGGTGACAGCGACGACATTCCCCATTTGTTGAAGAAGCTTGATGATGGCAAGCTTCTGTTCCGGCGTCGTGCGGGCAAACACTCGTACTCTGGACAGTTTTTCTTTGGCTTCCTCGTCGGTGAGCGTGTCAAACTGTGTTCCTGTGATAACTTCCTCGCCGTGGGAAATGAGATTAATGTGCTTGGCTATGGCGTAGGCAGTCAGCTCATTATCGCCAGTGATCATGATGGTTTTTATTCCCGCCGCTCGGGCGACGGCTATGGCATCTTTGACCTCTTCTCGCGGGGGATCGGCTATGCCAACAAATCCTAAAAACGTCAAATTTGCTTCTGCCTCTGCGCGGTCTTGATGACGAAATGCGTCGTTTTTTGCGGCAAACGCTATCAACCGCAGGCCGTCTTTTGCGAACGATTCGAATGCGGCGGTGATTTGGGCTGTATAACTCCCATCGAGCGCTCGCTCTTTTCCGTCAATGAGTATCCGGGTTGATTTTTTAAGGATTGCCTCCGGCGCGCCCTTGGTATAGACATGCGTGCCAGTTGTGTCTTTCCAGACGACGGACATCGTTTTCGTCGTTGCGTCAAACGCGTACTCTTCAAGAAGTGTTCCGTCTCGTTTCGTTGCCGCTATATTAGCACCCGCGTCAACGGCAAACAAAAGGAGAGCTCCTTCTGTTCTGTCGCCTACGATGTCATACGTGCCGTGATCGCGGATAGGCGCGAGGCTTGCGTTATTACAAATGAAGGAAACGCGCATAAGTTGCGAAAAGACGTTGTTTTGAAGTGTCAGTTCTTTGCCGTTGTGCCTGTGCGATGCGCCGTTGAACCATAATTTGACGACGCGCATTTCATTTTTTGTGATCGTGCCCGTTTTATCTGTCGCTATGACGGTAACCCCGCCAACTGCTTCGATAGCGGCAAGCTTGCGCAAGATTGCTTTTTGGCGAGCCATCCGCTGCGTACCGAGAGCAAGCGTAATGGTGATGACCGCAGGCAAGCCTTCCGGAACCGCAGCAACCGCCAAGCTAATGCTGGTTAACAGCATTTCGATAATCGGAAGCTGCTTGACGATTCCAATCATAAAAATGGCGACTGCAGCTGCCGTTGCCAGAATACCGATTTGTTTGGCGACGATGGCAAGCCGTTTTTCAAGGGGCGTTTCTTCTTTTTCAATGCTCGTGAGGCCTTTGGCGATAGCACCGAAACGCGTATTCATGCCGGTTGCCGTGATTTTAGCCGTTGCTCTGCCTTTGGCGGCGATTGTTCCCATGAACACCGTCCGTTTCTCCGGATTGTCAGCATCTTTTTCAATGGGCATGGATTCGCCTGTTAGGGAGGCCTCGTTTGTTTCAAAGTGAAGGCTGCGAATGATGGTTGCATCGGCAGGGATTTTATCGCCTTCTTCCAGAAGAATGATATCTCCGGGCACTAGCAGTCTGTTGTCAAGTTCAACCGCGACGCCGTCGCGCACGACTTTGGTGGTGGAAACGGTCATCTTTTTCAGAGCAGCAAGAGCTTTTTCTGCCCGATACTCCTGAACAAAGCCGAGAATCGCGTTAAGAATAACAATGCAAAAAATGAGTATGCTTTCAAGCACGTCGCCAAGAACGAGAGAGAGGACAGTAGCAAGAAGCAGAATGATCACTAGCGGGCTTTTGAACTGCTCAACGAACATGCCAACGGGCGTAGCGTGCGGCGTTTCTACAAGCTCATTGGGGCCGTGCATTTGAAGGAGTTGTGCGGCTTCAGAAGACGTGAGGCCGTGTTGCTTCATAGTATCATTGTATGCAAAAAAAGCTTCCCACGCTAGTGAGCTCTGAAAGTTTGGTTGTTGGGCCGTAAAACGCCGACGCGCTGCCGCCGTCTAAATTCAGCGCATGGAGAACGTTGATGTTCGCTTGCGCGGAAAGTTGTGTGATAAGAGACGGAAGCTCGGCAAGAAACGGGCCGTCAAACACAGCGTCTTTGATAAACAAGACGATGAAGTATGCATTTCCCGCGTCATCTATTGCCGCAACAACGCGCCGAGCCCGTTCATCGTTTGCAATTGCGAGCGACTGTTTGTCGCCATCGAAAATCAAAAGCGGGCCGGTTTGGAGAGCAAAAACAGCGGGAACTGTCGGTGGTTCGCGGGAAATTGTCACGCGCTTGTTATATAGCCAGAGGAATCCGTTGATCAAACGATTGTTAACCGCTTCACGAATCGTTTGACCGTTTGCTTCCCACAGTCCCAACGGTCTTCCTTCTGTATCATAAAATCCGCCGCTTGCCGCTTGAGTGCAGGCGTACTGTTGCATAAACGATCGGCTGTCAAGTTTTTCCTCAAAGTTGGGGATAAGAACGATGCCGTCTGGGTCATTGACCGTGATCACGTCGTATGCGTACGTTTCGTTATTAAGGTGTATAGTTTGGATCGGCGACTGAATCAACGGTGGCGACTGCGTAATCTCTGGAGGGCGCGCTATCATATCCGGCTTTCTCATATACCGATATATGAGAATACCGGCGATGGTTGCAAGAACACAAAAAAACATGATGGACGGCAACACGTTTTTCATGATTAAGCGCCGCCTTTTCGCCATTTGGGCGAACAAATGAGGGGCGAAAAAATATCTTCCTCCATGCTGATGGCAAGATTGCTGATTTCTTTTGGCGTGGGCGCGCGAGTTTGAAATGAAACAAACGGCACTTCATTGATTAGCGCAAGAGGAGTTTGCTCATTGCCCTCGCCCATTGCGACCACTGCAGCCGCGGCAAGGCCATCAAGTACGCTTGCTTTTGTCACGCGGAGTGGCCGTCCAAAAATGTCGGGCGTCCCGCGATAATCTTTAAGCGCTTTAAATCCGCACCACGAAATGCCTATGCCGGTTGTGCCCCACCGCAGCGGCGTTGTATGGCTATCGGTGATAAGTACGCCTACGTGCGTCAAGCGGTGGGTTTTTCGTAGGTGATGCCAAATTTCGCTCGCGCGCTGGTGGACGTTTTTTGGCCATAAAATATAATAGCCATCTCCATTGCTTTCATCGATGCCGCCGCTTGCAATTACTGTGTTGTCTTTGATGGTTAAGATAATACCGTATTTGGAAAGACATTCGTCCTCCAGATACCACTGTGATTCACTGCGGATAAGCGCACGCTTGTCATCGATCGTTCCATGGGCCCGCACATCGCCGTTGCAAATGCTTATGATTTTTGATGTGACTGCGACGATACACTGTTCTTGCAGCGGCGGCAGAGATGTATCCAGAATATCAAACAGTGACGTTCCAACGCGTATTTTTTTCGTTTTGACCGGGGTAATGATCATGAAGGATAGTGTACGCTTTTTTGTTTTTTTACCAAAAGTGCGAGCAGGTGCTGCTTAGGCTCGGTCTTGGCGCTTGCCTTTTTACGTCATTGTTAATATGATCCGCGTGTTTGATCATACGATCAAGCTTTTAGATCTATGTCAACTCTTCGTTTTTTTCGTGCATAAGGTTCACAATAATTGCACAAGGCGGGGGTAGCGTTGCATAGTCATCAGCATGCAGAGTAAGACAACGATTAATTGAATAGTTCATACAAATATAAGCTTATTTGTACAGTATTTAAGGCTACCACAGCCCATGAAATAATAGAGCTAATGTTCATTGCTTTTTCAAATGAAAATGCCCACCGGCTATCATTCGTTTTGGTAAGTGCATATATGCCAATCATCCACGCAGTTACTGCTGTACGCATAATATACGCCGCATGAATGCCGTACTCCTGTTTTATTGGTGATCCCAAAATACCAATTTCTGCAAAACCCGCAAGCGATATTCCTATCGATGTGGTAACGATATCAGCAACGCCTGATCCCCAAAATAATGTCATTAAGCGTTTTTCTTTCATTAAAAATAGGCAGCTGAATTGATTATATCGGTTTCTATGTATTATATCAACGGCACAGAAGCACACCAACGATGCTGCGAAGCCGATAAAACGCATGATAAACACAAGGGGCCTAACGCTTTGAGGAGCTATCGGCGGTGTGAAGCTGTATCACCCCAGGGGTGTGCAGTAGCACATCCGGCGACGCAATTCTGCATGCGCCTACGATTCATCTTGGAACTTTTTGTGTGCTCTTTCTATTCTATGAAGAGCTTCCTCTTTGCCGTGCCAATCTTTTACATGGACTGTTTTATGCTCAAGATGTTTATATTCCTTAAAGAACTGTTCGATTTCATCGCGATAATGCTTGTCAATATCAGAAACGTTTTGTATAGAAGAGAGCTTAGGATCGGAATCAGCGACAGCCACAATCTTCCAGTCCGTGCCGGCTTCATCGGACATATCCAGAATACCTACCGGCCGCGCCTGAACTACGCATCCGGGAAATAACGGGTCGGTGATAAGAACAAGCGCATCAAGGCTGTCGCCGTCATCGGACCGCGTGTTGGGGATGAATCCATAATCCGTTGGGTAAAAAACCGCGGAGTGAAGCACGCGGTCGAGCTTGATTTCGTCCAATTTCTCATCGTATTCATATTTATGGTGGGAGCCCCTTGGTATTTCAATGACGACGTTTATATGCTCCGGCGCATCTTTGCCGATAGGAATGTGTGCATATGACATATACAAAACTCCTTTCTATTTACCCTAGCACAAACGCCGCATCTCCTGCAACCTCGGCTCATGACGGTATGAGTGAATGTCGTGATATGCGTTGGCTTTTGTTAAATCGAGGTGAGGGGAATAGCGCCGCGCCGCCAGTTCTGACAGTCAGACTATTCTTCGGGCGGTAGGAATTCCTCACCGGGCGTGAGCCTGGTTTCGCCCGCCTTGAGCCATTCTACATATGGGCAGCCGGTGGGCTGGCGCGCCGCGCGGTCCCAGCCTGCGGTAGAGCATTTTTTCATGCGTTTGCCTGCATTGGTCGTAAAAAGCACAAGCGGCTGGCCGCAGTTCGGACACTTTTCATCAAGCGTTTCCGTGGTGCCGTTTATCCATTGCACGTAAGTACAGCCGGTTGGTTTTTTAGCAACCTTATCCCAGCCTCCTGTTGAACACCGTTTCATCTTTTTGCCAAAGCGCGTCAGTTGCAAAACCAGCGCAGATCCGCAGTTGGGACACGCTTCATCAAGCATCTGCGGCTCAACCGGCAGCCACAATACGTAGTTACACCCTTCGGTTTTGCGTGTTTCTTTATTCCAAACGCCTTTGGAGCACCGTTTGAGCTTGCGCCCCGTCGGCGTTTCTATAACATCTGTTAGTGATGATCCGCATTTGGGACAAACACTGGTATCTGTATTCATAAAACCACAATAGCACGATTGACAAGAGTTATGAAGAAGGAAAACACATGCGGTTCGTCAACCGCGTCGACACAGGTGGTTCGATTTGATATAATTGTTACTGCCGCCCCCATCGTCTAGCGGCCTAGGACGACTGGTTTTCAGCCAGTAAATCCGCGGTTCGAATCCGCGTGGGGGTACCGAGTTGCCGCGACGGTCTTCCGTGTTTTCGAATTGTGAGCGATAACACTGATTAACACTATTGATTCATCAAGACGTTTGAGACGTACTCATAATCATCGGGTGACTCCGGTTATGCTATGCTATAGCTACGATGGTTTCGGATACGCTTATTAGCGGCGCGACGCATCTTTGCAAAACCCACGATGAGGTTTCGTACCCGTTATTTCAACGTGTGCTTATGATTGACGCTGATACTGCCGAAGAGGTATTTGACGAGCTTGTTCGTATTGGTTTGGTTGACATCGTGCGAATCGAAGGCGAAGATGATGATAACGTTGTAATTGGCCAAGTAAATAAAGAACGAATACAACAATTAGACGTACATTGATCGTATGGCCACATATTATCTTTGGCTTACGTTCCTTGCGATCTGTGTCGCCGGATCATTTGTTACCTACTGGTTCCTCACGGGCATGTTGAACCCGTTTATTGAAGCAGTGGTCGGCATCGTTATTACCGGCGTCCTTACGGTTGCGTCTTTTTTTCTTACGCCGTTCATGCGTTTCGGTCAATTACTCATGCGTGGATTTGGCAGAATTCCGCTATCAATGAAAGCTATTCTGTATTTCTGTATCGGATGCGGAGTTTTTATCTTCGATCATTACTACAACACCACGATATTCGCCAAAGAGGAAATGACGTTTTACCTGTTAAACATTATGGGAACTGCGTACAGGGTAACAGAGATTGCCTGCTGGATTGGCGGCTTTTTCCTATTTTTATGCGCACGCATCGTTCTTAAGGGGTTTGGTGCGCTTTTTCATTACACATTTGACCGGACAATACGCATATCTGTTTTGATATATCGATAAGTCGCGCAGAGATGCGTGATATGTTGCGTCAGTTTGTTGGAGCTGTGAGCACCGTCTGTTACTTGGCCCAGCAGTTCCTGCACCGCGCCTCGTACGCGTCGGTGCGGCCCACGAGCTCGGGATCGGCTTCAAGTGGGTTAATGCGTGCCGTACTGTTGGTAATACGCTTATGGAAGAGAGCCTCTTCTCCGCACAGTGTGCAAATTGCAGAAAGCTTGGTGGCTTTATCAGCCAAGGCCAAAAGCGCAGGGACAGGTACAAACGGTTGCCGATCGTATGTCATGGCTAATCCCGACACAATCACGTGTTTTCCCGCATCCACAAGTTTCATAACCGCGGAAACAAGCTCCTTGCCAAACCACTGCGCTTCATCTATGGCAACGACTTCGGTATCCGGTCGCACACGCGCAAGTATTTGCTTTGCGCTTCGTACAAGTTCTGATTCAAAGCTTATGCCGGCATGGGAAAATATCTTGCGGTCTTTGCCATAGCGCGTATCGATGGCATGCTTAAAGACTTGTACCCGCTTCTTTGCGATCGTGGCGCGTTTGACTTGACGGATGAGCTCTTCAGTTTTACCGCAGTACATAGGGCCGGCGATGACTTCCAAATATCCGCGGTTCCGTTTCACAGTTTGCTTCATAGCTTTAAGTATATACCGACGACAGTCTGTGTGCACGATGTTACTATGTTTTAAAACATAGTAACAGGGGTGATTTTGATATTGTTCGTATTATTTTCGTTATATTGACACTTTTATTCGGGTTTTTTACGATAACTTCGTATGCCGGAAGTTATTGATGAATCCATTTCCGTTGATCTTCTTAGCAACCACATGAAAGGCACAGCGTACCCGTGGATCATCCATTGGCGGGGGAATCGGTACATGATAACCAACGTCGGCCTCCATTACACGACGCGTGAAGGTAGGACGCTGATTCACATATTCTCCGTCACCGATGGCAACACGTTCTTTAAGCTCCGGTTTAATACCGAGAATCTGGGGTGGAAATTGCTGGAAATAGACACAATAAATTAACCCAATTGATCTAATTGACCACATGTTTAAGCAAATTCCAATTTCCCAATGTAAGTATTGGCGCTTATTTTAGAATAATATGGATTTTGCCTCCGAGTTTCCCACCATCATGCACATAGATCTCAATTCGTGCTTTGCCACGATTGAACAGCAGGCAAATCCGCTTCTGCGGGGCAAACCTGTGGCTGTAGCGGCATACACGACGAGCCGCGGGTGTATTCTAGCCGCGTCAACGGAAGCCAAGCGTTTGGGAGTCAAAACCGGCATGCGGGTAATCGACGGCAGGACGCTTGTACCGCGCCTAGTTGTCCTTCCGCCGGATCCGGAGAAATACCGATGGGTGAATCAAAAACTTCAGATCCTGCTTGGCTCCTATACGCCATATTGTTCGATTGAATCGATTGATGAAATCGTGATGGATGTCAAAATACACCGTCTCATTGCGCCATTGCTTCATGGTCAAAATAACCATGAAACCATGGAACCATGGAAGAATAATTTCTTGAATAATAGACGCATCATTGATGCCATGACGCGAATCGCTCAAGAGATTAAGAAGCGGATAAAAGCAGAGATTGGCGAGTGGTTGACTGTCTCCATTGGTATTGCGCCCAACCGGTATCTGGCGAAAGTTGCCTCTGGCCTCCATAAACCGGATGGGCTGGACGTCATTACCAAAGAAACGATCACGCCGGTTTTTGAACGTTTGACTCTTGAGGATCTCTGCGGCATCAAGCAGGGGATAGCCAATCGCCTGCGCGCAAGCGGCATTACGACGCCGGTTGCGATGCTTGCCGCTCCTGCGCAGACACTTGTGCGGGCGCTTAACTCCATAACCGGTTACCACTGGTGGCGTCGGCTTCATGGGTACGAAGACGGCGTGGTGTATAAGAAGTTAGACAAAGAGAAAGAGGTCCGGCAAAAGACATTTGGTCAATCGTTTGCCCTTGGAATAGCGCATATGCCGACACAAGCCGCGACACTGCAAATTCTTTCTCAACTCGTTGCCAAAATGGGAAGACGGCTTCGCAGAAATGGCTTTACCGCCCGCGGCGTAGGAGTATCGCTCCTTTTTACCGACGGGAGCCACTGGCATGAGCAAAAAATGGTGCATGGCCATCTTTTTGCCGATGGCGACTTTTACTGTCTCGCCGGTGAAATGCTTGCTCACGCCCCAGCGCGTTTGATACGGACGTTAGCGATAACAACCTATAAACTGACGCATGATCTGTATGCGCAGGAAAGCCTGCTTGCTGAAGAGCAGAGGAAACGGCGCATCACCCAGACTCTTGATGCAGTCCATGATCGCTTTGGCGAGCGAATTGTGATCACCGGCAGAATGCTTCGGATGGAGCAAAGGGTAGTAGATAGAATTGCCTTTGGCAGGGCAAGGGAACTGGTGTAGAATGCGCGTGATATGACTGACTACCGGCCGCTTGCTGACATCCTTAGACCCCAAACGCTGGATGACGTCATAGGGCAGAAGCATCTCGTGGGGAAGAACGGCATAATACGCAGAGTGCTGGCGTCGGGCTTTCTCCCCTCGATGATTTTCTGGGGTCCTCCCGGCTGCGGAAAAACCACGCTTGCGCATGTGTTAGCCTCTTCAACAGTTGCACATTTTGAGGCGCATTCTGCCGTCACGGCGTCTCTGACCGATGTGCGCCGCGTGGTGAAACAGGCCGCTGAACGGCGTAAAACCGGCAAACAAACCGTGTTGTTCATAGATGAAATTCACCGGTTTAATAAGGCGCAGCAGGACGCGCTTCTACCGCATGTGGAAAAGGGAACCGTGATTTTTATAGGCGCAACCACGGAAAATCCATCGTTTGAGGTCGTTTCGCCGCTTTTGTCGCGGGTACGCGTATTGGTTCTCAATCCGCTTGACGATCAAGAACTCAATGCTGTTATCGACCGCGGCCTCGCGTATCTTAAGAGAACGCTTGATATTGAAGCCAGGAAGTTTTTGCTTAGCGCGGCAAACGGCGACGCAAGAAGCGCACTTACTATTCTTGAAATTGCGGCACAATTTAAATCGAGCCAGATGTCGAAAACAAAAGCGCGTAATCCAAACGCCATATCCGTTCAAGACATTGAAGAAGCTGCGCAGCGAAAAATGCTTCAGTATGATCGTGGCGGAGAAGAGCATTACAACACAATGAGCGCGTTTATTAAATCCATGCGCGCGGGCGATGTGGACGCGGCGCTTTATTATTTAGCTCGCATGGTAGATGCCGGGGAAGATCCGCTGTTTATCGCTCGACGAATGGTGGTGTTTGCGTCGGAAGACATTGGGGTTGCTCAACCCACAGCTCTCGTTGTTGCCAACGCGGTATTTGACGCGTGCCACACAATCGGCTACCCGGAGTGTCAGGAAAATCTTGCGCACGGCGTGGTTTATCTTTGTCTTGCAAAAAAAGATCGGAGTGCCTACGATGCCTATATACAAGCTCTTGGTGATGTTAAAAAATACGGAAACCTTCCGATTCCGCTTGTCATCAGAAATGCGCCGACCAAGCTCATGAAGGAGCTACACTACGGCAAAGGATACAATTACTACCCTATAGAAAGTCTGTTACCTGATAAAATAAAGGGAAAGACGTACTATAAAAGGAGTCAACTCGCGTGATGTTGCCGTTCATGTTGCAGACAATTTGTCGTGGGATTATAGCGTCAACTGCTTGCGTTTTAAAGGGAGGTGATACCAATGGATGTCCAAATCGGTAAAATAACGCATTATTATGACAAAATCGGCGTTGCCGTCGTTGAAGCGATGAATCAGCCGCTTAAAGTAGGCGATAAAGTCAAAATTTCCGGTCACGACAAGGAGTTTATACAGACAGTGCAATCGCTTCAAGTTGAGCACGAACAGGTTGCGGAATTGAAGCCCAAAGAACGCGGCGGCATGAAAGTGGATGAGCCGGTCAAAGCGGGCGACGTATTGTATCTCCTATGATTACCCTTCTGCACGGCGACCATATCGAAGCGTCGCGTCGGGCGCTTGTCGCGATCAAAGAAAACGCGGCAGGGAAGGAGATTCGAGAACTTGACGGCCGCACGCTTGATGTAACGCTTTTAACAAGCGCGCTTGAGTCACGATCACTGTTTGACAGAAGCATATGTATCGTGATCGAACGATTGCTTTTTCATGGAGGGAAAAAGCCAAAAAGAACCGACGACCTTATACAACAGCTTGCCAAACACGCGAAGGAGGCCGACATCGTGTTGTGGGAAGAAGGCAAGGTGAGCGATGCGACTATCAGGGCGCTTGGGCCGGATATTTCGGCACAGCTGTTTGCCGTGCCTGATGTTCTATTTCGGTTTCTTGACAGCCTTCGACCAGACAACGCTCAGGCGCTTCTGGCGCTTTATGAAAGCCTTAGGCGCAAAGAGAGCGCGGAGTTGGTGTTTTCTATGATGGTCAAACGCATCCGTCAGCTTATTCAAATTGGCTCCGGGACAGCTCCTTGCGGTCTTAAAGATTGGCAAATCGCGCGATTGACAACCCAAGCCAAGTCATTTAGCATGAAAAAGCTTGGCTGGTTGCATCAGACGCTTCGGTTTATTGACTATGCGGTGAAAACCGGAGCGAGCCCGTTTTCGCTTTCCGAGCATATAGAACTGCTGCTTGTCGCTTTATCGTATGGTGATAGACATTTCTATTTTTAAAGACTACGACATTCGCGGCACATATCCCGATCAATTGAACGGCAAAGCGGCGGCGATGCTTGCCAATGCCATCGTAAAAATTCTCAAGCCGCGGACGGTAGCAATATGCCGCGACATGAGACTTTCCGGTCCCGAACTTCGCGACGGTATGGTGAGTGAACTGACGAACCTTGGCGTCAATGTTTTTGATGCGGGTTTGGTGGGGACGGAAATTGCGTATTTTATCGCGGGCACAGAGCCGTACGATGTCGTTATCATGATTTCTGCTTCGCATAACCCGCCTGAATACAACGGATTTAAAATCGTTGCCCGCGGACCCGTTGCGATCACCGGCGACAACGGCCTCAACCAGATGAAAGACGTCGTTTATAAAGCGCCGCTCCCTCCTGCCGCTCAAAAGGGTGCAGTGACTTCGATTGATGTGTTTTCGCAGTGGAAAAAGAAGGTTCTTTCGCTCATTGACACAAAAACGCTTAAGCCTCTTTCCGTTGTTATCGACGCTGGCAACGGGATGGGAGGTGTTCTTGCGTCGAAAGTATTTGACACCCTTCCGCCGCGCGTTACGCCTTTGTACTTTGAGCCAGACGGCCGCTTTCCGCATCACGTGCCCAATCCGCTTGTCGAATCTAATAACGCTGACCTTGTCGCGAAGGTTCGCGAATTGAATGCCGACGTTGGCATTGCGTTTGACGGCGATGCAGACCGGCTGTTTCTTATCGATGACAAAGGACGGTTCGTTTCCGGCACAATCATCACCGCACTTCTTTCGCGCTACATCCTGAAAAAATACCCGAAAGAGATGATCCTCTATAGCGCTGTGTGCGGCCGCATCGTACCGGAGACAATTACGAAATTCGGCGGCACGTACCGGCGTGTGCGCGTGGGCCACTCGTTCATGAAGCAGTATATGAAGGAGTATCACGCGATATTTGCAGGCGAACACTCGGGGCATTTTTACCACCGAGATTTTTTTAACTCCGAAAGCGGCGTTTTGACTGCTTTGATGATCCTTTCGCTTCTCTCATCTGACGGCCGCCGGCTTTCCGCTCTTGTTGATGAGCTTAATACGTATCCTGCAAGCGGCGAGCTAAATTTTCGCGTTCCAAACATTCCGCTTGTCCTCTCGTGCCTGAAGGATATCTATAAGGACGCCGCGTCTATTGATGAGCTTGACGGTGTGAGCATCTGGTATCCAAATTATTGGTTTAATATCCGAGCAAGCAAAACCGAGCCGCTCATCCGCCTGAATGTCGAAGCGGACACCAAGGAACTTTTAGATCAGAAAACCAGTGAAATTACGGCAAAAATCAAATCATTTGGCGGGAAACCGGCATGAACTCACTTGATGACATAGAAACAATTATAGCGCGCGATTCAGCAGGCGTTCTTCAAAGCACCGGACAGTTCTGTGATCAGTGCGAGCAGGCCTGGAGCGAAGCGTCTTCTTGTTTGTTTCCCACGCAATACGCCACGGTTGATGCTGTTGTCGTTCCGGGCATGGGCGGAAGCGGGTTTATGCCTCGAACGATTAAGGAGTTGTTTGCCGACCGCATCAAAACACCCTATGAAATCATTGACGGCTACAGCCTTCCTGCCTACGTTGATCGAAAGACGCTCGTTATTCTTTCGTCGTATTCCGGTTCGACTGAAGAGGTGCTCGCGTGCGCGCAACAGGCGCTTGCAAAACGCGCAAGCGTCACTGCGGTGACAGCCGGCGGCCGCGTCGCACAGCTCATGAAGGATCATGATATGACGGCTTATATCTTTAATCCGCGCCATAACCCGTGCGGTCAGCCGCGAATCGGCGGAGGATACCTTTTTATGGGCCACCTGGGGCTGTTGTCCGCTCTCCACCTTATTGATATAAGCGACGCGGAAGTTCACAACGCCATTGTCCATGCGCGAACGGTGGCAAAAACCTGCGCGCTTGGCGTTCCCGCCGCACAAAATCCGGCCAAGCAGCTTGCCCTTCGGCTTAAAGATACCCACCCCTTCATAATTGCGAGCGAATTCTTGCGAGGCTTTGCCAACGGGTTTGCCAACCAGATAAACGAGACCGCAAAGATGATTTCTGATCATCGATCAATTCCGGAGCTTAACCACCACTTGATGGAAGGGTTGGCGCATCCGGATACGCTTGCCACAAACGCGCTGTTTCTTTTTATCGCGTCCGGCCTTTTTGACCACAGAATACGCAAGCGGTTCATTCTTACAGCGGACGTTGTCTCGAAGCAACAGATTGCGACACACACAATTACCCTAAAGGGAAATACAAAGCTTGCGCAGGTTTTGGAGGGATTTGTGTTGAGCGGATTTACAACCTTTTATCTGGCCATGCTCTATGATGCCGACCCTGTTGCCATTCCGTGGGTAAACTATTTTAAAGATAAGCTTGCAACACAATGAAGGATTTTGTCAGCCGTCTGTCAAGCGCGCGCCGCTTAATAATGCCAAAATCTGCCGATGCCATAAAAACATCCCTCTTGCGAAGAAGAGTGAATTTGTCCATACTAAGTGTATGAAAAAAACCTATGTCATCTGGTTTAAGGATATCGATAAAAGGGATATTGATGACGTTGGCGGCAAAGGCGCAAATTTGGGAGAAATGATGCGCGCGGGGCTACCGGTTCCGAACGGATTTGTGGTATCCGTTGAAGCGTACCGCGCGTTTTTAGACGCTGCCCACATCCGCGTAGGCATAGAGCAGGCGCTTCACGGACTTGACGTCAATGACAGTAAAGCGCTTGAAAAGGCTGCCAGAACGGTTCAAAGCATCATCACCAGGTCGCAGTTTCCCAACGATATTGCCAGGGATATTATTAACGCCTATTTTAAGCTCAGCGGAGGAAGCATGAAGCACGCGCTGGTTGCTGTGCGATCTAGCGCGACAGCAGAAGATTTGCCCGGCGCGTCATTTGCCGGACAACAGGCGACATTTCTCAATGTACAAGGCGAGTCAAACGTTATTGAAAAAGTTAAAGAAGCGTGGGCGTCGCTTTTTACCGCGCGAGCGATTTTTTACCGTGCGACCAATTCTTTTGACCACTTTAAGGTTGGTATCGCCGTACCTGTCCAAAAAATGGTGGCGTCGGACAAATCAGGCATCATGTTTACGATTAACCCTGTGACGAACGATAAAAGCAGAGTGACCATCGAGGCGATTTTCGGGCTGGGAGAAATGATTGTTCAGGGAGCTGTCACTCCCGATCACTACGAAGTAGACAAAAAGACGCTCGACATTGTCGTCAAAGAGGCCCATGTGCAGGAAAAGGTGATGGTGAAAAAGGGAGGTCAGAATAAAATCCTACCGCTTTCTTCCGCGCGGGGCGGCCAAGTCAAGCTTGCCGATGGCGAAATCGTTGCACTAGCCAAGCTCGGTTTGAAACTGGAACAGCACTATTACTTTCCGCAGGACATTGAATGGGCCATTGAAGGGAAAAACATATTTATTGTTCAAACGCGACCCGTAACCACCGTCGGAAAAGAAGCAACGCAGACAGTTGCCAAGGTGAACGCGGAGGTGATTGCCAAAGGCGACCCTGCAAGTCCGGGCGTCGCAAGCGGTCCGGTTACGATGCTTGCAAGCGCCAAGGAGATTCACAAAATTTCTGCCGGGGATATTTTGGTGGCAGAACAAACGAATCCTGACTTCGTGCCCGCGATGCGCAAGGCTGTTGCTATTATCACCGAGCGCGGCGGCCGGACGAGTCACGCGGCGATTGTGTCGCGCGAGCTGGGCATTCCCGCCGTGGTTGGGACAAAGGATATTCGCGCGAAAGTCAAAGACGGCATGGTGGTGACAGTTAACGGCACGACGGGAGAAATCTACAACGGAGCTGTCGCTACCCGCGTTGAGCCCAAAAAAACCATTGACACAAGCCACATGAAGACAGTTACACGAGTCTATGTCAATCTCGCTGAAGTCAGCCGCGCCAAGGATGTGGCGAAAATGAACTGCGACGGAGTGGGGCTTCTTCGAGCGGAGTTTATGATTGCCAATATCGGTACGCACCCCAAACGACTCATCGAGCAAAAAAAGCAGAAGGTTTTTGTTGATTCATTAAGCGAGCAGCTTGAGGTGTTTTGCGCATCGTTTAATCCGCGGCCGGTTGTTTACCGTGCGACAGACTTTAAAACAAATGAATACCGAAACCTCAAGGGCGGCGAGGCCTTTGAGCCCGAGGAGCCCAACCCGATGTTAGGATTTCGCGGTGCTGCGCGTTATCTTGCCAACTCCGACGTTTTCGAACTGGAACTTCAAGCAATCACGGTGGTGCGTGAAAAAATGGGATACAAGAACTTATGGTTGATGCTGCCGTTTGTGCGAACGCCCAAAGAGCTCATGGACGTCAAAGCGCTTATTGCTAAGCAGGGTATTTCCCGAAGCGCATCGTTTAAGCTGTGGCTCATGACGGAGATACCTACAAACGCCATCAGAATTGATGACTTTTTGGATGTTGGTGTTGACGGTGTATCGATCGGCAGTAACGATCTAACCATGCTCATTTTGGGAACCGATCGAGACAACAGTGAGGTCGCCCACGACTTTTCCGAAATGGACAGTGCGGTTCTGTGGGCGTTTGATCGAATTGTTTCCCGATGCGCGGCGCGCGGCGTGACGAGCTCTATGTGCGGACAGGCGCCGTCCGATTACCCGGAGCTTGTTGAGCGTCTCGTTAAACAGGGCATTACCAGTGTTTCGGTTAATCCCGACGCGATCGACCGCGTGCGAGAGACGATCTATGAATGTGAAAAGACTGTGGCGCGCAAACAATGATTCTTCGATTTTTCCGTGGGGGACCGGTGTAGGACATGGATTCAACCATTTATTCAGTAGCGGCTCGGGAAATTCTTGATTCCCGGGGGAACCCGACAATAGAAACGACGGTTATCTTGCAAAGCGGCTACCGCGGCGTTGCGTCAGTTCCGGCCGGAGCGTCGATTGGCAAATACGAAGCAGTCGAACTGCGTGATAAAGACGTCAAGCGATACGGCGGATTGGGAGTTCTTTGCGCCGTTCAAAACACCAATACCATCATTGTTGACAAGCTCAAAGGGTTAAACGCTCGCGATCAAGCCTCGATAGATGCGCTTCTGATTGCGCTTGACGGAACGCCGAATAAAGCCCGCTTGGGAGCCAACAGCATACTGGGAGCATCGCTTGCCGTGTGCGCCGCGTACGCAAGTCATCAGCGCATTCCTCTGTATCAATACATTAATCTGCTGTACGGAAATGGAAAGCCGTCAGCAATGACGCGGGTACCCACGCCTATTTTTAACGTCATCAACGGCGGCAAGCATGGCGGCGGCAACGTGGATTTTCAGGAATACCAGATTGTGCCTGCAACCAGCAAGCCGTTTCACGAGGCGCTTCAGATGGGCGTTGAGCTGTATCACGCACTGAAAAAGCTGCTTATCAATCGAGGCGCAGTCCATGCAACCGGCGACGAGGGAGGGTTTGCACCGAATCTTTCGACAAACTTGGATCCGATGGAACTGATGACCGAGACGATCCGGACGAGCACGTACAGGTTTGGCGTTGATATTTTTTTTGGCCTTGATATTGCCGCTTCATCGTTTCGAAGCGAGCGAGGGTATCAGATCAAAGATCGGCCCGTGGCGTACCGCACGGGCGAATTTATCCAATACCTCAAGGATTTTCACAGAATGTACCGACTGCTTATTCTCGAGGATCCCTTGGGAGAGGACGATTGGGATGGGTGGTCACAGCTCAACCGTGATGTAGGAAGTGAAATCGCACTCATTGGCGATGACCTGTTGACAACAAACCCGGAACGTCTGCTTCACGCGATTGAAAAAAAAGCTTGTTCGGCGATACTCCTTAAGCCTAATCAAATCGGCACACTCACGGAATTTCTGCAGGTTGTTACACTCGCAAAAAAACATGATATCCGTTGTGTCGTATCCCACAGGAGCGGCGAAACCAATGATACGTTTATTTCAGACCTCGCTGTCGCCGTCCAAGCAGACTATGTCAAATTTGGAGCACCCGCTCGCGGGGAACGCGTTGCAAAATATAACAGACTGCTTGCCATTGAGTCAGAACTGTTTCCTTCATCGTAAATATGGTATTGCATAATTAGTAAAGATCAGCTAACGTGGTAAGTATATGAAAGTCACCGTATCGGTTATTAAAGCGGATACCGGATCTATCGGCGGTCACAACAGGCCAAGCGATGCGATGATCGCAAAAGCAAATGACCGCATGACTCAAGGCATTGCAAGCGGGCTTCTTACTGACGCGCGCGTCACATTCACCGGTGATGATATCGCGCTTACCATGGTGCATACGCGCGGAATTGATAATCCTGATATCCATAAATTCGCGTGGGATACGTTTGTGGAAACTACCAAGATCGCAAAAAGTCAAGGGTTATATGGAGCAGGTCAGGACCTCCTGAAAGATGCCTTCTCGGGAAATGTTCGCGGCATGGGGCCCGGATCAGCTGAAATTGAATTTGAGGAGCGCACCGCGGAGCCGTTTGTGGTATTTGCAGGCGATAAATGCGGTCCGGGGGTATTCAATTACCCGCTGTTTGAGGCGTTTGCCAATCCGTATCACAATGCGGGGCTTCTTTTGGCTCCTGAAATGAACGCAGGGTTTACATTTACGATTATGGATGTGAACTTTACAGATGCTGATAAGGTCATTACGCTGAAAACGCCCAACGACTATTACGACATTTGCACGCTGCTGCGCGACCCCAATCATTATGTGATAGAAAGTGTGGTGGATAATGCCTCGGGGTTAAAAGCGGCTGTGGCGTCAACCAGCAGATTGCACAACATCGCGGGCAAATACGTGGGCAAAGATGACCCGGTTGCCATCGTACGCACACAAAAGCAGTTTCCATCAACGGGAGAAATTCTTTCTCCGTGGGCGCTTGCGCACTATACGCTCGGTGATAACCGCGGAAGCCACCATGTGGCGGTTATGCCGGTGAAGCAAAACGAAATCATTTCGTATTTTGACGGTCCAACCATCATGTCAGCCGCCGGCTACTGCGTCCATGAAGGCAAACTTACGGAAGCCGTGGATTATTTTGATCAGCCGTTCTGGGATGTCATACGAGAAAAGGCGGCTATAAAAACGCTGGAAATGCGCTCGCAAGGTTTTTACGGACCTTCTATGGCACCGATGGACGAGCTTGAATATACCGGCGTAATGCAAAACCTAAAGCGTTTGGAGGCAAGATTTAAAGTCAGAAAATAACCAACGATGGATACGTTGCCTGCCGAATTTATTCGAAAAGATGTTGCCTCGCTTAAGGTAAGGCCTAACCTGGCGAACATTGACGAGGCAGAAAAAACCAACCCCTGGGACGCAATCAACGATGAACTGACGTACTTTGAGGGCGGTGGTATTAACATAGCCTTTAATGCGATTGATCGGCACATCGGTACACCCATAGAGCATAAAACCGCGTTGCTTTGGGAAGGCGACAATAATGCGACGTCGTCGTTTACATTTGGAGAAATGGCCCGCTTGTCCAACCAGTATGCAAACTATCTTGCGGCGCATGGTGTCGCAAAAGGCGACCGTGTGTTCATGTTTCTTCCAAGAATTCCGCCTTTGTACGCCGCTGTATTAGGTACGTTGAAAACCGGAGCTGTCGTGGGTACAATGTTTAGCGCATTTCAGCAGCAAGCGCTTGTTGACAGACTGGAAAATAGCGGTGCGCGCGTGCTTTTCACGACGCGAGAACTTGGCAAGCGTCTCGACGGCACGAAAGACAAACTTCCTAAGCTAGAGCACATTGCGTATGTTGACAGCCCTGAATTTCTTGACGCGATTTCCAAACAAAGCGACGCATATTCGTGCGTGAAAACCATGCCGGATGACCACTCTTTCATGCTCTACACGTCAGGAACAACCGGCAAGCCGAAAGGGGTTGTCCACGCGCATAAAGGCATTCGCCAGCAATACTTAACGGCCAAGTGGGTGTTAGATCTTCATCCGGAGGACATCTACTGGTGTACGGCGGATCCGGGATGGGTAACGGGATTAGTGTACGGCATTCTCGCTCCGTGGATGATGGGAATTACCATGGTTGTGCACGGCGGCAGATTTGATCCGAGCGTCTGGTACGGCATTTTGAAAAAATATAATGTAACTGTTTGGTACACGGCTCCCACCGCCATTCGCATGCTCATGGCCAAGGGCATCGAGCTCGTTCAGTCTTTTCAATTGACAAGCCTGCGCCATCTGTGCAGTGTCGGCGAACCTCTCAATCCGGAAGCAATTCGCTGGGGCGTTCACGCATTTGGATTGCCGTTTCACGACACATGGTGGCAGACAGAAACGGGAGCGATGATGATGGTTAATCTGCCGTGTGCTGATATAAAAATTGGTTCTATGGGAAAGCCGTTTCCTGGCATCGAAGCGGCAATTGTGGACGATGAAGGGAAACCATTGCCAAATAACACCGAGGGAAACCTCGCGTTCCGCCCCGGCTGGCCTTCCATGATGGTTGCTATTTGGAACAATGAAGAAAAGTATTCATCTTATTTCGTGAACGGTTGGTACATTTCAGGCGACCGCGCGTGGAAGGATGACGATGGATACTACTGGTTTATCGGACGAGCTGATGATGTCATTAAAACGTCGGGTGAGCGCGTGGGGCCGTTTGAAGTAGAGTCCGCGCTTGTGGAACATCCGGAAGTGGCAGAAGCAGGCGTTATTGGCAAACCAGACGACGTACGCGGAGAGATCGTGAAGGCATTTGTCGTTTTGAAGGATCCCAAAAAGTACGCTGATGCCGCTTCACAAGAAGCGCTAAAGAGCGAGTTGAGCGAACACGTTAAAAAGCACCTCGCCGGCCATGCGTACCCACGAGAAGTGGAATTCATCGACAAACTCCCCAAAACCAGAAGCGGCAAAATCATGCGTCGGATTCTTAAAGCAAAGGAAATGGGACTGCCGATCGGCGACACCTCAACGCTTGAGGAGTATTAGGCCGTGTGATAGTATCCCCGAATATGGATGCGATGAAGGATGTTGCCGATATCGTTGTTCACCTCGACACACATTTGGCAGCGCTTGTCAATCAGTACGGCACTGTCGCGTACGCCATACTTTTTGTTATCATTTTTGCCGAAACCGGATTTGTCGTCACACCATTCCTTCCGGGCGATTCACTGCTTTTTGCGGCAGGCGCCATTGCGTCACTGGGATCACTTCGCATTGACGTCGTGCTTGCAATTCTTATCTTCGCTGCGATACTTGGGGATACGGTCAATTACTGGGTTGGACACTTTTTCGGCAGAACAATCGTTGACAATCCGCGCATTCGGTTTATTAACCAGCAGCATATCGACAAAACAGAACGATTTTACAAAACATACGGAGGAAAAACGATCTTCCTCGCGCGGTTCATTCCAATTATTCGTACATTCGCGCCGTTTGTTGCTGGCGTTGGGTCGATGACCTATTCCAAATTTATTCTGTTTAACGTCATTGGGGGTGTCACGTGGGTGACAGTATTTACCATCATGGGGTACTTGTTCGGCAACATTCCTATTGTCAAGGACAATTTTCATTACGCGGTTGTTGCCATTATTGGGCTTTCGCTTGTCCCCATCGTGTACGAATACGTTTCGCACAGAATACTACAAAAAAATCCTAACGTTTTGAATAAGGAGGGCAACCGAAACAACGCGTAAAAGAAACGATTATACAAATTTTCGGATGAGTCCAACGACTTTTCCCTGAATTTTGACGTGCGTGGTAAATATTGGCGACATCGTTGCGTTGGCAGGGGCGAGTTTAATTCGTTGCTTTTCAAAATAAATGCGCTTAAGCGTGGCAAGTCCGTTTGGCAAAAGCGCAACGACGATATCGCCGTTTTGCGCGTCTGTTTGATGTTGTACCACGACATAATCTCCATCCAAAATACCGTCCTCAACCATGGATTGACCTTTGACTTGCAACACGTAGCTGGGTTTATTTCCGGCAATCATGCCCGGAGCAACGGAAATGTAGAAATTCGGATCAGTGTACGGTTCAAGCGGCGCGCCGGCGGCAATGAAGCCCAGGACAGGAAGCTCAACTGCCGTCGTCCCTGCTCCAGATTTATATTTATCCTCGACGACCTCCAGCCCTCGCGCAGTGCCGTCAAGTTTTTTAATGAATCCTTTTTCCCGAAGTCGCGCAATGTGCTCATGAACCGTCGCGGCGGAATTCATGCCAAGCGCATCGCCAATTTCCTTAAGCGTCGGCGCATAGCCGAATCGCTGGATAAATTGCGTAATAAATTCAATGATCTGTCGTTCTTTGGTATACAGTGTGGGCGGCATATGCGCTGTGTGACTAAAGCTTCACGGCTTACCACTCAATCAATGGCACGTTCTTTTTTTAGCCGAATATGTGATATGATCATATTGAGTATTCCAAATAAAAACCGAATTGTCAATACATCGAAACACGGTATAAATAGATCACTATTAGACAACCGATGAAGCGTTTTACCCTTCAGTCACCATTTCAGCCCACAGGCGATCAACCAGAGGCGATCGCAGCGCTTGTACGCAATATACAGTGCGGGATGAAGGAGCAGGTTCTTTTAGGAGTTACCGGAAGCGGCAAAACATTCACGATCGCCAACGTTATTCAGGCCATACAAAAACCAGTACTTGTTATATCGCATAACAAGACGCTTGCGGCTCAATTGTATCAGGAATTCCGTGACTTTTTTCCCGATAATGCGGTATCGTACTTTGTGTCCTACTACGACTACTACCAGCCCGAGGCATATATCCCCCAGACTGATACGTATATAGAAAAGGAAACACAGATTAATGAAGAAATCGATAAGCTCCGGCTTGCCGCAACGGCAAATCTTATGACGCGCCGCGACACGATTATCGTTGCGTCCGTTTCATGCATCTATACGATCGGGTCGCCCAAAGAGTATAGGCGGGCGGTTCTTGAGTTGAAAAAAGGCATGAGCATCGTAAGAGAAGGGGTGTTCGACCGTCTCGTGGCTTTGCAGTACGAACGACGCACCGATGGGTTTTATCGTGGAACATTTCGCGTGCGGGGCGACACCATTGATATTTTCCCGGCGTACGATGACGCAGGTACGCGCGTTATTATCCGGAACGGTAGCGTTGTGGATTTGATGACCATAGACGCATTGACGGGAAAAACAGTAAAACAGAGATCATCAACTGTGATTTACCCTGCTAAGCACTACATGACGGATCCGCGCACCTATGAAAGCGTATTCGCTCGTATACAAGAGGATCTGAACGTTCAGGTCGGCAAACTTCAGCAATCAGGAAAGATTCTTGAGGCACATCGGTTGCGGCAGCGTGTCAATCATGATCTGGAAATGATTCAGGAGCTCGGGTACGTTAATGGCATAGAAAATTACTCGCGGTACTTCGACGGAAGAAAGCCAGGCGAGCCGCCCTATACGCTATTTGATTACTATCAAGAAGCAGTTGGTAACGGTTGGCTGCTTGTTATCGATGAGTCTCACATGACGATACCGCAAATCCGCGGCATGTATAACGCAGACCGAAGCAGAAAACAGGTGCTTGTTGATTACGGGTTCCGCCTGCCGGCCGCACTTGACAATCGGCCCCTTCGGTTTGAAGAATTTCTGCGCAGAATGCCGCAGACAATATATGTATCAGCGACGCCCGATGAGTGGGAAACAAGCAGGGTGGCTTCAAGAACCGGGATTGTCGAGCAGTTAATACGGCCAACAAGCCTTGTTGATCCCGAGGTTTCAGTTCGACCCATAAATGGTCAAATAGCCGATTTGACCCGCGAAATACATAAGCGGGTTGCCAAGAAGGAGCGCACATTGGTTACCACGCTTACCAAGCAAATGGCAGAGGACCTTGCGAAGTTTTTGGAGGAAAAAGGCATTAACGTCCATTACCTTCACGCCGACGTTGAGACGCTTGAACGTACGGATATCCTCGCTGATCTTCGAAGCGGCAGGTATGACGTCATCGTTGGGGTAAACCTTTTGAGAGAAGGACTCGATTTACCCGAAGTATCGCTGGTGGCTGTATTAGACGCAGACAACGAAGGCTTTCTGCGCAGTAAAACAAGTCTTATTCAAACTATGGGACGCGCAGCGCGACATAGGTCCGGCAGAGTCATCTTGTATGCGGATAGGATGACAGCGTCTATTTCCCATGCAATAGAGGAGGTCAATCGCCGTCGCGGTGTTCAGCTTGCCTACAATACAACCCATGGGATTACTCCAGCGTCCGTTAAAAAACCGATTCGTGAACGCTTGGTTGAGAAAGCAGCCGACAATTCAGAAAAGAGAAAAACGCCGCCTGAACTTTTCGGTGTTGACGCAACGTCAATTGAGTCAATGACCCCGCAGGACAAAAAAAAGCTCATCATTCGACTCACACAAGCAATGCGTGACGCAAGCCGCGATCTAGACTTTGAGCTTGCGGCCCGCTTGAGGGATTTCATTGCGACACTTTCATCATAATTGTCATCAGTGTATAATGACGAAGCCTCGGAACCAACCGAGGAGATTTTGCATTGCCTATGGATACAATCATTATCAAAGGTGCGCGTCAGCACAATTTAAAAAATGTTAATCTAGAGCTCCCGAAGAATACGGTTATTGTCTTTACCGGACTTTCCGGCTCTGGTAAATCGTCGCTTGCGTTTGACACAATTTATGCAGAAGGACAACGGCGGTACGTGGAATCGCTTAGTTCTTACGCGAGACAATTTTTAGGCGTGATGGATAAACCGGACGTTGACGCAATCGAAGGGCTGTCCCCGTCAATATCAATAGATCAAAAGTCAGCGTCTCATAACCCAAGGTCGACGGTTGGAACCGTGACGGAAATATACGACTATCTTCGTCTGCTGTTTGCCCGGATCGGCCACCCGCACTGTCCTCGGTGCGGGCGAGAGATCAGTCGGCAGAGCCCCCAACAGATTGTTTCCCAGATAATTAACCTTGCAAGCGACCGTCTGAAGCATAAATCGAGTAAGCACGTTCGCTTTGCGCTGCTTTCGCCTGTTGTGCGCGACCGAAAGGGAGAATTTACGGGGCTTTTTGACAACCTGCGTGCTAAGGGTTACCGTCAAGTGCGCGTTGACGGCCGTTTTTTTGATATTGATGACGATATCGTGCTGATAAAAACAAACAGACACACGATAGACGTTGTCATCGATAAAATGAGCCTTGATGTTCGAAGTGTGAAGCTAGTCAACCATAGGGGTGAACACGAAGCTACATCTCGTGACACGGTGGCCGCCAGTATGCGAAGACGAGTAGCGGACGCTGTCGAGCAGGCTCTTGCCCTTTCAGACGGTCTTGTCACGGTAGCGGAAATTAAAGATAGCGGATTTGCTATACCTGATAAGCCAACTCATGTCGAGGATCACGTCTTTTCTGAAAAGTTTTCCTGCCCTGTCTGTAATATATCGCTGCCGGAGATAGAACCACGGAGTTTTTCATTTAATTCGCCGCACGGCGCATGTCCAGGCTGCAGTGGTTTGGGAACAATTTTAAGCGTTGACGAACATTTGGTTCTTCGCGAAGAATTATCAATACGCGAGGGGGGTATTCTGCCGTTCGCCCGGTTGTTTTTTCACGACACGTGGTACGCGCGTCTTATTGCGACTGTGTGTGAAAAATACGGCATCGACGCGCGTGCGCCGTTAAAACAGCTTACCGATAAAAAGCGTCACATTCTTCTCTATGGCACCGGAGACGAATACCACTTGGTACACGGTGAGAATCGGTTCGGCAAACATACGACGATTGAGGAACAATACGCAGGCATCATTCCCGAGTTGAAACGCAGGTACGTACAGTCGGAATCGGATGTTGTCCGTAGTGAAATTGAAAAATACATGCGTCAGGAAATCTGCTCACAATGCAGCGGCAAACGGCTAAAGAATGAGTCGCTAACGATTACCATGAACGGTTGTTCAATAGCAGATGTTGCGGATTTTTCAATACGGAACGCGCTTCAATGGGTTCGTTCAGTGGTCGCCACGCTTCCAAGCGAAACAGAGCGCGTTATCGCTTCTCCAATCATCAAGGAAATTGACGCGCGTCTTTCGTTTCTTACTGCTGTCGGGCTTGATTATCTGACGCTTTCGCGAACAGCAACGACATTATCAGGCGGGGAGGCCCAAAGAATTCGTCTTGCGTCCCAAATCGGATCCGGATTATCAGGCGTTCTGTATGTTCTGGATGAGCCGTCAATCGGACTCCACCAAAAAGACAACGACAAACTTATTCACACGCTGAAGATGCTTCGCGATTTAGGCAACACTGTTATCGTTGTTGAGCACGATCGGGAAACGATTGAACAGGCCGACTGGATTGTAGATTTCGGACCCGGAGCGGGAAAGCACGGTGGAGCGGTAGTTGCAAAAGGAACACTCCAAGATATATGCGCGACCAAGGAGTCATTGACCGGTCAATATCTCGCTGGTCGGCGAACCATTTCGCGCCCGAAAAGATTTATAATTGACATGCTGCAGCATACAGATTATAAAAATTCGTTAAGCAACAATCCGTCCATCTCATTGGTGGACGCTTCTCACAACAATCTTCAAAATGTCACGGTTGCGTTTCCGCTGGGCGCGTTTATCTGCGTTACCGGCGTATCCGGAAGCGGCAAATCATCACTTGTGGTTGAAACACTTTACCGCGCGCTATATGCGCATTTTCATGAGTTCTCAAAAGAAAAACCCGGTGCGTACCAGAAGATACGCGGACTTGAACACATTGACAACGTCATTCTTATCGACCAGTCGCCGATTGGTCGCACACCGCGGAGCAATCCTGCGACCTATACCGGCATATTTTCACGCATTCGCGATATTTTTGCTGCAACAAGTGAAGCCAGACTTCGCGGATATAAAGCCGGCAGATTCTCTTTTAATGTCAAAGGCGGACGCTGTGAGTCCTGCGAGGGCGAAGGCCAGCGAAAGATTGAAATGCAGTTTCTTTCAGATATTTACGTAACCTGCGAAGTGTGTCGCGGCAAGCGATATAACGAAGAAACACTTGAGGTAACCGTTCGGGGCAAAACAATTGCCAACGTATTAGACATGACGGTAGAAGAGAGTTTGGAATTCTTTGCCAACCAGCCGGTTCTGCACGAAAAACTTCAAACTATCGCAGATGTCGGGTTGGGGTACATTCACCTTGGGCAGCCAGCACTTACGTTATCAGGTGGCGAAGCGCAGCGAGTTAAACTTTCTGCTGAACTGTCTCGTCGAGCCACCGGTAAAACAGTGTACATATTAGATGAACCGACGACCGGTCTTCACTTTGCAGATCTTGCTAAACTCCTCACCGTTCTTCATCGATTGACGGAAAAGGGCAACACCGTTATTGTCATTGAACACAACCTTGATGTAATAAAAAACGCCGATTGGATTATTGATTTGGGACCAGACGGCGGAGACGCCGGGGGCCGCGTTATTGCCCAAGGTACCCCGGAAGAAGTAGCCAACGTGACGGCATCCTATACGGGACAGTACCTTCGGAAAATACTTTAGCGTAAAATAAGCGCGTTTCGCGCTGTCATGTCGCTATCCTGATAGGGTAAAATCCGCGGGACGGACAGTGTCGTATAATGAATCAATGAAGAAGTGGCTGCTGTCGTTTATATATCTGTGTCTGTGTGTGGGCGGGTACGCAATCAGCGCGCCTTTTCACGCAACACTGTCAGCAGGAGAGTTTGAGGCAAATTACGACGTCCAGTACGCAGTGGCGCCAAATGGCACCACGATCGTGACGCAAAACATCACGCTTACCAACAAACTCACGAACCTCTATCCGCAGAAGTACTCTATCGTGATAGACTCGGAAAAAATTACAAACGTCATTGCTTACGACGCACGCGGGATAATTACGCCTGTTATTACGCAGAAAGACGGTAAAACCCAAATCGTTTTGACGTTCAATGACAGGGTGGTGGGATTGGGGCGGTCGCTAACGTTCACGCTGCGATTTGAGAACGGCGATATCGCGCAGAGAAACGGTCAGATTTGGGAAATCAATATACCCGGAATTGCCAAGGATGCAGATATTGCCCGATACGCTGTTACATTGTCTGTTCCTCAATCATTCGGTCCGAACGCATACATGTCTCCAATGCCAGCAAGTGACGGTCGATGGAACAAGGAGCAAATGCAATCGGGAGGCATTAGCGCCGCATACGGGAACGAGCAGGTATTCGAATTGACGCTTCGGTATGCTGTACAAAATTCACGCATCACACCGGGGCTTTCGGAAATCGCTCTTCCTCCAGACACTGCTTTTCAGCGCGTCACGATACAGTCTCTTCTGCCAAAGCCAAAAACCGTTCTTCGCGATCTTGACGGCAACTGGCTGGCACAGTATGACCTATTGCCCAGTCAATTGATCGATATTGTCGCACACGTTATTGTAGCGGTTCGCCTGACGCCATACGAGGACTACAAGGACCATCTTGAAAACCCTGACGAATATACCAAACCACTTCAGTACTGGGAAACGATGGATAAGCAGATTATTGACAAGGCGTCAACATATCGATCGCCGAGGCAGGTGTACGACTTTGTCGTAGAAACTCTTTCCTACGACTATGAACGTGTGAACCAGAACCCCGTTCGGAAAGGGGCAGTTGCCGCGCTTAAGAGCCCCGGCAATTCAATTTGTATGGAATTTACCGACCTGTTTATTGCCGTCGCGCGAAGCGCCGGCATTCCTGCGCGCGAGGTTATTGGCTACGCGCACACAACGAATGCGCGACTGCGCCCTCTGTCGCTTGTCTCTGACGTGTTGCATTCATGGCCTGAATACTATGACGCAGAGCGGGAAATCTGGATTCCTGTGGATCCCACATGGGCCAATACGACAGGTGGGGTCAATTATTTTGATAAATTAGATTTTAACCACATCGTCTTTGCCATTCATGGGCGCTCAAGCGATTATCCTTACCCGGCAGGATTTTACCGGAAGCCAGGAGCAGTGGGGAAAGATGTTGATGTGACATTTGCACGCACCGTGCCGGCGCCAGTTGAAGCAAAGCTCGATGTTTCAATTGATTTTCCGACGTCCGTCACAAGCGGGAATCCGGCAAACGGCACGGTTGTTGTACGCAATATGCATGGAGTGCGCATTCCCAGCGCAACTGTCAGCATCTCATCGTCGCCAAAAGACGTTGCGTTTACACAAACGGAAAACGATATCCCTCCGTTTGCTCAATTATCATACCCATTTCGTATTGATTTGACTGATTATTTTGCGCGAGGCACGGGAAGCATTACTGCGAACGCCGGCGGCACAAGCGTGACGCACACGTACACCATCACACCGCTTGCCTACCGTTTTGTTTTCCCCATCGCATCTGCTTTATGGGGCGGCAGTATTGTCGTATGGTTACTTATTCGATCACGAAAGATACGTCGCAAACCGTAATTCCGGCACTTCCGCGTTCGCCGGGAGTTTATTGCTACACGGACGGAAATGGCCGAGCGCTCTATGTGGGAAAGGCCAAAAATCTCCAATCGCGCATACGGCAGTATTTTACGCGGGATGACGCCATTGGGGAAAAAACTCGCGTTCTTGTCAATCAAATTCAATCTGTCGCCATTTGGCAAACAGCAAGCGAGTTTGACGCGTTGCTTCTTGAAGCGAATCGCATTCGGGCGTTTCAGCCGAAATACAACGTTATTGCGCGTGACGATAAAAGCCCGCTGTATGTCTGCCTCACGCTTGGTGAGGCGCTGCCTCGCGTTATATTTGTCAGAAAGCCAAAGGACACTAGCGCGCAAAAGAGGCGCGCGTATTTCGGCCCATTTCAGTCTGCGCGCGTGGCGCGCAAAATCCTGCGTCAAATACGGCGCGCGATTCCGTACTGCACGGCAAAGAGACGCGACGGACGGCCATGTTTCTATACACAGGTAGGATTGTGCGATCCTTGCCCATCGTTTATCTCCAAGCTTCAAGATATAGCTGAAAAGCGCCGTCTAACGGCTCTTTACAAACGAAACATAACGCGTCTCAAGGACATGCTTTCCGGTAATACCTCGGGAATCATCACAGATTTGGAACATACCATGAAACGGTACGCCAACAAACGCATGTTTGAACAGGCACAGCGCGTCTATCGGCACATTCTCGCACTGCGCCACATTCAGAGCCATTCATACGATCCGTCGCTATACGTTTCTAACGCGTCGTTTCTTGACACGGTACATCATAAAGAGGAGTCCTCACTTTGTGCAGTTCTACGGCCTTTCTACCCGCAATTGACACAAATACGACGCATCGAGTGTATTGACATTTCTTCTACCGGCGGAGCTCATGCGACGGGATCGCTTGTGGTCTTTACAGATGGAATGCCTAATCCGCCGCTTTATAGACGGTTTCGTATTCGATCAGGCGGTACACCACATGACGTTGATATGATTCGGGAAGTGCTGGCCCGGCGGCTTGCCCATACCGAGTGGCCTATGCCTGATGTATTGATTGTTGACGGTGGAAAACCGCAAGCAGCCGCGGCGAAGAAAACGTTGGACGAGGCTCACAGCGGCATTCCGTTAATCGCTCTTGCGAAGCGGCGAGAAGATATCGTCATTCCGGTGAACGACTCATTTCGCGTCGTTCAGTTGGAGTATAACAATCCTGCTCTTCACCTTGTCGCGCGCGTGCGCGATGAAGCGCACCGGTTTGCCATTTCATATCATCGATTATTGAGAACGCGCGCTTTTTCTGATACCATAGCCAAGCATGAAGCATCTGATTCGCGTGTTTCTGTTTAATGTATTTGCGCTATGGTTGACGAGCGAATTGTTTCCGGCGGTCGTCACACCCGGTCGTTGGCAAACGCTTCTTGCTGCCGGATGCGCTTTGTCCGGCCTCATGCTTATCGTCGCGCCGATTTTGAAAATTCTCTTCATCCCCATTAATCTTCTGACATTTGGGCTGTTTTCTTGGCTTGTCAACGTCATCGTTATTTATCTATTGACTATTGTTGTGCCGGAAATTCAGATACACGCGTGGACGTTTCCGGGGTTTTCCTGGAGCGGCTTCATCGTGCCGCCTATCACACTCACATACTTTTTGTCTCTTGTCGTGACAAGCTTTTGTATTTCAATGATTACCAACATACTGCACTACGTCAGCGAGGAACAATGATGAAACGGCTCGTTAATAAGAAAATCGTTTGTATCGGCGGAGGGACCGGTACATTTGTCGTGCTGAAAGGCCTGAAGCATTACACGCACCAGCTCTGCGCGATCGTGGCAATGAGTGACTCGGGAGGGAGCAACAAACGGATTCGCGACGAATTCGGCCTTCTGCCAACAAGCGATGTCCGGCAATGTCTTGTAGCTCTTTCGGACGAAAACGGCGGTATCGGTCTTCTTCGCAAACTTTTTATGTATCGATTTGAGAAAGGAAAAGGTCTGCGCGGCATGACGTTCGGCAACTTATTTATGGCCGCGCTTTCCGATATTTTGGGCTCTCAAGCAGAAGCAATCCGACAAACGGCAAAAGTGCTTCGGATTCATGGTACAGTCCTTCCGGTAAGCTTTACAGAAACAAACCTGTACGCCGAGTATGAGAACGGGCACGTAGTGAACGAGGAGCACTTGATCGATGAACCCATTCATGACGGCACGACGCCCATAACGACCGTTTATTTAAAGCCCAAAGCGAAAGCCAATCCAGAAGCAGTCGCCGCCATACTGAATGCTGATTTGGTGGTTTTGGGCCCCGGCGATCTTTTCACAAGCATCATTCCCAATGCGCTGGTTTCCGGCATTTCGCAGGCGCTTCATCGAACAAAAGCGAAGAAGGCCTATGTCGTTAATCTTATGACAAAATACGGTCAAACCTACAATTTCACCGCACGCCGCCATATTGACACTCTATCGGCGTATATTCGTACAACAGTCGATTACGTCATTGTTAATACCGGAGCAATACCGCGCAAAGCGCTTGACGTCTATGCCAAAGGTCACGAATATCCCGTTGTCGATGACGTTCACGGTACATTTCCTTATCGCGTCGTTCGCGCAGATGTCGTGAGTCGAAAGTTTACAACACGCAGTAAAAGCGATACACTGGTTCGTAGCCTTATTCGACACGACAGCGGCAGGCT
Organism: uncultured Gammaproteobacteria bacterium; assembly: GCA_964596355.1. Classification (GTDB taxonomy): domain Bacteria; phylum Patescibacteriota; class Microgenomatia; order UBA10105; family UBA927; genus CAZQTD01. Next base: position 91,057 of record CAZQTD010000003.1, read on the forward strand.
GGCGAAGACACTCATTTCACTCGCATAGCGGCAGAGCCTATGAAAACGTTTTTTCTCTTGTTTCATGTAATCGTCGCAATAACGTTGATCGGTCTTATACTTCTCCAAACCAGCAAAGGGGGTTTGGGCAGTGCATTCGGAGGCGGTGAGGTGTACCGAAGTAAGCGAGGTGCAGAGCGCATCATATTCATCGCAACCATCGGGATAACTGTCCTGTTTCTTGTAACCAGCATTATCAACGTGCTCATCCGCTAACGACTCGCGCCATGTATGTCGTTTTACAGGAAAAGCAAACTTGCGTATCTAATCATTGTTCAGCTTGCCGCCAAATACACCAAGGCGCTCCTTTTGGGGTTTTTCTGCGGGCTTTTCATCGCGCTTGGCGGGTTGCGGCTTTCTCCATTTATACGGCACGTTATTCTTACTCCGGCAGTTCGCATCGGTATTGTGGGTGAATTTACGCCAACGACATTGCCGTTAAGCATCCAAAAGCGCATCAGCATTGGTTTGACAGATGTCGCGGCAGACGGTACGGCCGTTCCGGCGCTAGCAGATTCCTGGGAAGCAACGGACAGCGGAAAAACTGTACTGTTTCATCTCAATCCAAACTTTACATGGCACAACGGAAAGAAGGTCGACGCCAAAGACGTCAACTACAATATTCGCGGTGTCACCTTTGAACCGGTTGGCGCCGATACGCTGCGCGTCACGCTCCCAACCTCATATAGCCCCTTTCCTGTTTTGGTCAGCAAACCGATTTTCCAGGCTGGGCTTCGCGGCTTTGGTCCCTATCGCGTCACCAACATTCGACTGCATGGAGATGCTGTGACGTTTCTTAAGCTCGTGCCTACGCACGATTTTAGCCAGCGCGCACTTGAATTCCGGTTTTATAACACTGAAACAGCAGCTATCACGGCATATAAATTGGGAGAAATTGACACAATTGAGGATCTTACCTCCCCAAACGGTATGCGTCAGTGGGGTACGACTCGCGTGACGCCGCTTGTGCGGTACGACCGTATTGTTTCACTTTTTTTTAATCTCACCAATCCTGTACTCAAAGAAAAATCAGTTCGACAGGGATTAGCGTATGCGATTCCTGAATTTGATGAAGAGCGTGCGGTATCCCCAATTTCCAAACTGTCATGGGCATATACCGATAAAGTGAAAAAGTATCCCTACGAACCGGCAACAGCAAAAAAATTACTATCAAACGCGTTGAGCGCTTCGATGTCCGCGCGCCTGACCATCGCGACATTTGACCAGTACGCCGATTCGGCCCAAAGTATAGCGAAGTCCTGGACAGATATTGGCATTCCAACGAGCGTAAAAGTCGTTAATGCGGTGCCGGACGACTATGACGTATTGCTAAGCGCTCAAGAAGTGCCGCCTGATCCGGATCAGTATCCATTTTGGCACCAAACGCAGACGCAGACGAATATAACACATTACGCCAATGTAAAAATCGACAAACTTCTCGAAGACGGTAGACAACAGTGGGACGTTGAGGAGCGCAAAAAAATTTACGCTGACTTTCAACGCCGACTCGTCGATGACGCGCCGGCAATTTTTCTCTATTACGCAAAAACGTATACCGTAGAGCGGTAACTTTTGTGGTATACTACGGAGCATTCATGAGGAAATTCTTGATTATCGCTATTGTCATTCTTGCCGTAGCGAGTTCGGTATTTATCTGGCAAACGGCAAAATCACGGCGTGCAGTTAAAAACGGCATCGAAGTTACGAAAGTCATCAAAGCAGATTTTATAAAAACCGTTGCCTCAAGCGGAAAAACCAAAGCAGATTCCTCCGTATCACTCAAATTCCAGACATCAGGCAAACTCGCGTGGGTTGGCGTAAAAGAAGGAGACGCGGTGCGCGCCCATCAGGCAATTGCTGGTCTTGATCTTCGAGAAGTTCAGAAAGCCTTAGAACAGGAACTTAAAGATTACGCCAAACAGCGGAACGATTTTGAGGAAACGCGATTCGTCACGTACCCATGGAAGAACGCCGCCAACGCGCCCAACGACACGGCGAAGCGTATTCTGGAAAAAAATCAATGGGACTTGGAAAAAGCGGTCCTTGACGTTGAGCTTAAACAGCTTGCCGTTGAATACGCAACGCTCGTTACGCCAATCGCGGGCATTGTCACACACATCGACACGCCGGTTGCAGGTGTTAACATTACTCCGGCGACAGCCGCGTTTGATATTGCTGATCCGAAAAGCTTGGTGTTTGAGGCTAATATCGACGAGATTGACGTGGGCTCTCTGTCCGTCGGTCAACGCGCCACCGTCACGCTTGATGCCTTTCCGCAAACTACCTTTTCCGGTACGGTTTCGTATGTGTCATTCACTTCTCATATTTCACCAGGCGGCGCGACAGTTTTTCCTGTAAAGATCGCCTTTGACCAGCCGCAGAAACTCCGTATCGGCTTAAACGGCGACGTCACCATAGAGGCAGAAAAACGTGAACAGGTGCTCTTGGTGCCTATTGAAGCAATCCGTGAAGATGACGATGGAAAATACGTGTATAAAAAAACAGGCGGTGAATACACGAAACAACCTGTTGCAATCGCCTCCCAAAATGACTCTGACGCAGTCATCGCCTCCGGCCTTGCGGAAGGAGATGACGTCGTCATACGGGGATTCACCAATATACCAAAAATCAAGTAATCATGGCAAAGGATCTGCTTCGCGTTGATACCATTTCCAAGGCATATACTATGGACGGCTTCACGTTTCAAGCTTTGAGTCGCGTGTCGCTGACGATTCGCGACGGAGAATTTGTCGCCATTATGGGGCCGTCAGGATCCGGCAAGTCAACTCTCATGCATATCATTGGATGTCTTGACCGCCCCACCGAAGGTCGTGTGCTCATTGAAGGGCGCGATATTTCAGAAGCATCCGATCGCGAGCTTGCTGAAATTAGAAACACGCATATCGGGTTCGTCTTCCAGCAGTTTAACCTGCTTCGTCGGACAACGGCAATAGCAAACGTCGAACTGCCGCTTGCTTATGCGCGCATTCCACCCGCCGAGCGAAGGCAACGCGCGCTTGCGATGCTTGAACGAGTTGGACTGGCGGATAAAACAGCAAATTTTCCCTCACAGCTTTCCGGCGGTCAGCAGCAGCGTGTGGCAATTGCACGAGCGCTTGTAACAAATCCCAGTCTTATTTTGGCTGATGAACCAACGGGCAATTTAGACAGCAAGTCAGGTGCTGATATCCTCGCCATTTTTGAGGACCTTCACAAAGCTGGCGGAACAATCGTACTGGTGACACACGACGAACACGTCGCACGGCATGCAAAACGCATTATCCGTATCGCCGACGGAGCGATTGTTTCTGATGCCAAAAATACTTCGTTCCATGAACGTCCTTGAATACATCAAGCTTGCATTCACTGCGCTTCGGACCAATAAGGTACGGTCCATTCTTACAATGCTTGGCATCATCATCGGCGTCGCTTCGGTAATCCTTCTCGTATCAATTGGGACTGGCTTGCAAGAGCTGGTGACACAGCAGTTTGCGTCGCTGGGAAGCAACATGATTTACGTTATGCCCGGCAAAGTGGACCTCAAAAGCGGCCCGCCGACAATGAATGTGAGTAAATTCGACATTACGGATATTGACACTCTTGTCCGCGGCAGCACGGCCATATCGAGCGTAGCGCCGGCAGTGTCTCAAATGGGTGTAATCAGCTATAAGGGAAAAACAGTAAGCAGCGAAATTGTTGGCACTTGGCAAAGCTATCTGGAAATGTCTAATTTTATTCCCGAGAGAGGAAGTACGCTCCTTCAATCCGACGTCGAGCGCTCAAGGAAGGTTGCTGTATTGGGCTCCAAACCCGCGCGGGAGCTTTTTGGCGATGCAGACCCCATCGGCCAATTTATCACGATGGGCGATGTACGCTATAACGTAACTGGCGTTCTCCAGTCGAAAGGAAGCGGAGGAGCGCTGGGAAGCGATATTGATAATCACGTGTTCATTCCGTACACCACGGCGCTGCGGCAGTTCAACCTCTCACGACCCATGATGTTCATCATCGAATCTACTGATCAGGATGCGGTTGAGCAGGCCGCAAGCGACGCCAAGCGCATTCTAGGGAGAAAGCTCAAAGAAGACGACTTTACCGTCATGCAGAAGACAGAGCTTCTCAATACGATCAATACATTTTTAGGCGCTATCACGATAGCGCTCGGAGGCATTGCCGCAATATCGCTTTTAGTTGGCGGCATCGGAATTATGAATATCATGCTCGTGTCAGTAACCGAGCGCACGAGGGAAATTGGCCTTCGGAAAGCGGTCGGAGCTACACCCGGCGATGTCCTATTTCAGTTCCTTATTGAAGCGGTAATTTTAAGTTTATGCGGCGGGACGATTGGCATTACGCTTGGGTGGCTAGGATCTCTGATAATCAGTTTATTCATCCAAACATATGTGACGCCGTGGTCTGTGGCCCTAGCCAGCGGATTTTCAGCTGTCGTCGGAATGATTTTCGGCGTTGCCCCTGCGTACCGTGCGTCAAAACTCGATCCCATCGAATCACTCCGATACGAATGACAACACTGTTTGCTATCGCACAATTTCAGCTATTGCAATTCTCCTGATTCGTGTATACTAGATCTATGGCTGTCCAACTACAATACATCGCGCCGGCAGGATGGAAGCCGGAACATCCTGACGAGAATTACGTCATCATCCAGTTTAAAATGCAGCTTGCTGACGGGATTGACCCAAAGGTATTCCTTGACGGCGCCGCATCTGTGGCCGCTGAATCTTCAACCGGTACGTGGACAAAAGTTGAGGATCGGCCGGATTCCGGTCTTACGAAAGCGGACGAATACAAGGCCTTGGTGTTTGACATCGACGAATCGCGCCACATGTTCAAGGTCGCGTATAAAACAGATTTGTTTGAATACGACAACATGGCCGGATTCCTCGCAGGACCTGTAGGCAACATCGGGGGCATGAAAATGGTCAAGGGTCTTCGAATCATGGACATTCGCTTTCCCCGCGCTATCGTCACAGCATTTCCCGGCCCCAGATACGGTATAGCGGGCGTTCGGGATTTTCTTGAACAGAATGAAACGCGGCGAACCATGCCGATCCTCGGCACCGTGCCCAAACCAAAAGTCGGCAGAACAGCGGAAGAGCAAGCGGCGCTTGCCCAAAGGCTGTTTACGGCGGGAGACGGCACCTATGACTTCATTAAAGACGATGAGAACTTAACCAGTTTGCCGTTTAACCGATTTGAGGACCGCGTTCGCCTTGTACACGAAGTGCAGCGAGAAGTCGAAAAGCAAATCGGAATTCGCAAACTGTATTTATGCAACCTTACCCATTCAAATGTTGATGTCATGGTGAAGCGCGCCGATATGATACGGGAGTACGGCGGACGGTGCATGATGATCGACGTGGTTGCTTCCGGCATATCAGCAGTCCATACCATGCGGCTAAAAAATCCGGAACTTGTCATCCACGCGCATCGGGCAATGCACGCTTTTCTTACCCGAGAAAGCGGACCGGGTATTACCGGTGACGGCGAAATTAATGGTTTTAGCGTGTCGATGTTCGTGCTTGCCAAAATATACAGAATGCTTGGCGTTGACAGTCTTCATTCCGGCTCTCCTAAATCCAAGATGGAGGACTATGGAGAAGCGGAAGAGATTGGCAAGATTCTTCGAGAGGCAGAAACGCGGCCTAACGCGTCTTTTCATACGCTCGGACAAAATTGGTTCGGAATGAACAATGTCTGGCCGGTTGCATCCGGCGGCTTGCACCCGGGAGTTTTAGACGTCGTGACGGCGAAAATGACGAACGATTGCTACATACAGTTGGGAGGCGGCGTCTTGGGTCATCCGGGTGGAGCGGAAAAGGGCGTTGAAGCGGCGCTGGAAGCACGAAAAGCAATCGCTGACGGCATGACGATATCGGAATTTGTAGCGCAACATCCACAAAGCTCCCTTGCAGCGGCGGTCGCGCTGTGGGGAACCGAACCACGAATTGTTTATTAACCCTTTTCCTTCTTCTTGACTGCCACGCGATGGTTGATCGCTTCTAAAAATCTCCATGCAATGAGTAGTTGCGTCAAATCCGTAGAAGAAAGCATCGTGCGTTCCGGACCCATAGGAAGCGATCCTTCCTGCGCGGTGATATCAATCGGAATTGACGTACACGCGGTAATATGCGCTTCAAGCGCCGCTATGGTTTCATGGGGAAATGCGCCGTCAATATGGGTATCGACAACTTCCTGTCCCCAGTAACGGCAGGAGGTGCTGGCAAGTAAAAATGGTGGCGTTTCGACTCGCACAAGATTTGCCAAATCAAAGGGTAGCGCAAGAGAAGGAAGCGGCGCTGATGACGGCTTCATAATAAGCTCGACCTTGTAGTATCTCGATGGCAAAGAATTGATAAAGTCGTACCGAGCAAAATCAGCCATATGGCTATGGAAAATTTTTATGACAATGTCTGCGTTAATTTTTTGAAAATCTATCCACTGTTTGTACGCACGCTCGCGAGCCAACATTTCCTCCTCAAGCTTCTCCGCACGATGTCCGCGTTTGGCTACATCGCGCTCAAACTTCCATTGCCATTTGACGTCACGGGAGGGATCAACAAATATTTTCAGGTCCAAAAGGTCCAGAAAGTTTGGGTACAGCGCATGGAGGCCTTCCATAAGTATAATGGGCGCACTGTCAACAGCTTTTGGCGGATCAAAATCTCCGGTCGCGTGGTTATACTGCGGAATTTCCACAGAATCGCCCTGTCTCAATCGCTCGAGATGCTCCCGAAGAAGATCGAGCTTATTTGCGTTGGGATCAAGCGGTAGTATGCCGCTTCTTGCTCGCTCTTGTCTATTCTCCTTATGGTATCCGTCCATCGTGATGGTACGGATAAGTGTAGGACCCAAGATTCTGCGGATTCCGTCTGAAAATACCGTTTTTCCACTTCCCGAATCGCCGGCGATGCCGATAAGAAACGGCGCCTTGAGTTGCGTAAGCTGCGATTGCAAAAGCGAGCGTGGGGCAGGGTCATCGTCCATACATTTATGATATAGCAGTTTTCGTTGCGGTGCAAACAATTTTTTTATACAATAGGACCACCGGACGATTAGCTCAGCTGGTTAGAGCGCTTCTTTTACACAGAAGAGGTCGGGGGTCCGATTCCTCCATCGTCCACCCATTCGGTCAGCATAGCTGACCTCAGGGCAAGCGTTAGGTATGCTATTGTCACCGTGAGCTTTATTGGCGAAGGGTCAAGATGCCACGTACGACGTGGCTGGGGATATTGACAAATGTATTGATAATTGATAGCGCCGAGATGGCCGGGGTAGTTTGAGCGTAGCGAAATCCCCCTCAGGGGACAAGGCGCTTGAGCTATGCTCACGCGAAGCTGCCTCGATTAACACGTGAAGGGAGGTAGTCAAATCTGCCGAGATGGCCGAGGTAGTCAATCCTTCGACAGGCTCAGGATGACTATACACATGAATAGGGAGCCTTATTGATTTTGTAGGCAGTGGGCGCAGTTGAATCTGCCGAGATGGCCGAGGTAGTCAAGGCGCGTGTCTGAAAAACACGTTATCTGGGTGCAATTCC
>CAZQTD010000004.1:0-70626 GCA_964596355.1 uncultured Gammaproteobacteria bacterium
ATGTTATCCTTATTCCGGGTGTGACGGCAAGCTGGAATTCGCGAGCGCTGCTTGGATGCGAAGCAAACGCACCGGGCGACTGGTCTCTCCTTGGCCCTGCAAACAGCCTCTATACTCCGCTTCTTGATGAACTTAGAAACAACGGGTGGACAGCACATATATTCCCGTACGATTGGAGAAAGCCGGTAGCAGAAAATGCGCAGTCACTGAAAGCATTTATCAACGAACGCACCGTCGCCGGAGAACGGGTGCATCTGATCGGCCACAGCATGGGGGGACTCTTGGCCAGAAGCTACATCGAGCAGGAGGGCGAGCAAAACAAGGTGGATAAATTCATCACCGTCGGCACGCCGCACAAAGGATCGGTCAATGCTTATCTTTCCTGGTCAGGGGGTGTCATACCGCCAGGAAATCCACTCTGGAGATTTCTTCTCCTCGTCATTCAAAAGAGCTGTACAACGAAAACCGGCGGCAACGATGTAGAAGCTGTCCACCAGTATACCCCCTCTGTTCGGGATCTACTTCCCACATTCGACTATCTGATCGACAACGCAACGGGTTTGACAAAATCAGTCAGTTCTATGAACGCCCAAAACACGTGGCTTACTTCTTCTACTTTTACTCCTCCCTATCACGGAGTTACTGCAGGCACACTTTCCGGAGACGATCACGCAACTTTACGATTTCTGTACGTCAACCCGCCAACACCCCAAGAGCAGGCCCTCGGCAAGTGGCTCGACGGGAAACCGGTGCAGAAGGTTTATTCAACTGATGGCGATGACACTGTCCTATCATTAAGTAGCTCGCTTGAAGATGCGGACAATAGAAGTATTCCACAAAACCACACCGAAATCGTTTCGTCGAGCGAAGGCATTGGCCAAATCATAGATTTTCTAAACGGCGCAAGCACACTTCAGGCCATGATGAATGCCACAAGCCAATCGTCCTTTTCTTCCAAACATAAAAAACATACGCCGCCGGTTAAGACTCCCACGACCGGCTTGTTCGTCATCGGCTATCCGGCGAAGCTTTGGATTATCGATCCCAGAGGAAAATTGCACAAGGACGAAGAAGGGCTTATTTCCGTCATGGATCCCAAAGCAGGATTTTATAAGCTCATTTTCTGGCCCAAAGAGCGCAAAAGCCAGCTTATCGTCGCGCAGATTCTGGAAAACGATCAGAACTTATGGAGGGAATATACGGTAAGACAACTTGTTCCGTACGTTCATCTGCCAAGAATATATACGCTGAAATTCAACGCCTCGCATCCGAAGGAAGATATTTTGCATTAATACATTGGCCCCCCAGATGAAGATGCTCAATGTGTCTTACGCTACGACAATGGCAAATGCAGTCAGACACATGACCCATGGCACAAGAGCTAATAAAAGTCCGTCTGACATGGTTATATCCAGCCGTAAACCTCAAGAATAAATCGCAGGACGTAACAATTGCCGGCCATATAAACCCCTTTCTCATGGTTTTAAGCGTATCGCTATAACACCAGAAACGAAAAATCAAGGCAACGTCTCATTATGAAGACTTAAATCCCGTAGTCGGGTTTAGGAAGAAGACCAAATTGGTTGAACGGCCAGTAGCGCAGGAATGCAACGCCGATAAAATCTTCTTTGACAATCGGCCCAAATTCGCGTGAATCCGAGCTGTGCGGCCGATTATCGCCGACCACGAAGTAGGTGCCCGGCGGGACAATAATGTCTTCACCCTCTTGAAGATATGATCCGCCAAACGTCACTGTGTCGGGCGCAAGGTACGGCTCCATAAGCATCTGCCCATTGATAAAAAACGCGCTTTTCTCCAGCCGCACCGTATCCCCGGGCAACCCAATAACGCGCTTGATGTAGTCAATCTCTTTGTTCCGTGGAGATTTAAAAATGACAACGTCTCCCCGCTGGGGATCGCGGAACTTGTAAAGCACTTTATTCGTTAAGATATACTCACCGTTGTGAAAATTTGGCTCCATGGATGCGCCGTTTATCTCCTGCGGAGCCATGATGAAGAGGTAAATCATCACGAGTACCGCCAAAAAAACCACAATACCCTGCAAAAAATCAAAAACAGCCGTGATGGTGCGCTTTACCATAGGCCAAAAACGATATACTACTTTTAGTGTAGGTGATATAATAAGGATCGTCAACCGGTCATTTCAGGGACCCGTAGCTCAGCTGGTCAGAGCGTTTCATTGACATTGAAAAGGTCAGAGGTTCAACTCCTCTCGGGTCCACAAACCTTACTTTCCTCCGAGTTTGCTGTGGATTGTTTTGAGCATTGCGCTCGTAGTCTCCAGATTCCCGCGAATGACAAAAACAAGCCGCGCTTCAACTTTGGACTGCGTAATTTTGACCAGTCCATTGACCGCCTGCGCCAGATCCTTGGCTATGTTGTCAAGCTCGTCGCTGTGGATGCGCTCCACCCGCTGTGAAGGCTTTTGATTGCTTTGAGCCTTCAATCGTCTTGCAAGATCTTCTGCGCGTCGAACCGATGCGCTTTCGGTCAAAATCGTTTTGTACGCCTCAACCATGAGCTTGATATCACCCAAACCTGCGATCGCTCGCGCGTGGCCTTCGGTGATTGCGCCAGAGATGAGTCCGTCTTTGATTGCATCCGGAAGCGCCAGAAGCCGCATCGTGTTGCTGACGTATGACTCGCTTTTGCCGACACGCTTGGCGATCTCTGCGAGCGGCAACCCAAATTCTTCAATCAGCCGCTGAAACGCCTGCGCGCGCTCAATGGGGTTTAGATCTTCTCTTTGAACGTTTTCTACTATCGCCATCTCCAGCATCCCCTTGGCGGTTGTCTCTTTGACAATTACCGGCACTGTCGTAAGGTTAGCCAGTTTCGCCGCTCTCCAGCGCCTTTCCCCTGCAATCAACTGGTATCCGGCCGGCGTTTTTGCTACCACAAGTGGCTCAATGATGCCGTGTTCCTTAATGGAATTGACCAAATCGGTGAGCGAATCTGGTGAAATGAGCCCTCTTGGCTGAAGGGGGTTGGATTGAACAATGTCTATATCGAGGTGCAACACCTGTTGAGTGTCAGACATGGATTATGCGTTTTTAGGCAGGACCGATACATATTGTTTCCCCCGAATGAAATGGAATTGGACATTGCCCGGAGACGTCGCAAAAATCGTAAAATCTTTGCCCATTGCGACCCCCTCACCCGGGTGAACCTTCGTTCCCTTTTGTCGGACGATGATGTTGCCGGGCCGCGCCTTCTGCCCTCCATATATTTTTACACCTAAACGCTTGGATATAGAATCTTTATTGCCTGCTGCGGTGCCGCCTGCTTTTACGTGTGCCATACGCTGTCTCTTTCACCTGCTACGACTCTGAAACCACTCCATGCTTCTTACGAATGATATAAAATTCTCTTCGTACGACTGCATGTTCTCTGCCGTAGTCTATGGGCTCTGTGTGGATAGTATATCCAAGGGTTTCACACATGTCAACAACGGTTTTCACGAAATACTCTCTCCCGTTTATCACATATTTTGGCAATGCAATAATCACGATGCCATCGGGTTTAAGCACCGGATACCAATCGCGCAAACACCCTATATAAAGTTTCTCTAAGCCCTTTATGATATTGCGAATGTACTGCGAGGACACATGGGTTTGGGTGACGGCGCGAGCATTTCCCATATAAGGCTCTGTGACGATTGCATCAACAGAAGACGCTGCTAGCTCGTGTGATAGGTGAACAGCATCGCAAGGGAAGACACGCTCAATGCGACCGGAGACATCGGGTGTATGCCGTATGATCCACGTCAGATTTTCAAACGCCTTCCTTGCGGCGTCATGCGACCTGTCACTTCCGAGCACGCGCCAGCCCCGCAGAAGCGCTTCAGCAAGAATTGTCCCCATACCGCAGAACGGGTCCGCCAAGGTTTTGGTTGCGGCAACATCCAGTTCGCCGGAGCGTTGGGCGATGTTGACGATCATGCGAGCAATTTTTGGCGGCAACATGCCGCTGCGCGTATCTGCGTGCGGCCGAGCATAATCCCTGTGGCTCCACGCCTCAAACCGTTGCACGGCAACCGTGCTGCCCAATATAAAACCATCGTTCCATCGGACGATAACCACATCATGAACGCCTGCCTTTGTTATGACTGCGCTTGACAGCGCCTGGCGTTGCCGAGGCTGAATGAAGCGACTGGAACGACCTTGCTTAATCATCAGCTCTTTTATATGACGCAGTAAAGACGGCACAGGCATTGGAGGCGGCTGGCCATACCAGCTTACACCAAAAGGACTAGACGCCCCAGCTGTGTCAAGAACCGCAAGAACGTGCGACGGGTCAAATGAATTGCCGCTTCGTATAACGCGGGCAATTTTTACCGTCCCCCCTAACACGCGTATAAACAACGGCGCGTCAAGCTCCTCCGTCATTTCAACCAGGGCAACATCTTCCGCTATGCGTGCTGTTTTGGGGAAAAATACATGAAGCTCTGCGATTGATAAGGCGGGGGTCCTGCCAAACACAAACAGGTATGACGCCATGTTATCCTATAGAAGTTATCTGCACCTTTGATACCTCGGGACGAAATCCTCGCTTCCTGCGGTACCGCACTTTGGCTTTAAATCTTCGGATCTCAATCTTATCGCCTTTTTCCTGCGCAAGTATTGTGGCTGTCACTTTCGCCCCGCGTACATATGGCGCGCCGATTTTAGTTTCTTTGTCATTGCCGACGAGTAAAACGTCTTTGATCGTCACGGATTCGCCCGGTTTGCCTTCGAGCTTCGCGACAGAAAGGATGTCTCCCTCTTTTACTTTATATTGTTTCCCGCCAAGAAAAATAACCGCGAACATATGAGGTTTTAATTGTATCAAGGCTACAAACCAATTGCAATGGCGCGCCTTTTTGCTTTCCCTCGCCGAAGACTCCACAAAAAGCCAAACGCGATGGCAGTCGAGAGAATTGAACTGCCGCCGTACGAAACAAGCGGGAGGGTAATGCCGGTTATCGGAATAAGCCCCATGTTCATGCCGGCATTGATAACCACCTGTGTTATTAGCATCGCAAAAAGGCCGATGGAATAGACAAAAACGCCCGCGTCATCGCGATACTCCAGAAAAAGCGAGGAAATGATGCGACCAAGCAGAAGTGCGTAAAGTAAAAGCAACACAGCCCCGCCGATAAATCCCAGCTCCTCTACAAGCGTCGCGAAAATGAAATCCGTGTGGTGCTCCGGCAAAAACCGTAAGTGGCTTTGCGTGCCGCGCCCCAATCCTCTGCCAAAAAGCTGCCCGCTGCCGACGGCAATCATAGACTGAAGAGCATTGTAGCCAGCGCCTGTTGGGTCAAGCGTCGGATAAAAAAACGTGAGGATCCGCGCCTTCTGATATGGAGCAAACGCTGTCCATAAAAGCGGAAGGAGAAAAATGCCGCCAGCCAAACCGGCCAAAAAGACACCGATTGGCAATCCCCCGGCAAGAAGCATCGAAACCCAGAATCCTCCGTAAACAATGCTGCTTCCTAAATCCGGCTGCTTAAATACCAAAAGGAACGGGATTAGAAAAAGCCCGATGTGAAAAATTATGTTGCGCGGATTGCGGGGCGACAGTCGCGTCAAAAAATATGCAAATGCCAAAAGGAAAAACGGCTTGGCGAGCTCTGACGGCTGCAGCTGTACTGAACCAATAACAATCCAGCGCGTGGCGCCGCGGATTGCCGGACCAGCGTAAGACGTCATAAGAAATGCGGTAGCAAAAACATACCCGATGGGAGCAAACCACCAAAGGAGGGAAGGATCTATTCGTGAGCATAACAATAATAAAACGCCTGCAATCGTCAGATAAACCAGTTGAGACGCAAAAAACGAGAACCCCAGCGTCAAAAGGATAAAAAGCCCAAATGACCCCAAACAAAGAAGAAGAAGAACAGTTATCCAGTCAAAATAGCGATTGTTTTGCCCCATAGTATATCATCTGCAAGTGTTTCTTTCTGTATACGCGCTACAAGCTCCGCCGGTAGTCTCCTATGCTCACGAGGTAGCTCTACTCGGATGCGCGCGTCAATTGCGCATCCCCTTTGTTTCCGAAGCATTTGAATTGTGTGAATAAGTTCGCGCGCAACGCCTTCGTCTTTCAGTTCCTGCGTCAGCGTAGTGTCAAGTGACACTGCAACATCGGGCGTCTCCTTTTTTGTCTGAACAAACTGCACCTGTTTGACGTTTACTTCCTCCGCAACGATCGTCTCCACCCCAACGCTTAGTCGCTTGAAATAATCATAGCGAAGAGAAGCAAGCGGCTGGCGCACTTTTATGTTGTATTCCTTGCGCGCTGCGTGAGCCAATTCCACTACGCGTCGGGCGAGGAGCATTTCATCTTCAACGTGCGTATTGACCAACGCCGTATCTGCCGTCGGCCACGATTGTAAGTGAACCGATGTCCGTTGTCCAGTTACGCTTTGATAGACCAACTCGCTTATAAACGGAATAATCGGCGCAGTTATATAAGACAACTGAAGAAGCACCCAGCCAAACACACCGTGTGACGCGCTGTCTGTTTTTATCCGGTTGCGACTTCTTCGCACGTACCACGTTGACAAATCAGAAACGAATTCTTCAATAAGCCTGCAGCTTGCTATCGTGTCATATCCGTCCATCGCCCGGGTAACCGCGGAAATAAGATTGGCGGTTCGGCTTATTATCCAGACATCAAGTGGATGTGTTGCCTTTGGCGGCGCGTCGGGCGGCGGAGTTTTAACGAACAACTTGTAAAAGCTTAAGACATTCCAAATTGTACTTATAACCTTCTGATACACTTCTTTAACCTTATCTTCGGAAAAGTTTATGTTCTCCGCCTTCATCACCACCGACCCCATAAGATAAAATCGCAGCGCATCGACGCCGTATGTTTCAAAAAGCTCCTGTGGATCGGGAAAATTCTTTTTGGACTTGCTCATTTTACTGCCGTCGCTAGCTAAAATCGTTCCAGTCGTCACGGCATTTTCAAAGGTATGGGTGCCAAAGAGCGCAACAGACATCACATGCAGCGTATAGAACCACGCTCGCGTCTGCGCAATGTATTCTGCGATAAATTGCGCAGGGTGCGTTTTTTCAAATAGTTCTTTATTTTCAAACGGGTAATGAATCGACGCGTATGGCATGCTGCCGCTTTCTACCCAGCAATCAAACACTTCAGGAATACGCTTCCCTTTAACCGTTTTTGCGTCGTCAACCCACACCTCTACGTCGTCGAGGAATTCGCGATGAATGTCAGTAAGCGCGGCCACCTTTTCCGGTTCCACAGCCCACTTCTTGAGTTCTTCGATTGACCCAATGATCCTCGTAATCTGTTGGCTGTTTGCTGCTTGCTGTTTTTTTGTTTGACTTCGCCAAATGGGCATCGGCGTCCCCCAGTAGCGCGAGCGGGAAATATTCCAGTCGGGCGCAGTCTCCAATCCTTTCCCAAATCTTCCGTGTTTGAGATGAGCGGGGTACCAGTTGATGTGTTCATTTTGCTCACACAGGTCGGCCTTTATTTTTTGGATATCAATAAACCACGCAGGAACCGGTGCGTAGTACAGGCGGGTATTACACCGGTAACATATGGGAACACTGTGAACATACGTTTCCTCCTTATACACTAATCCGCGCTTTTTAAGATCCTCATTGACCAGCGGATTGACGTCTAGGATATCTTTGCCAGCCCACAGGGTGACTTCCGGCTTAAGTTTCCCCTGATCGTCGACGTGCTCGATCATTTGAATGTTTTCTCGGGTCATCACGCGGTAGTCATCTTCTCCATAAATGGCAAGCGTCACGATACCCGTACCCTCGGTATCCGTCACATAAGAGTCGCCAACGACCACAAACACCCGCTTCCCCTTTTCCCGTGGAAAAAAGTCATAGTGACCTTCAAATTCCATCCCCACCAGCTTCGCCCCCTTAAACTCCTCGATAACGGTGAGCGGTTCCTTAGAAAGAATCGACAGTGTGCGTTTTGCCAAAATATAGTGCTCATTGTTCTGTCGTACTTTTACGTACGTCAAATCCGGATGAACGGCAAGAGCAGGAGTCGCAAGCTTATTCCACGGCGTTGTGGACCAGGCAAGCAGGTATGTATCAACTTGTCCTTTTACTCTATACATGTACACGGTTGATACGTCTTGAATATCACCATATGAGTTGTCCATCGCAATTTCAAAATTCGATAAGGGGGTCGCACATCTCGGACAATAAAGAATCACCCGCTTTCCTTCATAAATTAACCCTTTGTCATGGAGCGTCTTAAAAGCCCACCAAACCGACTCCATGTATGAACGATCCATTGTTTTATATGAATGCGTAAAATCTACCCAGCGACCGATGCGACGAATAACTTTTTCCCACTCTTTGTCAAAGCGCAGAATCGCAGCCCTGCAGGCGGCGTTAAATTTGCCTATGCCAAACTGCTCAATCGCCTTTTTACCACCTTTAAGGTTTAGTTCCTGCTCAATAATGTTTTCTATGGGGATCCCATGGCAATCCCACCCCCACACGCGCTCAACGCGGTATCCTTTCATTGTCCAATACCTAGGGATAACGTCTTTTATAGTCGAGGCGAGTATATGTCCGTAGTGGGGCAAACCGGTTGCAAACGGAGGCCCGTCGTAAAACACGTAGCGTTTGTCTTTGGGCCGTTGGTTGAACGATTTTTCAAACGCGCGGCTTTCATCCCAAAAATCCAACACTGCCTGCTCAAGCGCGGGAATGTCTGCCTTTTTTTGGAAATTATCGACAATAAGACTGGTCATATGCTTACGACACCAAAAAACCGCTCTCCTTCCATTATATAAGGGCGAGCGGTCCCGCGGTACCACCTTACTTTGTTCTCATTTATGAGGGTCTACTTTCCTTTCGGATTTCTTCCTCAAGCTCCGGGGCGATACTCCCATCAACGCTTTCCTTTGGAAGTATACCAAATTTTATACAATTTTGCTTCACCAACCTGTTTTTCAAGCGAAATTGCACCCATTTTTTCCATATTTCGGATCGCCGACTGCCAGTTTTCGTTGGATTCCAGTATCTGCGTCAACCACTGGTTCGGGCGCGTATCGACGACGAGATACTCCGGCCTCCCCCCAAAATCAAGCCACCAGCACAGAGATTGACCGCACGGTTCACCCGAAATGTCATGCTGACGGGGCCATACGAGGTATATTTCTTTCCGATGGCTCATGTGCGGCACCAAATTCTGCTGGGTGGCAACGGAAGCTTCGCCGGGAACCAAAGAGATAAGGGTTCTAGTGTCTTCCATCCACGGCTCATTCTTCCAGTATTCAGCCTTAGTCAACTTATTGAGGGGCAAATGAAAAACGTATTGCAGAAGTAACGACATGCAAAGTATTCCAACAACGACTGGAGCAATCGAAACGTTTTTATATTTGAGAAACGCCAAAACGTCAATGGTCCCGAGTGCTAAAAACGGCGCAAGAATTGCCCGATGATGCATGTAGGGGCTCCACATGCGGCTAAACTCCGGCCCTGTCACGAAATACTGAGAAAGATCCAAAAGCACCGCAATCAGTGAACCCGGAGAAAATAACGGAAGAAAAGAAAATGCGGAATAACTATAGAGCCAAACCTGCCGTTTCTCCGCGCTGTCAAACAGCCGTATGAATGCATCAACCGGGCCGTTGGGGAACTGCGGCCAATACTGAAACCCAACAGGAGAAAAACGTGTGATAATTTCTGACGCTACCAAACTAAACGATGTGCCGATAATCGCAACCATTGCTGCCCGTTTCCGAAATTCTTTGCGAAAGAACAATATCGCCGCAAGACATGCAACTGCAAGGCCCATGTTTTCCTGGGTCAACAGCGACACAACCAAGGTGATCCAGAATAATTTCTTTTTTCCTGCCTCCCAGAAATACGCAAGCCACGACAGGAGAGCAACCCCAATGATAATTGGATGAAAGTCAAAATAGACTCCGTATTGGATACCGTAAAACAGGCTATACATAATTGCAACGATCACGGCAGCAAATGATGAATTAAGGCGCTTTTTTGCGATGAAAAAGATAGGGAGCGCGGAAAACGTGATGATCCACGCTTGAGCAATAAGAAGGATGCGGACGTTATCCCATAGATAAAAGAGAATTCCAAAAAACGGCAATGTTAGCACAAGGTGATCGCCAAATATGACCCGCTCCTTGACCGTGTTATATGGAGGCAAACCCTTGGAAAACAGCCACACTGCCTGGTCATACAAACCCAGATCAAATCCTCCGGACTCAAAACGCCAATGTCGGACAATTGAAAGTGTGCTATAAAGAACAGACAATACAACAAGAAATAGTATGAGAAATCGAGGGGCCTTCATGGTTTGACGCGATGGCTCCTCAAACATTTGTTTCTTAAAAAGAATACAGGATTTTTAATCATCCAGAAGAAAAACATGAAGCACATTCATCAAGCTTAATCCAAAATTCGCAATAAACAAACGTCATTTTGAACCCTGCCGCAGCGCTTGTCAAGTACCATCAGATTTTCCCGCCAGAAAATCTTTAATTCCCCGCGTTCGTACTTGGAGATTGCGCTACGGCTTATACCATTATTTTAAGAAAACCCCAATCTTTTTGTTCAAAAAACTAAATCCAATCAAGCAAAGACTTTCGGCGGTATTCCCCAAGGAGAAAATGCAACATTTCAATTATTCTGTTACGTATTCACAGATTGTTCTGGAGGTTGTCCTATGATATTTTGTGGGAATTCTGATAGATCAACAACCATAAACGTTCCCTTGGCTTTTGGTCTGAAGCCACTTTTGTCGTAGCATGCTTGCGCTTTGAGCCAATTCGTTAGTTGGTCATCTCCTGTTCTTTCCCACAGTTCATACGCTATTTGTCGAATTATTTCCCATCGGTTCATACTGGTGGACGCGTAACAAAGCTACCTGTACATAATACTATACTCTAGGTCGTCAAAGAAAAGCAATTCATTCCGATCGTGGTAGAAAATCGTACAGCTTCCCTCGATGTTGCATTTTCGTCGCACAGGCTGTTTTTCAAAAACGTTCGTTCACAGACAGCACGTGAGGCGGGCAGCCAGGCGTTTACTGCATCTCAAACGACTGCTTTGGCCGCACACAATTATTATTTTTAATAAGTCTGTTTCGGCGTTTTTCTGTGTAATTTTTCTATCATGCCAGCCGAAACCGGCTGAAATCCAAAACAAAACGCGCTTTTTTTGCGACTAGCCTATAATGACGCGCCAAACTAAAAAGCTCTCCGGTTGGAGAGCTACTTGAAAATTCAACCGTATTTCCTTCTAAGAGCGATGTCTCAAGAATGCAGGGATATCAAATTCATCCTCGTCCGGCGGCAGATCGTCGGAAGACAATCCTGGTCGTTGAGGATCAGGAGCCGATACGTCAGCTCCAGAAGGTGCGGTTTGGGGAAATGTCGTACGTCCATCTCTCGTCGGTTGAGTTGCAACGGCCCCGTATGCCGGCCTCCCGGAAAGCTCACGGAGGCGTATTTTTGTTTCATCAAATCCGGTTGCCACCACAGTAATTTTTATCTGATCCACGAGGTTCTCATCGATTGTCGCGCCAAAGATGATGTTGGCATCAGGATCAACCGCAGAGGCAATCAGTTTTGCCGCTTCATCTACTTCTGACATCGTTAAGTCCGATCCGCCGGTTATGTTAAACAGCACTCCCTTGGCTCCTTCAATAGATAGTTCCAAAAGCGGCGAGGCAATCGCAGTACGCGCGGCTGTGGATGCCCTGTTTTCACCGACACCGGTTCCAATACCCATAAGAGAGCTTCCAGCATTCGTCATAATCGTGCGCACATCGGCAAAATCCACGTTGATGAGCCCAGGCATGGTGATGAGGTCTGATATTCCCTGCACGCCCTGACCCAATACGGAGTCGGTGACGCGGAATGCATCCAGAAGCGTCATTTTTCTATCAATCACCTCTAATAGACGCTGATTGGGGATGACAATGAGCGTATCCACTTGTTCTTTAAGGTTCGCAATGCCCTCTTCTGCCGCAACCATCCTTCTGGTCCCTTCAAAATGAAAAGGTTTTGTCACAACGGCGACCGTAAGCGCGTTAAGCTCTTTTGCGATTTGGGCAACAACCGGTGTTGCTCCAGTTCCTGTCCCGCCGCCTTCTCCGCAGGTAAGAAAAATCATATCTGCATCCTTAAGGTATTCAGTTATTTTGTCGCGCGATTCTTCCGCAGCATGAAGTCCAACCTCTGGATTGCCTCCCGCGCCAAGACCGCGCGTCAAATTTTCACCAATCTGAATTTTCGTAGGTGCCTGACACATAAGAAGCGCCTGCGCATCGGTGTTTACACCGATAAAGTCAACGCCGGCAATCTGATTAACCGATATCATGGAATTTATGGCGTTGCATCCCCCGCCGCCAACGCCGATAACTTTAATTTTTGCGAATCGGGCAATATCAGGTTTTATGAGCATAAGAACACTTGAGGGGCAGGGGGTTTTGCAATCTGCAAATACTCAAATCTGCGCGTCTTGAATGTCTGTTTCAGATAATTGAATCATTTCGATCGTCTCCGGCAGTTTTTATCAATGTGTCATGTGCACATTTTAGCATATTCCCTTACGGCATGAATGACTTTACCAAATCAATCATCTTTCCCGCAATACCTTTTATTTGTACCTTCTCGCCAATTTTGCCGATACTGCTTAAAAATGTCGCTCCTTCTCCCTTTTCTACTTTACCTCCATATAGAAGAAGACCAACGCCTGTAGTAAATGCCGGCGAGGTAATTTCATCGATAAGCCCGCTTACCCGTTTTGGCGCTCCGATATGGACAGACATTGCAAGATTTCTTCGGGCTGCTTCAACGGCGCCAACGGTTTGCGCACCGCCGCCGGTAATGACGACACCGGAAGGCGTCATGCCGACAAAACCGCTCCGCTTAAGCTCAAGCGCGACCATCGTGCATATTTCATTCAATCGCGGTTTAATAATTCCTTCGACAAGCGTTCTCCGTGACAATATTTTGAGCTCTTCCGGAAGTCCCAGAGAAGAAACATCAAGCTCATCGGATTTATCCGTCTTTGACTTCATTTTCTCATCACTATCGGCAATTGCGGGACTTTTCGGCGTTTGTCCGAGAAGAAGCTTAACCTTTTCCGCACTTTCCAGCGATACGCGAAGTCCTGCGGCCAAATCTTTAGTGATATTTATTGCTCCGATAGGAATAACCGATGAGTAGGAAAGCGCACCTTCCACAAACACTGCCACATCCGTCGTGCCGCCGCCGATATCAACAAGGACAACGCCAAGTTCTTTTTCTGTTTCCGACAGACTTGCCTCCGCAGAGGCAAGTCCGCCAAACACCATGCCTGCAACATCAACGCCAAGCTCCTCGACGCATTTGCGCAAATTGCGAATTGCGGTAGCGCCTCCGGTCACCAAGTGGGTGTCTACTTCAAGCCGAACGCCCGTCATCCCTATGGGGTCAACGACACCTTCCTGACTATCAACAATGTATCCGCGCGGCAGTACATGCAGAATTTCCCGCGAAGATGGCAATGACACTGCTTTTGCCGCTTCAATGACGCGCCGTACATCTGCTTCTGAAATTTCACGATCCGGTTCAGCGACAGCAACAACCCCATGAGAATTCTGTGATGCGATATGACTGCCGCCGACTGAAACAAACGCTTTGCTTACCGAAACGCCTGCCATGCGTTCAGCCGCGTCAAGCGACTGTGATATTGCGGCGGTTGCTTCTTCGATATTGACAACCTGTCCTTTGCGAAGTCCGTGACTTAAAACCGTGGAAACGCCGATAACTTGAGCCTCCCCTTCATCCGAGAAGGTGGCAATGATGGTGGTAATTTTTGACGTCCCTACGTCAATGCCGGATACGATGTGGTCGCGCGCCATAATGTTAAAATCTCACAATCGGTTTTTCGAAACGAAGATCAACAACCGTGGGCATCGTCCCTTTTATTCTAAACCCCGTCATGAGTGTTTGTAAAGTAGTGACCACCTCATGCAGCGGACGATTTTGAGGAATATAAATATCTATTTTCCCTGATTTAGCAAGCAGGAATTGGCTATCAGTATTTGTTATAGAATCTATTCGCAATGTCGATCTCATCTCCTCGATAAACCCAAGAGCCAAACGTATGCGCGCATCGGTTATGGCCTGACCGACGCGCACGTCATCTGTCATCATGGTCAAAACAGGGAGCGTCCGCCCTTGGTCGCCGCTCATAAGTGCCACTCCTTTACAGTCAAGCAATACCAACAGATCGCCGGTATCTAACCGTGCACACGGAAGACGAACAACCGGGATTATCCGAAGCGTATGAGGGAATCGCTTGACGAACTGAACGTCAGCAAGGAGCGGATTGTCCGCAAGTACTTGCGCTCTAAGCGTCTTCGATGGAAAAAATAACAGATTGTTCGGTATGCGATCGGCATCTATATGCACGGTAAATCCGTCGCCGATAACTTCAATCGATGTGATTGCAAATAGGTGCGAAAGCCCGATATACGCGCCGCACCCGCTTGCCAAAACAAGAAGCGTTAGCGCGACGGCTCTGCCAAATGTTCTTCGAGCTGTTCCAATACGCATAATAGCCGTTTTGCCCCGTCTTTGGGCATGCGATTCATACACGCCTTGGCGCGCCTCCTGAAATAGTCATATCGCGTGGAAACATACTGTATAACGCGAAGTATCTCTTCTGGCGCCGCTTGATCCTGCATCATGACGATCGCTCCACCTTGACGTTCGAGCCATTGAGCGTTGCGAAGCTGTTCTCCTCCTGCTGACCACGGCAGGGGAATGGCAATTGCAACACGGCCAAACGTTGCCAACTCAACAGCCGTATTTGCGCCGCATCTTCCCAGAACAATGTACGCGTGATGAAGAAGATATGACAAGCGTTCAACATCCACATGCGGCATAATAATATATCTTTGTCTTTGAGCTGCCGGAAGCGCCTCGCGAACGAGCCTTGCTTGAAGGAATGAATGCCCTCCTGTTTGGTGAATTACATAAAACGAGCGCGCAAGCCGACTGACGATTGGAAAAACCAAGTTGTTTAATGAAACAGCGCCGGTGCTTCCTCCGGACATATAAAGAATCGGGTATTTTTTATGATCAATGAAATTGAATCTGCCTGTCGCTTCGTGCCAAAGCTCCTTGCGAATCGGCAATCCCGTCACTACGATCTTATGGCGCGGAAACCGCACTGCTGTTTCTTCATGCGTCACACAAATTTTTTTGACAAACAGCGCAATCAGCCGATTGGTTAACCCCGGAATAAATGTTTGTTCATGAGTAACAGACGGAATGCCCATTAGCCAGCCTGCAAAAACAATCGGCAAGGCAATATACCCACCAAACGAAACGATCATTCGTGGTTTTTCTCGCAACACAATCGCAAGCGACTGGACGAATCCAATCGGAAGTTTCAGTAGAGAAATAAACGTCCATAGCGTAAATGATCGCTGGAGACGGCCCGTCGTAAGCGATAGAAACCGAATACCCAATCGTGCGCTTTCGGTATATTCAAACGATGGTACTGTACTTCCTTCCAGCGCATACTTTCGTCCAACGATGACGACATCCCACTGCGGATGCTTCTGTCGAATTTCCGAAATCAATGCGAGTGCGGGCGTGATATGTGCGCCTGTTAAAAGTATTCTTTGCTTCATGGCACGCTTGTTCTGTGACGACTGATATTCACCAGTATGCCCAGACTAACAAGGACAATAATGAGACTTGATCCGCCATACGAAACAAGAGGAAGCGGCACGCCGGTAAGCGGAACAAGCGCAACCATCGACGAAAGGTTTATCATAGCCTGAACGCCTACCCATGATGATATACCGAGCGCCATGAGTCTTCCGAATGCATCCGGTGCTCTCCGGGCAATGCGAAATCCTCTCCATACAATGAAAAGGAAAACAAGAATGACTGCGGCGGCCCCGACAAATCCCACCTCTTCGCCAATGATCGCAAATATCGCGTCAGTATTTGCCTCCGGAAGGTATTCGTATTTCTGCCTCGATTGCCCCAGTCCCAATCCGAACCAGCCGCCGCTTCCAAGTGCAATAAGAACCTGACGGATCTGATAGGATGCGCCAAGCGGATCATGTTCAGGATTAAAAAACGTCATCAATCGTCGCATTC
This sequence comes from uncultured Gammaproteobacteria bacterium, assembly GCA_964596355.1. Lineage (GTDB taxonomy): Bacteria > Patescibacteriota > Microgenomatia > UBA10105 > UBA927 > CAZQTD01. The sequence continues at coordinate 16,151 of CAZQTD010000004.1, forward strand.
TGTAAGGCGATACAACCGCAAGTAGTCCGACGCTTCCAATGAGCATCGGAACAATGAGGAGAAACTGATGGAGCGGCGCTCCGGAAAAAAAATACATAAGAAGCGCGATCGAAAGCAGAATGACGCTCGTTCCCAAATCAGGCTCAAGCAGTACAAGCCCAACGAGAACTGCAAGAAGGAGGACAAAGGGGCCAAGCCGCTTCATTTTATGATTTGAGAGCCAAGAGGAAAGATACACGACAAGCGCGAGCTTCGCCAGTTCAGCCGGCTGTAAGACAAAAAATCCGAAGTTTATCCATCGATGGGCACCGAGCGCCCGCACGCCAACGCCGGGAATAAATACTGCAAGAAGAAGAAGAACCGTGAGTCCAAGTATCGGCAACGACGCTTTGTACCAGATTCGATAATCAATGCGCGAAACAATTAAAAAAAGCACGAATCCTATCCCAAGCCACTTGAGTTGTTCCCGCGCAAAATAATATTGATCAGAAAAATCACGGACAGCAATGGCTACCGATGAATCATAGACCATGAGGATCCCAAAAAGCGATAGCATACTTACGGCCGCCAACAGCCACCGGTCCGATCGACCCTGCTTATACCCTCCTGACCGCGTCAATACCTTAAAGAAGTGAAACTTCATGTTTAAAAAGCGCCCCACGTTCTTTATAGTTCTTAAACATATCAAATGATGCACATGCCGGAGAAAGAAGCGCAACGTCGCCGGACGAACTTTCGCAAGCAAGCGCGCGCACAATGTCATGCATCGATGTAAGACCCGTAATAATCCTGCCGCAAAACCCAGCGTTCTTCACCGCTTCAAGAATGCGATCAGTCATCGCGCCGATGATAATAACCGTTTTGATGTTTGCTTTGGCGATTTCTTCTCCCAATTGGGTGTAATCTGACCCCTTGTCTGACCCCCCAACGACCAAATGAATTGGTTCGTAAAACGACTTGATTGCCGCAATCGCGGTTTCCGGCGTGGTGGAAAAAGAATCGTTGTAATATGCCACACCGCCAACACTTCGCACAAATTCCAGCCGATGTTCCAAGCCGCGAAACGATGTCGCCGCGGATTTCATCGGGTCAACAGATGCTCCTGCCACTGCCGCGGCAAGAGACGCCGCGGTAATATTTTCAAGGTTGTGCATGCCGCGAAGCTCAATATCACGCATGTGGCAAATTCTATGCGGCTTACCCTTCCACCGAAGAAACACCGCGTGCGCGTTAATGTATGCGTCTGCCGTGGGGTGTTCGCGACTGAAATAGTAGATTTTTGCAGGCGTCAGTTTTGCAAAAGATGAACTCGTCGGATCATCTGCAAGAAGAACCGCAGCATCCTGCCTTGTCTGATAGCGAACTATAGACTGTTTTGCCTCAACGTATGCGGTGCGGGATTCGTGATAATTGGTCGCTTGCGGATCGAAATTTGCCAAGTGCTCCTGCGTAACACGAAGGACTACTGCAATCTGTGGGCTTTTGTGCAAATCCTCAAGCTGAAACGAGGAAAGCTCCAACACCACGATATCATGCGGTGCTATGTCATGAACTTTAGACAGAAGCGGCGTGCCGACATTGCCGCCAAGCCACGCCTTGCGGCCGGAGGCACGAAGCATTTCAGCAATAAGCGTGCTTACCGTCCCTTTTCCTTTGGTCCCCGTGACGCCGATAACACCCGCACGGCAATGGTCAAAAAAAAGCTTGGTCAGGCTCGTCATCTTTCCCTTGTTAATCACCTCTGTGAGTTCCGGCAGGCGCGGCGACATGCCGGGAGTCCGAACAACCATATCAAACCTGTCAAGATCATTCAGATAGTTGGGCCCAAGTCGGAAATCAGAGGTATATTTGGTAAGTGCGGTGTACGTCTCACCCAACTCTTCCTTCGATCGTCTGTCACAACACGTAATCCTTGCTTCCTCTTGATGAAAAAACGTTGCCGAATCGACACCCTCTACCGAGAGCCCAAGAATTGCTATGTGTTTGTTTTTATAACGTGACATGCGCAACAGCGACGTTTCGTTTGAGCAGTCTCCGAAACACCGACGCGACAAACCGCGCGTTTCCGGAAGTAACATACCTCTGTGTCGCTTCAGCGGCGTCGGATACTTCCTGCCGATTTGTCAAGACTCTCTTAACCTGCCGTGCAACGGCGTCGCCTGAATCCAGTATTGTTACCTTCTCTCCCACTATAGCACGAACCATCGGCGTCAAAAACGGATAGTGCGTACAGCCCAGCGCAATCACGTCACACGAGGACTTGTCGATACGTTTCAACAGCCGGCGAAGCTCTGCGGCAACTTCTTCCGAATCAATCTTCCCCTCTTCGATAAGCGGCACAAGACGCGAGCTGCCAATCGACTCCACCGTACAGTCTGGCGCAAACCTCCAGATAAGTTGTCTTTGATAGTGGCTTGTCGCAGTATACCGCGTGGACAGAACGACGAAATGCTTGGTACGGCTTATCTGGGCGGCTGTTTTAACAACAGGCACAACGCCAACAATAGGAACGCCGGGAAAACGCTTTCGAAAATAGTCAATTCCAGCAATCGTTGCCGTATTGCACGCAACAATAACGAGTTTGACCCGCCGGCGAAGCAGATATTCAATCATGACAGTAACTCTCATTGTGATGAATTCTGTTGACTTGTCACCGTAGGGCGCGTAGTTGTGATCGCCAATATACAGCAACGACTCGCGGGGGAGAAGTTTCTGTATCGATAACAGCACAGAAAGTCCACCGCTTCCGGAATCAAGAATGCCAATGGGGTCGCGCTTCATACGCACTAAACGGCAGGGACTTTGGTAAGGAGTGCAAACCACAACCCGAAAATGGCCAAAACTATGCCTATGATCCAAAATCGCATGACGATTTTAGGTTCCGGCCACCCCCTGTATTGAAGCCACAAGTGAATCGGCGCCGCCACAAACACTTTGCGTCGAAGAAAATTTTTGGCCAAAAGCTGGACAAGCGATGTGGTCACTTCAACGACAAATACGCCGCCGATGACGACAAGCGCAGGAGCCTTGCCTAAAATTAATCCCACAACAGCGAGCGTTGCGCCAAAAGAAAGCGCGCCAACATCACCCAAAAAAATACGCGCAGGATACACGTTGAAATACATGAATGCCAGAATTCCGCCCATCCAAAGCGCCAGAAATACCGACAGCGGCGTATCAAGAATTGATGCTGAAATTATCCAAAATGCGGTAAGCGCGATAAGAAGCGACCCTGACGCAAGGCCGTCAAGACCGTCTGTTATGTTAAATGCGTTGGCAAACGCAATAATGACCAAAATCGCAAACGGAATGTACGCCCACCCCATCTCGATAACACCCAGAAGCGGCACGTGGAAGATGTCTATTTTCAAATCATAAACGAGCCAAAACCCGATAAACGCAGCTAAAACTATCTCTAGAATGAGCTTATGCCGCAGTCGTAATCCAAAAAATTTGCTCTTGCCGTTTAGAAATGTCTTTTTGACGTCATCAAGCAATCCTAATGCGCCAAACGAAATGAAAGTAAAAAGAAGAATTTTAATTTCACTTGCCATAGAATAAACGTGCGTAAGCGGTATCCAAAAATACCGCATAAGAAGAAGCGATAGGGGAAACAGCATGGTTGTCATTGCGATAATGAGAAGTCCGCCGCCTACAGGGGTGCCTGCCTTTTTTTGATGAAACTTGTCAAAGATCGGTGTATGCTTTTCAAACACATCCAGCGTTTTTTGCCGCAACCGCCGCAATTTCCACTGGTACAGAAGCCGGATGAACGGAATGTATAATACGCTGGTCACAAACCACGAAAAAAGCAGCAATCCCAAAAGAAAACTCATAAATAGGCAATGATATAGGGAATAAATATGTATGCCGCGATACCCACCGCGCCAATTGCTACCAGCAGCATCATGCCGGCTGACACATCTTTGGCGACTTTGGCTTGTTGCCTCCATTCAGTGGTAATAAGATCTGTCATTGATTCTATCGCAGTATTGATCATCTCCGCGCTCAACCCAAGTACGATGGTAAAAATAAGAATCGTCATCTCCAGCCGCGTGACTCTCACGTACGCCGCAAGCCCCAAAGCGCATGCGGCGAAAAGGAGGTGTACGCGGAAGTTCGGTTGCGTTTGAATCGCCCAAAAAATACCAGCCAATGCGTTCTTAAACGATATGTGGTGTTTCCTCAATAGCTCCTTCATACAAACAATTGTAGCAGATATAACCAAATAACACCGGTTTGCAGCATTTTCCTAAAATGCGTGGCATCTGGCGATAGATATACGCTCCTACCGTCACCAATTCCGATTGTAAAAACCGTGCGATCGCACGTTATATATTTGACACTCAAATGGTTTTTCAATCATTTCAATATCCTCTCATAATCCTTCGCGTGCTTTCAATACACTTCGTCACCATATACCACGGAGATATTGGCAGATCGTGTGCGTGTATATACGCAATTGATCTTCCTCCAAAGCCCTTTTTGAACAATGTTATACCTCTCCATGGATGATTTGGTTTATTTTCATGAGCTATACCCCAAAAATTGTATAACTTTAGTCCTCTTTTTTTTGCTTCGCGAATTGCCTCCCATTGGATAAGATATGACGCAGGAACGTTTGTCGTTTGCGAAGCTCCATGATGATAAATTGCCTGGTTGCCATACATCGTGATTATGGCAGCTGCGATTACATCATCCCGATACGCGGCAGTGAAAAGCATTTCCTTGCCTTCATGGGAAAAAACGTCAAATTCCTCGGTGATTCCGGTATGCCGCACAAATCCGTGCCGAGAGGACGTTTCTTCATACAACCGGAAAAAATGTTTTAGATCATCTGGATTGGCTGATTTACTCACGGTCACGCCCAGCCTCATTGCCCGTCGAATTTCATACCGCGTGGTTTTGCGCATATTGCGAAGTAGTGTTTCTTCTGGCGCGTCAATATCAAGCACCCAGCAGTATTCAGCATCCATCGCATGTATTGGCGATGGGGTAAGTTTCAGCAAAGAAAACGTTTCCATGAGTTCTCGTGTAGGAAAAAGAAGCGGACTGATACGGACAAACCACGCGCGCTCTTTTCGAGCCACATCCTTGAGCATCGCAAGTGCCGAAACCCAAAGAGACGTGTTTTGGCGAGCAAATACCGGGCCGTGGCGAACATGTAGAAACGCGCCACGACGCGCGCGGACAAAGACGGTTTGGGCAATGCCTACAAGCGCGCCGCCTTGGTAAAATCCCCATCGATGTACGGTGCTCCCCAATTTTTTTTGCACCTCACCCCAGAGCCAGCTTTGAAACAGCGACTGCGGCGAGTGCGCCGCAAGAAAGGTTTCCCAAATCGCCGGATCGTCAACGAACTTATGCGTTATCGTCATACATAGTCGCGAGCGTGAAACGGTTTTTCATCAGCAACGATTGTTGTTTCCCCATGCCCAGGGTAGAGCACAGTGTCACCATCAAACGAAAGTATCGTTTCAAGCGAAGCCATAAGATTATGCGTGTTGGAATAGTGAAAATCCGTTCTGCCCACGCCGCCATTAGCAAATATTGTATCGCCGACAAACAGTGCGTTTTGCCCGCCCAGCACAAGACAGACGCTTCCCGGCGTATGACCCGGAGTATGCATCACGGTTAACGAAATGCCTCCGTACAAAAGCACTTCCTGATCGACAATCGTCTTTGATATGCGCGGAGGCGGATCCGATACGCGTAATCCCAAAAAGCGTTCTGCCGACTCAACTAACCGCGCAACAAGAAACGCATCATCGCGGTGAATGAGAAACGGTATATCAAACGTACGCTGCAACTCAAATGCCGCCATGATATGATCAAAATGGCCGTGTGTTGCCACAAGTACGACAGGCGTAAATCCCAAGAGACGCAGCTTATCAACAATAAATTGCGCGTCATCGCCCGGATCAATCACGATCGCCTGACCTGTTTGTTTGTTCCCCACAAGATAGCAATTGGCAGCCATCTGTCCGACCGGAAGTTGTAAAATGGTTATAGACGTCATGCGTATCATATAAGCGATAATACCTGTTCGGCTTGGCGCCGCATAATTTTTGTTGGAAGGTTGATGATGTGCGCTGCTTTTTTCTCCGCATTGGGACAACTGCCTTCAACGTATCCGACAGCCCGTTTATCCGTTCTCTCCGGATCAATGACACAATGGTACCAATTGCCGAAGAGAATCCCTTTTTTCTTAGCTTGCGCAACAACTCGCTTGGGATCACTAACGCATACTGGAAACCGAAGGTAAATTGCTCCATCTTCCTCTGCTGGCTTGCCGCCGCGGTATATTTTGGCAACTGTTTTTCTTATCTGATTATATGATTCCAGTTTCCTCAACTGGTTGACAAGAAGTGCAGCGAGCGCATTGGGGTATTTCTTCGGAAACTCATCGGGCTTTTTGCCCTGTGTTTCTTCTGTGTAAACCGGTAGAGACAACAATTTAATGCGCTGTAAAAAAACCAGCATGACTTTGCCGATTCCAAGAGTATAGAGCGGAAGAATGATGGAAAATGCAATCGGGTGGAGAAGCTGCTGCATAATCCAAAATACCGAGGGGTATGGAAGATCATTGTGATACTCCTTTAATCGGGAGGTGTGACTCTCAAGTTTCGATTGAATAATCGCCATTCCTCCAAAGACGCTCGAAATGACCTTGTCTCTGCCAAAGCTAAAAAATGCCGCGTCGCCGAATGTGCCAACGAGTTTGCCTCTATATCTTGCACCAAGCGCGTGAGCGCAATCTTCAATAAGAATAAGATTGTGTCTGCGGACAAAACGAACGAGCGCCTCCATGTTTGCCGGCACGCCAAACGTGTGCTGAACGATAAGCGCTTTGGTCTTGCTTGATACTTTTTTGGCGGCGTCTATTGGATCCATATTGAGTGTTTCATCTATATCAACGTAAACAGGCGTCGCGCCCGCCCACAAAACGCTATTTGGGACAGCAACGCACGTAAAAGCCTGAATGAGAACTTCATCACCTCTGCCAATAGTAAATGCTTTGAGGATAGCCAACAGTGCGCTTCTACCGCTGTTAAAAGAAACTGCTGTGGCGGTGTCAAACCGCTTGCGGAACCATGACTCAACGTGGCGAACATGTTTTCCCCTTTTCCATTCCCACGGTTTGCCTAGTATGCCAAGTGCCGTTATAACGTCGTCTCCCGTGGTGTTGGGCGATAACGAAGCAGAGATAACAGTGCGAAAACTACCGATCATAATCGTCTCAACAGCATCAGTGCCGCCTCCGCTTCTTTTCCTTTAAATAATATGGTATCTCCTTTTCGAGCCGTCATGGTGACAAATCGCGCAGTTTCCTGCGGTGATAAAACGTACGCGCGCTTGTTTGCGTCAAAGCGCGCAACACCTTCCGCGAAATGTTCGTACCAGTTGGCATTGGTAAGAATAATGTCATCGCATACCCGCGCTGCAAGTTCACCCACTTCTCTGTGGCTTGCCGGAGCAAAAGATCCAAGTTCAATCATCGGTTGAAACACGAGGATTTTTTTGCCTTTCATGGTTGCCAGGTATCGGATCGCCGCCTTGGCCGCGTCTGGGTTGTTGTTGCACGTATCGTCAATAAGAAGCGCTCCGCCTTCCATGACCATCGGCGTCATGGTTTTGGGAAGAGGTTTAATCGTGCTGGCTGCCTGACATGCATCGGCAAAATCCATACCCGCGGCAACTGCCGCGGCAATAGCAGCGGTGATATTGCCTGCAAAGTGCTCACCGATAATTGGCACGGTGACTTTTTGAGATCTGCCGTTCCACGAAAGGGTAAATTTCACGGTTCCCCCCTTTTGGGTGATGTCGCGCGCACGAAACGCCACTTTGCCCGATACTGTTTTGGCAACGGCGTAGGACCAAACATCGCATCCCTCTTTTGTTGACCACGCAGCAAGCTCCCTTGTATGCTTATTGTCAACGGCAACAATCGCGATGCGCTTGCCTCTCAATCCGTGCAGGAGCTCATATTTTGCCCTTTTCGTGCGCTCCATGGATCCAAACAAATCCTGATGCTGGGGATTAATGCCTGTCACGATGCCGATATCTGGACGCACCATATCGGTCATGCGCGCGATTTCACCGATCGTATATGCTCCCATTTCCACAATAAACACCTGCGTTTCCGGCGTCATTTGACGAAGAACAACTTCAGCAATGCCAATGGGAGAGTTTTTACTTGCTTCTGTGGCAACGACACGAAATTGTTTAGACAAAATACACGAAAGAAATTCTTTCGTTGACGTCTTACCAAAACTTCCGGTTATGCCGATAACACGCATCGGTGTATGACGTCGAAGTATCCTCACAGCTTTTCTAATGAGAATCTCGTGATAGAGGAATGTGGGCACAGATGTAAGAATGACGAAGAGCGCCGTCACGCCGAAAGACACCACATCGAGAACTGCGAGCTTAACCAGAGGATGGACGGGCAATGCGACGTACACAATGCCCAGAAGCGCAATCGACGCGACAGTCACACCGAACGTCTTGGGCGTTAACGGCGGGGTTTTCCATGGAATAAAAAGTATCTGCCTCCCTTGCGTCGTACCAAGATGAATCATCATTCTGTCTATCCTGTATTCTTTGATGCGCCATAGACGTACGTAGCTTACGACATTTGCGACAATCCGCACCATCCAAAGAACAGAGAGGCTACGTATTAGTGGTGTCATATAGACGAAATAAACGGCAAGACGTGCGAAACGAACGCCTTGGCATGCGTAAACGGAAATCCGTGACCAACATCAGGAACAGCTTGAAGCGATGCGTGGGGCATGACATCTTTCATCTTCTTCGCAATAGATACCGGTGTAATTGCGTCTCGTTCTCCCCATAGAAGAAGAGTCGGCGCGCGATTTTCTTTCATGCTAACAACAAGCTCTTCTTTCACAATGTTTTTGAACGTCTCACGCATCGTCCCCTGCGCGCGATAAAATTCTCGCGCGCCGACTATACAGTAATACCATCGTCTGATCGCATCGCGCATGAGGCTTAATGGATAAATTGAGCATATGACGTTGCCTATTTTGGCAATCCCGATAAAAATGACACGTTTGCTTCGCGCTACCGGCGTGAATCCCGGCGTTCCGGTGAGAATAAGCGCGCGTACGCCGTCTGGATGAAGCGCGGCGTATTTAAGCGCCACTCTTCCGCCAAATGAATGTCCAACGAGGATAGGACGCTGTATAGTCTTCTTGTGAATGTAGTCGTGAAGAAAATCGGCGTAATCCGCCAAGTGAAGCGGCCGCTTCGGCAGTGCCGATTTTCCAAACCCCGGCAAATCCGGCGCCCACGCAGAGTACCCTCGATTATGAAACGCGCGAACAAGTGGAGCAAACGTCTGCCCGGACAAACCCCACCCATGAAGGATGATAATCGACGGCATGTTCACAATTGTTTCTTAAATACATCTCTATCCGGAAGAACCGCACGAAGATTCTTTGACACAGAATACGTTCGCTTGTCCGTAACAAAACATTCATCCGCAATGTCCTGATGAATTGTAACGCCCGCGCCGATAAACGTCCGACTGCCGATTTTAACGCCGGGCATGATGCTCGCATTCACGCCGATGCGCACGTCACGACCGATAACCGCGCCGAGTTTATGTCGAAACGTCTCAACTGTTTGTTCATTCACGCGCGAAGTAATAGCTCCTTCATCCAGCCGCAGATTCGCCAACACTGATCCGGCGCCTAGGCTTACGTTTTTCTCTATGACGCTGTCGCCGATATAATTGGAGTGAAACCAGCAGTTATCGCCCACGTAACTTCTGGTTATATCTGTGCTAAATCCGGTAACGCACTGTTTCCCTATGTGGCTTGCCCGAATGAGATTGTTGTTGCCGATGATCGATCCCTCGCCGATGAAGCAGGGGCCAGTAATCTTCGTATGTTCCATGATGCGCACATTATCTTCTATCACGACATCACCTTCGATTGTGACGCCATCACCAATGACGACGTTTTTACCTTTTCGATTTTTATAACCGTCAAGCAGCTGATCCATGCACGGAAGCACGTCCCAAGGATATTTGAGTGTCGCATACGCGCCCTCATAGGGAACCATTTCAAAATCCTGATGTTTCATAAGCGCACTTAACGCTTTTTCGTACACATCATCGTGTTCGCTTTTTGTTAAAGCAATCTGCGCAAGCAATGTATCAGCATCTGCAATATAGTGACCGGTGATGGCAACGTAAGGACTGGGCTCTGTGCCGGGAGGGGGTTTTTCTATAATGCCGGATATGCGTGTCCCGCTGGTGACAAAGTATCCGCCATGAAATGCGTGCGGCGCTTTCCACCCGGGCAGCACGCCAAAAGCGCGGCTGGTGTTCGCTTTTGCTAGAATCTCGTCAAAAAGTGATCCATCAACCAAGTCGTCTGCGATGAAAATAAGCAAACGACTACCGTGAATTTCCTCTGCGGCGCTCAACAGCGCGTCTGCCATGCCGAGCGCATTTCGCTGAAGAACGGTCACTGCTCGCACTGGAAACGATATCTCCTTGATCGTCTCTCTGTTTTCCGCATTGGCAACGACCACAACTTTTGAAACTTCTCGAGGCAATGTGTGAACAACAGAGTGCGCAATAAAAGGAGTGCCGAAGAATGGAAAAAGAATTTTGTTGGTCGTAAGGGGCCAAAACCTGCGCCCCACGCCGCCTGCCAGAACAACGGCTACAAGATGTTTTTGAACCATCATTCCTCCTTTACTCGCGTAATCATCGCCCCAAGACTGCGCAACCGTTCTTCTATTTTCTCATATCCTCTATCAACTTGCTCGGCGCCGGAAACGTAACTTTCTCCTTCAGCAACAATGGCTGCAAGTACCAGCGTTGCGCCTGCGCGCAAATCGTCAATAGAAAGCACTGCGTTGTGGAGCTTGGTGGGACCCGCGATGCGAATTCCTTGATGGTATCCCTGCACGCGGTCGCTCCAGTTAAAGTTATAAAACTCTTCAGGATTATCCACCTGCGGATCAAAAAATTCTATCGCCGCACCCATTTTCCGCAGTTCAGATACGTATGAAAACCTTCGTTCAAATATCGTTTCGTGGATCGTCGACACGCCGTCAGCCTGTGTCATCAAAAGCGCCCACGGCGCCTGCCAATCAGTCATGAATCCCGGATGAGGTCCGGTAGTTATATCGGTCGCCTTAAACGCTGTCTCCCTGCGATATGCCGTGATGTCAGGACCCAATTCTTCATACACTCCTCCTGCTTTCGCAAATGCCGCAAGAAAAGAAGCCAAGTGCATACGCTGCGACGAGCGAATCACGATGTTGCCGCCAGTCACCGCTGCCGCGACGGCAAATGTCACTTCTTCGTTTCGATCCGGCATCACAGAATACTCGGTCCCGTGGAGAAAACGAACACCCTCAACTGCGATTTCCCGAGGTCCTGTACGACGAATGCGCGCGCCCATCTGATTAAGAAGCGAAATAAGCGCATCCACCTCTACTTCTGCTGCCGCGTTATGAATGATAGTTGTCTCTTCGGCAAGCGCAGCTGCGAGGAGAATCGTTTCTGTGCCAGTGTGGGTATTTTTGGGGAATGTAATTGTCGTTCCTCGAAGCTTGTCGGCTTTCGCATGAAAAAAACCGTCTTCGGAATGGTACGATATATCCACGCCCATTTGCTTGAGGGCTTCCACAGATCGATCGATCGGGCGAGCGCCCAGCCTGCACCCTCCGGGATTAGGAATAATCGCTTTGTGGTACCGCGCAAGAAGCGGCCCCAATACCATCGCGCTCGTGCGAAGCCGAGAACCAGCTTCAAGAGGAACGTTGATATTAGATATATTCTTGTTTTTAACTCGTACCGTGTTCCCGTCAAACTCATGCGTCACACCCAAATGCCCCAAAACTTCAAGCATCGAAGTGACGTCTTTGAGGATGGGGACGTTGTGAATAATAAGCTCTTCATCGGTCAATAGACTTGCAACGAGGACCTTAAGAGCCACATTTTTTGCTCCCCTTACGGCGACCTCTCCTGCCAGCGGTGTGCCGCCGGTGATAATAAAACTATCCATACAACGCTAAAACTCTCCAACACGGACGATTTCTTCTACAAGTGTTACGCCGAATTGACGCTTTACTTGATCCTTGGCTCTTTCCAGTAATTCTACCACATCGCGAGCCGTCGCTTTACCGCGGTTGACGATGAAGTTAGCGTGAACGGGAGATATCTGGGCGTCACCGACTGCTGTTCCCTTAAGCCCGGCTTTATCGATTAGAAATCCCGCGGACGTCGTATAATCAGGAGTAGCAGCGCGTATTGCCTCTGGGAGCGAAATGTTACGAAACGCGCACCCCGCCGACAGTACCCCCTGGGGCTGGGTTTCCCGCCGATAGTGAATGCTTTCATTTGCTATCTGCCATAATCGTTCTTTAGAATCCGCTCGCAGCGCAAATACAACGCGCAAAACAATATCGCCGGAAGTCTGAATCGTACTCGTATCATAGCCAAACGTGAAGTACGATTGGGGCACCAATTTCCGCTCATTTGACGGTGTCAAAACCTCCGCTTGGTAGATTGCGTCTCCGACGTACCCCTCGGGGTGTGTCCATTTCGAATTCATGTACACGGCACCGCCGACAGAACCAGGAAGCCCCAGATGCATCTCAAGGCCGGCAAGCCCCTCATCGAGCGTGAAGCGAACGAGTCTATTCATGAGTACTCCGGAATCGGAAACAACGAACACCAAACGCTTCGAAGTTCCCCTTGCGACCTGGCCTTTTACCCCCTGAACGCTAATTGCCCGTGTGCTGTTTTTGATGACCAGTCCCCGCACGCCGTTGTCCCCGATAAGAACGTTCGTCCCTCCGCCAAGGATAACAATCGGCGCCTTCGCTTTCCTTCCTTCCACTATAGCCTTGACAAGTTCTTCAACTGTCGTTGCCTCAAAAAAGTAATCCGCCGGTCCGCCGATCTTATACGTCGTGTAGCGGGCAAGCGGCTCATGTTCTTTCAGCCTGCTGCCAAGCGCGCGTTGTAGTTGTGGATATCTTTTGTTCATTGATTCTCCTTCACAAACGTTCTACTCCATGCGTAAATATCGCCTGCGCCCATATAGATAATCACGTCTCCGGAACGCATAATTTTTCGAAGGTATGAGGCAACATCCTCGTACGCTGGCGTATACAAAACATTCGAATGGTGCTTCTTCACTTCCATGGTAAGTGTTTTTCCGGTAATTCCCAGCGTGTCTGATTCGCGCTTCGACGCATAAATATCAGTAAGGAGCACGATATTTGCTTCGCCGAATGCGAACGAAAACTCATTCATAAGTGCGTGCGTTCGCGAATACGTGTGTGGCTGAAATACAACGATCAGTCGGCTGTTGGGATACCATGCGCGCGCCGCCGTTGTTGTCGCGAGAATTTCTTTTGGGTGATGCGCGTAATCGTCGTACACTGCTACTCCCCTAATTGTTCCAATTTTTTCAAACCGTCTCTTGGTGCCGCCAAATGCAGCAAGCCCCCTGCCAATGACTTCCCACGACAACCCTAACGAAAAGCACCCGATTGCCGCGGCCGTCGCGTTTAACACATTATGCTTCCCCGGAATTTTCAGAAAAAACTCTGTCACAGCCATACCGGAGCGATCCAGTTGAAATACCGTGCGCTCGCGCCCAAACTCCACGCGTGAAATACGGTAATCTGCCTGCGATGATGTGCCGTACGTGATAACGGTATTGCCCTTGGAAGAACGAATTATGTGCTGACTTGCCGGATCATCGGCATTGACTATCGTAACACGGAGTCCCTTCTGTTGACGTACGAACGCGGCAAACGCCTTCTGGACGTCCTTGAGACTCCCATAGACGTCAGGGTGATCGTAGTCAACGTTAGTAACAACTGCAATCTCCGGTTTTTGCCACAAAAATCTTGGAGTAGCATCGTGCGTCGGATCAGTGACATACTCGTCTGCTTCAGCGACAAACCACTGCCCGCTCCCATTGTGCCCGGGAAGTCCCAGACCTGAAATTTGTCCGCATCCGACGGCGTACGACGGATCATGACCAGCGGTTTTCAGCATGGTTGCGATCATCGCAGTCGTTGTTGTCTTTCCGTGACAGCCGGCTACAGAAATCTGGCGTTTCCCAGCCATAGCCATTCCCAAAGCCTTGCCATGTGGCAAAACAGGAATGCCTTGAGCTATAGCTGTTTGAACTTCCGGATTATCCATTCCGCCGTGCGCGCCTGTGTAAATAACAAGCTGCGGGTGTGCGTCCGTTATTCGCGCGGCATCAAATCCTGTTGACACGGAAATACCCGCGGTTGCCAAAACTTCGTCGCTGGGAAACTCCTCCTCAACGTCCGTTCCTGATACTACAAACCCCGCCTCCTTGCACCATACGGCAAGCGCCGCCATGGCGATACCTTTCATGCCGACAAAATGGATGCGGCGTACAGATTTGCCAAATGCATTCATACGTATTCTATGACGCAAACCCAATGATTCCCATTATTTTGCCAAAATGTTCCCGCGCGTCTTTGCGAAACGAAAAAAATGTCTCTGCCTGACACGATGTGCATTTAACCGGCGCATCAATGTGATCGTCAGGCACGCCAAGCGTTTTAAGCTGTACCAGCACAGCATATCCTAAATCCAGATGCCATTTCTTGCCGATCTTCGCGGCAATCTTCGGATCGCGGCCAAAGACCTTCTGAAACGCCGCCGCGCGCTTTGCCGGCACATCATAACAGCACATGCCGATATGCGGGCCAATCGACACATAGACATCACGCATTCGCCCGCCGTTGTCTTCCACTGAAGCCGCCACAGTCCTCAATATATTGTTAAGCGTTCCTTTCCATCCCGCGTGGACTGAAGCAATAATGTTGACCTTAGAATTCACAAGAAGGAGAGGAACGCAATCCGCGGCAAATACGGCGAGCACAGGGTTTGCTCCGTGGGTTTTTTTATACATAAGCCCATCGCAGTTTTTCACTTCACCGCGCTCGTTGCCGACAAGCTCAACAACTGTCGTTCCGTGAACTTGCTCTGGCCACACAAGCGAACCAACGTCAGCGCCTATCCGGCGAACGAATCCCTCTCTGGCACTTGTCAACCGCATATCTCCATCAGTTCGATCAGAATATCCATGGACAATTCCGCCAATTACTGAAAGGAGTTTTGATTGATGCATATTATTGCTGCCTCCTGATCGCTCCATGGAAACTCCACTGTCCCCCTACATAAACTCCGTTCGTGTCCTTTGCCTGTTATGATGACAAGATCTCCTGCACGGGCTTGGGAGATGGCAAAAGCGATAGCATCAAAACGATGAGGGAATCTGTTCACCGACGCCTTGCTGTCTATCCCCGATGCGATCTGGTCCATGATTTCTTCCACGTTTTCGGTGCGATAATCTTCTTCTGTCAGCACAATGATATCCGCATAGGCGCCTGACGCTTTTCCCATAAGCGGGCGCTTTGAATGGTCCCGCAGGCCGGCGCTTCCAAATACATGGATGAGTCTTCCCTTTGTCTGGCTCCGCGCTGTTTTCAACGCTTGGACAAGCGCATTAGGTGTATGAGCAAAATCCACGATCACACGAAATGGTGTTGTCTTTATAACCTCCATGCGTCCGGGAATGCCCGAAAACCGCGCGATGGCCCGTTGCGCCACGCGTTCTGAAATGCCCAGCGCCCGAGCGGCGGCAAGCGCGGCAAGGCAATTGTACTGGTTAAACTCGCCCGGAAGCTTTGTCGTACATGTCACCGTTTTTGGCGTCACCATGGCGCTTTTATGAATACCGTAGGTAATCATTGTTTTGTTTTTAAACGAAGTAAGAGCTTTTGCATAAACCGTTTGATCGTCGCGATTGACAACGGCAATACGAGCGTGTTTGAGAAGCGTAAATTTAGCCCGCAAAAGTTCATCGAATGTTCGGTGCCAATCCAGATGCTCATGCGACACGTTCGTAATGACGCCGACGGCAAACGGCACGCCGAAAACGCGGTATTGAGTCAGCGCATGACTCGTTACTTCCAAAACGATGTATCGATCGCAATGATCAACTGCCTCGCGCAGATACTTTTGCACCCAAAAGGCGTTCGGAGTCGTAACGTGGAATCCTGTATCGTACGACGTCCCCGCAATGACGGCATGGACGGATGAAATCATGGAAACCCCAAAGCCTGCAGATTTGAGAATGTCATAGATCAGCGTCGTCGTTGTCGTTTTGCCATCCGTACCGGTGACCCCTACGACGGTCAGCTTTTTGCCGGGAAATCTAAACCAAAGAACGGAAAATGCGGCAACGAAAAGGTGGTACAAGCCTTTGAGGCTTCGGATCATACCTGCAATTATACCATTTAGCACATTACTGCGGCGGGATACCTAAGTAGAGCAACAGCTCGCGCGCGACGGAGAAAAAAAGCGGCGCTGCTGTTTCCGATCCCCAAGGAGAAGACGAGGGTTCACGAAGCGTCACGAGCATGACAAACCGAGGAGAATCAACCGGCGCAAACCCCACAAACGATGCAATTGTTTTGGTTTCATCATAGTGGCCGGCAACCGGTATCTGCGCCGTGCCGGTTTTGCCGGCTATACGATACCTTCTGGGTTTTGCCCATTTCGCTTCGCCATGATCCACCGCATTGACCATCATTTCAGTAATTATTGCCGCCGCCTCCTTTCCAACAACCTGACGGATTTTTTTGGGCTTTATTTGAACCCTTTTTCCTTCTTTTGAAACGATTTCTTTTACCACGCGGGGTTCCATAAGGATGCCGCCGTTGGCTATCGCACTTACCGCGCGAAGCATCTGTATAGGCGTCACCGCAATCCCCTGTCCAAATGATGCGGTTGCCACGTCGATATCGCGCCACGCTGCGTCGTCTCTCAATTCCGGAGACGTCTCCTCCTCCAAATCAATACCCGTGGGCTTGCCGAAACCGAATGAACGAATGTAGGAAATAAGTTTCTCTTTTCCGAGCTTCTTGGCAACGAACACCATCCCAACGTTGGAGGAATGCTGGATAATTTCAGCCATTGTCTGGGTACCTCTGTATTCGTTATTCCACGTCCGAATACTGTACTCCCCAACGATAACCGGCCCTCTTTCTTCCATGGTAGTCTGCGCCGTCACGGCTTGAGCATCAAGAGCCGCCGCCATGACAAGCACCTTAAATGTACTCCCCGGCTCGTACGATGAGGCCACAAGAGGGTTTTTGTATACGGCCTTATCGAATTCCGTATATGCCATCGGGTCGTAGGAAGGGTATGAAGCTGCTGCCAATATCCCGCCGGTTTTAGGATCCATAACAGTGATAGTGCCCTCTTTGGCTCCATATTTCTGTATGCCATCTATCAGCTTGCGTTCGACAATCCGCTGAATCGTGCGGTCCAGCCATAACACAAGCGACTGACCGTCTTCTGCGTCAAACCGCTTCGCATTGCCAATGACAATCGGCGCTCCCCGAACGTCTTTTTCCTGCACAAGCCTTCCGTCTTTCCCGCGAAGCAGCCTGTCATAAAACCCCTCAAGGCCAAAGTAGCCCTGATCTCTGCCATTTTCATCGAATCCCACAAACCCAAGTACATGCGCGGCCATAGAGGCTTCAGGATAATAGCGCTTCGAATCGTTTTCAAATCCCATGCCCGGCAGTTTAAGCGTTTTTAAATCGCTCGCGACGCGCTCGTCAACTTTATGAGCAAGCGGCACCCACAGGCGGCCGGGTTGCTCAAGCGCTGTCAGCGTTTGTTTTTCATCCAGCGATAATATTGGCGCTATTTGCGACACAAACGCTTTGGGGTCATCAATCTCCTTCGGCTGGGCAAATACCAAACTGGCCGGCACGCTCATCGCCAACGGACTGCCATCTGAAGCGATAATTTCTCCTCTTGTCGCCGGGATAGTAAATTCAGAAGTGTACTGCGCTGTGGCTTCTACTCGCAAGCGATCGCCGGAAATCACCTGCCAATAAAAAAGTCGAATGATAATGAAGGAGAAAATCCCGATGAATACGAAGAAAACGCTTGCAATTCGCCACATACCGACACTTATTGCGGATAACTAAGCGCAACCGGCAGCTCATGCGAACGTATGATAACAAACTTCGACGCGTCAAGCGCTTCCACAAAGCCCATCTGGCTGGCTCGCTGGGAAATTGAACGAAGCGATGAAGCAGACGCCACTTCCTGACGCAAGAGATCGTTTTGGTGCTCGACGTGTTCGATGGCGGCGTCAATGTCCCGTATTTCTGCACCCGATGTCGCCAGATGATTGGTCAACATAATAGCGATAATCACAAGAAAAATTGCCACAAACGGCAAAAGAGAAAGAAGTATGCGGCACATCGTTCGCATCATAGCTTTTCTGCAATGCGCAGTTTCGCGCTTCTGGATCTTCTATTTCTTGCCACTTCTTCAGCTGATGCCACCACAGGTTTTTTTGTTATGCTTCGCATCGCGCTTGCTCGTATAAACTGCTTCACAATCCTATCTTCAAGTGAATGAAAGCTGATGACAACGAGCCGTCCGCCTGATTGAAGCAGCGTTTCTGCTCCGGCTAAACCGCGTTTGAGCGAGCGAAGCTCGTCATTGACAACAATTCGAAACGCTTGGTAAACCCTTGAAAGAGTTTTTTCTCCATTTCCTCCCGCTGCCGCGCGCGCCACGACTAAACGGATGTCTTTCCCCGTTATAAGCGGGCTTACCGTACGGGCGCGGACAACAGCATGAGCAATTGCCCGAGCACGCTGTTCTTCACCAAACGTTGCAAGTATTTCATACAACTCCTCTTCGGATAGACGGTCGATCACGCTATGCGCCGATTCGCCGAGTGATTTATCGAACCGCAGATCAAACGGCGCGTCGTCAAACCGATAGCTGAATCCCGCACTCGGGGTATTCAGCTGGTGGCTGGATACCCCGAGATCAAACAGTATCCCGTCAACCGACTCAAATCCCTCTTGTTTTGCGATCTGGTCAATATCGCAAAAATTCCCGTGAACAAGCTTCCATGTTCCTCGTGTTTCCAACTTCTTAGCTCCAACCTCCAACCGACGTCTCGTAAACGCAATTGCCTCTTCATCCAAGTCAATCCCCAATACATCACCGCCGCGTTTGACGATTTCCCACAAGTGCCCTCCTCCTCCAACGGTCGCATCGATGTACCGCTTCTTCGGATTTACGCGTAAACCCTCAAGCACTTCTCGCACTAACACCGGCTCATGAAAGACGTTCATGGCATTTGGGGTCCGGCTTCGTACGTTTCCCACGTCTTTTTATCCCAGATCTCAAAGTGATCACCGGCTCCCACGACCACGACGTCTTTTGTAACATGCGCATATTCCTTAAGCAGGGCAGGCAAAAGAATACGACCAAGCTTATCCACCTCGACAGAAACCGCGCCGGCAAACATGTATCGCCTGATTGCTCGTGCCTTCTCCTCTGTAATCGGCGCCTCCAGTTGCTTAGCTGCTTCCTTTTTCCAACTCTCCCGGTCAAATCCAAAGATACACGCGTCAAAGCCTCGCGAAAGAATGACGCTTTTCTCTCCCAGTTCTTGTCGAATCTTTCTCGGTATGGTCAACCGGCCTCGATCATCCAGCGCATGGTCGTATTCCCCAAGGAATAGCTTCATGTCCCAATCCTACCATTTCTTCCCACTAATTTCCATAGTTACCCATTTTTCACAACATGTCAAGAGGCATTTCACGCAAAGAGTGCATCAGAATCATCTATAGTGCAAATAAGAAAAAACGTACACAACAGGTAGCGTTTGAGGTCAAAAAAATGAACATGGATGTTCAATCACTCTCTTTGTAGTCACAAGTGGAATATGATGTATGGCAATACGTTACGATATGCAAAGAGCATCGTGTGTGTGATAACGGATGTTTTTGGTCAGGGGGAATTTCTTTCGGTACGAGAATTCTCGTTACAGTTCGTACTCTTTGGAGAATTGACTTTTGCGACCGTCGGCGGCGGTGAACTCAAGAACAACGGAAACCTTTGAAACCCCTACGTCTGGCTTGCAGACGTTTTTTGAGCACGTTCCCAGATATATTTCCCGTTCAAACGCGTCTTGATCGGCCACATCAATCGGCTTGCTCCCTGAATTAACGCCTTTGATAAGACCTTCGCTTTCGTACGTTAGCTCATAGGCAACCGACGCCATCTTACGCGCAAGTCCTTTAACGCGCAGAGTAACGGTGTTGTCTTTTGATTTGCTCTTCGTTACCTCAACGATGACGGATTCATCAACCTGCGGAAGAAGTTCACTCTGCTCCTCTTCTTCGCTTGCGATAGACCTTGATTTTGCGCTAAATCCCACCTTATAGACAACTACTCCGGTGATAAGGAGTAAAACCGCAAGCACTCCAACAATAATACCTGTTTTTTTCATAATTTCTCTTGGATATAATGAGTAAGTTTGTCTATTGTTACTCTGTCTTGTTTCGTCGTATCCCTGTCGCGAACCGTCACGGTGTCATCTTTCACTGTATCATAATCAATGGTGACACACCAAGGGGTGCCAATCTCGTCCTGCGCCAAATAGCGCTTGCCAATGTTGCCGCGATCATCCCACGCAGTGACAACATGAGGCTTGAGGAGATAGTAGACAGCCTTTGCTTTCCTTATCAACTCCTCTTTATTGGAAACAAGCGGGAACACCGCAACTTTCACCGGAGAAAGCCGCGGATGAAGAGCGAGAACTACGCGCCTGCCCTCTTCGCGATACGCATCAGTAAGGAAAAAGAGCGCCGCCCTGTCAACGCCGCCGGACGTTTCAATGACCCACGGGATATATACTTCGCCGGTTGTATCATCGCGATACGTCTGTTTGTGATTTTTGAGATCAAAATCGCCTCGATGATGAATTCCCTCAAATTCACTCCAGCCTCCGCCAGAGGCGGATCCGGATTTGGCGGAAAACGGCGCGTCATATTCGATATCAGTAGCATGTCTTGCATAATGCGCCCTTTCATTTGACGCATGATCTCTGAATCGTAATTTCTTTTTATCCATCCCCAAGGAAAGGTACCACTTCATCCGTTCTTCTTTCCAATAGGAAAACCATTTCTCGCCTTCTTTTTCTTCCGGACGGATAAAAAACTCAAGCTCCATTTGCTCAAACTCGCGGCTGCGAAACGTGAAGTTGCCTGGGGTTATTTCGTTTCGAAACGCTTTGCCGATTTGCGCAATACCGAAGGGGATTTTCACACGAGTTGAATCAACCACGTTGCGAAAGTTTACAAACACTCCCTGCGTAATCTCACCTCGAAGATACGCTTTTTCCTTGGGCTCGGTGACGCCTAAGGAAACTTCTGTTAACAGATTAAAGGTCTTCGGCTCCGTCCATTCGACAGCGACTCCCGGATGAACCTGTATTTGATGACCGGAAATTTCATCAGACCTATCTGCCCGAAAACGCTGATGACACACCTTGCACTCTACGAGCGGATCGGCAAACGCCTTGGTGTGCCCTGATGCTTCCCACACCGCGGGATTCATAATAATTGACGCATCGATACCAACGACGTCATCGCGCATGTTTACCATGCTGCGCCACCACTCGTGTTTTATGTTGCGCTTAAGTTCAGCTCCCAGCGGCCCGTAATCCCAAAAACCGGCAATCCCACCATAGATTTCGCTTGAAGGGTAGATAAATCCGCGGCGTTTGGCAAGAGCGACAATTTTATCCATGTGCGTAGTTTACGATGGAGTGATAAGGCGGGTCAAGAGAGGCCATGCACGAAGCCTTCGCTCCGTGATATGCTCAATATACGGCTTCATGCGGTCGCGGGTTAACTGTCTTTCTCTGGGCAAGTATCCCAGCATCCACAAGAGCTGATGAACAAAATGCGTCAGCACCCGTTGGTACGCTTCGCTATCCGTACTTTCTTTAAGCCAACAGAGGCTATCGCGAAGCAGAAAAAATATATTCCTCTGCTCCTGCCTTTCCGGCATAAGGTGATCTACCAACTCGCATAGGCAATACGCGTATCCCATCTTCATGATGTCGCGCGAAAAAACACTTCCGCGCGAAACAGATTGTACCTCGGTTAGGATATCTACCGTATGACCGTTATGAACAGAAACAATCACATGATTGAATATCTCCAGATGTCCTGCCCGTCTACTGGTTACACGCCGAATGCCTTTTGCCGCAAGACGTATTTTCCCGTATTGTTTCGTCAGCAGGGTAACAATTCTATCGGCTTCGCCTATTGCGCGTCGCTTCAAGACTATACCTTCTGCAGTATAAACCTTCGAAGCTCTCATGAAGTGCTAGAGAACAAGTTCTGTATCGGCGTCGAGCGTAAATTTCTTTTTATCTTTGCCGCCGATTTTAATCACCACGTCGTCGCCGTCGGTGCCCGGCTGCTTCTGCAGAAGCAATCGGTATTTGCCGTCTGAAGATGCAACCGGCGACGTATATGTCAAATCAAGCCTCGCAGTACCCAGCGGATTGACAATTAAAAACCCCTCAAAAACGGTTTTGCCCAGCGCCTCATAGGTAGCCATGGGAGAGGGCTTATTGTCCTTGGGCGATTGTGTCCCTTTGCTTTCAAGAAGTTTACTGCCGACAGGCACGTAGATGCGCACCCAATTGCGAAGCGGCGCATTGAGGCAAAGCCCGCCGCTTTCCAGCCCGCAGTCAGAACCGGAATACGGGTTTTTGTATTCAACGATTAGTTTAGTCGTCATGGTACCGTCGCCGGCAATAGTCGTGTCTTTGATAATTTTTTCGCTGACGAACATGTTTGATTTAGCACCTGCCATGTTGCTGTTATTGATATGAAGGTAATCCCAACCCTCCCCCTCTTTGTACTTAAGGACAGCGGCGGTGTCGCCACGCCTCATGATGCGGCCGGCCACGTTAAAGCTCTCAACGGCTTTCTGCTCTTCGGGATCATGCAGATAGGCCAGAACGTGTTTTTCGTTAATCTCGGCAATAAGCATCTGAAACAGTTTCCCCCAATACTGCGACGGTGAAACACCGAGAGCCTTCTGCAAAATTGAGTGGAGAAGAACGCCGATAATGTCTTTGCGCGCTTCCCGTACGTAGTTAACCGGCCGAGTCGAATAATCTTCAAGCTCATACACCGCGCGCGGACAATCGCACCGCTTGTCTATTTCAGCGCTAAATTCTCTGCCGTAAACAGTCATCGGCCCCAATATTTTGAGCGCCTCTACCAGAACGTGGGTGTCCACGGCAAAAATTCCGTCGATTCGCTCGCGGCTTGACGAAGTTTCATACAATTCTTCAAATGTGGCCATTGATTCTTTAAAATCAGGAGACAGATTGCTGTCACGGATGTTGAGCGTATAGACGCCTTTATGAAACGTTTGGATTTCTCGCGGCGCCGGAAATTTTTTCTTTAGCGAAGCATCTAGCGCGTAGATATCATCGGCTTTCTCCAATATCGCTTTGCCGCGGACAAAGCGAAACTGCGCGTATGCCGTTATAAACCCTCCGGTGGGCCGAAGTTCCTTGTCGTTTTGAAATAATACAAGATACCTGCGTTCTTCAGGCTCGCCGAGCATCGCGGGCATATTCAGAAGAAGCGGTTGGGCATTCACAAAAAGGTTGGCTGCGCTGTCAATGGTTTCTTTGGCGGCTATGAGTCGTGAACGAACCGTCATGCCGCGGAAACGCTCCGGATATCTATCCGGATCTATGGCGTCTACTTCCTTTCTCAACGTGTCAATACTGCCTGCCATTGCGTTTATCTTCGGGACAAGCGCGTTCATGGTTTTTACCGCCGTCTGAATGCGGTCATCAGCGGTTCCGGCTACAAATGTACTCTCTCCTTTGAGCCCCAGAAGGTCTGCGTTCGGTTCCAGCGCTTCAATTGCCTGATCCACAGCGTTAACACCAGCATCAGCGGCGTTGAGCGCGTGTTCTCCGTCGGCAATATACGCTCCGAGGATCGGCACAAATTTAAGCGGCAACATCTTGGCATACGCCGCACGAAGTTCATCAAGACTTTTGCGTGTTTCCTTAAGACCTTCTTTGGTTTTTCCAAGATCCTGACTCTTGATTGCCGCAGACATCTGCCGCGCCATTTGTGCGACATCCTGCGCTTTAGCCACCACTCCGCGCAACGGCAGAAGCATCACAATGAGGACTATAAAAAGCACAACGACAACGCCCAGAGGAATGAGGATATAGCTTCGAAAAACTGTTTTCTTTCCGACAAGTTTCTTTGCCGGAGAGCTTGTTTCGAGCGATATTTTTTTGAGTTCTTCGACCATTCTTCTATTGTTCCTAGTTTGCTAATAATTGTCAACTTCTCCTTTACACTGCGCCTTTTCCCGATATCATCGCCCAAGGGCTTTTAAGAAGAATCACGATGTCAAGCATGAGCGACCGTTTCTTTACATAATCTGCGTCAAGCTTGATCCTCTTGTCAAAATTTACCTCGCTTCTTCCTGATACCTGCCAGTAGCCGGTAATGCCCGGCTTTGCCGACAACACCACCTTAACCAGCTCCTTTGTGTGAGGGTACTTGCGCTGCTGCTCAACCAGTTCATCAGGATAATACGGCCGAGGGCCAACAAGACTCATGTCTCCCAGAAGAACGTTGATAAACTGCGGTATTTCGTCAAGCGAATGTTTCCGGATGAATCGTCCGACTCTCGTCACCCGCGGGTCTTCACGCAGTTTATAGCTGTTGCGCTTATACACTCCGTACAATTTCGCAAGCTTCGGATCGCTTCTCAATTTCTCGTGTGCGCGGATAACCATGGAACGGAATTTATAGAGCTTGAAAAGTTTTCCGTGTTGCCCAACGCGTTGCGGCGTATCAGCGAGAATCGGCCCGGGACTATCAAGTTTAATGGCAATTGCGGTAGCCAAACAGAGAGGCAAACACAGAATTCCCAAAATAATGCTTCCCACAATATCAATAAGCCGTTTAATAATAGAATAGAGCATATAAACAATTACGTCAGGTGATCGTTTTCCGTGCCGCGCAATCCTTCCACAAGGTTTTTAATCTTTGCAACAGAACTCTTTTTACACACCAACACCACGTCGCTGGTATTGACCACCAGCATATCTTCCAAATCAATGGTTGCGACTAGTTGCGTCGTATAGTTATACACAAGGGAATCCTTCGTATCTGTCAAAAGCACTTTGCCCTGCGTGACGTTTTTGTCTTCAGCTTCTTCAAGCGCTTCTTTGAGAGCCTCCCATGCGCCGATATCGCTCCATTCGATGTTCTCGGCAATAACAAGCGCGTCAGACGGATTAAGTTTCTCCAATATCGCGTTATCAAAGTTTATTTTTTCAAGTGTGGGATAGATGTCCTGCAACAAGTCGCTGAATCGCGCAGTACGCCATGCGCGAACGATACGCGACAATCCCTGATATACGTTTGGGGCGTGCCGACTGTATTGCTGCCATAAAAAAGAAGGCGTCGTCACAAAATATCCCACGTTCCACGCATGGTGGCCGCTTTCAAAATACCGCTTGGCAGTCGCCTGATCAGGTTTATACTGAAAATCGATGAACGCGTGAAAAGAAATAGTATTTTTTTGGAAAACTTCCCTGCCGTACTGTATCCACCCCAGATTGACACTCGCAAATCTCGGCCGTTGCGCAACGAACACGATTTTATTCTGCTCATTGGCGACAAATGCACCGGCGGTTTTACATATTTTACGAAACAGCGCATCTTGTTTGACCAAATGATCGCTCCAGAGGATAACCATCGGTTCATGAGGAGCTTCCTGCATGAGAATTCCGGTCATCAACCCCACAGCAGGCCCCACGTCGCGCATCTCCGGCTCGCCGATCACGTGATCGGCAGGCAAATCGACAAGCTGCTCCTGCACGGTTGCAACATGCGCTTTCCCAGTTGCGACGTACATGTCTTTCCACGCAAAATCAGGGCGAAGCCGCATCGCGGCAAGTTGCAATGTGGATTTGTTTCCGACGATTTTTTCAAATTGTTTGGGTGACTTTTTGCGCGAAAGGGGCCACAGCCTTGTCCCCGCTCCACCGGCAAATATGACTGCTTTCATGAAAATCTTTCAATTGTAGATTTCATTTCCTTTTTAAACCGATCGAGAGAAAACCGCATCGCATTGTTTCGACAGAGTGTACTATCATACCATGTATGTTCTGCCTTCTTCAACGCATCAATAAGCGATGACACCCGCTTTTCAGGGAATAATATTCCTGTTTTCCCATCCTGAATAATTTCGGCGATACCGCTTTCTTTATACGCAATGACTGGTATTCCGCATGCCTGCGCCTCCGCAGCTACGAGGCCGAAATCTTCCTCACCGGCAAATACCAACGCTCGACAATTTTGATAATAGTTAACAAGCTCCTCGTCTGTCAAATGACGGAAGATAAACTGCACATTCTTTTTCGCCCGCCGCATAAGCAATCTTCGCTCCAGTCCGTCGCCGATAACGACGAGAGGCCATTGTAGCGCGTTAAACGCGTCTATCACAAGATCCACTCGCTTATACCAAACAAGACGGCTAACCAATAGATAATACGCGCCGCTTTTCTTTGACCGCGCACGCCTCGGAGGAACAAATGTTTTTACATCTGCCGGCGGATAAATGACAGCGTCAACCTCCCGATGATAGTACGATTCAATGCGCTTCTTCACACGCCTGCTTATGGCAATATAGCGATCCGGACGCGATGCTCCAATGACGTCCCACCGCTTGAGTGTCGGCAGAAGACGCCGGTAGACAGTCCTCGATAACAACGAGGGAACACCGATGTGCGCGCGTTCATAGGAGTTGGATTCGCTCCATAAATACCGCGTCGGGGTAAGGCAATAACATACGTGAACGGTTTCAAGCTTTGTAATGATATCCTTCGCCTCCGCGCTTGTTACAGAAAGAACAACGTCGTAGGAATCGAACGAAAAGGATTCAAACGCCATGGGAGTCAGCCATGCGTACCACTCGTGACGCGAAGCGGCAAAAGGCAGCATCTGAATAAAGGAAGGGTGAACGCGAAACACACGAGCCCACGAAGCTTTCCTCCTGTCATAGACAGCAGTATAAAGCGGCGCCTTAGGCCAAATTTCGTGAAGAGCCAAAAGCACGCGTTCAGCGCCTCCGAATTTATTGACGCGATCGTATACAAACGCAATATTCATGATCGAAACACCGTTTCATAGACAGACAGCGTATCGGCCGCCATCTTGCTCCAATTGAACCTCGATATAATCGCTTGCGCGTTCATTCGCACCGCAGCTGCCGCGGGTCGTTCCTTTTCCATCGAAATGAGAGCGTCGGCAATCGCGCGTGGGTTTCTTGCATCAACGTACGTTGCAAGCCCATTAAGATGCTCGTGAAACACAGGAATATCAGAACAAATAACCGGACACCCCAATGCCAGCGCTTCAACAGCAGGCAGTCCGAATCCCTCCGCAAGCGATACAAAAACCAGAGCAATTGCGTTTGAATACAAGGCCCGAAGCTGCGCATCAGTTGCGTGCCCAAAAATAATTACGTCGGTCGTTACATTCATCTGCGAAATAGTATCACACAGTCGTTCATAAAAATAATCGCGCGTCCCAACAATAATGAGCTTCGCCGGTTTGACGCTTTGCATCCGGTAGATGGCATAGGCTTTAAGAAGCGTATTGAGATTTTTATGCGGATACGCGTTGCCCACATAGAGAAAATAGCGTGAAGGCAATCCTGGAATCCGCCGCGGGGTTCCCACAAGCGAAGGATCAACCCCCTCCCGCGTGATCCAAATTGCGCCGGGATCAACACCAAACTCGCGGACAATATCATCTTTAACTGTTTGCGAAACAGTGAGAAGAGCGGAAGCGTGACGAATCCCATGACGCAACACGACTTCGTACCCGAAGCGTTTGATCGCGTATAGAAACGGGTGCCGCGTGGTAGCCAATCCTGTGTTGAAGTGTCGTATCGTCAGATCGTGTATCGTCAAAATATATGAACCTCCATAAAGAACCGGCGCGTTAAAGTAAGGTACGTGCAATACATCAAGCTTTTCGCGTCTATAGAACCACGGCATGATAAGCTGTTCAAGCGCCGTGTGCCATCGAACCGGGGCCTTTCGTTTTTCCCAACGGCTGTTAGGAACCTGAAAGGCATCAAACGCATCGGTATAAAGGAACACGACATACCGATTCTTCCTGTCTATACGAGAAAGCTCTCGGATAAGGTTTCGGATGTAGCGCCCAACGCCGCTTTGCGAAATGAGCCGTGCATCAATGCCAATTTTCATGACCGTTAGAGCGACAACGTGGTCACAAGCGCAATCCGTAGCCGCAAAAGCAACAATACCATAATCCTTACAATCCAAGGGTAGGCATTGCGATAATGTTTTTCATAAAAAAGGATCATTGCCTGATAAAAATGCTTCGTCGTCTGCTTTCGAATCTTCGCATCACGACTTTCTCTGCCGCTTTGTTTTTTGTAATGGACAACCGATGCGTAAGGGTTAAACCAAACTTCCCACCCGTGCGCCTTTATTCGATACGCCCAGTCGAGATCTTCTCCGTACATAAAATACGCCTCATCTAGAAGTCCCACATCGCGCACTGCCTCTTTTCTAACCATAAAAAACGCACCGCTTGGGCAGTCTATTGTATGCGGCACTGTCATATCTTTATATCCTTGGTGATATTGCCCGAACAATTGTGATTGTGGGAACAATCGCTCAAGTCCCAGAAAGTACGTCAGCGCCGCCCAAGGCGTAGGAAATCCTCTGTGACACGCAAGGTCCATCCGACCGCTGGCCAAAGTTACAGCGCACGTGGCGATCCCTGCGCGCTTGTGTTCATCCATAAACGCCACCATATCGCCGATGGTGCGGGCATGAACCTTGGTATCCGAATTAAGAAGGAGAATGTAGCGACCCGTTGCCTTCTTTATCGCAAGATTGTTGCCGGCCGCAAACCCGCTGTTTCTTTCATTGACGATCAGGCGAATGCCTTCAACAAGCTTTAACGCTTCAACACTTCCGTCGGTAGATCCGTTATCCACGACAAACACTTCCCATCTACCGCCTTGCCGTTGCGCGTTCCGAAGCGAAGAAAGACAGCGCAACACGAGCTCCTTTGTATTGTGATTGAGAATAATAATGGAAACGTCAACCGTGCGTTTCATGCGCGCGCCTCCAGACGTCATCGAGTGTTTTTGCGATCAAATCCCAAGCGAATTCTTTCTCTATTTTCTTTCTGGCTTTTTTTACAAGAACGCTAACCCATCGGGGATGTTCCAAAAGCTGTGCACTTTGTCGTACAAAATCCGCAGAATCCTTGGCAATGAGAATTTCCTCGCCATGCTGCACATTAAGTCCCATCGCGCCAATCTTTGTGGTGACGACGGGAATGCCGCACGCCATCGCCTCCAGTATCTTATATTTCGTTCCTCCGCCGATCCGTATCGGAGCAAGAAGAACATCGCTTGAATGGAACACGCTGGCGATATCATCAACGTCAGTACTAAGTTTAATGTTCTTGCTGCCGGCAATCTCCCGCAGGTACTTCGGCGGCCGCTTTCCAACAATCAGAAGGTTCGCGTTTGGATACGCGGAAATAAGAAGAGGCCAAATGTCGCGCACTATATAGCCAACGGCGTCGCGATTCTGCATCCACGCAAAATTTCCGACAAACAGAAACGTCGGCGCCTTGCCGACTTTTTTGGGTCGAAAATTAAAGTGCCGCACGTTTACCCCGTTTGGAACAACAGATACGTTGCTTCTGCCAACAACATTGTCAATACAACGCTTGTCATCGTCAGAGACTGCCGTGATGTGGGTTGCCCGCCGCCAAACGAACTGCTCCCACTGCTTCAATTTGCGAACATCCTGCACAAGGATCGGACGAAGCGGCGTGAAGGGAAAATGATTCGCGTACTGCTCATACACGGCGTGTTCTATATTGTGTTCCCCAACAACGAAAGGCGTCTGAATTGTGGGCAAAGACGGCCACACATACCCCGGCTCGATATGAATAACATCGTACGATGTGGAGGCGATCGCCCGAGCGATCCGTTCGCGCATGCGCGCGATGTCATACGTAGCGAAAACAAACGGGTATGGCCCGCTCATTGATCTAATAATATACTGCAGTTGCCACGCGCGCCCTCTATAGACGGTTGCAACATCGTGGCAAAATGCCAGCTGGGACAAATATCCGAGCTCCTCTTGGTGCCGAATGAACGTATAAAGATCAATCGTATGCTTCCGGCTAAGTATTTGTAGCAGATTATATACACGAATCTGACCGCCCGAATATAGCGGATACGGCAGCACCGCCGAGACAAAAAGAATCTTCATTGCTTTTTTGTAAGATCAATGATGACGAACGTGTCGTTTTTCATAAGAACCGTGTACGTATCCATAAGCGTCATGATTTCACCATCTTTGTCTGCCGGGGCAACAGAGATATAATGAGTTGCGCCCATTCGTATTTTCTCATCGATGTCAAAACCAATCGGCCAACCCTGACGCCGCGTCTGATAAAGAAACGTCGTATCTCCGCCGTATGGAGCAATCACTTTCGCGTCTTCCGGCAACAGCGTGTCTGCGGCACGTCCGGCTTCGACAATTTCTGGCTTATTTATCCAATAATAAGTCCGCACCGTGTACCATGAAAACGTGATCATGAATGCAAAACTGATGGTCGCGGTGCCAATACAAACAAGCCGATTCCCTTTCTGCGAGTTTTTCAGAAGTGCTGCTATCCCCACACCGACAAATGAACTCACCATCGGAATGAGAAGTACTTGATAATAATCATGCTGCACGTTGCCGGACGCAAATATTATAAGGTAGGCAAGTGCGCCCGCCAGCCATAGATACAACAACGCCCTGTTTGACATGCCGGGCTTTGACACCAAACCAAACCCAAACAGGATTAATCCCCAATATCCTAAAATTAGCTCGCCGAGCCGTTTGGCAAACAACCAATAAAACCACGCGCCCTTAAACCTGATGCCGTTTCCGTTGAAAAGCCACTCATAGGCGGGAATTCCTTCAGGAAACTGCAGAATCCACCGGCGCCACCAATAAAGAGCCGATACGCAAATCAACGAGTAAACAGCCAACAAAATACACGAACTGCGCGAAAGGCCCAATCTGCGCAAGATTAAATACGGCGCGGGCAACAGAAGAAACGCGGCAGTCGGTTTGACAAGAAGCGCAACCGCGCCGCACGCTGCGGCTACAAAAAACACGACCGTTGACGTTACGCCACGGCGGTCAAACGCAAGTAGTACGAGGCTTAAGAGCGCCCAAAATACCATGAACGTATCCGGCAATATAGCCCTGCCGTAAAAAACGCTGTACGGCAGTACCGCCATCGTGACAGCCGCCCAAACACCAACCCACGGATCAACGACCGCGAAAAGCAGGAGTCCCAAAAGAAATACGCTTGCCGATGAAGCGAAATTATTGACAAGCCGAAGCCACACCTCAATCGGCAGCAATCCGATGTGTCGAGCAAGAAATGCTGCAAAGACTTGATACAGCGGAAATTCCACCATGCGCCAGCCCATTGGATTGTCTTTGCCCGACTGGATATTAGAAAGATCATCGTACCGGGGTCGCAGCGGGTCAATGCCGAACTTCAGATAATTTCTGGCAACCGCCGCCGTATCCGATTGTCGCCAGCTGTGCCAATCGGCAAGGGGCGCAGTTAATCGGTACAGTCGCAAACCAAACGCCACAAGCGCGACGCTTGCGAGTATCACAATATGAATGGTGCGGTGTTTTTTCATCTGTTTGTCCCCTCGGAACGAGTATCAACTTCAACCAACAGCCGCTTGAGCTGCAGATCTTCAAAGATAAACACTTCTCTGTTATACCTATTAAACACGTGTGGATAGCTGAATGCTTCCTTTGCGCTTGAAACTGAAATCGTCGTAAATGTAAACGGATTTAATCGAAATACGTGCCACAGCGCGTCGCCCAAACCGGTGGGAAATATCCAAGCGCGCCCGTATCGTATCGGCGTATTCACGAATATGAATCCCCTGTGGTTTGACAGCGGAAAATATTCTTTCCGCAGCTGCAGTATCGACTGCTGTGACACCCGGCTTGCCACAGCCCAGTCATCTTTGAGGCGAAACGATTCACGGTAATTCCAATATATAACGCTGACAATGATCATCAACGCAATCACTTTTACATGGAGCGTCTCTTTCTCCCATATACGCTCAACGACGATCCCAAGCGCGATGCACAAAAATCCGGACGGGATAAACGCGTAGCGCTCCGCCATGCCGCCTAAGCCTGCATACGCGGCCAGCGACACAATGCAAAGGAGCAGAAAGACAGCAGGCGCCCGCATTTGACCAATAAATCGCCGCATTGCTCTGGCGACAATGACAAAGCACGCCAAAACCAACACGCCGCCGCCTGCCACCAGCTGTTTATTTGTTCTAAAAGACGCGCGAAGGAACTCCCAGTGCTCAATGACTCTTGGCCCGCCGAATATGGCGGCAAGGTACCCCGAGGTATTTGCCAGGGCGTTGACAAACAGTGTTTCAATTTTATACCCGTAATCTCCAGAGGGAACTACAGCTCCGGCGCTCGTCCGCATCAACCAGTAAAGGGGCATAAGAAGGAGGAGCCCATGGTGCCATCGTCCTTTTTGTTGATATCGAAGGAGTCCCAAGAGCCATACAAGTAAAGGAGCAACCACCATGCCATCATACGAAAGCATGGAAACAAAAAGAAGAAGCGTTGCAAGCGGCAGGATGAGGCCTCTGATGCTCCTCCCCTCCTTCCAAAGCAACTGGTGACAATAAATGCTGCCAAAAAGCGCAACGAACGCCAGCATGCTGCTTTGGCCCGATATCCAGTACACGTTTTCGTGGTGAATCGACAGTATCGCAAAAACCGCGCTACCGAGGAGGGCAAGCGGTCGACGCACCCCTTCATTGCTGGTAATTACGTAGATGAGGATGACGGAAAGCGATAATAGTACCAGCGACATGAAATGGTAAGGCCCGGGCTTGAGCCAAAACAGCGAATACAACACAACATACCACAGCTTTGGAATAGGCCGGTAGAAAAACCCCTGCGCGCTTGTAAACAGCGTCGGGATTTGCTGGATGTTCGTCTCTGTAGCCCATTTGAGCCACGTAAAATCATCGGCAATAAAATACCACGGTAGTATGAACGCGAATATCGCCATCACACCGATCACAAGATAAAGAATAAGGGCAATCTGGTGCGTCAGCGTGCGTTTCAAAAGCTCACAATACTCGCGTATCGTCTGACCGTGCGGTCCAAGCGAGCCCAGCGCAATTCCGAGCATGAGCCAGAAGGAAAATGCGACCTTTGACGCCTCAAATACGTCAATCAGGATCGCGTTGCACAGCAAACCGGTTAATCCAGCGTACACGCCGATGGCAAACGATCTGGGAAGCCCGGTCACAATAGCTAACTGCCGAAAGAAAAACACGTACGCGGCAATAAAGATGCCAAGGAACGCAATCGAGCCTGCAATCCCCGTTTCTCCCAGCATCCGCAGATAATCACCGTCAGCGGCAACAGAAAGAGTGGAAAATCCACTCCCCAGAAGGACGTCGCGCCTAAACGCTGTGAACGCCTTTGGCCACTGTCCCTGAAACCTTGTGGTAAGCGATATGTCATAAACAAACGCCTTTTGGATAAGGAAACTCCCCGACACCGTTGCGATCTCCCCCGATCCTGTCGCGAGACTGCTTGCGGTGTAGTACTCAATGGCGTTAACATTATTGCGAGGCGATGAATCCGTATGAATGCCGATAAATTCGCTTCCTTTGGGTAAATCTTCATGCGCCGGCGACTCAATCTGTTCGACGAGTGCGCGTGAACCCTCCAGCTTGTCGAGCGTGCCGATGGGTTTACCGCTTGATAAATCGACAACAACGTTTTCGTAACGGAATGTTTTATAAAACCGTTCCGATGCCTCGCCCACAAAATTCATGATTATAAAACTCGCGATGATGACGGGAATGATAAGCACTCGCTTTTTCTGCCACACGAGCATTGCGCTTATCGCAATAAGGTACACGCCGAACGATACGCGCGACGCTGTCAAAAGAAGAAGAACAAGACCAAAAACCGCAAGAGTAAAAAAGACAAGCTTGTGCCACACGCGCTTCATCGCAAACACCATGCTCCCGAGAATCGGAATAACCAACACAAGGTATGCCCCCAAATCGTAGTGTCCTCCAAACGTGGAAGGAATCCGCGCAGTCGGCGGAAGCCTAAGCGGAATGCCCTTGGCGAACTCCTCATTCATGGTGAGAAACGCCGGCAGTCCCAAAAACTTTTGTCCAAACCCGTACAAAATTATGAGAAGCACCGTCACGGCAATAACCCACACGGACGCACGAAAAATTCCGCGGTTGCTTTTTACCGCGTAATACCCGAGGAAAAAAAGGATCATGTATTCAATTCGCCGAAGAAAATGAAGGATTGCAAGATGCGGATGAAAATTTACGATATGTTTGCTGGTGGCAACGATAGAGACAATAACGACGACAACTCCCACCAGCCAATACGTCACGATCGGCCACGTAAGCGGCGTTGACGGCATCGTACGCGTACGGATCAATCGAACCGCAAATCCTGCCGCAACCAACGCGACGAGAAGGTCTTCAGCGCGGATGTACACCCATGTGTGGACGATGTCCACAATCGGGAGCTTGGGAAACAGCGGAATAAAAAAGAGGAAAAAAAGCGCGCTTACCGGAAGCAACCCGTCACTGATCCGACTGAAGAGCTTGTTCATAGATGTCTACAAGACCGTTATTGCCAAAAACTTTGCCCGCCCCTATGGCGATATGGGCTTTCATCAAAAGCAGTACTTCAAGCAGCCACTGTTCTATTATAGAACGATGCTTCCGGTAATAGTACCGAAGACCGCGGAATATATTAATCACCGGCGTTTTTTTTGTGCCGCTGCTGGCTGCTCCGGTATGAATAAACTGCGCACTCGGGCAGAACAGCACAGTATAGCCTTTTTGCCGCGCGCGGTAAAGAAAGTCGATCTCTTCCATGTACATAAAAATGCCTTCGTCAAACAGTCCAACATCTACAAAGTCTGCCTTGGCGCCCATGAGGCATGCGCCCGAGACCCACGCAACGCTCCTTTGACTCCTTGGGCTGTACCTGGTAATACAAAGACTGTCTCCTTTTAGAAACAGCATGGCAAATATCACGGGCAACACATAGTCTGGACCGCACGAGGCCTGCGGTGTACCGTCCTCGTTATATAGCTTTCCCCCGACGAACGATCGGGAATGCGCTTTTACACACCCCAGTAGGTTTTGAATGCCGTCAGGCATCACCTTTGTATCTGAATTGAGAAGCAAAACATACGTTCCCTTGGCTTCACGGATTGCCTGATTATTAGCTTTCCCATAACCAGTATTTTCATTATTGAATATCTTTTTAACTCGAGGATATTTTTTATTCAATAGTTCCATTGTGCCATCTGTTGACGCGTTATCCACAATAATAATTTCGTACGAGATCTGCGAGCCTCGAAGCGTTTCTCTGATCGAAGATAGACACCGATCGAGAAGTGTTTTTGTATTAAAACTAGGAATTATAATGGAAAGATCCATGGGGTTACTGAAACAGTCGGGCGAATGTCAGCGTATACCGCAAATCCTTTTGGCGATGACCGATCGGTCTTGCCGGCACGCCCCCAACGATTGTGTAGGGATCGACATCTTTGGTGACCACGGCACCGCTTGCAACCACCGCGCCTCTTCCAATATGAACGCCGGGCAGGATCGTTACCCGCGTACCGATCACCGCATAGTCGTCTATGACCACCGGCGCGGCCACTTCCTTGAACAAGGGATCGTTAATGTCATGCTCCATCGTAAAAATGCGCACCTCTCCTGCGATCGATACGTTACTGCCGATGCGAAGAGGTCGGTTGGCAGGAGCGATAAAATCTTTGAGGTATCCCCATACTTTATTCTCCCCTTTTGCCCATACTCTGTATGATCGGCCGTCCAGAAACGCGTCGTTGCCAATTACTGTGTTGCTGCCTATTTCAATGCCCGACGGTTTGTTAAACCGCGCAAGCCAGTGGATTGACGAGTCCCGTCCGATTTTCATGCGAAATACATATCGATAGAGAATTCGGCGTATGGTATGTGACGGGATAAGCCCGGTTAACGTTGCTAAAAAAACCCAGAGGTCAATAAAAAGTCTCATAAAAAACAATGGTTAGGTGGTTGAAGGGTCAGATGGTTAAAACCATTTAACCATTCTTCATACCCCCCACTTCTTCCAAGACGCGCAATGTCTGCGCGGCAGCTTTTTCCCACGTAAATTTCTTCGTTTGCGCAAGGCCTTCTGCGATGCGCCGTTTCCCCTGCATGAGGTTTCGCTCCCGCACCGACGTCAGAAGACCCTTGCAGATACTCGACGGACTAGCTGGATCCACATAGATCCCGGCCCTGCCTGCTATTTCCGGCAAACTTGAAACGTCACTGACGACCACGGGACACTTGTGCGCCATTGCTTCCAGAACCGGCAGTCCAAATCCTTCGTAAAGACTGGGAAGGGCAAACGCAAGCGCGTGGTCGTAGAGAACCGATAATTCTGCGTCCGGTATGTAGTGCAGAAATTTTACCCTGTCAGCAACGCCATATGCCTTGGGAGCCGCGAGAATGTCTTCATAAAGCCATCCTCTTTTTCCAACAATCACAAGATCAATGCTTCCAAACTTCTGCTTGTTCTCTTTAAGGAACAAAGAGAATGCTTTAATAAGCCGCGCAAAGTTTTTGCGCGGCTGAAGCGTCCCCACGGAAAGGATATAGTGATTACTGATATGGTAGCGCTCAACGACCGCGGTGCATGCTGGACGCTCACCATTGGTTTTCATAGACATTCCCGGATACGTTACCACCACCTTCGTTTCCGGCACGTGGTACGCTTTGAGTATAGCACGTCTGGTAAACTCACTGATCGTCAGCACCTTTTGGGCTGTTTGTATGGAATACCTTGATCCCCGAGTGAGCTGATGCAGGTCTTTTGATCGAAACAAGCGCGGGAAGAAAAGGAACGAAAGGTCCATAATCGATATGACGCGAGGAATACTGACAAATCTGGGTGCATAATGCGTCGGAGAAAATATAACATCCGCTTTAGGCGTATCTCGTATAAGCGCAAGCGGTAATCCCAAAAAGGTCCACAGCTTTGCCGGTTGCACCACCTTGTATTGCCACCAGTCCGTTTCGCGTGGCATATCGTGCAAGGGTGAGTTGGGGAGGTAAACTCGAAAAACGTGTTCTGGCTTGCTTTGTGAACCCACACATCCATACACAGAACACAAGATGTTATACGCGTACTGTCCTATACCAACGCGGTTTACTTGATTTGCTTCATACCCGTCAATCGCAATGATCATATCCCCGGATATATTACATGGACCTTTGATGCATCGATGTGTAATGCGTCAACGACGTCGCGTTTTGATGCCTGCGAATCGCACAATATGCTGCTGCACTCGCGGCTGACCCACTTCATACGGCGTTTTTGCACGGCCAAAATCTTTTTGTGAAAGCTTGCCGGAAACCGCAGCACGGCAAGATCGTGAATGGTCGTAACTCCTTTGGCATTAGCAAGTGGTGGCTGCGTCCAGTCGCTGCTCCAAAAGACATCCACGCGGCCGATAAACCATTCAATAGGTATCACGTGCAGGATATTCCATAAAACATCAAGAACTGTCGGCGGAATCGGTACAACCTTAAGACGGACTCTGCGCGAATTAGCTTTGAGTGTTCGATAATACGAAAAGTACTCGTTGCGCCTTCGAAGCGATGAGGCAAATAGCACGTAGTCATTGTTTGTGTCAATGGCAACAAGCGTCGCTACCAGCTTTTTAACATAGGTTGCCACGCCGGTGCCTTCATACACAATCTGACTAATGTCTATTCCTATTCTCATACGTACCCCTCCGGATTCTCCTTGTGCCACTTCCAGGCTGTTTCAATAATCGTTGTGATGTCGGAGTATTGAGGTTTCCAGCCAAATTCTTTTTTCAATCTCGTCGGATCTGCTATGAGTGTATGCGGGTCTCCTGCTCTGGGGCCCGCTTCTTTAACCAAAAAATCTACTCCGGTTATCCGTTTTACTTGAGCGACAACTTGACGGTTTGTCACGCCGGTGCCTGTTGCAACGTTATAGACGTCAGACGGATGGCCATGCATCAGCGCGTCAAGCGCCAAAAGGTGCGCGTCGCACAAATCCTCTACATGGATATAGTCTCGCACGCACGTCCCGTCGCTTGTGGGATACGTCGTGCCGTAGAGCATAAATTCCTTTTGCTTGCCGAGCGCGGTCTTGATGGCAAGGGGAATAATGTGTGTTTCAGGATTATGCGCTTCTCCGTGAGCGCCGTCAAGAGAAGCTCCTGCCGCATTAAAGTAGCGCAAACTTATGCTTCTAACATTGAAACTGCGATCAAATACCTTCAACAGCTCCTCAAAGCACCATTTTGAAAGCCCGTAGGGGCTTTCAGGATTCTTCGCATGATCCTCCGGTATAGGAACCTTCTGCGGATTGCCGTACACGGCCGCTGTCGACGAAAAGATAATGGCATTAACATTGTGAGCGACCATGGACTGAAGGAGCGCAATAGGGCTAATAACGTTATTTTGAAAATATTTTTTGGGATCACGCACTGATTCCTCTACGAGCAAATAGCCGGCAAAGTGAATAACCGCATCAACCGTTGACGTGGAAAAAATTGAATCAATGAGCTGTTTGTCTGCGGTGTTGCCCACAACAAGCTTCGCCTTGGATGGTACGGCCTGTTTGTGTCCGTACTCCATCGAATCCAGAATGATCACCGTATCACCGCGGGCAACAAGCATCCTGGCCATGTGGCTTCCGATGTAACCAGCTCCTCCTGTAACTAAAATCGTCATACGCTACCGCGGGTCATCCGCCGCCCTGCAGCGATTTGCCAGAGAACGAATACCAAGAAAAACGAAGCAGCGTACCACGTTAGGCGCGTGGCGGTAAAAAATATCCATGCAGCGAAAAGCGGCGCCGAAAAAGCAAGGCTTACTAGCCCGGCATACACAAACAACCGAGGTTTCTTGCCGACGATCAGTACGATGGTGCTGATGATAAAAGCTATGTCCTGAAGTTTCATAATCATAAAACCTTTCGGTAATACTCGATGGTTTTTGTCAGCCCGTCATCGACAGATATCTTTGGCTCCCAGCCAAGCAGTTTTTTGGCTTTTGCAATGTTGGGTCGCCGCTTCGTCGGATCATCTTCAGGCAACGTGCCGTAAACTATCTCCGAGGTTGATCGTGCCATCGACGTAATTTTTTCCGCAAGGTCTATAACCCGATACTCCTCTGGATTCCCCAGATTTATGACTTCTCCTTTGGCGCAATCGGCAAACAGCAGTTTCACAATGCCGTCCACAAGATCAGAAACGTAACAAAACGACCGCGTCTGCGAGCCATCGCCGTACACGGTGATTGGTACACCTTCCAACGCTTGGTTTATAAAATTGGAAATGACCCGGCCGTCGGTTTTACGCATCCTGGGACCATACGTATTAAATATCCTCATAATTCGGCAATCCAGATCGTACTTTCGTACATAGACCATCGTCATTGCTTCGCCAAATCGCTTGGACTCATCGTAGCACGAACGCTTACCGTTTGGGTTAACGTTTCCCCAATACGCTTCCCTCTGCGGGTGCTCCTTGGGATCGCCGTACACCTCGCTCGTTGAAGCGTAGACGAACCTCGCTTTCGTATTTTTGGCAAGCTCCAGCATGTTGATCGTCCCCAGCGAATTGACTCTCGCTGTTTCCTCCGGATACTTCTGGTAGTCAATGACGGACGCGGGAGAAGCCAAATGCAAAATGTATGACACATTGTTCCATTGTTCCATTGTTTCATTGTCAAAAGGCAAGGAAACATCGTGATTGATAAATGTAAAATTTGGATTCTTCTGTGCCTCCTTGAGGTTGTCACGGCTGCCGGTAATGAAGTTGTCTATCGCAACAACGCGATACTCCTGTGCAAGAAGGGCATCCACAACGTGTGATCCGATAAAACCCGCACCGCCGGTCACGATTGCTATTTTCATATCCATAGTCATTCTATCAAATTACCGTACGCTAAACACCGTGTGCTTCTTATCTTCGTACACGCGTGGGTACATCGCTTCCAGCGCGTCAACATCTACGGTGTACGGAAAATCAGTCTTTTCCCACCTCGGAACCACCACGTATGAAATGCCAATAGTTTTCGCCGCAACCGCGTCGCCGCCATAGACGCGCCGGACAGTGGGCGAACGGTCAGCCGCTCCCACGTTGCCAAAGAATCCGTAGAAGTTCTTCCTTCCGGCAATGACGACCGGATCGATCATATCCGCATACGATACAAACACGGCATCCGTTGGGGTATGATCCTTAATCCATGAAATCAGAGGCGCTGTATCGGTTGCAACCAACGGGTACGCAAACTCATTTTTTATGACCATAAGATCCATTACACCAGAAGCTGTGAGAATAAACACCGCCAAGACGGCAATCGCTTGCATGATGCGCGATTTATTCTGCCACAACCAGCCTATCCCGACAGCGGCAACCGCGTTGGTGCCGATGATGAGAAACGACAAAAACTTCTGATCAAATCCGCGCGCCATGGCGCCTGCAAACACGCACTCCACAATAAAAAGAATGATAAAAGGCCATAGGTTGCGCCGCAGCAAGCGCGGCAGTACAATTATTCCGAGAACAGCAACCAGCGGCAGTATTCCGAGATTGTGCCAGAAATACGACAACGCACTCCATCGTGGTATCGCGGTAGCTCCTGAAGAATTCCATCCGGTCAGACCCAGCATAAACGCTGGAACATCCTCTAAAAACGATACATATGGCACCAATGCCGCGCCCGTCACAACCACCACCACAGCAATAAACACCACCAGCCACTTCCACTTCTTGTGACATGCGCAGAGAAGTCCAAGCGACGCCGCGGTGACTGCAAAAACTCCCATATTCCAAAGAAAAAGAACACCTGCTATCACCGCATGGAGCGCAAAGGGCACAACGGACATCTTCTTTTCATCCACGAAGCGCGCCAGCACAATTATAAGAAATAGCCCCAGCGCGGCGGCAAACGCAAGGTGACGCTGATTTACATAATTATTGAGCGTCATGAAAATCGAAATCACCGATCCGTCAAACGGCCCGGCAAACGGGTACGTCGGCAATGTCCAGATAGAGCGGATCAATGACAGAGTAACACCTTTTTGAATAACCATGTGCCAAAACGAAAGCGTACTGTGCGTGATCGTCAAAAGGACGGCAACCCAGCCGACGACTGCCTTTTGCTTCGCAAGCATCTGCGGCAGGTAATAGACGACAATAAGGAGCGACGCGAACGATAGCGCGCTTGGGATATTCATTGCCCACACAATCGGCACGCCGAAATATTCCCATATGGCGACAAAAAAATAAAAAGAGAAATGGTACAAAAACGGCAGTCCTGCCTGAAAAGGAGACGCAAACGGAATGTTGCCTCCCCATGAAAATGAACGGACAATGCCAAGCGCGTGTCCAAAATCAAAGACGTTGTTGCTTCCGACGAATAATTGACCTGCCTCTCCGGCTCGAAAGGTTTTCGTCATGATCCATGCGCTACATGCAAAAGAAAACACCACCATGGCCTTGTCACTCATTGAGAGATTGCCGTATCGAGCTAATTTCACATCCTTCGCAAGATACCGTGCGGTCAATACGGTTAGGATATAAAGAATCACGCCCCACGCAATGGGTTCGCGGGAAGAAGAAGCAGCGCACGCAAATACATACGTTGCCGGCACCCCGACGCCAATGCCCGCCAACATCGAGCCGACGCGTGCCAGAAGCGCTGGCAATGAAGAATACCACTGCGCAACGATCATCAAGCCCGTCACATACAATGCAATAATGTATGCGGCCAGAATAAAACTGTTGACTATGAGCGGCATATTATGTTCTTCGACATTTCAAACCCATAAGTGTACCGATCACAGCAAGCAGCGATGCCGCGCTGATATAAACGCCAATGGTCGCCCACTTGTCCTGTCTGACAGCTATCGCAGGAGTTTCTTCTTTCATGGTCCATTGAGTATTTTTGAAAACCGCAACATCTCCATAGCGATGATCTTCGATGAGCTTTGTTTTCCTCAATGCAAGTATCAATGAGTCGCGCTCCTTTGGATTAAAACGATAATCTGTAAGGAACATCCGCTTCTCCACATCTGTTGGCACGATTACATACCCGATGCCCGAATCGTCAAGCGTTTTCATAAAATCAGGTTTTTGCGTCTTTTCAATGATTGCCGATATCGACGCGTTGTCAAACAACTGGTTAGACGTAAGCAAAGGGTGCGTTCCGGACCAAAAGGCAAATGCGTCTTCTCGGGGAATCCACAGCGTGCGGGACGGCTTGAGATCCGAAACAAGCATATCTTTCAAACGGACATACTCATCGGTAAGACGAAGCGGCCGAACGTTTCCCGCCACCTGACCTGTAAAAAGAGCGCGGAGAGTAAACAGCCAAAACACGAAAAAACCGGCATAAAGGAGTGCGTAAACCGCATTGCGTATGTTTTTGTGCCTGACGCGTGATGCGCGATACGCGACGCATATCCGTTGACCTGCCTGATGAAGCGTGAACGGAATAAGCACCGAGTAACCAATTGCTGTGAATGCGTAGAACTTCGTCGGGTCGCGAAACAGGATAAATCCCGGGATGTGTTCAAACATGAACTGGAATATGCCGCCGAACGGTTCTTGTACTCCTTTGGCTAAAAACGCGCCCACAAGCGAAAGGAGGGCGAAATAAAGAACGTGTTTTTTTTCAACTTGAAATATATTTTGTATATTTGCTATTTGACGTTTCCTGTAAGAAACAGCAAGAAGTGAACTATACGCGAGTATGGGCAACATGAGGAATTCCGGCTGGAGAAAATACACTTTCCCGAACAGGTTTTCCGGCCAATTCGGGTGAAGCAGACTCAAGGAATGGGAAAAATCCGCAACGCTTAAAAACGTAAGCATGCCGGGGTTGGTAAATTCTTCTCCCAAAGATGACGCTCCTGCCCGCGTGAGGATCGCCGGCAGTATCCAAAACATGTGGATCGACAATGCGACGAAAAGCGGGATTCCAAAGGTTGAAAGCATTATGTATAACGTATTGCGCATGTTCTCGTGACCAATACCTGCCTGACCCAAGTTGCGCCGAAGGAATCCGTGGTACGCAACACTCACCATGCTATACAACAATAGTGCGCCCAGTATAAGATATGCGAATCGGAGGTCAAAAGCGATGAATAATGACAATAATAAACCATTCTGCAGCGCATACCTGATACCTGATGCCTGATTCCAACTGCCAGTGTCAGCATCGCCGTGCCCGTCGACTAAATGAATAAACCGCCGCAAGACAAGCGGGGTCACGCTATATGCAAGTGCAACGCCGATTTGTCCTCCGGCAAATAAAAGCAGAATGTATGTATTTGTCGTATAGATCACTGAAGCAACAACTGCGGCAGCTTTACGTTTCAATACATGCCATCCAAGCGTGTAGGACGAACAGAACGATAGTATAAAAACAGACGCCCACAAAAGTTTGTCGATTGTCCACCACGAACATCCCACGGATGAGAGCGCTTTTACGACCAACTCATACGGATAATCAAACCATAGGCGAATAAGGGAAGAAGTGCCAAATCCGTACTCCGAATGCCACACACGAGGCATCCACGAAAGCCCCGCGAGTTGTTCGGCAAAATAAAATCCTGCGTCACCGCTTGCAAAATACCACATATTGTCACGTCACCTTGGGATAGACAAGCTTCTCGTTTCGGATGATGAAGGAAATTCCGGCGAAATTACCCTTAAGATACGCAAGCATCCAGTGCGCTTTTTGCAGGATAGAAACATTCCCCCGATACCATATCGCCTTATACCAATAAAACAGCATAAATACCCAAATCCAGATGAGAACAATCCCGAGCAATTGGATCTTTGTTGAATACAACGAATGAAAGATGATTCTGTTTCTTGCAAATACGTACGGCAGTCTGGCATCGTTCATAAAATGATCCATATAATCACCGGTGTCATGGTAGATAATCGCGTCTCTCACTACCTTAACCGTATACCCTGCCTTTCTAATCCGATAAGCTAGGTCACTTTCTTCATACATGATGCCGAATTTTTCGCAAAACGATATCCCATGCGTCTTTATAACGCTTGCTCGCACCATGAAGGCGTTTGGCACATCCGGAGTTTCCCAATACTCATCATTCGCATACATTTGAAGATTATTCGGCAAATATGTCTTTGTCGTCCACATGTTTCTGATAGTCTGGATCCAAAATACCGTTTTCCTATCACGGAAACTTTTGTTGACGAGTCCTAATTCCCCTATTCCATCATCGCTCTCAAAGATACGAACCAAGTGCGCAATCGCATGGGCATCCAACACATTATCATCATCAACATAAAAAAGATATGCTCCTCTCGCTACTCTCGTACCAACGTTTCTGGCACCGGCTGCAAACAGATTTCTTTTATTTCTCACCACGCGCAACCGTCGGTAGCTGGCAAACGTCTTTTTAATCGCTTGATACGTGTTATCTGTCGACGCATCGTCAACGACAATTACTTCAATATGCTTGTATGTACTTTTCATAATGCTCTTTAGCAAACGTATCACCATTGTTTTGCGGTTATGTGTTGGAATAATTATAGAAACCAGCGGTAATGTGGTATTGTCAGTTTTCATGACGCTTTATCGTGGTTTTGTATCCTCATATCCATTATCTACTCTCTCAATCGTCAGCATGCGTACGGTTGTAACATAGCGTTACCCGGTGACCCTCTTTCGCACACTCCCTGTATACCACACGGCAGCGACGATGAGGCTCGTTATTGATAACATATTGCCATATGTGCCATTTGTCTGCGTCGTAT
The DNA here is from genome assembly GCA_964596355.1 of uncultured Gammaproteobacteria bacterium. Classification (GTDB taxonomy): domain Bacteria; phylum Patescibacteriota; class Microgenomatia; order UBA10105; family UBA927; genus CAZQTD01. Next base: position 61,115 of record CAZQTD010000004.1, read on the forward strand.
ACCGTATCTCAAAGGCACCGCGGGTATTGCGTGGCACAAGCCAGCCGTTCGCAAACCCATTCGCTTCATAATGATCAGTAATAATATGACGCTTCCCATTTGTCGATGTAAACGACAATTGCCAGCGAGGATCATACCGCTGATTAAGCACAATCGCCGATGGATCAGAAATCGAACGCACGATATTTCCCTCATACCGAGTGGGGGAAATCCTTACAAAGGATAACGGCACCATTCCACCTTCTGGTGCGTATTCATTTCTAAGAAATATGTAGGGAGCCACCATTTGTCCATTGCGCGCAAGCTCAATCGTGTGAAACCCTTCTTCAAGCGTCACAATATGCAATGGTGCCAACACACCATCGACAATAATTCGATCAAGCGGATTAGATCCAATAATCCGATAACGATCCGATTGAGGAATGGTAACGATATACCGAAACGATGAATCGTCCGACATATAGATATTCTTCATCACCTCATTCTTCAAGGGACGAATAATCGACGAAACATCGTGGAATATAACAGTTCCTGCTGTTAATCGTTCGATAGCCGCTATATACGCGTATAATCGATTCGCATAGATAACCTGCATCCGTCCAGACAGTTTGCGGTAGAGTTCATTCATCTGTTCTAAAACGACTGACATGTTGCTCATCTGCTCCTTATTGCCCGAATGAACTGCCAACGATATGATGGACACGACATTCGATAATTTCTCATCGATCAGCTCGCCATACGATTGTTCATGCTTCTTCATACGAGCAAAACGCCTGCCAAGATGTTTGACGAATGTCTTGCGTTGATCATCGACCGGCGGTAAATAGATGCTTGAAACTAATGTATTAAATTCATCCGGATTGCACATCATGCATTCAGCGCCTATCGCTGTGGGCAGTCGAGCATCTGCTGGCGACTCGACTCTAATTGTTGCTGTGTCGCTCGCACATATGACATCTCCCCTCGCCGATCCGGTCACCTGTATGGGATTGCGGACAATCGAAATCATCGGCCGTATCGAAGCAGTATTACGGTATAGTTTCCACGGACCCGACTGGGAAACAAGACTCATTCCTTCCATGGATGCAAGGGTTTGTTCATACTCGACAAGGGAATGACGTTTTCCCATAGCTTCGGACAATGCGACATCACCCCGCCAGAGTACGTGTGTGACGCCAGCCAATGACGCAAGCTCATGGAACCCTTCCATATCACGATCATACAAATGCTGATAAAGAAGTGCTGTTATGGCATCGTCATTGGCGTCTCCGGCGAGAAATGACCGATTCGTCATAATTCTCGGCAATATATCCGCACTATAAAACCCCCATGTGTAGGCATCCATAGGCAAGGTAATAAATCCGGGATCAAGGTCCGGGAACACCAAGATCCTGTCATCCATCGTTGTCTTTTTCTCTATTGCGTGTTTCATCTGATTAACATACCGAGGAATTGCTACACGCGTTCGAAATAAACCGCTTATAGTAAAGCTCTCCGATGAAAAAAACGGGTAATGGTATGCCAAAATGCCACTGATGCACATGCTCCAGACGATCGTTCTTATGTATTTCTTCTTAACATACGTATGGATAAACAGCGCCATAAAGTAGCCGAAAAGCACCGTAACAGAAAACCAAACGGTTGGAGCGAATTTATAAAAACTGGACCGAAATATCGCAAATCCAGGCATGTGGCGCATGAGCAGAAGGTATATGACTCCTGTCGGTGGATGAGATCCCGCGGTAAAAAAAATCCCAACAGCAAGTAGCGCAGTAAGAAATAGGAGTATGAAGCGACGCGACGAGTCTATTCCAAACCGTATAACCCCCAACGCACTGACACCAGCAGGTATAAGGCTTGCCAGAACAAGAACAATGTTTGACTCATAGACGCCAGCGTAAGGATGCGATGGATTTCCATGCCAATCAGGAAACCCCTGCAGCCGTATGATATTCAGAAATGATGCATTGCGGCTAAAAGCTTTTTCCCATTCGATAAGTCCGCCTATTCCTCCCTGCGCAGCTACAGATGATCCAAACGATGCGTGTGCATACGCAATAAGCGGTACAATCCAATAGGCATTAAAAAGAAGAAATGACACAGCAAACAACGCATATGAACCAAGAAGCCGAACTGTTCCTGCCAGTCCCCGTTGGCGGAATACGAAGGCAGAAAACATGATTACGGCAAGTCCAATGGCTATAATCGTTGCGCCATACAGGGGGATGGATCCACCACCGTTCCATACTGCATAAAGAAGTCCAAACGCTATCGCTGTCCTCACCGGTTGTGCGGCATGAAACGCCTGCCGATACATAAGGAGAATTGCGATCGGAAGCGCGGCATAGAGCGAAAATTTTGCGCGCTCGGCATTGAGCCATCCGTTGAGAATAAAAAAATTATACATATAATATATCGAGGAAAAAATTCTAAAAAACCGAAAATGAGATTCAGGAAACATATTCCGAAGAAATATATACATTGACAGGCCTATCAGCATAAACCATCCAACAAACACCGTCGTTTGCGCCACAGGAAGTGAACCGGTAACCTGCGACACGATGGCCTCCGGAAGCTGTAGGACTGCAAACGCACGGTAGATGGTCCAGTCAATGCCGTAATTGACCGTAGGGTTCCAGCTATGAAGAAGGCTTGTGATGTGCGCTATGCCATTTAAGCGGAATCCGGAATCATACCCGACAATCGAATACCCGCCGATGAGCCACACGATCGGAACAAGGGAGAGAAAAAACAGAAATATGATGTCTATTATCATTTAGGAAACCTCTGTGCGCGCCAAACTTCCCTGCCGTACTGTACAAGACCAAAAACGAAAAAAAGATAAAACCATTCTGCGAAGCGTTCAGTCGTCCGCGATGGTCCTGTGGGTATATATGATAACCCTGTATAGAGAAGAAATAACAGAGAAAGGATAAAAGATGTTCTACTTGAAGATAATTGAATAAGAGTAACAATGCCATATAAAAAAAATGCAATAAAAAAGGGTAAATCTGAATACCTAAATACCTCGGCTAAATCGGCAAATACCACAATGGCTATTAGAAAAAGCGTGAATAAAGAAAGGAGGATGAGTGGTTTACTTTTCTTCATGGCGTTTGTTTGTTACAATGCGCACACCGCGTACGACAACAAATAAAAATACGGCGCCAGAAATTACTATTCCAATATACAGATAGTTTTGGCTTTTCAAATATATAGTTCCATGCACTACGTCTGCTTGAATTCCCTCGGGATCAATAATCCATCCATTCGCGTATCCGTTTACCAAAATGTGGTTTATGGTTACTCCTTGCCATGCCGGCTCAAGAGAAAAATCCCATGTTGAATGAAAATCATTTGACAGAATGAGAAGAAATGGCGTCTTTCTTCCTCTCATATCGATATCCACCTCAAAGCGTACCGGAGATCTTTTTCTATATGATAGAGATGGACTTTCTGAATCGTTTCCGTCGCAAGTCAAATAGTCACATGCAGCATCGTCAACGTAGGCAGATCGGTAAGAATCTTTCAGTGCTTCTTGCTGATCAGAATATATGCTGTCGGGAATGTATATATGTGGACGAACCACAGCATCTTCAAATTCATATATCTCGTAAAATCCTTGTGCATATATCTTCTTCACCGGCAGTAAAGCCAAAAACTTCTCATAAGAATTCTGATCTTTAATAATTGGAAGCTGTTCCTTAGACGAATAGGTCATGCCCGGATATACGTACGGATAACCAGGAAAATCATCTATAATGCGCGAATCTGAATTGCGGAATATATACCGAACGTTAAGAAGCGAAAGAAGCTGGACAAAACGATCGATATCCTCTCTGCGAAGGACATCGAATATAAGCCGTTCATACGGACCGAATGTCCAAAAACCGGTAAAATCAGGTTTTCCGGCCACTAAAGAAACCGTCGATATGCCAACAAACGCACCTCCCTGCTTACCATATGCTATTTGAAAATATGGAAACGTAAGCGGCAAGGTAAGTACTTTTCCGTCCTGAGGCAGATTTTTGAGGTACGATAAAGACGTGATGAGATCAGGATCTATCTCAAAGAACGTAGATACGTTATGTGATTGATAATGATGTGTTCTGACAGTCTCTCCTAAGATAAATGGCAGTACCCTATAGATAAATACAGCAATGATGCACAATCCCAGCAACAAATTGACCGAGGGCTTCTTGTCTTTTACAAGGTAATAGTACGAAACAATACACAGCAATGCATAAAAAAATGCGAAGACAAAATACCACTTATCATAAAATGCCCGGAACATCATAAACCCGGGAATATAGAATAGCTGTTTATAGAGGGTTACCCCAACATACGTGACATTTGCGGAAACAAGAAATAACGTAATCGCAAAAAAAACACCCAATAACGCAAGCATCTTTGATCGTTTTTTCATAAGTCCAAGTACAGATATGGCCGGAATGATAAAAAGTGATATGTTATGAAACCGCTCAGCATATGGCTGAAACAGATTAGAGCTAATCTTCCCAAATTCATGTCGGTTTGTTTCAAAAAAGTCAACACCCATGTGTGTAATATTCGTTTGATCAAATAACCGTTGGCCTGCATAACTGGTTTTGTTAAATAATGTCATCACTTGAGGCAATAGGTGAAACGCATGTATCCCGACAAATACTATAAACCCAATGAAAATTTCGCTCCACACCATTCGTCTTTGTAGCACTAGTGTCACGTACAGAAACGTAAATGCAATGGCAAGCGGAAAAAATGAAAAGAATTGAGGTGCGCTAGTCAAGTTGAAATTCAATGAAAATATGAACGACAGAATCAATATTCCATACGCTGCCAATATGTTGTGATCAAGAAGATAAAGCAATAACAGATACAGAATCAAAGGGTGCAAAAATATGTGATTAAAAGAAAAAAGCGACGCCCCCCATCCCCGAGCCGTAATCAGTGAAACGTAGAGTACGGCGCCGATCAGCGAAACGCCATCTACAACGTCTTTCTTTTTTGTATCTGCTGCCACTAATAATTTGCGCGTCAACAGGTAAAATGAAAGAAACGTCATAGTTAAACGAAATCCATCCGTGACGGCAATCACAGCCCATGGGTCTCGCAGTACGGTATGAAGCAGAGATATGATGAATAAATATGGAATCGTGTAAAAAAACGGGTCTATGGCGTTCGTAGCACTCGGGCTGACCGCATAAAGCGATAAGTTTTTCATAACCGACACCGGGTCAAGAAAATATACGCGATAACTGTCGCCCGTTAAATCAATAGATCCTTTGGGATACCAAAAAAACGGAATGATGAATAGGGCAGCGGCGACGACAATCACGAGTTTTTTCATCTTGATATACACACTCGTCTTATTTTTTTGATATACATAAGTATTTCAGACCACCCGTAGCCAATCAACATGCACCAACACATAATTGGATGTAAAAACCATGCGGGTTCTTGAATTAACACATACCCGCGAATGCTTAGCCAAAGGGGCTCTATAAATGTCACCGTGTATACAATATATTTCATTAGATTCCATCTGTCTTTCCAAGATCTCGGATTAAATACCAAATACGTTCGCCGACCCCTCATAGCATCTGTAAAATGAACTTTAACCTCAACCCTGCGCTTTACTTGATGAATAATGTTGGAACGGGAAACGTGAATAATCGCATTTTTAACAACCCCAACTGTATCATACCCACGAGCTAACAATTGAGCATATGCGTCTGTATGATAAAATGGATGCCCCTTTCTAACGACGGATTTGAATATGCGCGTCCGAATCATAAACCCGTTGTCACCCATAACCGGCTGATCATCAGGAGCAAATTTCACCACAAAAAACGCTCGCGTTTCCATGAGAATCTGTCCTTTATCATATTGAGTTTGGTCCATTCGTACTTTGTCGGATTTGTGAAGGTAGTAGAGTGTCGGATCGGGTGACCCTAAAAGCGCAAAATACTTAGTTAAAATATCGTCATGACAACGAAACGTGTTATGAAGAGAAAAGGTAGAAAATACTTCCGGCTCACTAAACGGTTCCACCATCCTTTTAAGCCAGTCTGTATCTGGTAAAATATTATCCGATTCCATAAGGAGAATAAGGTCTTCATTAATTCCGGACAATACCGGAAATAGGCGACTACCTCCTTCATCTGCATCATTTGCAAAAAAAAACAAACGACATTTATATCGTTTTGCGAGTCCAATAGCACCGTTCGTACTGCCACCATCCAATAGATATTGCACAACCCTTCCTCGATATCGTTGCTTCACAACGGAATCAAGGGAATCTTCAAATACTCGAAGATCTGGATTATACATCCCGCCTATGATAGCAATCGAAGGCAGTGTCATTGGGCTCATTATTGACCAATTATAACTGGCTCAATCTGTTTTGCAATATGAATACGTTGTACCGTATAATGTCTGAATGTGAAAAACACCATCGTGTATATAAACTTCTCTCCGTACGAAAATGCAGGGAATATCCTTACCTATATATTGGATCGATTTAGTACGGTTCTGGTATTTTCGTTTCAATTTCACAAACTCGGTGATAACAGACACACCGACCGGCTCATCATCTATCGCAACAAGCGTGTTGTCATGCAATATCATTTATTGCGCGCCCCCGTCACTACCTCTCTAACGTTTTTTCTCCTTCCCGTTCGATCAGTAATCATATTTATTCAAATTATCTTTTATCTGATTAAACTTAAAAACACCTTTGGCCCCTATCACGTATATTTCACGGTGAACGCCTTTACCGCCTGGACAGGAAATCATCTTCGGGCCTTGGGGCTTGTTAAAAGAACCATTTTTTGGATCTGGGATTATTACCCTCCGACTCATCCAAGTCTCATTGTTCGACTCATGCGGTGGCTCTATTGGTTCTTTGATAAGCCGGCAAGCCTCAACGCTGACAGAACCGTTTTTTTAAATGAACGATTGCTGTCGCTTCGAAAGAAACTCGATATTGTTCCTAAAACCAAATCTTTTCCAGTTGTGCCAATCGGCACAGACCCGATAAAAACTATTCCCAGAAGATCCCACAAAACCCTTAGGCTCGCGTTTTTTGGCGTACAGAAACAAAGCCAAGGGCTTGACCTGTTCTTCCGAAATGCCCAAACACTTATGCGCCACAATAAGGGACTTGAGCTTCATGTTATCGGAGAAGGGCCTGATACACACTATTTCAAAAATCAATCAAAAACGTTGCAGGTTCGCGCATATTATTACGGCTTTGTACAAAACGATACAACAATTCGCGATATCCTTTCGCGCTGTCATATAGGACTTGCTACGTACGTTCCTGACAAAAGTAACGTCTCCTATTACAGCGATCCGTCAAAAATTAAATTGTACTTAAGTATCGGAATGCCTGTCATTACGACAAATGTATTTACTTTTTCAAAGGAAATTGCAAAACATCGCGCCGGAATAATCATACAGTATTACAAATCTAATGATTTTATTACTGCAGTTCAAACAATTCTGCGTAATTACGACACCTACTGTTCAAATGCGTTGGCTTTAGGCAAGAAGTATCATTATAAAAAGATATACCCTGCTATCTTTTCTGATATATAATACGTACCGTATGAAACGCACGAGAATAATACGCTTTGCAGTAACTGGTGCTTCTGGGTTTTTGGGAAGCCATATAGTGGAATTTCTTAGGAAAAAGGGTCATTGGGTACGAGCGATAATTAGAAAAAACAACAATCAGTCAAGGACCAAATATCTTACAGCCAATGAAGTAAAACAACTAGACATTTCCTTACCGGATGATGCGCTGAAAGCGTTAAAAAATATTGATTATGTGTTTCATTTCGCAGCCGACATGGGTGGTGTAGGATATTTTTCTCAAGAACAGTATTACCCCTTCGTGATAAACATGCTCATGGATCTCAATATTTTCCAATCCTGCGATCGAAATCGTGTAAAACGCTTATTCTACCCCTCATCCGCGTGCATCTATCCCATCGACGCCGACAAACGGCTAAAAACCACAAAGCTTGAGGAAACCATGCTTATCCCCGCAAACCCAGATCAGATGTACGGTTGGGAAAAATTCATGATCACCATCCTTGCACATCATGCGCCTATCGAAGTACGTGTGGGAATCCTTCATACAATCTTCGGCGTTGGCCAAGAGTGGCAGGGTCAACGGGCTAAATTCCCTATGGCAATTACCTATAAAGTTATTAACGCAGCAAAGACAGGGACGCCAATTCACATCTGGGGAGACGGCAGGCAAGTCCGAACGTTTCTTTACGTTACTGATGCCATAGAAAAAATCTATGAGGTCATGATGTCTCCCAAGTATTACGGCGAAGTGAATATATCTAGCGATCAACAGGTAACGGTTAAACAATGTGCCGATTGGCTCTGTGAATTTGCCAAGATACAACCACGGTACGTATTTGAACAATCTAAGCCAACAGGCGTAGTGTTTCGCGGCGTAGATAATACGAAGTTTAAAAAATTTTATTCATATCGTGATAAAATCGCCACCAAAGAAGGCTTTCACCGCATATTTGAATATTTGTCAAAACAACTCAATCGTAAGCGCTTGACGTAATCAATCGCACAATCATTGCCTGCCAAGGAACGAAAGGTAATACCGGAAATTCGGATTTTTCATTATCGTCGGAAAAAAATCAGAATCTGATCTGCTTCGAAGAGCACCTTGAATGTAACTCCTGTACTTCATTGTTCGCCCCCACCAGCGAATATTCCACAGTGCCGCCCGATGAATCGCCCACCAAAACGAAACATTGCCCCAAAACAACAACATATAATACGCCGTACAAAAACAGAAAAACAGATGTGCAGGGATGATCGTGACAGCCGCACCTAACCCGAGATTTTTTAGATATGAATTAATTCTGTTTTTGAACGAATGATATTGGATAAATGCGTTGTTCATCGACCTACTCGTCGCTCCCATCTTATGGTAGATTACTGAATTCTGTGCAAAGACGATCCGATAGCCGGCAAGCCACAGGCGGTGACATAAATCAGATTCCTCAAAATAGGCAAAATAATCAGGATCAAATATATTGCCGTCTATCGTTACCTTCTTTAGGATGTTTCGCTTAAACATCATGCATGCACCCTTTACCGTATAAAGATATATGATCTTGTTGTATTTGGATTGATCTTTTTCCCCTAAACCGTAGTGATACAGAAACCCTGTGGATGTGAGAAACGCTCCGACATTATCGAGAATTTTTGGGCCGTCCATAAGGAGTATTTTGCTCTGTGCTCCTGCTATATCAGGATCACATTCCAATACGTTAACAAGTTCTGAAAGAAATGTTTTTGTCACCCGTGTATCGTTATTTAGAAACAAAATGTATTTGCCTTTCGCGCGGCGAAAACCGACATTGTTCCCCTCGGCAAAGCCGAGATTTTCTTTATTAGAAATAATTTTGGTTTTGGGATTGTCAACTACCCAAAACGTGGCGAGGGTTGTCTGAGACAAGTTTGGCATAATC
>CAZQTD010000005.1:0-63114 GCA_964596355.1 uncultured Gammaproteobacteria bacterium
GTCTGATTCAAGTAATTATCTCAGACAACACTCGCACTATACGGGGTATGGGTCATACGATAACGCTGCCGACGAGGAGTATGGCAATAATTCCATACGGAGCCGAAAGTAAACGCTTCATGCACTCCGTATTATATCGTATACTCATGGCATATGGCAGTATGTATACGATAAGAGGATATGTATGAATAAATGGTGGGTTATTTGCGCCCTCTGTGCATCACTTCTGACAAGTGTTGTTCTGTATGGAAACACGATCCGCGGCGAGTTTGTTTTTGACGATGAATACTTTACTGCATGGGAGGAATTACGCACCCCGCAAAGCCTGACGAATATTTGGCTCAAACCCCTCACGAATAACCGTGATTTTTCCCTTGTTGAAACGTACCGTCCGTTTGTCGTGTTTACCATGGCGCTCAATTTCATCCTTTTCGGTGAGGCAACGACGTCATTTCATGTCGTTAATATCATTCTCAACGGCCTTGTCGGTTTTCTTGTATTTTATTGTGTCTATCTTCTTTTTCGAAAATTGGTCGTTGCGGCATGTACCGCGCTACTTTTTATGTTTTTCCCCATACACACAGAGGCGGTTGCGTTTATTAAAGCGCGTGAGGAGGCCCTCGGATCCGGATTTATGCTCCTTTCGTGGATTGCCTTTTTGAATGCAACAGGGAAAACGCATATCCGGTGGAGGTATGTGCTTCTCTCGGTCGTGTTTTTTTTCTTCGGGTGTCTGTCGAAGGAGTTTTTACTTATATTTCCAATAGTATATTTTGGGGTGTATTGGCTACATAAAAAACCGCGGATCATCGTAACTGTTCAATTAGCTGTCCCTTTCATCATTGTCGGGATCATCTATGTAGCTATGTGGTATACGAGTCTCGGCGGTAAGCTGCCGTTTGAAAATCTTCATACGTATCCGGTGAATCCGATCGCACATGTCGAGCTTCCTGTCAGAGTCTGGACTGCATGTGCTATCGCGTTCACCTATATCTGGAAGACATTCGTTCCCATCGGGCTTACGGCAACGTATCGATATAACCATTTTCCGTTGGTCGAACGTCTTTTTTCATACAAATCATTCGCAGGGCTCCTGTTTCTTATCTGTCTCGGTGTGCCGTTTGTTGTCAAAAAATTTCGTACGTCGGCTCTTGCCGTAGGTGCGCTCATATTTTTAGTTTCCTATTTTCCTTTTTCAAAATTTGTGTTTACTGGAGGAGAATTCATGGCCGAACGGTGGATGTACTTCCCATCTATGGGACTTGCGCTTATAGCGGCAGTGGGAATAGCCGGAGCATTACGACGATATAAAATTATTACTATGATACTTTTTGCAACCGTACTTGTTGTATATGCCATTACAACGGTTCAAAGAAACCGTGTGTGGTTGTCGCCCGAGTCGTTGTATTCAAGCATGACCCATGATGCGCCCAACAGCGTATTTGGATACGTATGGCTGTCACGGTATTATCTCGTTGCGCGTCGATTTGATGATGCTAAGCATAATATCCTGCGGGCGGTACGCATTTATCCGGGCCACCATCAGGTGCAGGCCGCCTATGCAGCGGTACTTGCCCATGATAAGCAATATGAACGGGCAGAACGTGCGATCATCAGAGCAATTAATCTGAAACCCGAAACAAGCTCATATTATTTCTGGGCGTATATCATGACGAAAATGGGCAAATATGACGAAAGCCAGCAGGTGATTGACGCATATCTTGGGCCCCGGCGCAGTTTATCAGAGGTAAAATTTTTAACCGCCGTCAACTATTTTCGTATGGGACAGGTAGAAAAAGCACGGGAGTATTTTGACTGGAATTCCAAGTTGTCAGAGGAGGAGAAAATCCGTGCGATTAATGAATTCTAAGGTCGTTGCTGTTGTTTTTTTTGCCGCTTACCTTGTTGTCGGGTTGAGTATCTTCCGCGATTACGGTCTCTCATGGGACGAGCCGATTTCACGTTTAAACGGCATCAAAGCGTACAGGTACGTGTTTGAAGGTGACAAATCGCTGTTCCGGTATCGGGATCGCTATTACGGTACGGCATTCGAGTTGCCGTTGTACGCACTGGAGAAATGGTCGGGGATTACTGATCCGGAGAGGATCTTTTTCTTTCGTCACGCCATCACGTTTCTGTTGTTTTATATCAGTGCAGTTATCTTTCATCGTCTTTGTGCAGAAACATTTCATAGCCATTGGCGGGGCTTACTTGGTGTACTTCTTTATATTCTGCACCCTCGGATTTTTGCCGATAGTTTTTACAATTCCAAAGATATCGCGTTTTCGTCTGCATTTGTCATCGCCGTCTACACCGGGTTGCGGTTTGTCCGGAAGCCGACCGTGCTTCGGGCTGTGGTTTTTGCTGTAGCAGCAAGTTTTGCGACGGATATTCGCATTGCCGGAGGACTGGTGTATCTTCTTATACTTCCGCAGATACTCTGGTCTTATCGGAAAAAACTGAACAATCTGTTCAAGCCGCTGGCCGTTTGTATCGGAGCGTCAGTCGGTTTTACCTATGCATTCTGGCCTGTTTTGTGGAGCAATCCTTTGGATCGTTTTTTTGAGGCGCTGCGGTATATGAGTTCATTTTCTCAATACGAGAACGGCATGTTGTATATGGGGAAACAGACGTGGTCGCATACGGCGCCCTGGCATTATTTATTTGTCTGGATAGGGATTACCACACCGGTCGCACTCCTTGCATTATCCGTTCTTGGTTTTGTCAGGATACTTATGAAACGGAATGCGTGGGGATTGATGATGGCGGCATGGGCCCTTGTTCCTCTCGTTGCTGTACTCATTACCCGCCCGGCTTTATATGACGGATGGCGGCAATTTTATTTCATCTATCCGGCTATCGTAGGGCTTGCACTTGAGGGACTTACCTATCTGTGGACGAAAGGGATACGGGTGCGCGGTGTCGCAGTCAGTGCGCTTGCGCTGACAGGAATACTGACCGTATCGTTCATGGTGCGCAATCATCCGTACCAGAACGTATATTTTAATGAGTTCGTAGGGGGCATCCGAGGCGCACAGCACCGTTTTGATCTTGACTATTGGGGACTTTCGTTTAAGCGGGGGTTGCAATATATCGCAAAAACAGATTCAGATTATCAGATTCCGGTATTTTTTGCGTTTGGTATCAAAGCACAGGCTGATTTCCTTCCGTTCGAAGATCGCCGTTTTATGCCGTTATCCGATGCGAACAAGGCCAGATATATTCTTTCAAATTTTCGGTGGCAGATGAATACACCCCCATATCCGGAAATCTATCATGTTGCGATTGATGGAGTGAAGATTATGAGTGTATTCCAAGCTCCGGATTGAAATGCACGAGCGATTGGTTGATGCGTGCGTGGAGAACGTTTATACTGTAAAGTAATGCCCACACGCTTATTTGTCATTGGGAGTTTTACTCTATTTGGTATGGGAATTATACGGATATTTTTTCCGTATTTTTCATCCCCAACATACGCAGCCGTATCTTCTTGTACCACGTCAGTGAGTCCGACAAGCATGACACAGTCTTCAACTGGCATATTGGCATTTCGTGTTGAAAATACATCTTCCGAAACAATTCTTTGGGTAAAAGTATCCCGTCCGGATGATAGTTTTACGGTTAACGGTGCTTCTGCAGGCGGGTGGAATGCATCCAATACGGAAGAAGCAGGAACATTTAGCGGAGGATCCTCTATAGCCCCGTCAGGATCGGCATATTTTTCACTGAACGTTACTGCGGGTGGCAGTGTAGGAGATCCGGGAAGTTGGACCGTAGAAGTATCGGATGACAGCGGTGGTAGCTCTCCAACGACATGCACGGGCGACACAAGTGTGTCTATCACGGAAGGCAGCGGCGGGGGAGACACAACGGCACCTACAATTTCTGACATCGTTGTTTCCGACATTTCCGATACGCAGGCGAAAATTACCTGGACCACGGATGAGTCCGGAACAACAGTCGTTGATTACGGCACAACTGATGACTACGGATCCACGGCAACCGGTGACTCGGGAACATCGCATAGCGTGACAATTTCAAGTCTCACGGCAAATACGACGTATCACTATAATGTGAAAAGCGCGGATAGCGCAGGAAATACCGGTGAATCCGGAGATAATACGTTTGTGACAGCCAAACAGGGGACGACGACGACCACGACGGTAACCGGAACGACGCGCACAATTACCGCTACCGGCACGCCGACGCCGGTTCCTGATAGGACGCCGCCCAAGACCACGATTGTTACCACGCTCAATAAACCCTTCACCGAGGCGCCGACCATAGAAGGCAAGGCAACCGATCCAAGCGGCGTGGCTAAACTGGAATACTCGATTGATGACGGCAGGAATTTTCTTCCGATTGACGAGGTCGAAGGATTAGGGAAGGCGTCAGCGACGTTTACGTTTACCCCTTTGGGACTTTTGGACGATAACTACATCGTAAAAATCCGCGCAACAGACAGCAAAGGCAACACAGGGACAAGCAAGGGTGTCACGATGGTGGTTGACCGCCTGCCGCCGTTAGTGGGCGGCGTGGTCTTGACGCTCGGGCCGCAGGTTATCGAACCAACGAAAGACGGAGCGCTGATCTTGCTTCCACATGTTTCATACAACCTGACACTTTCTGCTGTTGGAGGCCCTACAGACATTCGTCTCGTAGGTAACCTAGGTAACCTCGGTACCCTACGCAAAAACCTCGACAATGGCCTCTGGAGTACGACGATCCGGTTTGATACGTCCGGGATGTACACGCTCTGGACACACGCAATTGATGGAGCGGGAAATATAAAAGACCATGCGTTTCCGTCATTCACTGTTGTTGAGCCCGGACGGGTATTTGGGGGGTCTGTCGCGGTGACCAATGGAACGCTCGTTGTGTATGTGCTTCATGATGATACCAAGCGGTTTATCCTGTGGGATGGAGAAGCCTATGGGCAAAACAATCCGCTCCCATTATCCCATGACGGGTCATATGCATTGTATTTGCCTGCCGGCACGTATTATCTTGAAGTACGCGCGCCGGGGTATACGCGTGCGATTTCCCAAATTTTTTGGTTAGATAAAGGCGCACCAATTGTTGAACCAATTTACCTGACGCGAAAGCGCGCACTTCGTTTGGGACCGTTTCTTATTCCTCTGCCTGATTTCCGGCAGACAACCATACGATTGACGCTCACGACTCCGTCTATGGACGCGCCAGCAAGCAGCGTCCGCGATGTGACTGGCGAAGAACTGCCGTATTTTCGGCTTCCTTCTGATGATACGATGATCGCAAGTACGTCGTTGCGCGGCAAACCAACAATTATTACCTTCCTTAATTCTTGGTTGCCCCATACGCCGGAACAGCTGGCTGTCTTGCAGGAGCTTGCCCAAAAAAAGGAAATTCATGTGGTAAGCATTTTTCCACAAGAAACCGCGGCGGCAGTTTCCATTTTTCGAAAACGGGGGGATTACGCAATCCCGATCATCGCGGATCCCGACGGCACGCTCATAGAAGCACTTGGCCTGACATCCTTTCCTGCTCACGTGTTTGTCAGCCGTAAAGGGATTATCGAGAGAGTGGCGACGGGCTTGCTAACAAAGGAGGAGTTGTTGGATAACGTGTTAAAATAGCGTATAGAGAATAGGAATAGCGCATAGAGAATAGCGTATAGTTAGTATTACCTAAACGCTATTGACGAAACGCTATTCAACCTGCCTATGTGGCTACACTTTATACTTGAAAACATCCATTTTGCCATAAACTTGTTTGCGGCCCTCACGTTCTTTGCCGTGTTTTGGCTCTACATTGATGCGTGGGAGGAGCGCAAAAGCGCGCACATACTTGGGAAAATCGTCGGGTATCTCCTTCTTTCTCTTTCATTTCTCCTTTCCGGACTAGAAGTTGAGTCTACTATTGTGGCAGTGCCGATTTTTGGGGAAGCCATCCGTACGATGCTACTTTCGGGCGTGCGGATTCTGGCGTATCTTTTCCTTATTGCTGGCGTAGCAAGCGAACCGCTCGAACCGCTTCCCACACGTCCCGCCAATACCGTCGCCGTCTTTCTTGGGATTACCGGATGATCCTTTATCCTTCACCCGATTGCCGCGTCGATCATCGCGTTTTTATACCTTCGGCGGGCAACAGTCGGGCTTGAACATCATATCAAGCCGGTGGCGTTTGGATTTTTCCTTATTGCCCTGTCGGAGCTTGTTTCCACTGCCGCGCTGTTTCGCGATACGGCGTGGGTATCGCTTTACCGATTGGTCAGTCCCTTTGGGATGTTTTGGATGGTGGAGCATGCGCTGTTGTGCGTGGGGATTATCATCATCAGCCGCTGGGTATTTGCGTATCTGTTTAAACAATTCCACACGCAGCTATTTATGATCATCACAACCATGATACTTGTCATTTTCCTTGTTACCACCGTATCATTTAGCGGACTTCTGGTAAAAAACGTTCAGGATGAAAGTTTGCGTCAGCTTGAAACCGATGTTTTGGTGCTTCGCTATTCGCTCGAAAGTAAAAAATCCCAGCTTGTTTCTGACGCGCAGATGATTTCACAAAATCAGGCAATCATCCAAGGCGTCACGCAACAGAATCGCATGGAATTGGCGAAGCTGGCAAGCGAGTATTTGTTGACAAAAAAACAAAGCACGCTCCTTGTGGTAAATGAATCCGGCCAACTTATCGCCCGCGGAGAAGACCGCGATCGTATCGGAGAATCGCTCTCCGGCGATACGCTGGTTAAGCGTGCGCTTTTGGGAGAATCGGTTGCGTCTGTGGTGACGACGGAGGGGGTGGTGGCGCCGATGGTGAGCATCCGCGCGGCTGTTCCCATCCGGGGAGAAAACAATGCCGTCATCGGCGCCGTCATTGTTGGCGAGGCAGTGGACAGCGCGTATGTGGACGGGCTCAAGAAAGCCACCGGGCTTGACGCATCGATCTACGCGGATATGACCGTGAGCGCAACGACGTTCCTTGCGCCGGACGGCGCGTCCCGCATGGTCGGGATGAAGGAAAACTCTTCCCGCGTCAAAGACAGGGTACTGAAGGATACCATGCAGTACACCGGGTCTGTGCCGGTTTTGGGTACGCCGTACTTTGCGTCATTTTTGCCGCTTGCCGATGCGGACAACGTGCCAGTGGGGATGCTCTTTGTCGGCAGGCCGCAAGTACATGTCCTGGCTGCCGCCGGAAGATCCATTGAGCTGACGTTTCTGGTGACGTCACTACTCCTTGTTCTTTCGATAGTTCCGGCATTTATGATATCGACGTTTATCAGCAGCCAGTTGGAATAGCGCATGAGTCTTCGGACAAAAATTATTCTGTTCATCATCCTCTCTACTGTGGTTACCACGGTGGTGACATCCTTCATGCTTATTGTCATTATCCTTCGAGAATTTCAGGCGATTGAGCGCGAACAGGTGGTGCAGAATATCCAGCGCGTGCAGGAAGTAATCGCTGTGGATATAGAGCACCTAGATACCAAGTTAAGCGATTGGACGATGTGGGACGATACGTATGAATTTATTCACAATCACAACTCGCGATACATCGAATCAAACCTTCAGGATCTGACGCTGGAGAATTTGAAAATTAATCTCATGGTGTTTCTGGACTCTGCCGGGCAGGTCGTATGGGAGCGCGCGTATGATGTGACGGCCAAACGGGCCGCCAGTATGCCGGAGGGGTTTCACGACAGTATCAAAACACCCATGCGTTTTCCGGCCTATCTTCAGCCGACGATCATATACGCGGTATACTGGTATTTTCAAACACGGCATACCTTATCGCGGCTCGCCCCATCCTTCCTACCGACGGCATCGGCGCGCCGCGCGGAACCATGATTATAGCGATGGAGTTTTCCGATGAGCTGTTGAAGCGGTATTCGGAAGTAACCAAGCTTGCCGTTTCTGCGTATCGCGCGGACGCACCCCGAGATGCCAACGAGCGGGACGCGCTTCATGCGCTTCAATCGGGCGAGCCGGTAGCGATGTGGTTTGCGTCACACGCCGCGGTTCGCGGGTACGCGCTTGTCCGCGATATTTTTGGGGAACCGGTACTGGTGGTTGGAGTAGATATGCCGCGCAGCGTCTACCAGCAGGGCATGCGTACGATCCGATATCTGGGTATTGTGGGGGTTGCAAGCGGAGGAATGTTTATTATCCTCTTTATCATTATCCTTGAACGGTTGATGATTGCCCGGCTGATAGCCATGCAGTCTGAAGTGAAAGCAATTGCTTCAAGCGGCGATATCTCCGCGCGATTGCCGAGTGATAGAGGGAATGATGAGCTTAGTCAGTTGACTGGCTCCATAAATACCATGCTTGGGTCACTGGAAGAAGCACAGCACGCACTTACCAAAGAAAAAGCAACGCTGGATGTGTACTTAGACGTGGTCAATACGATGATTGTCGTTTTATCTCCTGATCAAACCATATTGCAGATTAATACAGTGGGACTGCATAAGCTTGGATATGAGGCAAACGATATTGTGGGTAAGTCCTGGAGAGAGGTTTGTGTGCCGGAAGGCGTGCGGGATCAGGTAAAGAGGGTATTTGATGCTCTCGTCAGCGGACGCCACCAGCTTGCAGAATACTATGAATATCCTATTTCAACGCGTGACGGACGCGAGCTTCTGGTGGCGTGGCACAATAGCGTGATTCGGGATGAACAGGGAAAGGTCGTTGCCACGGTTTCTTCCGGTGAAGATATCACCGAGCGGAGAAAAGAAGATATTGCGCTTCGGGAAAGCGAAGAGCGATTCCGCATGATCGCCCAACAAACAGGGCAGGTCATGTATGATTACCATCTGGCAAGCGGCGCAATTGTCTGGGCAGGGGCAATTTCCGAAGTCATAGGGTATACGCCGGATGAATTTGCCTTCTTTGACATAAAAAAATGGGAAGAAAATATCCATCCGCAGGACAGAGAAGAAGCATTGCGGCTCCTTGAAGAGGCTAGGAAACAAGTCACGAAATACCGCGCAATCTACCGTTTCCGCAGGAAAGACGGTACGTATTTTATCGCAGAAGATAACGGTGTATTTCTGCGCAATGACAAAGGTGAACCATACCGCATGTTAGGCGCGGTTGCCGACATTTCCAAACGGGTTGCGGCAGAATCCAAACTTCAGGAGAGTGAGCGCATCTACCGGTTTTTTATCGATAACTCGCACGAGCTCATTTTTATTTTGGATCCCCAAGGCATGATTCGATTTGTAAATCGCCACGTCATAGAAAGTTTGGGGTATAAAGAAGAAGAGCTTATTGGAAAGCCTTTTAGTGATTTCCTCATGCCGGAATCTGCCGCAAAAGTAGCAACATCGCTCGCGCTTAGATTTCAGAGCAAACCCCAGCCGGTCATGGAAGTTGGAATGAAGAGCAAAGCAGGTGATGTGTTGATTATTGAAATTGCAGAAGGGTCGGTGCTGGTGCATGAAAAGGGTGAACTTATCGGTGTTATGGTGAGCGGATATAACATCACGCAAAGAAAGAGGATGGAAGATGCCCTTCAGCGGAGAAATAAAGAGCTAAAGCACATAAACCAGCTTATGGTTGGAAGAGAACTAAAGATGATTCAGATAAAGCAGGAGCTTGAAGACCTCAAAAAGCGTCTTGCTTCACAGTGATCCTGCGTGGGCTACGAATGTTCTGCTACGAAGGTATTGAATAGCTGGATCTGGAAAAAAAGGAAAAAACACCCCGCTGTCAGCCAAAACAGATCAGGAACACCTCCGTTTGCGTACGTTTCGTTTGTCGTTTGTATGGAAAAAAGCGAATCAGCAGTTATTTGAGACAAAAGCGCGATAATCAATAAGAGCGATAATCCCTTGAGCTTTCCTCCGATATACCGCCAGAGCATGAATGTCAAGACGAGGAGAATGGCGTCTCCTAGAGGATGTAAGATATTAAACAGTTTTGCTAAATCCGGCAGGCCGCTTGAAACGTCAGGTCTATAGATAACCCCAAACAAGAGGACGCACGATAGAGCAAGAATTCCCACCGATTCGGCGAGGTTTTGCCACCGGAGTCGCGATTGAACGATTGAAAGAAGCTGCCATACTCCGGCAATCATGCAGGGGATCAAAAGAAGGAAAAATACATCGGCAACAGACGGATATGGCACTTCGACGTGCAAGATCATGTTGTAATAAATAACCCAGATTATCGAACCAACGCCCCATGAGCCAATACCGAGTCCAAACAACAGAAGAGCCTTCCCCACGGCGCTCGATGTTCCTGTTGAGGGTAGGGCATAGAGGCCGACGTAAAGCGATGCGAGGAATACTAGTTGATAAAACAGTTCAAATACGTTGACGTATATCGTTTCATGAAAGACGAATTGCAGTCCAAGCCACCACAGAAAGGCCGCGATGCTTACAGCAATCGCTGGTAACAACGGTATGCGGCGGATGGCGCGCTGGTTCATATACGGACGCGTTCTTAGAATTGTGTTCTTTCTATTGTATACTCATACGTAGAGAGAGAATCAAGTAGGAACCGTTTGTATGACTGCCCGATCGTTACTGCCAGCTGTATTTGGTCGATTGTTTCGGCATGAAAAAATAGCAGAAGACGGCATCATCGCGTTTCTCCAAGAGCAGATTGTGAGAAAAGACGCAGTGCGCGAAGCATTGCGGCAGATTGCAAAAGCACAGCGATTGGAGCCAACCGAGCGAATTTTTGCATACATTCCGCTGTACGCTTCGCTGGAGCAGTTTATTTGCGCCAATAAACTGCCGGTGGTGAACCGCGAGTTTACGAAGGACGAGCTTCGCCGTGCTGTCTGTGCGGCTGTGCCGGTAACTACCATGAGCGTCTATTTTCAGGTCCTGTTTCGGGACTCTGTGCAAAAAGCGCTCATCCTCTTTTGGATTATTTCACACGCGTTGCGAGAAACCTACAGCAAGCTTTTGGGGAGTGATCGCCTCGCAGACATGTTTCGACGGACAACCGATGGAACGCCGCTTGATGGCGTATTTGCCGGCATGACGCTTCACAGCGATGCGGTATCCGCGCAGCAAGACGTCGAGGCAATTTTGCCTGTCCTTCAGAAGCTCATCACAATGATGTATGAGGAGATTCGCGGCGGGTTCGGCAATCAGCTCGCTGATTCACTGATTGCTTCTTCTGTTGCCCGGATTCGGAATCTGTATGACTATGACACGCAACTTCTTTGTTTTGACATTGTTCCCGAAGCGTATCTTCAGAAAGAGCGCATATCCATGCTGTCGCGCAAAGACCTTGAGGAGAAAATTGCCTTGGCGACGCAGAAAGAGCGTGATCATGCCGAAAAGCAGGCTCGTCTGGCGAAAGAACTTCACGATCAGCTCGTTTTGATGGATTAGAAGAATAAACAACTCGTCGAAACACAGCAGGCTATGGTGAATCTTTTGGAAGACGCGCGCGCTCTGGAAGAAGCGCTGAAGAAAGAAAAAGAAAGTGTCGAGCGTAAAGTTATCGAACGGACGCGCCAGCTCCATGATCAGCAAGCGAGGCTTCTGGCTTCCATAAACGCGCTCGCGTGGGGGTATGTGATGACCGATACGACCGGAAGAGTGCTTTTGACCAACAACCGCGTTGATCGCATGTTTGGTCCGATTGAAGGCGCGTGGACGCTTGACGTGTTGCAAGAAAAGGTAGGGAAAAGCATAAGTGTTACCGATACCTTCCACCGGTGTTTAGAAAAGAAGGAGAGCATTGACAATTCCGATGTTCCGATAGGGAATCGGTTTTTTCGGGTGATGTTCGTTCCGGTTTTCACTGAAGGGGGAAAGCGGGAAATTATTGGAGAGCTTGTATTGTTTGAAGACATAACCGAGTGGAAAATCCTGGAACGATCGCGGGAAGAATTTTTTTCTATTGCAAGCCATGAACTGCGCACCCCTCTTACGGCAATACGAGGAAATACATCGATGATTTTGGAATTTTTTCAAGATGAGCTGAAAAACCAAGAACTTAAAGAGATGGTTGATGATATTCATGATTCGAGCATCCGGCTTATCAAAATAGTGAACGACTTTTTGGACATGAGCCGGCTTGAGCAGGGGAAAATTGAGTTTAAAAAGGAACCCCTTGATATTACTGCACTAATCCGCGATGTTCTCAAGGAATATCAAGCAACAGGATCGCAACGCAAGCTCGCGTTGACCTTTGAAGAACCCAACGAGCCCATCCTTCCGGTGATTGCGGACAAAGATCGCCTCAAGCAGGTACTTATCAATCTCATCGGAAATGCCTTGAAGTTCACCGAGCAGGGCGGCGTGAGGGTTCGCACGTATATGCATAACGGGTTTGTGCGGATTATCGTTGAAGATACGGGTAAAGGAATTCCGTATGAAAATCAGGTGCTTCTGTTTCGCAAATTCCAGCAAGCAGGTGACAGCATCTACGCACGTGACACCACGCAAGGCACCGGACTGGGCCTCTATATTTCTCGGCTTCTTGTGGAAGGCATGGGGGGGACGATTGGTTTAGAGTATTCACGACCAGGCAAAGGATCTGCGTTTGCCTTTTCGCTACCTCTTGCAAACAGACAGTAATGATTCTATTATGAAGGAGAGGAGCTTGGTATGGCTAAATTGATTTTGGTCATCGAAGACGATCCGTTGATGGCGCGGATGTACCAGAAGATCTTTAAATTTGAAAAATACGATGTGGCGCTTGCCGGTAACGGCGAAGAGGGCTTGGAAAAGGCACGGAAATGTAATCCTAGTCTCATTCTCCTGGACATCATGATGCCTAAAATGAACGGGTTGCAGGTATTGGAGAAGCTCAAAGACGATCTTGATACAAAGAAAATTCCCGTCGTCATGCTGACGAACCTCGCCGGCGAAAAAGATGCGGAAAAAGCGCTCATCAAAGGCGCGGTCAAATATATCGTCAAAAGCCAACACGAGCCCAAAGAAGTCGTCAAAATCGTCAAAGAAATCATCGCCGCTCACTCAAGAGATGATGTGCCGGAGAGCTAGGAGAATTTCTAATTTCTAATTGACCTAAATAAGCACCAATGACTAAATTGGGACATTGGGATTTTTTAGAAATTAGAACGTAGGTCAGTGAGGGTAATTGTTGTGAAGCCTGCCGCAAAGAAAAAATCAAAAGTCGCCAAGAAACCGGTAGAACAACCGGCGCCGGCTGTTGAAACGCCCCAGACAGAAACACATACACACGCGGAAGCCTCTGTTCATGTAGAACCTCCTCAATCTGAAGCTCCCCAAGAAAACGCGCCCAATTCCAAAGAAGAAGAGAATCTGGAGGCAGCGCTGGAGGAGGCGCCGGCGGAAGAAGCGCCAATTGCCAAAACGAACAAACTGCTTTTCACTGTCGGTACGATCGTTGCCACGGCGCTGGTCACGTCGTCAATCGGAATATTTCTTGTCTATTTATCACATCCCACGCAGGTGACGCGTCAAGAGACAGCGCCGGTGGAAGAAGTCTCTCCGTCAGCAACCCCTGTTCCGGCGCTTGCGAAATCTGACATAACGCTTGAGGTTCTCAACGGCTCCGGCGTGAAAGGGAGCGCAGGCAAAGCGGCAAGCAAACTTTTGGATTTGGGATACACCGTGGTTGGGACGGGAAACGCAGACGCGCGCTACGATCGAAGCGAGGTATTTGTCGCAGCTGCGTTGGGAGAACAGGGGAGAACCATGCTTCTGGGCGATCTCGCAAAAGAATTTTCCGTTAGCTCCGTCTCCGGCGTCCTCGAAGATTCAACGGTTTCGGCGCGTCTCATCATCGGGA
Organism: uncultured Gammaproteobacteria bacterium; assembly: GCA_964596355.1. GTDB lineage: Bacteria > Patescibacteriota > Microgenomatia > UBA10105 > UBA927 > CAZQTD01. The sequence goes on from CAZQTD010000005.1 coordinate 13,731, forward strand.
AAGAGTAATTTGGCAGGACAGCGGCAGACGGCGAGAAAGTCCCCATAGCGGACAGCTTGTAACTTCAAAAAAACTCGGTATAATGGGTGATATGCTGGAAAACCCTCGGACAGAGAAACTTTCCCTTTTTTTCAGAAGATATAGCATTCCATTGGGAATCCTCGCGGTTTTGGTTGCCGCAGTTCCGTCGGTGTACTTTTTTACCAAATATCAGGCCGCCCAAAAGAGATTGACAAACCCCACGCAGTATGCGCAGGAGGAGGTCAAAGCGATGGTTGCGGAAGTTGGCAAACTCATGCAGCTTCCCGGGGATGAAGTCCCCACGCTTGCGACGGTCAACGATAAAGAGAAACTTCAAAATCAGCCATTTTTTACGTTCGCGGAAAACGGCGACAAAGTCCTTATCTACACGACGGCGAAAAAGGCGATTTTGTACCGGCCAAGCACGCATAAAATCATCGACGTTGCGCCGATAACCATCGGCGGCAGCGCAACGGAGTCGGCAAGCGTCGCCGGAGCGGCTACGTCTGTGAGCCCCACGCCTGCATCTTACACGTTCGTCCTCCTCAACGGGAGCGGCGTCGTGGGTATTACCAAACGCTATGAAGCGGTGCTGAAGGAAAAAGTACCCAATGCCGAAGTCATTGATCGCGATAACGCCAAAAAGACAAATTACGACAAAACGATAGTGATTGACAGCACGGGCAAGCGAGCAAGTGAAGCAAAAGCGATTGCGGAAGCGCTCGGCATTACCGTCTCCAGCCTTCCTGCCGGCGAAGCCACAGCAAGCGGCGACTTCGTCATCATCATCGGAGATGATAAAGCCAAATAGCCGTCATCAGCACATTGGTTTTTCCAGTGAGAACAGGTATAATACGACCATACGGATGTGTTTTTACGAGTTTCGCCTTATGAACGTCACGACATCCGAGGATCCTTGAGACACGATTGTTCTTTGAGCCCAAAGCGTAGCTTTGTCGACAAAGCTAAGCTTTTATACACATTCGTTGGTATTAGTATGTCTTTCCACGACGATAAACTTTGGCAGCAGGCGTATGTGGCGGTTTTGGACATTTTGGAAGCTACAGACGCGCTTGATCAGGCGGATATTGTTTCGGAGGTACGCAGGTACGCGATGATGGTGCTGACTGTTACGTCTGACGCCGTTTCCCGCCGAGACAGGAGAGAGCGCGACGCTAAACTCCGAGACGCATACTTTAGGACGGTTGCGCTCCGAAGTCTTCTTTCGGTCCTGTGGGCCAAAGAGATCTTAAGCGATGATGCGTTCGGCAAACTCGACAGCGCCCTCGAAGGACTTTCCGCCGCATTGCCCGCGTAAACAGTGTTCAAATTCTCCATCTCCTCCGTTCTTCTGCCTTAAAGGGCTTTCCGCCACCTGAACAGGGTTGTTTTTTATCGTTTTGCCGCATTTATTCCTCGATTGTTCTTGACAGCGTTGCGCATGCGAAGAAAACATTCTCCCACATTCCTCCCCCCGCCTCCTAATTAATATATTTGACTACCACGTGGTAGTCAAATATATTAATTAATCCAGCGGTTTTTTGGTTCCCTCTTGAATGTCGTATATTGACTTGTTAGAGTGAGAATATGACTCACGGGGAAACTCCTGCGTGCTTCCGAGATCGGAGCGGGTCCCGCGTCGAGGGATCCTCGCGTCGCAAGGGCGCGTCTACGGCGCAGGCAGTAGAGAGGTAATGGTATGACTGTATATATAGGCGCTGATCACCGGGGGTTTCATCTAAAGGAGAAGCTTAAAGCATGGTTGCTAGAGCAGAAGCATGAAGTATTAGACTGCGGCAATTCATACCACGATCCGGATGATGATTTTCCTGATTTTTCTTTTGCCGTTTCCGATCGTGTGATCAAGGACCCCGGGAGCCGCGGCATCGTCATTTGCGGCAGCGGCGGCGGTGTGACGATAGCGGCAAATAAAGTGAAAGGCATCCGGTGCGCTGCTGCGGTACACGTAGCAGACGTCAAGCACAACAGGCAGAGCAACGATATCAACGTTCTTGCGCTTTCTGCCGATCACACCGATGCCGACGAAGCCAAAGAACTTGTGCGGGCTTTTCTAACCACCGAGTTTGTTGGGGAAGATCGCCACGTGCGCCGGCTCAACAAAATTGCGATGCGGGAGGGATAGATTCCATTATTCCATTGCTCCGTTGTCATATTATAGTGCAGTATGCCAAGGAAGCTATGGAGCAATAAGTTGGATACATGATTGAAGTAATCCCCGGTATATTAGAAAACGATTGGAATGAAATAGAGCGCAAAATTACGCTGGTTGCTCCATTTGTCGAGTGCGTGCAGATAGACGTGGCAGACAATACGTTGGTTCCCAACACCACATTTCTGGATGTTGCCAAATTCGAAGCCTTGATAAATTCCTGCTTAAGCATAAAAAAATCAAAACTCTTGCTCGAGGCGCATTTGATGGTTGCCAATCCTGAAACGTACATCAAGCCGCTTGCTGACGCCGGCTTTAAGCGGCTGATTGCCCATGTTGAAGCGCATGACCCGCGGCTGTTTTTGGATCAAGCACAGTACGAACACGTAGAAGTGGGAATTGCCATCGACGGACCCACGGAATTTGAACACGTGGAGCCGTTTTTAGGAGAAGTAGACTGCGTGCTGGTCATGACGATTGAGGCAGGCTTTAGCGGCCAGCCGTTTCTGATCGAGACGCTTGAAAAAATCAAAACCATCCGAACCAACATCCCCGATCTTCCCATAGAAGTCGATGGCGGTATCAATGATCAAACCGCGCGTCTCGTCATTGAGGCAGGAGCCACCAGGCTTGTATCGACAAGCTACCTCTTTAAGGATCCAGAAAGAATCGCTGCAGCTATCGCCAGGCTTAAGGGAGAATAAAGACAGTAGTACGCCGATTGGCTATGATGTGATTGTCGGCATTGATATTTTTGATATCCATCGATGTATAAACGGTGGGGCTGGACGCACGGCATCCAATCGTTTATCATTCATAATATGAGCGATAGTAAAACGCTTGCGCTTCTTGCCCGCCGCATACGTTACGACATCCTCACCATGACCACGCGCGCAGGAAGCGGGCACCCGACCTCCTCGTTATCCGCTGTTGAGCTTATGACCGTTCTGTTTTTTAACTATCTTCGCTACGATGTAACCAATCCCACAAATCCCGGCAACGACCGCGTAATTTTTAGCAAAGGCCACGCGTCGCCGCTTTACTACGCGCTCTACGCGGCAGCAGGTGCGCTCACGCAAAAAGATTTAGAAGGCTACCGCACGTTTGACAGCACGCTCGAAGGCCATCCTACGGCGCGGTTCACATACACAGAAGCTGCTACCGGCTCACTCGGGCAGGGTCTTTCGATCGGATTGGGGGAAGCATTAGCGCTTCGTCTGCAGAGTGGTAACGCTCCTCCCCGCGTGTTTGTCCTTGCCGGAGACGGCGAGCTTGCAGAAGGCGCGGTGTGGGAGGCGGTTGCTGCCGCGAGCTTTCGAAAGGTCAACAATCTCTTTCTTCTGTGTGATATTAACCGTCTGGGTCAGTCGGATCCGACAATGTACGAGTACGACCTTGGAATGTACAAGAAACGCTTCGAAGCGTTTGGGTGGCGCGCGGTGATTGTTGAGGATGGCAATGATATTGAAGCAATAGATCGAGCATACATCGATACCTTTAAAGGTCCGACCCTTCAAGGGGGGTTGACAGTAATTCTGGCGAAAACGAAAAAAGGTGCTGGGGTTTCGTTTTTGGAAAATGCCGACAGTTGGCATGGGAAGCCGTTGTCAAAAGAAGAACTTACGAAGGCCGTGGCGGAGTTGGGGGACATTGACCTAACGCGTGTTGGAACCGTTCAAAAACCAGAGAATATTCGCGGGTTATCATTCGCGGGTGATCATACCGACAAAACCTTTTCGCATACGCCGCCAAAAGCGAACTATGACCCAGCGAAACCTGTCGCAACCCGCAAGGCATTCGGAAATGCGCTCAAGCGTTTGGGGGCGAGTAATCCGCGTCTGATTGTTATCGATGGTGATGTCAAAAATTCTACCTACACGGAATATTTTGGCAAGGAATTTCCGGAGCGATTTTTTGAGCTGTTTATCGCGGAGCAAAACATGGCGGGTGTTGCTACCGGACTTTCCGCCCGCGGATTTCGCCCGGTGGTTTCTTCGTTTGCGTGTTTTTTGACGCGCGCTGCGGACCAATTTCGCATGGCGTCATTTTCCGCAGTCAACATGATTGTCAACGGATCTCACGCGGGCGTATCTATCGGCGCAGACGGACCGTCGCAGATGGGACTTGAGGATCTTGCGATATTTCGTGCGATTCATGGGTCGACCGTGCTGTATCCTTCGGATGCCTATTGCACGGAAGCGCTCGTTGAAGAGGCGCTTAAAGCTGGCGGCATCGTTTACATCAGAACGACGCGCCCCGAAACACCGATCCTCTACGACGCAAAAGAGTCGTTTCCCATCGGCGGCAGTAAAGTATTTGAGCAGTATAACAAGACGGCAATGAAACAATGCGTGGCAACCGTCGTCGCAGCGGGAATAACACTTCATGAATCTCTTAAAGCGCAAAAGGAACTGGCATCCCAAGGTATGTATGTCCGCGTCATCGATTGTTATTCCATCAAGCCTATAGATCAAAAAACATTGCACGCCGCTGCCAACGATTCCAAGGCTATCATTGTCGTTGAAGACCATTACCCCGAAGGAGGATTGGGAGAAGCTGTCCAATCTGCACTCTTTGCCAGCAACAGGGCTCGACCCTGTCGAGTGGTGCATCTGGCTGTCACCAAAACGCCCCGAAGCGGCAAGTCGGGCGAGCTTTTAGCATATGAAGGAATTGATGCGCAAGCGATCATCAAAACAGTCCGTTCACTGATTTCTATCCATGAGTAAAGCGGGATACGAATATCTTATCACCTATCATTATGCAGAAGAGATATTCGATCTCACTGCACAGTTTGCCGACCGATTTCTCGCTGGTCGAGAGCACGTGCGAACCCGTGAGCAAATGGTCCAGGCAGCAAGATCTGGTAAGCAAAACATCGTTGAAGGGTACATGGAGAAAAGCACAAAAGGTTATATTAAGCTTTTGGATATAGCCCGCGCGTCGTTGGAAGAGCTTTTAGAAGACTATCGGGATTTTGCCAGAAGAAAGGGAATTGAGCTCAGGGATAAGTGGGATAAGAGAGAGAACGGGGAGAAGGGGAAATACCACATTCTCCTTCTTGACCCTCTTCACCCACTTGACCCCTTTATCCCGGTGAATTATCTGGTAAACCTTATACGACGGACAACATATTTGCTTGATCGTCAAATTTCAGCGCTTGAGCATAAATTTGTGACGGAAGGCGAATATACAGAAAAACTATTTCAAAAACGGTTATCATATAGGAGGGGTGCATGAATTTTCCATCTCATATCTACATCGATGGCGGGGATCCGGAGGAAACCAGACAAGCCGACAGCATGCTTAAAAAAGCCGGCTACCACGGCCTGGATGGCCAGACGACCAACCCGACGCTCATCGCAAAGCGATTCGCAAACTCAAAATCCAACATTCAAAACTCAAAGCAAGACAAAATTTCAGAAAAAGAAGCATTCTCTTTTTACAAACAAACCGTTCAGGAGATCAGCAGGATCATCCCCAAAGGCAACATTTCCATTCAGGTCATCGGCGATCCCGCTACGTTGACCGCCAACGAGATGATTTCGCAGGCGCGCGACCGCATCACCTGGATTCCCAATGGGATCATCAAGCTTCCGTGCACAAAGGCTGGCCTTGAGGCTGCGGAAGTATTTTGTCAAGAAGGCCCAATAAACATTACGCTCAACTTTACGCAGGAGCAGGCGGCGGCAGTGTATGCGGCTACCAAGACGCATAGCTACGACGTGTATATTTCTCCCTTCGTCGGCAGGCTTGATGACCGCGGAGAAAACGGCATGGACGTGGTAGCAAACATTCTTGAGATGTACCAACTGGGCGACGGACACGTGCGTACGATCACTGCAAGCGTGCGGAACATGGGCCACCTGCTGTACGCTCTGTTTCTCAAAAGCCCGGTTATTACAATCCCTTTTAACGTATTTAAACAGTGGGCCGATGCGGGATTTCCGGTTCCTGATAAAGAGCATATCTACGACCCGCCGGGTTTAACCGACATCCCGTACCGCGAGCTGACGCTCGATAAAAACTGGACGGAGTATGACCTGCGCCATGACCTCACCGACGCCGGAGTCAAGAGATTTTGGGAGGATTGGAAGGGAATTGTAGCGTGAGTATGCCGGAGCCCGCTACAAATCACGAGCAGCGTAAACCATATTCGGTCTATGCGCCTCTAGGGATAAAAGAAGGAGCAATCGTTGATCCACGAAGAGTAGAGAGTGTTAAACCATTACTTCAGGCAACTGGCGTGCTTGATCTTGATCTATGGATTTCGGGCTTATCCAACCGCTTGCCTCTCACTGATGAAATGACGCTTCAACAAGAGCTTTCTACGCTTCAGGCGGAAAATCAGCTGGCGATGCAACTTCTTGATGCGATGCGAGGCGTGTATATGATTGAGCATGTGCTTGAGACTCCAGCCTCTGAGGTATCAGCTCCTGGACTGTCGTTTTTGGCAGAAGAAGCAAATCGTCTTATTCCTAAACCAGAACAGTCAGGAATTGATAGCGAAGGGTCCGCGTGGTTTGCCGAGGTTGCCGACGGAACCATCGTGTTTCGTTTCGGGGCGGACCTCCCTAAGGAGCGTGCGGGCATCACCTTGGAGCAACTGTACCAAGCAGAACGAGAGAATTTAGACAAATGTATACGGCTCCTTGCGCAGGAAATCACCATAGATCCAAATATGTATTTTGGAGATACCGGCGGTTTACAAGTTAGCGGTAGACCTGACGTGGCTATTTTATTGAAGCGCTTTAGCACCGTTTAGCACGATCTACGAGCGAAGTTGAGTTTATACATATCAGGATTTGACCTACTGGATGATGATTCTGATGAAAAGGATGCCGTATTGGACATCTTACGAAAAGTTATGGAGGAATCAAGTACTACGGTGAAAAACGTACGAACTCTGCTTGAATCGCCGCGCGAGCCCGAACGCGTATCCGTTGGCACGCTTATTGATACGCTCCGCGACATATTTTCAGTACTTACCGATGAAGAGTATATCGTTTCTATTGATGAAACCGCGCGCATCATAGGAGAAAACGGCGTCTTCATCGGGGAACCGGTGCCGATTCGAGATTTGTTTGTCTTGTTTTCCGATAGTCTTCTGCCATCCTTGGGTGATAACGTACGAAGTAATACCCGAAAGACATATGCGGCCCGCGATGTGATGGATCCGAACAGGAAAAGCCGTTTCAGAGAGCTTCGTGTGTCATGGCGGCTCGATAAGAAAGCTCAAACAATTCAAATGGTAATCGAAGATGACGGGGTGGGATTTTCTCCTGATATTATCGCTGCCGGTAGATTTGTTGAAGCTTTGACTTCATGGAATACTGAAAAAACACGAGTAACAGGTACAGGTTTTGGCATGGCAGCATTGGCCGATCAGGCAGGAGACTATAAAGCGCGCATCATTCCAACAAACCGTACGCACAGGGAGGGAGATGTAGAAATTATTGACGGGGCAACACTTATCGTTGAATTCAAATATACATAACGTATGTACCACCACGTTGTCGCCGGCGGGACGTTTGACGCGCTTCACCGCGGCCACCGAGAGTTTTTGAGCCGCGCGTTTGCGTCAGGGGAGCGTGTGACGATCGGGCTCACCAGTGATGCGTATGTACGGCGATTCAAGCAACAAACAACGATTCGATCGTTTGGAGAGCGCAAAAAAACGCTTGTTGATTGGTGTAAAACGCAGGGAGTAGAAAACCGTGTAAACATCGTGGCGATTGATAACATCTACGGCCCTGCGATATTGGGAGACTTTGACGCGATTGTGGCAACGAGTGAAACACGCGCCAATGCGATTGACATTAACACGGTTCGCAAGGAGCGGGGACTTCCGGAACTTGCTATTATTGACGTCCCCATGGTTCCAGCAGAAGATGACAAACCCATTTCCAGTACCAGAGTGCGAAACGGCGAAATTGATCGGGAAGGACACTTAATTCTCCCTGATGCGCTGCGGCCCGAGCTCCAAAAGCCGCTCGGCAAACTTTTAATTGGAGATGCCATAGGTCGATCGATTGACATGCACAAACGAGGCATTACCGTTTCCGTAGGCGATGTAGCGACAGAAGCGCTTCTTAATGCGCAGGTGACGCCAACGCTTGCAGTTATTGATTTTCAAGTGCAGCGAAAACCGTATGTTGCGCTTAAAGATCGGTTAATCAACAATCAGCCGTTTGAACGCATTTCCTCCGGCCCCGGGCACATTTCCAAGCAAGCGCTTGACTTTTTTGAGACGTGGGGCAAAGAAATCGGACAAAACCCAAAGAAACAAACGATCCTAGTTGTCGATGGCGAAGAAGACCTGCTGACGCTTTTGGCTATTGGGCATGCGCCGATGGGAGCGGTTGTGTATTATGGACAACCGCCGATTACGTGCCCCGCGGGACTAGTGGAGGTAGACGTCACGCCTGAAAAGAAGCGAGAAATTGCATCCCTGTTGTTAAAATTTCTTTAGCCCGTCCATGTTACTTACGTTTTAAAACATAGTAACATGGACAAGCAGGGTGGAAAGTTGGTAGGCTGTATATAGGGTACAGAGGAGGTGTGCGGTGGCAAAATACGTACCGGACGTCAAAACCCAGCGGTGGGTCGTGATTGCGCCCGTGAGAACAACACGACCCGAAGATTTCAGTCGGGACTCAAGCATCCCTGCATTGAGAAGCGAAGCGCCGAAGTGTCCATTCTGCCCCGGCAACGAAGCACTGACTCCGCCGGAAGTCTACCGCATCGGCCCGGGAGAAAAAGACAAACCCGGGTGGCGTGTGCGCGTGGTTCCCAATAAATATCCCATTACCGATATCCATGAAGTGTTTATCCATAGCGCCAGTCATGATGATAATGTAGAGAGACTGCCTCTTGAACACGTTGCAACGATTCTTTCTTGCTACCGCGATCGGTATCGCGCGCACGCCACTGACGGACAGGTTCTTATTTTTTGCAATCACGGCTTTCATGCAGGGGCGTCACTGGCGCACCCGCACTCGCAGCTTGTGGTAGTGCCAAAGCAGATCAATCTGGATTCTCTGTCGCGCGAACCGATCAATAACGTGGTAGAAGAACAAGCGCATTTTGTAACGTATTGCCCTGATTTTTCCCAATGGCCGTATGAGGTATGGATTGCGCCCAAAGAAGAAGGGCACAAATTTGATGACATACAGGATGGGGAAGTAAAAGATTTAGCAGTAGTTTTTCAAAAGGCGCTGAAGAAAATCGAACGGGTGTACAAAAAATCTCCCATCAAGCCAAAAGACCGTACGGATGATGCTTTTGTCTATAACTATTACATCTCGCACAGCAATAACTGGTTTATCCGCATTGTTCCTCGGTTTATTCACCGTGCCGGATTTGAACTGGGGACCGGACTTAATGTGAATATCGTCGATCCTGCAGAAGCGGCGAGAGAACTGCGAGATATTTCGTGAGGCAATTAGCGAACAAAAGATGAATCTACATTTGCCCTTTCTGTTGCAATCCCAACAGCCACAAAACAGCTTCTTTTTTGTAGCGCCTGTCGCCGCGTGAGTTGATGCGGATGGCAGGCAGTTTGCCGCGTTTGCCCCAGCGTTTGATTGTCAAGGGGCTGACGCGCAGTATTTTGGCAACCTCTCGAACGGTAAGTAAATCTGGCCAGTCATCTCCGAGTGACATACGGGACTCCTTTACAGCGAGCAGGCGAACGAAGTACGAAACAATACGATCGTTTGTGTTCATAACAGTACAACGCCGGTCAAACATTGTCAAGAGGTATCAAATGTGTTCAGGAGATGTGGATATGGTGTTGATGCGGGAATACGTTGTGCGACATGTCATTTCGGGAAATATAGTATGGTGGTACGCATACTATTATCCTGTTTTTTGTCCCATAGCATATCTTTTTGGCGCTTACTATTCGTGAGTGCGCAACGAAAAATAATTCCATAGCATTCATCGTATGTGAGTGCAAATGCGAAACAGAATTTGACAATCTCAAAAAGTCTGGATCCATTTTTTGTGGTATCATAATGCCATGTGCATTGCGCAGTACAAAAAAGTCAAAATGGCCCAAGGAAACACCGCGTTGTTGACTGACGGCAGAACAGTTCGTCTGGCTCCTTCCATGTCTGTGCAATCTGGAGATTGGGTGGAAGTGTATGCAGATATTGCCCTTGCCAAAGTTAATTCCGATGAGGTACAAAAGAAGAAGGATCTACAAGGAGGAAATGCATCATGAAAAAAGGAATACAATTAAGTTTTGTAACTGCCATCATTTCCGGTTTTTCCGTATGGACCAACAGCATCTTCGTGTCAAAGGCAGATCCGCTGGTGTTTGCGCTTGCGCGAAACGCTCTTGTTGCACTGCTTTTAACTGTGGTGCTTGTATTGATCAATCAGCATAAAAACCTCAAGCGGCTCTCGACAAGACAGTGGCTGCAGCTCATTGGCATCGGAGCAATCGGTGGCGGGCTGCCGTTTGCGCTGTTTTTCACTGGGCTTAAAGAAATCGGAGCAGTACACGGCAACCTTATTCATAAAACGCTGTTTCTGTGGGTGGCGTTGTTGGCTGTGCCGATACTCAAAGAAAAACTTACCAAACTTCAGATTATCGGATACGGTATTGTGCTCGTCGGCACAATTGGCATTGGAGGCGTCTCTGCCCACGTTTTGGCGGCAAAAGGGTCGTTGTTGGTTTTGGCCGCAACACTTCTGTGGGCCGCGGAAAATGTCCTTGCGAAAGTAACGCTCAAAGACGTATCTTCACCAGTTGTTGCGTGGGGACGGATGATATTTGGACTGCCATGGTTGCTCGTGGCAGTAATTGTGCTGGGGAAGGCGGGCGTCCTTTTTCAGTCAACGACGTACGCAGTTGCGCCGATGGCCGTAAGCAGTCTCTTTCTTGTCGGGTACGTAACGACGTGGTACGCGGCGCTGTCCAAAGCGCCCGCGACACTTGTCTCGTCTGTGCTCGTTATTGCACCGGCAATTACGGTTATGTTGGGAAGTGCGGTTTTTGCACGCGGCATGACGCAGGAACAGATTGTACGCTACGGCATAACTGCCGTTGGTATTCTTTTCATTATCCGCAAAAGCGTCCCGCGCGGTGCCGTGGTGGCACGGTAAATGTATGCCCGGAATGAGCAATACTGATTCTGGACTTCTCCTGTGCGCCCGCTATGCGTTTGCTCCAAACCACTATCACTTTTGCGGGCCGGAAAAACAGCGTGATGTCTTTGAATACGTCAACAAAAACGTCAGCGACCGGGGACTAGCGGACATTCTTCATCGTTTTGAGACGCTGTATCCCTACCTTGTGTTGATTGCGTCGCAAAACGGTATGAAAGACCCCTTTGATCGACGGGTGGTAGAGGCGTATTGGTTGGGCAACGACCTTTTGAAAACCATCAAAGCAAAAGCATTCGGCGATCATCTTTCGGATGCGCTGCAACTAAAAAAGAAGCTTCCGGCACGCCTTTTTTCTCCTATGATCAATCACGTTGTCTCCGGCGTGCCTCACCATGTCTTTCATGTGATGAACATATTTCCTCGCACTGGACACGCCATGGCAAACCATACGCTCCATACGATGGATGAATGCCGGATTAGCTGGGGGCGCGTTGACAATACGGTGAATGCGGTCAATCGGACACCTGTGACTAGTGACAAAATAATCGGGAACCAGTACGTGATACAAACGAGGCCTTTAGAATACAAACACGGAAACCTCGTGCTTGGAGATCCGATACGCAAAGTCGTCACCAGCATAGCCGTGGTCCCAAAAATCGGCGACTGGGTGAGCGTGCACTGGGGATTTATCTGCGATGTATTGTCGAAACAGCGCATTCGTCAGTTAGAACGGTACACGCGGTACGCCATAGCGCATGCAAATAAAGCTATGCGAAACGAAAGAGTTGCGCCGTAGAAACACAAAGCACGGTATTCAGCACATGAACGTATACGTCGTCGGAAATTCAATCGTGAAAAATGACAGGTTGCCAATCGCGCTTATTCCTCGGCTTCGCAGGGCCTTTCCTTGCATGAATGTTACAGCGGTTGATCCGAATGAACAATTTATTCCCGAGGAGGACTCCGTCATTATTGACACGGTGCACGGAATTACCGATGTTCAGGTGTTTGATTCTCTCGATGCGTTTGAACAGGTGAGGAGCGTAACTCCCCATGATTATGATTTGGGGTTTCACCTGCGGTTACTGCAGAAACTCCGGAAAATCTCCCGCGTCACTATCGTCGGTGTGCCGCCCAAACGCACACCGCTTCTTCTCACTAAGCTCATCTCCGTCCTTACTACTATTACATCGATGTAATAGCAGTAGTCAGGTGTTGTGTTTGGATGAGGATTTTGTGCGGTTTGTGTTGTTTGTGCCGTTCGTGCCGATGGTAATTTTAAGGTTGAGCTCTTTTTTCATGAGCTTAAGGACAATGAAACTTAAAAGCCCAACGAGTGCGGCCACCAGCGCCGCGATGATGCCCATGAACATGAGGATGATTGCTTGAACCATAGGCGCATTATACTATTTCCACGCAATCTTCAAAAAGTGGGTGGCACAGCTCATGCATGGGTCGTAGGCGCGGATAATTTTTTGTATTTCTGTCGTGAGCACATCTTTGGATTGATCGAGGTGTGTGGATACGTAGTCGCGGATAGATCGCTCAATACCGATTTGATTTTGGCCCGTGGGGACGATAACCCTTGATTTGACCACGGCGCCCTCGGAGCTCATGTCCACTTTATGAAACAGGGTCCCGCGCGGCGCCTCTATGATGCCAATGCCCGCGGCTTGTCTGGGGGCGAATGATACAGGTTTTTCTTCCTGTCCCTGATACTGATTGATTAAATCGATACTTGCGTCTACTGCGTGGAGCATTTCTATGGCTTGCGCGAGGTTATTATGAAAAATGTTGTTCGATGGAAACTGCGCAAGCGCCTTGGCGGCATCCGCTTTTGTTTTAGGATGGAGAGCGTCGCTATTGAGGTTCAGGCGGGCAAGCGCGCCCACCATGTGAATGTGATCGTCAAACAGGTAGCCGGTCGCTTGAGAGTAGGGAATTTCCCGGCGTTTGAGGCGCGACTCAAACTCTTCTGGAGCGATCGTGGCATTGTCGCTGGTTTTTATCGTTCCTTCGAGGAATGAAAACTCCGCGTCAACCAGCGCGAGAAACTTGAGGTCTTGCATAAGGTTAAACGGACACTTCAAAAAAACGTCGATCAGCTGAAGGATTCGCGGCCGAACCTCGGTTAACACCGGAATCAACGCGCGCAGATCTTCTTTTTTCGGCAGTATGGTGAATCCGCCGACAGTCACGTGCGGCGCGTGCACGCTCCTGCCGCCGGATGCAATGCTTACTTTATTCCCTGCTTCTTTAACGGCAAAACAGTCGTGGACTAACGCGTGTTCTTCGGGACTGTTATCATCAAACGCGAGAATCGACTCACGATTATAAAGGTCGGGCAGGGCAAATACGTACAGATGGAGTCCGTGATCTCGGATGATGAGTCCGTAGTTGAGGAGCTTGCGAAGCACTGTTGTTTGCTTAGAAACCTCAAGTCCCAGTCCGCTTTCTACCGCCTTGAGGCTTGCCAGAAGATGCGCGTTACTGCACGTGCCGCAGATGCGGGAAAGCAAATGGGGAAGACTTGTTATCCTTTTGCCGCGCACCGCCTGTTCAAAGAATCTGCGCATTTCTGCAATGCCGAACTTGCACTCGGCAAGAACGCCCTCGCGGATTTTTATGTCCAAGCGCGCCGCACCTTCGATTTTGGTGATTTCTTCAAGCGACAGATCGAGATTGGCGGTATGCATGTATTACTTCATTGACTCATTGCTTCATTGGTTTCATTGCTTTAAGACAATGAAACAGTGGAACAGTGAAACCATCGGATGAGACTCTAGTCCCTGACGATCTTGAATTCTTTAAGATACCTGTCTAGCAATTCTAAAAACGGTTTCTCATTCATCGGACAGCCGTTGACTTCCGCATCCACTGTCACAATCTCACGGAGACATTTCACGGTGTCTGCCTGTTTGAAGCGAGCAAGAAGCGCCCTGATTTCCTCTTTGGTTGGTGCGTCAAAACGGTTCCGTTGCGCGCTTGGCAAACCCGTGCACGCGCACGCGCCGATAGCAACGAGCTTGGTGGAAAGCGAGCGGATTGTTTTGAGTTTTTCCGCGTGTTCATCTGAACAAATCGCTCCTTCGACAAAGGCCACATCCATGGGCTCCCATTTGTTGGTGTTCTGCAAAACCCGCGCGTGGACAAACTCAATATTTTCTTTCCACTCCTTCCAGCGGGTATTCATAAGCTCCATGAAGATAATCGTGGAATCTTCACAACAGGTAAAGGTAAACCATCCGACGCGAAGCTTCTTTGCCATACACGTATTGTAACAAAAGTACCGGAGTTTATTAATCACGTATTACGGCATCCTCTTGCAAGGGGATGCCGTGCGACACTTTCTGTTGCCATTATTGTTATTTGAGTTCAACCTTTGCTCCTGCCGCCTCTAATTTCTTTTTCGCCTCTTCGGCAGTTTCTTTATTGACTGCGGTTAAAACTTCCTTTGGCGCACTCTCCACGAGTGTTTTTGCCTCTTGAAGTCCCAACGTCGGGACCAGTTCACGAACTGCTTTAATCGCTCCTATTTTGTTTTCACCTATTCCTGCAAGGACGACGTTGAATACTGTTTGTTCCTCTTTTGACTCGCCAGAGTTGGCATCGCCAGCGGCTGCGGCTTGGGCGGCCACTGCCACCGGAGCGGCGCTGACGCCAAACTTTTCTTCGAGCGCTTTGACAAGATCGGCAAGCTCAAGAACCGTCATCTCTTCAACTGCTTGTAAAATGTCATCTTTTGATAGTTTTGCCATATACACCTCCCTTCAGTCGGTAAATCCTAAATTCCAAATTCTACATCCAAAATAAATTCAAATGCTCAAAATTCTAATTAGAAATTGAAACCTTGATAGTATTTTGGATTTTGAGTTTAGGATTTTGAATTTTTTATGCCATTAAGCGCCCATACGAGTCTATTGATATTCCAGCTTAATGCGTCGTGCAGTCTCTGGATTGGCGCGTTGAGGTTTGCAACAAATTTGGTCCGTAGGATATCGGCGGAGGGCAGTTGCGCCAGTCTGGCGACCTCTTGGTGATCTAGTGCGTTGCCGGAAAGGAAGCCGCCTTTAATGCTTCCCGCGCCTGCGCTGGCAAAAAACTTCATAAGCTCTTTAATCGGCGACACTTCATCCGCGTACGCAAACAGTGCAGCGCTTGAATCGGAGAGAAATGTTTTGACAGCATCCGTATTGCTTTCTTCGCCGCGGGGCAGGCCGTCAAGCGATCGAAGCATGAGTCTGTTTTTAACAACGACGAATTCTCCCTCAACCTTTTTAAGGAGCTTTCGGAGTTCTTCCAGCTGTTTGTGCTTCAGGCCTTTATAGTTAGCAAACACGATAGACTTTGCTTTTGCCACCTTATTTGCGAGTTTGGCAACAGTATCGATTTTTTTCTGTGTTGGCATAGTCGGTAGCGATAATATGATTTTTGCTTTTTACGTTTGTTGAAAGCTCACCATTATTTCATCAACTCAATGTTTCGTTATGATCAGAGATCTTGTTTGACACGGGCAACGTGAAAAACATGTCGAAACTCTACTGCCCGGCGTAAAAAATCCCGCCTAAAGCGGGGGCGTCGGTAAGTAGCAACGCACGGCATGGTGTTGCGTTGAAAGACTTGTGTCTTTACGACGCACCAACGCAACGCGGTGACCAGCTACTTAATGTTCCCTCGGTAGGATTTATTTCGCTTCGCTCAATCCTTCTGTTGGTGGGACTTTGCGTCGCTCAACCTACGGTCTTTAGGATAAAGAGATTATATCAAACGTTCGTAGGCCGATGCAAGCGGCGTGGTGTAACAGCATTAGGTGAACATGTTTAGAAAACGATGAACAGATTCAGAATTCGATATTGTTGGCCTACAATGTCACTCATGTACAGCTGTATCCAATCCCGCTGGGACGGCAGGAAAAATGAATATAGGGCAGGGACCATAGGGAAACAGAACCATAGGGAAACAGAACTATTCAAGAGGAGAACATAATAGGATCTGTTCAATAGATATATTCATTAAATCAAAAAATATGGTAATTTCAACCACGGTCGTGGGATGAATTGACATATATTTTTTAGGAGTATAATATGAAGTTGGATGCGGCGTTTGTGATGCATAGATATGAAGCGAACAGCGGCTGACCTCCTGTTAGATCTTTCAGATGGTGCAATTAGCACGGTCGTTGATTTTACACTATGGTTTGTGGCGTTTAGCGCAGCGCTTTCGGTACCGCAATCGACGGTCGGTCAGCTTTACCGCGCACGCCGAACTGCGGATCGGTTTCTTTGGAAGATCAATTACGACGTTATCAAACGCGGATTAGCCGAAGCAAGGCGCAGGCACTGGTTTAAGCGAGGGAAAAAAGGAAAACGGGCGTGGCCTGAAATAACAAAAGCAGGAAAAAAGCGTTTTGCGGCGCTGTTTCCTGTATACGACGAAAAACGGATTTGGGACGGCGACATGTATTTAATTACGTATGATATCCCTGAAAAGCGGCGCAATGACAGAGACCTTATCAGGGACTATGCCAAGCGGATACGAGGAGCAAAGCTCCAAGAGTCGGTCTATCTGACGCCGTATGATCCCAGAAAGCTGATTGCTGAATTTATCGAAACCCACAGGATACAGGGGACGATCATCATATCTGACATCGGAAAAGATGGATCCATAGGAGATGAATCGCTAACGGAGCTAGTATACAGAGTGTATGGCCTTGACGCGCTCAACGAGCGATACAAAGAGTGGCTAACTGAAGTAAAAGGCGAAACCATCGATCATTGGGCTGCGCTGCGGTATTTGTCGATTCTACGCGATGACCCGCAGCTGCCTTTTCCGCTGTTGCCTCCATGGTGGAAAGGAAAAGAAGCGTACGAGCGCGTAAAGCCGTTCCTAAAAAATATGGTAAAATGAGCCACGACCGTGGTTGAAATTACCATATTTTTCTTGGAAAGTATTGGAAAACATTAATTTGATATGGCTATGGTTATGACTATGACTATGACTATGACTATGACTATGACTATGGTCATAGTCATGGCTATTGGTAGGACTATTGTTATGGTTATTGCTAGAAGGCGTTGTATGGAGGGTTTTTCTTATGCTAGTTGCGCCATCAGGTATTTCAGATTGGCTCCAGTTAAGCTTATCCTCTAAACGTTTGTAAAAAGCGCTTCACAGCATGCAATTGCAGTTAATGCGGGGGGAAGAGTAATTGATGGCATCGACCACGCGTATTGCCCGCGAAACTGGCTTCGTGCGAACTAAAGAAACACAGCGTTTTGCGGGTTTTGCGCATCGAGTTGACCTTGATGAGATACAATACCAACCGCGCAAGCGTTTTGTGCGAGCGCATCATCCGGGGACGGGTAGTTAGACAAGAGCGAGTTTAATTCCCGGCCCCATGGTGGCAGTCAGCGTCGCTTTGGTGATTTTGCCCGGGCCGATGGCTTTAATGACCGCAGAAACGTTCTCTATGAGCTTTTTGTCATCGAATGACACTTTGCCCACGCTCATATGGATGATGGGCTGATCGGGTTCAGTTTTAACGTGCACACTCCCGCTGCGCAGCTCTTCGGCGCGCTTTTCGGGATTGTCTGTTACTGTTCCATTCTTTGGGTTGGGCATCAGGCCCTTTGGTCCTAATATGCGTGCAACCTTTGCAAGCTTGGGCATCATGCTTGGGTGGGCAACAAGAATGTCGAAAGCAATCCTGCCGGCTTCAACGTCTGCCACAAGGGCGTCATCGGCTATAGCCACCGTCACTTCCTTGCCGGTTCCATGAGGGAGGTTCACGGTAGCGCGCATATCTTTCTTGTTTTCAAGGGTGAGAGGATTGAGGTTTAGATGAAGTTCCACCGTGCCGTCGAACTTCGTGAGGCTGGTTTGTTTCACCAGACTGACGGCGTCGCGCAGCGAGTACTGTTTGGTTTTATCAACCAGCGACGCTTTTTCCGTGTACCTTTTGCTTCTTGTACGCGCCTTTTTTTGTTTCTTTTTGCCGCCGCCCTTGTCCGCCGAAGCATCGCCGGTTGTCGGCGGTTCGCCGCTGTGGACCTCCTCGATAAGCTTTTTAAATTCCGGTTTAATCTCCGTGCCTTCAACGACCGCGACGCGTTCTCCGCCATGAAGCCCAACGCCTTCCACTCGTTGCTTGCCCCGAGTTTTTTCGAGGGTTTTTTTGGACTTTTTGGTGTCGCGCCTTGCTTCTGCACGACGGCGCTGCTCTTTTTCAAGAGATTCATCGCCCAATGTGGCAACTCTAATTTTACCCATAATTCGTTAGTTGGTTATTTCGTTAATTCGTATGTTGCTTTACGAAGTAACGAACGAACTGGTATCGCTAACTAACGTTCTACTTCGATGCCCATTGATCTTGCCGTTCCTTGAACTATCTTCATTGCCGCTTCGAGATTGTCGGTATTGAGGTCGGCGAGCTTATCCTTGGCAATGTGTTCTACTTGTGTTTTGGTGAGTTTGCCCGCTGATTCGCGGCCAGCTTTGCCTCCGCCCTTATCAATATTGAGCATCCGTTTGATCATGGCCGCAACCGGCGGCAGTTTGGTAATAAATGAGAATGTGCGGTCCGCGTACACCGTGATCACTGCAGGGATTGTCTGTCCCTTGAGTTTGGCCGTTTTTTCGTTGTACGCCTTGATGAATTCCATGATCGGCAGTCCGTGCTGACCCAACGCAGGCCCCACCGGCGGCGCGGCAGTGGCTTCTCCCGCAGGGAGGTTGAGCTTGATGACGGTTTTAATTTTTTTCGCAGCCATGTGAATTACTTCAAAGTGAAGAACGGTTTGAGAAAGAGGAATAGATTCGAGAAAAGATAAAAAGTAGAAAAAAATTTCAGTACTTCATGATCCAGACTCGAAACTGTTCCAGTTTCTCCCTCACACATGCGAGGTGGGAATATACTACCATAACGCAGAGCAGTTTGACAAGGCTGATTTTAGTTTTCCTTACAGCTTCGTTACTTGCAGGAAGTCCAGCTCAACGGGCGTTTCGCGTCCAAAGATCGATACGAGAACTTTCACTTTGCCCTTTTCCTCATCAATTGCATCTATGGTGCCCAAAAAGTCTGCAAACGGTCCATCGACGATTTTGACCGCTTCGCCCATGCTAAAGGAGGTTTTGTACGTTGGCGCTTCCATCTGCATGAACTTGAGGATGGTTGTGACTTCTTTGTCAGAAATTGGCGTGGGTTTGTTGCCGGCTCCGACAAACGCTGTCACTCCCTGCGTTGTTCGGACGGCAAGCCATGAGGCATCGTCCAAAACCATTCGTACCAAGATGTAGCCGGGGAAGATTTTTTCCTTCTGCTCTTCCTTTTTGCCGTGCCTGACCGTGACGACATTTCTGGTGGGCACGACGATGTCAAAGATTTTGTCCGCGAGCTTCATTGTCTCTATTCGTTGCTTCAAATTGGCGGCCACTTTGTTTTCATGGCCCGAGTAGGTGTGGACGACGTACCATTTGGCGTTTGCCGGCACATCCGTTCTCGGTTGCTCCTGCAGCGTGGGAGGCTGTTGTTGGTTAGGATCATTGGCGATGTGGTCATTCATATGACAATTAAATTGGCTATTGAGAACGTAGAAATTTGGGTACGGAAATTGGAATGTGCTCACTTCGCCTCTACCATGTTTATTGCACACGTCCCTTTCCGGACAGCTCCTTTCTATCTTCTAAATAGTAGTGACGTTATTTTGAGAAACGCAAAATCCAATCCTCCGATAAACGCCGCGACAAGGAGGGAAATGGCAATTACGACCGCTGTCAGCTTAATCGTTTCTTCACGCGTGGGCCAGCTGACTTTCTTTAGTTCGCTTGCGACTTCTTTTAAGAATTGTACTGTCGGTACGTTGGGCAGCGTCGGCACGTTGGGCTTGTCCATACGATAAACCCCCTCCGAGGGGTCACTGCTATATAGTAACAAAGAGCGTGTGAAAAGTAAAGCATTCATATGCCAGGGTTGGCGGTGCCGCACTGGTACGATGGTACGCAGTGCTGGTAGATATATTCCCCGTACGAGCAGCCGTTGAGTCGGGGAATTGAGGCTGCGCTTCCAAAGTAGCGGTTGCCCGCAAGCATGATTGCCCGCGCCTGCGACTGCGGGGGGCTATTGGACAGACCTTGCGATTTTTGTTGCAATATCGACACGGCCTGCCGTGCCGAAGCATTTATATCGCACGGGCTGATGTCAGACGGCGTCATGGGCCAGTTGTTGTTCCACGCGTCCGGACACGTGCGCGAACCGTCTGCCCAGCTTGACCCGCACTGCCGGCATTGATTGCTCAACTGTGTGCCTGCGGAACCAGGCGGCATCTGGTACACGCCATCCGGCATGGGGTACGGCGCATAGCCGGTGGTTATCTGGAATGGCCCGGCGGCAGAACA
Source organism: uncultured Gammaproteobacteria bacterium (assembly GCA_964596355.1). Classification (GTDB taxonomy): domain Bacteria; phylum Patescibacteriota; class Microgenomatia; order UBA10105; family UBA927; genus CAZQTD01. Next base: position 34,432 of record CAZQTD010000005.1, read on the forward strand.
GCGGTTGATTCTGCACTGCGTGGACGGCTCCCACCCCGGGCCGGTTTCGATGTATTTGACTGCTTCAAGGATACATCGTGGAATTTTACCTTGAGTGGCTTCTGTAATTGCTTTTCCCACATCGGAAGTATCAAGCGGAATAGAGAAGTCTTGGTCAAGAGGCGTCGTATCACCTTCAAGCGCCCACGTGCTGGTATTTGCTACCGATGAGTCCGACCGAAAGTCTTCGCAGTTAAAACCGTGTTCTTTTTGCTTGCTCATCGGCAGGATGGCGCAGTTCATCGCGTAGATATTGGTCTTGATGCCGGCGATGTGGTTAAGGATGAGCTTGCCGAGCACCGGTTCGCCGCCGGTGCCGATAGCTGGCCCCTGGGCTATCATCTGGTCTGTTTCCGAGTGGTCAATCGGCATAATTCTGTTGAGAACAGTCATAGGCAGAAACGCGTTGGTAAAGCCTTTGGTTTCACCTTTGACAAACTGGTTCATTTCATCTGAATACGGGATGAACGACCCGAGCTTCATAAACTTCTGCAAATTTTTGGTGATATTGCAGACCGAAAGAGGGCAAAGGTTGCCGCTTGCGATTCCCTGCAAGACACGCTGAATCAGGCTTTGGGACAGATGAATTGCCGCCGAATAGAACTCGCTACCTTCATAGTACTTATGTTTGTTAAAATTATCCAGTTGGACTGTTTCGATAGCTGTGCCGTGATCCCGCTCGTCACAGCGGGGTCCGTCTTTGTCTTTGATGATGCGGTTGGGGTATCGCGGCGGAAAATTAAAGGCAGCGGGGTCCATCTTGTGTCTTCCAATGGTTGCGGCGGTAATTTCCGAAAATTGAAGCAATACCGAATTATCCAAATACGGGGTTTCCCAAATTCCGGTTGGAAGGAACCATGTTTGTGTTTCTGATTCCGGCGCGCACACTGACCCGCTGAATGATATTGCAAGCGGCTTGTCTCCTGGCTTATCCACTTCCGGTATATTCGTCGTTACCTCTTGTATCGTCAGCGGCGTTAGGTATGGCGAGGCGGTCTTTAGTTGCCTTGCTTCCCGAGAAACAGGAGGAACATTTGTCTTTTGTTGGTGGGGAAAGGCTTCGCCGAATAAGTGGTGGACCGCGTCTGAAATACAGAAAACAAATTTTCCATCATCTACACAGCCAAACGTTTTGTTAGATGGTATGGGCGCTTCGCCCACGCGCTGGTAGGTGGCGTCAAACAAACAGGTTTCATAGTTGACGGTTACCGGATCGCTCGACGGCGCTATAGATTGCGCCCGCATGACACTAGCGCCCGGCCCCAGCCCAAAGAGCGCGCGCAGGACGTTCTGGTTACTGTAAAGCCACTTGTTATCGACTCCCTGCCGGTCGGGGTCGTAGTTGAACATGCAGGTGGCGATAGCGTTTTGCCAGTTGCCGCGCGAGCGGGTGAGGTAGTCCACGGTTTGATTGGCGGCGCCGCTATAGACAACCAGCGGGTCATTGCCAAGGAGCGCCACACCGGTTTCAGCTATCACAATGGGCTTGCCCGGCGCATAACGCGCGGCAAGATCGGCAATGAGACCTTGTTTATATGCATGGGCAGTACCGTCTAACTGTGATCCGCTGTACTGGCCGTACGGCGCGATGGCAAACGCGGCAAATTGGCTAAAAAACTGCTTGCCGCCGAGAGCGTCCAGATAGCCTGTCCCTTGATCTGCCACTTGGTACGGATCGATCATCGGTGACGTCAGAAGATATCTCGTATTGAGAACGCCGGCGTTATTGAGGCGCGCGGCAAGAGCGGAAATAAACACGCGGACGGTAAGGGGATCCACCTGTCGGTCGCTGATTTGCACGTTGGGCTCGTTGACAGGCATGAGCCACACGCGAGTCGTCAGTCTGCTGGCATTTCTGGCAAGCGCATCGCCCCACGCAGTTGCCCATCCTTCGTCAAGCGGCGTGCCGGGGTAGTGGAGGCGGATCATGTAGTTATACTGCGGATGCTGTGAAATGGTTGCGGCAATGCTGTCAAACCATTCAGGCCTCGCCATGATGTAGACCCACCCGCGGACACTCAAGCGTTCCATGGCAGAGAGCGCTCCCTCTATGGATCCGCCTCGGCCGCCTGCCCAGTCGCCGATATTGATACACCCTTTGGAATTTCTCACCGGACCGGTGATCGGAGCTGTTGACTGGACGACGGTGATGGGCGCAGACGTAAATGTAAAGAGTTGGCACTGGTCCGGCGTTCCCGGCTCGTGGCCGATATTGGGAAATAGAATATTATGACACACACCTTCGGCGTCTCCGCAGCCCAAGACGTTGGCGTTACATATCACCAGTCCTCTGCCGTTTGACTCATACGGGATGCCGTTAAATGTGAACGATTCGGGTACATTGATTACGCGCCATGTATTATTGATATCTTCGTCCGTGCCGGCTATCTGCGCGCGATTACTCATCGCAGTGATTTCAGAACTCGTGCCGCCGAGAGCAAATGAGAGGCCGCTGCATTTTATATCGCCGCCGCATTCCCAGCAGGTGGAGTTTGTTTGCCCCAGCTCTTCAGACGAGCCGCACAGCGGCGCGCGCACCGAGTCAACAGAGTTTGCTTCGGTTTGAAAGTCACAGCAGACGGAATACGTGCCGTTGGGAAGCTGATTGCCTCCGGTACATTGAGCGCTTCCTGAAATATCCAGCCGATAATTCATCCGCGGGTATTTGCCCTGCTGCCGGCAAATTTGGGCTTGGGAAGGAGAATTATCGATTAGTTTGCACGCCGCCCAGACACGTGAGGGAAGCGAAAGAAAAAAGAAAATAAACAACAAAATTCCCAGCAACAGCACGGGTTTCTTCATGCCCTTTTATCTTATCAAATTGACAAGGGGAATGCAGGGGGGATAGAATCACCCTATGAGAAAGATTCGTAAAGCTGTCATTCCGGCAGCGGGCTTCGGGACGCGGTTTTTACCCCAGACCAAGGCGATGCCCAAGGAGATGCTGCCGATTGTCGACAAGCCCGTCATCCAGTACGTGGTAGAAGAGCTGGTTGCGTCGGGAATTACTGATATTATCATCGTTACCGGCTGGCACAAGCGGTCGATTGAGGACCACTTTGACTATCCGTTTGAACTTATCACCCTGTTGGAACAGCAAAAGAAGCACGAGCTTCTTGAGGAAGTCAAGCGCACGGCATCTCTTGCTAACTTTATCTACATCCGCCAAAAGGGGCCGTACGGCAACGGGACGCCGGTTTTGTGCGCCAAGCCCATTATCGGCGACGAGCCGTTCGTGGCCATCTGGGGAGATGAGTTTATCTACGCCACGCCGCCGCGCGCACGCCAGTGCATCGAGGTGTTTGCCAAATACGGCGATCCGGTGATTTCTGCGGTGCGCGTGCCGGAGGGAGACGTATCGCGGTACGGTATCGTGGAGGCAATCAAAGTGGAAAAGAACATTTGGCAGATTAAGCGTCTCGTGGAAAAACCGACTAAAGAAGAAGCGCCGTCAAATCTCGCTGCCCACGGGTGCTACGTTCTTACCTCCGATATTTTTGACATGCTGGAGCGTACCAAGCCCGGTCGCGGCGATGAGATATGGTTGACCGATGCAATTCGCGACCTAATGAAAACCAGGCCGGTCTATGCGTGCGAAGTACGCGACGCCGTGTATTACGATACGGGCAATAAGCTAGAGTACCTCAAAACCGTCATCGAATTTGCGCTTCAACACAAAGAGTTAAATGGAGAATTTCGCAAGTACCTCAAGGGATTACCGTTATGATATCCGCCAGCGAATGACCAATTGAACACCAGGTTGCTTGAACAAGCAAATTCTTTTATCATGAATACCATATGAGAAAAGGCGTCGCAAAGATAAAAGGATTGGGCTTTGTGACGTGGCACGCTAAACACGAGGTATTTCATGTTGTGCTTGGAGTGAGTTTAGCGTGGGCGCTTCAGGAGATCTGGGGGGAGTTTCATGTCAAGTGGGTTATCGTTGCCGTGGTCGGATCGTTATTGCCCGATGCCGACCATATTCTCTATTTTTTAACATACGGGAGAAAAGATCTATATACCAAAGAAATTGTTTCGATGTTCAAAAAACACAGTTGGCGATCGCTTGCGGTGTTTCTTGAACAAGGACATAAACAAAATACGAATTTAAGCTACCATAATTATTACTTCGTTGTATTCCTCGTTATCCTCGCTGTTGCATCATATTTCTACGACTGGCGCACATCGGTTGTGTTTCTGGGTTCGATGCTGACGCATTATGTTTTTGATATCATTGATGACATTTTGATGCTCGGATACGTAAACCCTAACTGGAAACGATGGGGAAACCGAAGGAAAAAGTCTATTCTTCCCAAAACGCAACAATTCATTTGAAACTCACGTGCTATCAGATTTTAGGAAAAGGCAGGGGGAAGCTCTTGGGGTTTCCGACGATCAATTTGGCCGTACAAGGAAGTGCCTTGCATAACACTGCGCTTGACGATGGAATCTATGCCGCGTGGGTGACGATTCGGGGTAAGCGGTTCATGGGCGCGCTCCACTGTGGCCCCGTGCCGACATTTCATGAGAAAGAAAAGAGCGTGGAAGTGTTTCTGCTTGATGCTTCGGACGAAACGCTTGGAGAAACCCAAAATGCGCCGATTACTGTTGAACCGGTGAAGCGCGTGCGAGACGTTCGTGCGTTTGCCAATTCGCAAGAACTTATTCGCCAGATGCGGCAGGATGTTGAGCAGGTGCGTCAAATCCTTGCGAACGCTGGGTAATTACGCAGATGTAATCGGCGGGGGAGCGTTGGATCGCGGCGGCTTGCGCTTGAGAATGAGAATGATGAGCCCCAGCGCCGCAGCGGCAATGGCAACGATGACCCACGGATTTTTCTTGGGCGTTTCTTGTTCGTCTTCGGTTAGGCGTTGTTGCGGGATGTTAAGTTGCGGCCGCTTATAGCGAATTGTGGGGCTCGGCGTGTCTGCGATGATGCTGACGACCTGAAGAGTCGGGGTAGGTGTTGCGGTAGCGCCTGCTTTTTTGCTTGGTGTGGGTGTTGCCGCCTGGCCCGAAGAGGCTTGACTTTTTCCTGCGGCGATTTTTATGATTTTTTTGCAGTCCGAGGAGATGCCTGAATACGCATTGTTGCTGTCAAACATCCGGCAGCTGGCGCCGAGCGACCCAATTTGCGTATAGGTGTGCGTGATGCTTATTGATCCCGAGTCGCCGATTGCCTTTGGGACGGTTTGGCTTGTGCGATCGCCGAATATAAATTCCGCTCCGGTTATGTTGCCGTCTTCGTCCGTGCCGGAACACGTGAATGTGACGGCAAGCGGTACACCGGTGCCGGCAGTGGGACTGGCAGAAAGTCCTGTGCAAACCGGCGGGATATTTGCTTGCGCTTGGTTCGTTGTGGTTGTGGTCGTGGGGGTATTGGTTGGCGTGGCGCCGCTTCCCGAGTATGTTAAAGAAACCATATTGAGGTTCGCGCACGATAAGATGTTGGTTCCGCTGGTATTGAGAATCTGTGTGTCGACGCCTGACCCCGTGCAAACATAGGAAATTGTACTACTCCCTGAATCGTTTTTGGCCCTGAATGTGATGGTGGCAAATGTCCCGTTGCCTGCTCTGCTTTCATAAAGCGACGAAAAGTATCCGTGAAGTTCAAGTTTACCTGTGGGGGTATTTGCTTTGTTAAACTGGGGGAAAAATCCGCCGTTTGTAACATTGACGACCTCAAGGTCCGCGCCGGCGTAGGTGACTACAGCGTCTGCGCCAAAGGTCTGCTGGCTTTCGACGTTGATTGCGATGGAAATATCAAACAGTGAGTCTTTGACGACTGTTTGACTTGCCGGCGCAAACTGAAGACTCGGCGCCGCCTGCGCGTGACGAGCAAACGCCAAGCTTGTAATGACGATGAAAAACGATATGAGAATGGTGTGCAGTTTACTGTTCATCGTACCTTGTTTGTAGCGTTTGCCGCATGAGGAACGCATCGCGCACATTGATGCACCCATTGTAATCCAAATCGGCAATCAATTTGTCCTCGGCCGTCAGGCTGTCGCAGGATTTGTTCAGGAGCGTCATGATGCGTTCAAAGTCATCGCCGTCTGCTTTGCCGTCCTGCGGCCACACGTCTCCGGGCGGAAGCGGCACGCCGGTTAGGTCAAAGTTGTAAGTGAGCGGTATAGGATTTGGGACTGTGATAAATTCATCATCTTCGCACGGGCCGGTTTGGCCTGCCTGACGGCAAAATTTAACCGCGATATGCTTTTCACCTTTAATAATCAGCGTAAACGCAGTGCCCGCGGGCATGGGATTGTTAAGCACAACTGATGCTTCATATACATTGTTGTCAGCAGACGTAAGCGTGAGCGGTACAGGAAGCTGGAGAGTTGGGGCGTTGCGGCGCTGGAATTTGACGGATATCGTTGCGCCTTCTGCGGCGGCACCGCTTGCGCCGCCGAGTGTAACGCGAAGCCGCATTGTTTGGGGAGCGACCGTCGGCGTCAGCAAGAGCGTAGGTGACGGTGTTGCCTCGGGTGTGGCTTGCGGCGACTCGGTGGGTGTTGGCATACCGCAGTTATCCAGGAATGGACGGCCGTTATTCACCCATTCCGTGTACCCTGCAAGCTCTTCGTCATTAAGCGGAGTAATCACCTGCGGGCAAACGACGTCGCTGTTCGGTTCCACGTGGGCGCCTCGGCACCCGTCAGGCCAGGCAAACGATTCTTCGTGCGCAATGACGCGGTTATAACATGGGGTAGACGATTCCTCCGCGCGTTTTCGCAGTTCTGTTCTGTGCGTTATAACAGCTAATACAAAGAACGGCAGCGCGATGAGAAGGGGAATGAGAATGATAAACCGCGGCACGCTTGAGGACGCATGTTTCATTACTTTAATCCTACGCGGGGAAGCAGAAGAAAGTCAAGGAGCCATATGTGATTTCCTGTGGTGCTGCGGTTGGAAGAATTCAAGGGAGGCAAGGCCGTCAATTATGCCTTGCGCGAGGGACGCATTATAGCATTGTGCTGTTTCATAACACAGCATAAACTGGTACAATACGTAAAGCTGGATGATCGTTGTTCAATTGGGAGAGCGGTCGTTCCCGAATCGCGCGCGGCAAAATCAGTAGCAGGTTTTTTGCGTAGGTCCGTGGTGAAACGGTATCACAGAGGTCTCCAAAACCTCTATTCCCCGTTCGAATCGGGGCGGACCTGCAAGAACGCCCACCGTTTCACACTGCATCGCAAGATATTCCTACCGAATAAGGCGAATGGTTTGGACAGCGTTATTGTACGTTTGCCCGTAGCCGGCGATAAAAACGTCCATCCCGTTGGTCGGATGAGTGAAGAGAAGCGCGTCAATGGGTGTACCGTCTTTGGCTGACGTTTCGTGGTAGAGCGAGGCTTTTACTCCAGGGGTGCCTGCGGCGCTTGCAATATCAACTGACTCGATTTGTCCAAGCGGCAGAGAAGAACGAGGGATATCTTGTTTGCACATAATGACGATTGCGTTATTTGGATCTTCAGGATTACTCAAAATCGCGCTGCCACTGGCGTTTTCCAATTTTTGAAACCCGTTAGGGATCGTAAGCGAAAAGCCGCAGTAGGAGTTGGTATAGAGCGACCCGGTTTGGTCAACGGCAGTCATTGGTTGTGCGGCTTGAGGCGTCGGTGCTGGTTCACTCATCGTTTTTCCAAACTTTCGTCCCACGTTGACGCCCAAAACCAATGCGGCAAAGACAGCTAGAAGCGTGATGACAAGGTACGTGTTGCGGTGCATTGTTCGTTTATTGGTTAGTTCGTTAATTCGTTAGTTCGATTATATCTCAAATTTTTGAGTGAGAGGTACACATTCATACCATGATCCTTGAGCAATAGTAAGAAATCGATATTCATTTGGCCATCGGCTTGTAACGTGATATATCAGAAGAGAAAATTGGAAGGCCTCTTGATAGACCCGGAGTTCTTCAAATGTAAACTTCATGTGCTTCGAATTAACGAACTAACGCGTGTTGCCAACTAACTAATCCAGTTTACTTGACTCTTTGTGCTCCGTATGTTTTCTGCAGCGGCGGCAATACTTTTTGAGCTTGAGTTTCTCGGGTGTATTGAGTTTATTGCGTGTTGTGACGTAGTTTTGCGATTTACACACCGTACACACCAGAGCAAAGAGTTCTCGCTGTTCCTTTTTTGCCATACGATGACTTATTATACCGCATGCACCGTCGTACTCCAAGAGGGTTACTCAAAGAAGCTTGTTTCTTATTATCGCTTCGACGACTTTTTGCGCAAACAGCGCCTTGCCCGCATCACTTGGGTGGATGTGGTCGCCTTGGTTGATATACGGTTGTTTGCCTTCACCAAAAGCATCCAGACTCGGGTGGTAGGCATCTGCAAGCGGCAGATGCTGGCTTTTGGCAAATTGTACTGTTGAATCCAGATGGCGCTTGATGACGTCGGTCCGTTGCTGTTTGTCTAAAGGAGAAAAAGTAAGCCCCGGCGCGCCGTCACCAAACGTTGCGCTATTGGGAGCGATGGTGGCCGCCATGACGATAGCTCCTTGTGGGTTTACTGCTTTGAGTTTGTCAACCATAGCTGCAAGCCCCAGCCAGTGACGATCCAAACCGCCCTCGGCTTGGGGGAATGGGTTATAGCCAAACGATTCAATAACGACAATATCCGGCTGAAGATTTGCCAGCGCCCTCATTTCTTGATTCTGATAGGTATAGTTTCCTGTAATACGAGCAAGGCCCTGTTCGATGGTGCTTGCCCCCACGCCGTAGTTATGAATTGTGAAGTGAGTCGTTGGAAACGCGGCCTTGAGTGCGTTTGCAAGGTGCGGGATGCCCGGACCGAGCGTATCGACCATGGAATCGCCCAGGACGGCGATGGTGTAGGATTGTTTCTTTGTTTGTTTGGCTTCCGGCGTCTGCGTGGGTGACGGCGTTGGGGTCAGCGTGCCTGTCGCTGCCGGTGGCGCCGGCGTCTGCGAGGTAACGATGAGTTGAGCAAATGATACTGCGGGTTTATGTGAAGCTTGCAGAGGATGCACAGTGGTTGCCTCATCGGCAAGCGGAGAAAGGATGCTCTCTGCGGCAAAGACCGCGGTGGCAACAAGCGAAAAAAGACTCATATACCCATAGTACAGGATTAGGGGCGTTTGAGGAAGGGCTCCTTGAGCCGCCGATGGGAATCGAACCCATGACCTAGTTCTTACCAAGAACTCGCTCTACCACTGAGCCACGACGGCGATTGTTCCCTTATTCTATCAAAGATTATGGTAGACTTCATGTATGCGATGGATATTAATTGTTGCTTTTATCTTGGGTATAGCGGCGGGAGGATTTCTATACGTGCAACGTCGTTCGGACGGGCAGACTCTTTCTCCCTTGGGAAAACGTATCGAAAAGCCCCTAGAGAACTATACGATTGAACAATTAAGCCGGCGCGAATTTGTTGGCAGCCGGATTGTTTTTGATGATGCTGTGGCCACGACGAGTTGGTATACGGTTTATCTTTTTCATTTCGTAAGCGACGGCAAAAAAGTCACTGGCCTTGCGCACGTGCCGCGCGACGCGTCGGAAACGAATAAAAAGCCAGTTATTGTGCAGCTGCGCGGTTATGTGGACAAAGAGACGTATACGCCGGGAGAAGGGACGAGGCGAAGCGCAGAAGTATTTGCGCGGAACGGATTTATTTCCTTGGCTTCGGATTCATTGGGATATGGCGGAAGCGACATGCCGTCAAGCGATGTATTTGAGGAGCGGTTTCAGACATACACCACGACGCTTAACCTGCTTGCGTCAATTCCCACGTTGCCCATGGCAGACGCTGATCGGGTCGGTCTATGGGGACACAGTAACGGCGGGCAGATTGCGCTAACTGTCCTTGAAATACTCGGGGAGCGAGGCAGGCGATATCCTACGACGCTGTGGGCGCCGGTCACCAAGCCGTTTCCATATGCAATTTTGTATTACACGGATGAGGCGGAGGATCACGGCAAAGCGCTTAGAAAGCGTTTGGCAGAGTTTGAGCGAGAGTATGACGTTGAGCGTTATTCACTGCCAAACTATGTTGATCGCATCCGCGCGCCGCTCCAGCTTCACCAAGGAGGGCTAGACGAATCTGTGCCGAAGGCGTGGAGCGATGAGTTTGTGGCGCGGTTGAAAGAGAAACTAAAGGATATCACGTATTTTACCTATCCAAACGCAGATCACAACATGCTTCCCTCGTGGAGTACAGTGGTGAGCCGTGATATTGAGTTTTTTCGACGCGCCCTCTATTGACGGGTGATGTGCTTACGGCCTTGGCATGAGGAAGACTGCCGAGCAACTCGCTTTGGCGTCTTTGTCATCAACAAGCGCTACATCAACGGTTGTCGGGACATTGGGCTTAAGATCAATCCCTTGCGTGGTGCACTTAAATACATTGCCGTTTCGTTCGGCTTTGGCTGTTAAATCCGTTGATGTGACCGTCTCTGTTGCAACAACCTTGTTTTCCTGTGATACGGTGAACGTACAGTCAACCTTTGTTGCTCCGGGCACGTCGCTTCCTTCGACGGAAAGATAGTATTTCGTAAATCCGATGACGGGATTGTAGTATTGATAATCGCACCCAAGTTTCGTGATTGGCCCCAGCGTTGGCGTCGGACCAGTAGAAACCGCTGCGCCCATCTGTTCTTTCGCCGGTTGTGCCGGTTTGGGACGCAAAAGATAGCCTGCGCCGATGACTGCAACTAATACGACCGCGCCAATAATATAGTAGAGCGTGTTATTTTGGTTTTCCATTGGTTCTTCTTCCATATGGAATTCAGTATATACAGGTTGTTATCCGTTGCGCAATAGGGAAAATAGTTCTATAGGTTGTGCTGAGGCCAGGATTCGAACCTGGGTAGCCCGTAAGGGCGTCAGATTTACAGTCTGATACGATTGACCGCTCCGCCACCTCAGCGTTTCGATACCGAATATATTATACTGAATTTTTTCATGAGATGCATGGATGGCATTTATCACGCCAATCATGTATGCTTACGCGTAGTTATGCTTACCCGTGGGCGATTGAAAGAAAACGTTGCGCCGTTTGTCAGGCGCGTTCGCGGTATCGCGCAGACATATCGCATGGCAATATTGTACCTTCTTTCGTACGATCCTCTGGAGGTGCGGGACCTTACCGATTATCTTAAGATAAAGGAAAACCTTGTTTCTCACCATCTCAAGCAGCTTCTGCGTACCGGTTGGATCGTTCGCGTCAAGCAGGGGCGAATAGTGACGTACCGGCTGCGCGAAAAAAACTTCTTTGAATTTTTCCGGCTGTTTGAAGATACGCCGTTTGGCCGTGAGGTGCTGTCCAAACAAAAACCGTGAGCCGACGAGAGGATTTGAACCTCCGACCAGCCGCTTACAAAGCGGATGCTCTACCGCTGAGCTACGTCGGCACTGCCAAGATTTTTATTTTATCAGAGTAAAAGCTGAACGGCAACGCGTCGGGGTTGTCAAGAGGGAAGAAGGAAATCATTTCGCCCGGTGGCCTTGAAGTATTTTCCCCGATCTATTCAATCGGATGGACTAAGCCGATATCCACGGACATCGAGCTACATTATCCTGTTGCCTCTTACATCGTAAGAGACTACCTCATTTGTTTTGAACTTGTAGAGGAAAATTATCTTCAAGCTCTCCACACGGGCATATGTATGCTACCGTACTTGGGATTTTGTTGTCAAGGTGTGATTTATCGACCAAGAGCGATTAGCTCGATGATGGTAATAATCGCGAGAGTATTGCTGATAAAAAATATCCATGCGGCTTTCTCATTAAGCGGAAGCGGTTCCCAGGCGCGCTGAAATGTTTTGGTCCATAGCTGGACATTGATGACGATGATGCGCGAGATTGTCTTCATTATTCACAAACAAGATACCCCTCGTATCCTTGTGACGTATGTGATACGAGGGATATCAGAAAGAACTCAAGCGGTAGTATAAACGGATTCAGCAGTTTTTGCGATGCATCACGGTGATGTATATCTGATTATTTCAAATATCTCGGCGTTCTTTGATGTGTTGCTCGATGAGTTTGCGCAGGTAAACGGATTTGGGAATTTTTTCTTTTTTGGATACCTTTTCCAGAAACGACGCGATTTGCGACGTTACGTAAAACGTAAATCTGCTGTCCGCCGCACCGCTTGCGTAGGAGAGAAACCCTTCGAGGATTTCCGGAAGGCTTTGGAGCGTATATTTTTCACAAAGGACGTTTTCTTCCGAATGGTGGATGAAAAGCGACGGCGGGGCGCCATTGGAATATAGCAGCAAAATCGGCTTTCGGTTTTGAATGGCAAGCGATATTTCATAACCGACGCTGATACTGGGAAACGATACCTCTGCGACCATTGCATCGCATTCCTGTATCCACTCTTTAAGCTGTTTGTGAAACGTCAGTCGCTGTTCGCGCGTTTCTAAATGAATTTGCGATTCGGTAGTGTGCAAAATGTGGTCGGCGGTCACTATATATCCTTTGGCGCGGATGAGCGACACAATCGCTTCATACTGCTTGACGTACTGCCGTTTGCCAACAATCGATGCGGTAAAGTAGACGTTCATGAACGTAGTATACGATGAATTCAGCCGTTTGCAAGGCTGTAATTCAATGAGTTCAATGGTATACTGCACCCATGAGTCACGCTGAAGGAGAACCGATTCACACTGTTGAAAAGATGAAACAGGTTGCCTCTGTCGTGACTATTCTTTTTCTTGGAATCCTTTGTCCTGTGATGGCATTGCCTGTCATCGGCGGCATGATTACAGAAAACGCCATACAGGATATGCACGAATCAATGGCCGAAGGCGGCGGCGGCCACTAGATTACCGGCGCCGCAGGAAGAAGGAGAGCAAGAATGAACGTGACAATCGGAGAAATCAGGCGACTGACAGGAGACACGCTGCCAAAGAGTGGAAAAATGAGGAAGAGGAGAAATATCATGCCATACGGCTCAAGCTCTTTCCATTGCCGCGCGTATTCGTCCGGCAGGATGCCTTCAACGATTTTAAATCCGTCCAGCGGGTGAACGGGAAGGAGGTTAAAGACTCCCAAGATAACGTTGAGAAGAATGATGGGCTGGAGAAGTCCAATTGCAAGATAGACAAGCGCGTTGACAGATGTCAATGAAAGCGCCGTCAGGCGGAAACGAAAGAGAATCTGAAAAAGCACGGCGCAGACGATGGCGAGAAGAAAATTTGACACAGGACCGGCCAGTGAAATGATGGCGCTGTCGCGCCTCGGGTGTCGCAAGTTAAATGGATCGAACTGGACGGGCTTGCCCCAGCCGAATCGGGCGATAAGAAGCATGATCGTTCCCAAGGGGTCCAGATGGGCAAGCGGATTAAGTGTCAATCTGCCCATGAGCCTCGGCGTTGGGTCTCCCAGATGCTCTGCGGCATACGCGTGCGCGTACTCATGAACTGTGATCGCGATGACAAGCCCGATGAGATAAAACAGAAACGAAAGGGGATTATTGAACAATTCGCCGATCATATGGTATCATTATACGTTATTCAACTGAAAGCTGAAACCCGACACTTGCCGCTTCAGACTCAACTATGGCGTATCAATGCGACATCTGTTCCAAAAAATCTCGTGCCGGCAGGCAGCATACGCATCATGCGGGCGTTGCCGGCGGGCAATGGAAAAAGCGGGCGCAAACCACTACGCGCAGCTTTCGACCGAATCTCCATTGGGTGACGCTTCCAGTAGATGGAGTCATGAAGCGCGTGCGAGCGTGCGCAAAATGCATCAAGCGCGTCAAATTTAATCTCGCAAAGAACTCCATTGCCACTGGTTAATTATCAGAATATGCTTCGCAGACAAACGTTGGGCACCCGCGAGCCACATCCCGCTGATATTTCCATGTGCCCGGACAATCCTCCGGTCTTGGAAGCATTACACGGGGACACGCCAAGCCAGCCTTGCTTCGTACGTCGTGACTTGTTTGCGTCATGGCGGAAAGCACGATGACAAGGAGCATGAACGCCAGAAGCAAAAAGAGGATGAAATTCCACGCTGTTATATCGCGCAACACAATGCGTCTCGTTGAAGTTGTTTTTCTTCTTGCCATATGCATCACCTCTCTTTCTACCGTACCGTGTCAGCGGTAAATCTGTCAAGAGGAGAGAGAGCGCAGATGAGCTGAGGCAAACTGCCTGAAGCTGACAGGCTTTTTGCCTTCGAGCTGGACAGTGTAAAGAACGAGCTTTGAGCGTCGAGCATCGAGCGTCGTGTCAAGATGAACAGAAAGAATTTTCAGTCGCTTTTCTTCCGACTTTGGATCTTCAATTCTCGATCCTCGAACAAGAGTCCACACCCCCGGCCACGGAGCAAGGGCGCGGTGAAACCGATCAATGAGCGCGGCAAGCGATTGTTCCTGCTTCCAATTCGTTTGATATCTCATATAGTCTTTGATAATGGCGACGTGGCTGTACAATTCTATGGTTGATACAGGTTCGGCGTTCATTGCCGCCTGAATAAGTTCCCAAGGGAGAAAGCCATCGTCCCGTGTGAACCTCCGTGCATACGGCTGTCGTGCATACGGCTGTGGTCGAGTTGCCGCCCGGGGGTGTGCAGAGATGTTCACCCCAGGGGTGTGTTGGCTAGACACCCCTTGGGTATTGCCAAGGTAGCGTGGGAGGGTGTCGACCAGAAGCTGTGCGCCGATCGTAAATAGTTTTGTGCGGAGCGAATTCGCAAGCTCGTTCTGCGCAATAGGAATTTTTTCCTGCGCGATTATTGTGCCAGAGTCATAGCGCTGCGAAAGCGTGATAATCGTGACGCCTGTCTGCCGGTCGCCGGCGATCATGGCCCACGGCACCGGATCTGCGCCGCGCCAGCGGGGAAGGATGGATGGATGGACGTTGAGTCCGCCATACCGCGCCGCTGTAATGGTTGCGGCGGGGATTTTTTGACCGTACGACGCGGCAATCAGGATATCTGCGTTGAACTGTTGAAGCGTGTCGATAACGCTTCGTTCATCTTGGTACCGGCTTGGTCGATCAGGATCGCTCGGAAAGGCAACCACTGGTATTGCGCGGCGCTTGGCCCATGCTTCGACCGGCGTTGGCGTCAATATTCTTGCTCTCCCCACGGGTTTCGGCGGCTGGGTGACGACTGCTGCGACATGAAGCGTAAGTTTTCGACTTTGAGCGTAGAGGCTTGAGAAGATGATGACGGAGTCAGAAGTGGAGCCAAAAAACACAACATTCATAACTTATGTCAACTCTATTTCCTTAAGCACCTCTTTTCCCTCGGCGTCTTTGGCGGTTTGATACAATGTGCCTTTCTGCTCAAGCACGCGTTGAGTAAAGAGGATGCCGTTTACGTGATCGGTTTCATGCTGGATAATTGTTGCCGGAAATCCGTGAAATTCTTCTGTGCGCCTTTGACCCGTTTCATCTTGGAAGGCAAGTTTCAGCGATGCCGCTCTTTTCACCTTTCCCCAGATTCGCGGGATCGAAAGACAGCCTTCGAGTTTATGTTCACGTCCGGGGACGCCGTCGGTGCGCTCCTTCAACAGTTCCAGAATTTCAGGGTTTATGAATATGCGAATGGGGTCGCGTATTGTCGGCCGCATGGCAAACACACGAAAGGGTTCTCCGATTTGGGGAGCGGCAAGCCCCACGCCCTTTGGATTTTTTGTTGAAATGAGCGTTTCTTTGATTTCACGAATAAGCCGCGCAAGCCGCTTATCAAAAAAGGTAACAGGACGTGCCGGGGTGGAAAGAATGGTGTTGGGGATTGTGACGATGTGCTTCATGGCGTACTGCCTAACAGTTCCGTAAACTGAACATCGGTGGGATCGACCGTGTCAACGTATTCTTTAATAACCAACCGGGCGCGGTCTTTCTGACCGGCTTCCATATAAAACACATAGAGCGCGTAATACGGGTCGCGGTAGTTTGGCTTGAGTTCCTTGGCGCGGGTGAGAAACTCGATAGCTTTGTCGGCTTTGTTTTCCCTGCCGTAGAGAATCGCGAGGTTATAGTAAATTTTCGGATCGTTGGGTGATAGTTCTTTTGCTTTCTCAAGCGCGCCGATTGCCGCGCTGTTAAACGACGGATCAACAGAAGCCAATGTATAGTAGATTTTTGTCCGCGTTTTCCAGAAGTTGACGTTTTTTGGCGATATCGTGAGGGCCCGGTCGCTTTCCTGCAGGCTCCGCGTGGCCAGTTCTCCTGCAGTTGTTGCATTTTTTTCATTGGCAAGCGATGCAGCCAGTGCCGCGAGGGTGCCCGCGGCCTCGTCGTGATACAGCGGTTCACCGGGATTAAATCGGATTGCCTGCTCAATAAGCGGCAGCGCGCGGGCAAAAAGGTCGCTGCGAGCCAGCCGGTAGCTTGACGCAAAAAGCGTATCTGCCCGCCAGCGCAGGGTTACTACTGTCAAAAGAACGAACGCCGATGCGGCGGTTGCACCAATGAGGACAGCCGGATGCCGCAACCGGATTGAGCGCGTGATGCATGGAGCGGTTTCACTCGTTTTCTGCCGTAAAACAAATGCCATGGCGGGAAAAAGAAAAAAGAATAGCTGGATAATAACGACCGAAAAGCCGAAGAAATTCGTCACCAGAATAGACAGCCAGCCGGCAAAAAGAGCCAGGACAATGACTCTGCTTTGTAATTGATCTAACGGACCTCGTTGGGATGGAGCGTTTTGCGCTTGATTAGGCATGGGATGACCAGAAACGAGAACTTTTCTTATAAACCACAGGATGAACGCCAGAATGAAAATCGCATAGCTTCCCAGCCCGACGGCCCCCGTCGTCGCCAGATAATTAAGATACTCGTTGTGCGCTTTGTTATACAAGAAATCCCATTCGCTTGTCAGGTTGTGCCCAACCGGTCGAAAGCGGTAAAAAGCAAATGCGAACGTTTCCGTGCCGGTGCCGATGAGAAACGTTTTGGTTGTGCTTCGCCATGCTGTCACAGCTGCCTGCCAGACGTACTTTCTGATCGTTCCTGACTCGGTGCCGCCGACCTCCAGAAGCGGCCCCACGGGCTTGGTTTGAGCTGGCGGTGCGTGTTTTGCCCTGTTCGTTATGAGGGATTGGAGTCCGGACAGTGTCGCGTAGCGATCAATCTGACTGACACTGGTGCCGTTTATGCATACGATTGCGGCAAACACCAGATGCAGAATTCCTGCGGTGTAAAGGAACCGTCTGTTTTTAACGCCGGTTGTTATGAAAAACAGCGCCCAAAATATGATATCGGCAACAAAGATGCCCGCAAGCCCCGATCGCGAACGAGTAAAAAGAAGGACGAGGAAAAAGAGGACAGAAGATAGAAGGCAGAGAGTTGAAGATAGGAATGTCGTATGTATCCTCCATCTCCCATCCCCACTCTTGGCGATACCCATTGCCATGGCTATCGGCACAAGCGCCGCCAGATAGGCCGCCAGCCAGTTGGGTTGACCCAAGCTTGAAAAGACGCGGTTTTGCACATCCTGGACCCAGAGGTGTTTATCAACTCCCAGCCGTTCGGCTACGCCGTAGAGGGAAACGACTGCGGCTGTGGCGACAGCGACGTTCAGAAAAGGGATGATCGAGGACAGAGGAGAAAGCGATGGTTTTTTTTCCTCTTTCGGCATGCGAGAACCGTTTGCGGTTGCGTGCGACACAAGGGCGTAATATAAAATGACGTATGAAATAATGGACCACATCCCGCCGTTAAACCGCGAGTAGTAGCCGTTCCACGACACGTGCGGATCGATGGAAAAAAGCGTGCTAACAAGTTGCGACGCTACAAATAGCGCGATGGGGATATCAAGCGGCGTTTTGGCAATGCGAATGTGGCGGTTTTGGATCATTTGCACCGCCCACGCGGCCGCAACAATCACCGTCAGCGCATAAACGAGCATCATTTTGTTATACTCAAACAGTTCGTAGTTCCACGGGGTGAGAATCAACGGAACAAAGATAAAGAGCAAATAAAACGCCCACCGGATGACGCGCTCGGGCCACAGACTACCGTTCATGAAGGTAAGTATAGCATACTTATTTGCGGCGATTCTCGGAGAGCGTAGGCTTATATGCTTTGCCAATGAGCTCCATATTCATTTCTCTATCTTCAGGGTCCATTCCAGGGAATAGGCTGAGTGCATGTGAAATTGCTTCATTCGTTAACCGTCGCTCTCCTATGGGATCGCGCAGTATTCGTTCAAGGTCGCTTTGCGGCGGCACGCCGTTGGGAAACGCAGGCGTAAAGACAGACCATGGTTGGGAGGTTTCTTCCCGTGATGGCGCTTTCATGAGAATCATTGTACGGCATTGGGACGAAAAATCAACCGTGTGATAGAATGAGGCAACGATGTTAAACGCCTTCTTTGGTCTTTTGTCGCATGATTTGGGCATTGATTTGGGAACGGCAAACACGCTCGTTTTTGTGCGCGGCAAAGGCATTATCATCCGCGAGCCGTCGGCGTTTGCACGGCATAAGAAAACCAAGCAAACGGTTGCCATAGGCCGCGAAGCCAAGCAGATGATCGGTAAAACGCCCGCGACGATCGAAGCGTTTCGCCCGCTCAAAGACGGCGTGATTGCGGATTTTGACGCGGCATCGGCGATGCTGAAGCATTACATCCAATTTATTCACCGCCAGCCGAAAAATTCGATGCTCCCCAGTATTCCGCGGCCCAAAGTCGTCGTCGGGATCCCCTCCGGGGTGACGGAAGTGGAGCGCCGCGCGGTGCAGGAGGCGGCAATTATCGCCGGCGCGCGCGAGGCATACCTTATTGAAGAACCCATGGCCGCGGCAATCGGCGCGAACCTTCCGATCCACGAAAGCACCGGCAGTTTTATCTGCGACATCGGCGGCGGCACGAGTGAAATAGCGGTTCTTTCTCTGGGCGGCATCGTCGTAAATAAAAGCATCCGGATTGCCGGCGATGAAATGGATGAAGCCATTGTGAGCTTTATGCGGCTCAAATACTCGCTTCTTATCGGCGATCAGACGGCGGAGGAAATGAAAATGGCTATAGGGAGTGCGTATCCGCTTGGTTCATCCGATCGGCAGACGGTCGTGCGCGGCCGCGATATAGAGACGGGTCTGCCCAAGTCAATTCGCGTCAATGAAGCAGAAGTGCGTGAAGCGCTTGCGCCCATTATCCACTCGATCGTCGAAAGTATTTCAGAGACGATCGAAGAAACGCCGCCGGAACTTTTAGGCTCCATCATGGAGCACGGCATTGTTCTGGCAGGCGGCGGCGCGATGATCCGCGGGATCGACAAGCTGATAGCTACCGAGATTAAGATGCCCGTGTGGATAACCGACGACCCGCAGACAGCCGTCGTGCGCGGCTGCGGCAAGCTCCTTGACGACAGGGAGCTTCTCCATAAGGTCCAAGTCGCAGCAAGAAAAACATGAGGTGTTCACGGTGAGCGGTTGACGGTTCACCGAGAAACGGATGTGGAGTATTATGAACGATGAACTATGAACGGCCAACTGCGCGCAGCCGCTATCATCTCTCGCGTTTTTGAACCTGCGTTGACGCTGTCCATGGCGTTTATTGTCTATGCTGCGCACGCGGGCATTGCGGCGGGTCGTATTGCGCTGTGGGCTGCGGTCATTATTTTCCCTCCCATGACGCTTCGCATCTGGGCGCATCAGGCGAAGGGGCTCGATTGGGATATCCATGAAAGGAAGAAGCGCGTGGTGCCGCTCCTTATTTTGCTTTTCCTTCTTGCGTTTGATCTGGTGCTTTTTTGGCTGTTTGAGCCGCGGCTTCTGGGGGCGTTGGCTCTCTTTTTTCTCTGGACAACGGGTTTTTTCATTATCACGAAATACTGGACCAAAATATCGGGCCACACGAGCGCCAACGCGCTTGCGTCAGGAATGGTTGTCCGCATCTTTGGATGGCGCTTCTGGCCGGTTCTTCTCATCGTTCCCCTTGTTGCGTGGGCGCGCGTAATACGCAAGGATCATACGGTGGGCCACGTTGTCTTGGGGGCGGCGTATTCATGGGGATTGTTGGCGTGCGGCGTATGAAGCTCGGAAAAGCCTTTGCCGATAGCGTGGTCATTGAGCAAAAGACCAAAAACCGCTTGGGGCGGGAGCGCGGCGACTCATGGTGGCTGGGGGCGGGCCGCGCGCTCATGTTTTTTACCATTCTTTTTATCTGTTTTTTTATCCTCTTGTGGCGGCTGTTTGACCTTACGATTGTTCAGGGGCACCATTTCCGCGCGCTTGCCGACGGCAACAGAACGCGCGAGCTTATCCGCCATGCGCCTCGGGGAATTCTTCGCGATCGCACCGGCAAGCCGCTCGTAGAAAATGTGCCGTACTACCGGCTCCTCAAACCGTGCGAAAACAACGCACGCGTTGATTGCGTAACGCCGATTTCGCGCGAAGAGGGAGATGCGATGGTAGAGAAGGGATTGCCAGCCGGCACCTTCCTGGAGGCTGATTACCAGCGCAGGTATCTTTATCCGTCTATTGCGAGCCACCTCATCGGGTACACAGGAGAGATTACGGCAAAAGAGTTGCGTGACGACTATTTTCGTCTGCGCGACTACCGGTTTGGCGATCGCGTTGGTCGCGCCGGCAGCGAGGCGGTGTTTGAAGAGACGCTTCGCGGCAGAGACGGCAGGGAGCTGGTGGAAGTGAATGCTCGGGGAGAAATTCTGCGAACACTGGGACGCGATAAAGAACGAGCCGGCAGTGACGTCACACTTGCTTTGGACATCGCGCTTCAGAAAGTCGCGGCAGAGAGTTTTCCGGCGGAAGCCAAGGGCGCAGTGGTTGTCAGTAAGCCCACTACCGGAGAGATTCTCGCGATGTATTCCAGTCCAAGTTATGACCTTTCGGCGTTTGCCGGCAATATACGCGCTGAAGACTATGAAGCGTTGCTTGCCAATCAGGATCAGCCGCTGTTTAACCGTGCCATTGGCGGCACGTATCCGCCCGGAAGCACGTTTAAGCTTGTCACCGCGCTTGCCGCGCTTGAAGAGGGAGTAGCGACGGTGGATACTGCGGTTGAGGATGTGGGTGTTTTGAATGTTGGAGCTTTTCGCTTTGCCAACTGGTATTTTACCCAATATGGCAAAACAGAAGGTCGTGTCAATATTGTAAAAGCGATTCAGCGCAGTAATGACATCTTTTTTTACAAAATAGGAGAGTGGCTGGGCATTACGAAAATCGTCTCTTGGGCGCGCAAGGTTGGTATTGGCAAACCGCTGGGAATAGAACTCGCTGGAGAATCAGGGGGGCTGATGCCTGACCCTCAATGGAAAAAGGAACGATTTTCTGCACTTTTTGATAAAAACGCAAGACATGATGAGTGGTACTTGGGAGACACGTACAATGTAGGTATCGGTCAGGGATATTTGCTTGCAACGCCGCTACAGGTCAATGCATGGACGAATGTGATTGCTAATGGCGGAAAACTCTGTCGTCCCACAATTCGCAGAGTGCAGACGGGCAAGCCCCGTGATCCACAGTGCAAAGACCTTGGCGTGAAACAGACCTCAACTGATCTTGTTGCCGAGGGCATGCGTTTGGCGTGCGAGCCCGGAGGCACGGGATGGCCGCTTTTTGATTTTTCAATCGCCAAATTAGACCAATTGGGCAACGGAGACGAATTAGAAGGCACCTCATCCGCGAAGCGGCGCGTTCGCATTCCTGTCGCCTGTAAAACCGGCACCGCTGAATTTGGGGATCCCCAAAACCGTACGCACGCGTGGTTTACCGCCTTTGCGCCGTTGAAAGCCGAATCCGCCAGCGGGTCAAAGAAGGCGGGATTGCCTAAGGACGATGCATTACAAGGCGACGCCTTTATTACCGGCGACCCAGAAATCTCCGTCACCGTTCTTGTGGAAGGCGCGGGAGAAGGAAGCTCGGTTGCCGCCCCGATAGCCAAAAAGATTTTAGAGGAGTGGTTTGGGAGATAATGTCAGCACATTTCTGATTTGACCCATCGTTTCATTATATATACCGCGGCTCGCTGTCGCAGTTGGGAAATAGGGAATGACATCCGTTTGATATTTTGTGTTAGTCTAGTGGTAATGGATGACGAAGGGGCCTACTGGGTGGCGTTTAGCGTATTTCCGGGCATCGGGCCGGTGCGGTTTCGATTGCTATTAGACTATTTTGGCAGCGCGAAAAAGGCGTGGAACGCTTCGGCGGATGCGTTGCGCGCGATAAAACTTCCGGAGCGGCTGATCAACGAATTTATTGACTTTCGAAAGACGCATGACCGTGAAGAGTACCTCGCGCGGCTGGAAAAGGAGCGAGTGTCTGTTTTGACGCTCAACGATTCTAAGTATCCAAAGCTCCTTAAGCAGATTCCCGACGCGCCGTTTCTTTTGTATGTCAAAGGGCGCAACAACAAGACAGCAATCAATCTTGAACGTACGATTGCGGTGGTTGGTACGCGTAAAATGACTCTGTATGGTGAACGTGTAACGCACCGTTTGGTTTCCGGCCTGGTTTCGTACGGGTTTACGATCGTATCCGGTCTTGCCTACGGAGTGGACGCGGCGGCGCACACGGCGGCGATTGAATCCGGAGGCAAAACCATCGCTGTCCTTGGCTGCGGTATAGACATCATCGCGCCGCCAAGCAACACCGCGCTGTATCACCAGATAGCGGAAGGGGGGCATGGCGCGATCGTTTCTGAAATGCCGCTTGGGTTGCGCCCCAACAAAGGCTTGTTTCCCGCAAGAAACCGGATAATAAGCGGGCTTTCGCTGGGAGTCGTCGTGACTGAAGGCGCGGATGACAGCGGCGCGCTTATTACCGCACGCAATGCCGCTGAACAGGGCAGGGAGGTATTTGCCGTCCCCGGGCCCATCACGAGTCCTTTGAGCGGCGGGCCAGCGAAACTTCTCAAAAACGGCGCGAAGCTGGTTGAGTCCGTAGATGATATCATCGAAGAACTTGGCATAACGGCTGATCCTTGCAAGACCCTGTTTCATAAGGGGACGCCGTTGAAAGCTGACACAAAAGAAGAGCAGGCAATTCTTGACTGTCTGACTCGTGGCTCCATGCACATTGACGAGATTGTTCGCGCTTCAGGCTTGACAATGGCGCAGGCGGCAGCTACCCTAACAGTTCTTGAAATGAAAGGATCTATACGAGATTATGGAGAAAAGGAATATGGATTATGCGGCTGATTATCGTTGAATCACCGACCAAGGCCCGAACGCTTATGCGGTTTCTTAAAGGAAGCTATGCGGTGGAGGCCACTATGGGTCACGTGCGAGATCTTCCAAAGGCAGAACTCGGCGTTGATGTGGAGAAACATTTTTCTCCCAAATACGTTATTCCGCGCGCAAAAGCTGCGTATGTTAAAAAGCTCAAAGAGAAAGCCGGCAAGGCTGATTCCATTATTCTTGCGACCGATCCGGACCGCGAGGGAGAAGCGATTGCCTGGCATGTGGCGGAGATTTTGAGATTAGACGGCAGAAGCGCGACGTTAAATTCAAATCAACGGTCTAACATCAAGCTTCAGAATCAAACGTCAAACGTCCAAAGCCTACCATCTATGCAACGGATTGTCTTTCACGAAATTACGGAATCTGCGATTAACGATGCCCTTGATCATCCGCGTCCTATTGACCGCAAGCTTGTCGATGCCCAGCAGGCCAGACGGATCCTTGACCGGCTGGTGGGGTATAATCTTTCGCCGCTTCTTTGGAAAAAGCTTTCCAAACGGTGGCTTTCTGCCGGACGGGTGCAGTCGGTTGTTGTCCGGCTTATTGTCGAGCGCGAGCGGGAGATTGCGAGCTTTACGAGCGTCCAATACTGGACCATCAAAGCAACATTTCAAGGAAAATCCGCACAAGGCAAGCATCCGCCTCCTCAAATCAATGCGTCACTTGTCGCCAAAGGCGAAGTGCCGTATGAAGAAACCTTGTCATTTGATCTCTTCGACGGAACATACACGACTAAAAAAACGTCAATTGATACACCCGAAGTTGCGGCATCCATCATTCATGACCTGAAAGCGCCGTTTACCGTATCCGCTGTTGAGAAAAAAGAGGTGAAGCGCTATCCTCCCGCTCCATACACAACCAGTACGCTTCAGCAGGATGCTGGCAGACGCTTATACTTTTCTGCCAAACGGACGATGCAGATTGCGCAGAAACTCTATGAGGAAGGGCTCATTACGTATCACCGCACGGACAGCGTGAATCTGGCAGAGAAATTTGTGAGCGAAGCGCGAAGCTATATCGTGGAACAATTTGGAAAGGACTATGTGCCCGTGAAAGCCCGCAGGTATCAAACGAAATCCAAAGTCGCACAGGAAGCCCATGAGGCAATCCGGCCTACCGACGTACGCGTGACAAGCGACCGGCTGAATGGATCAGGGGAGCTTAACCGCGACCACCACCGGCTCTATGAGCTTATCTGGAAGCGCGCGCTTGCGTCTCAAGCGCGCGAAGCGACGTTTGACGCCACCACGGTTGTCATCACAAGCGCCAATGACTATCGCTTTGAGGCGCAGGGGTCAGTTGTCACGTTTGATGGATTTCTGAACATTATGGGCAAAGACAGTGATGAAGTGGTTATTCCCCATGTCGCAGTGGGTCAGACACTGGAACTTGTTGATGTCAAATCCGAACAGCACGCTACGAATCCGCCGCCACGGTACACCGAGGCGAGTCTCGTCAAAACACTGGAGGAAAAGGATATCGGTCGTCCAAGCACCTACGCGCCGATTATTTCTACCATCCAAGAGCGCCAGTACGTTACCAAAGAGGACAAAAAGCTCATTCCCACGGATTTAGGGAACGCCGTTACCGACTTTCTGGTCCAGTATTTTCCGGAGATTATGGATTTACCCTTTACTGCCAAGCTTGAGGAAGAACTTGATGAGATAGCAAACGGAGAAAAAGACTGGGTGCCGGTCATCAACGAATTCTATCAGCCGTTTGCCAACGATGTATCTACTACCTACGAGAATGCAGAAAAAGTAAAATCACCGGTAGAAGAAACAGGGGAGAAGTGCCCTGACTGCGGCAATTCGCTGGTCATCCGGCTTGGGCGCTACGGCAAGTTTGTCGCGTGCAGTACATTTCCGGTATGCAAATATACGCGTCCGTATGCGGAAAAAATAGATATGGCGTGTCCAAAGTGCGGAAGCGATATCGTCATCAAAAAGAGCCGCCGAGGCAAGACATTTTACGGCTGCAGCAATTACCCCAACTGCACCTTCGCCGCGTGGAAGAAGGAAGATATCAAATAGCAGCACGAATGTTTTTGGTTGCGAAGAACAGTTGTTTTTTCTGCGCACTCGGCCTTGCCGGTCTTGCTACGTAGCGATATACTTAGAATATGGATGATCGCAGACGGACCCTTGCCGCCATTACGTTCATCGTCGGTATTATGGTGCTCGTTGCTATCGTCGTGGGGGTTCTTGTTTCCGGCAAAAAAATTCTTTCTCCCATACCGGAGGACAATGCGATAAAAATTATTTTTATTTCTCCGACTCCTATTCCTGCCATTTCCTTGACGCCTGCGCCTTCAGACACAACTGAACCAACCGCAAAACCGACACGCGCATCTTCGCCAACTCCAACAGCCGTTTCCAAAGCGACAGCGACCCCCACGCCGACACCCGCGGGAACAAGTACGTCCACACCGACAGAAAAGCCGTAATCGATGGAAACGCTTTGGTATCTAGATCATCAGGTGTTTTTGTATATCAATCATCTGCCGCATTCGGCACTTGCGGACCGCATTGCGCTGTTTCTTTCATTTGTCGGAGGCAACGCACTTATCTGGATTATCCTTATTGCCATTGTCGTATTTCGCGAGGAACGAAAGGATCATTGGTTTATTCTGCCATGCTTTGTCGCAGGCGGGGCAAGCTGGCTTTTCTCCTCCGTACTTCTTAAGTCATGGTTTGGGAGAGCTCGGCCGCTGGTGCTTGATGGGACTGTGCTTGTGTGCCCCTCTCCGTCGAGCTACTCATTCCCGTCATCTCACGCGGCGATTGCGTGGGCGTTCGCCGCGCTCCTCATGCGCGAAGAGCCGCGGTTTCGGTGGTTGTTTGGCGCGCTGGCAACACTGATTTCATTATCCCGCATTTATCTGGGCGTCCATTACCCGTCAGACGTGGTTGCGGGCTCTCTTATCGGCCTTGCCGTCGGTTACGCGGCAATGGCGCTTGAGGCTTATGTCGCGCGTCAATGGAAGCACGCTAGGCGCCATTCTTGATATAATGGCTTCATGCTCAAGTTGAACGCGAGGGAGCTTCGTACCACGCCGGTTGATCCGGCGGCGGCCAAAGCCGTCAAAAAACATCCGATTACGATTATCCTTGACAACGTACTTGATACTTATAACGTGGGATCAATTTTTCGCTTGGCAGATGCCGTGGCCGCGGAAAAGGTCATCCTGTGCGGCGGCACCCTTACGCCCCCCAACAGCAGGATCAAAAAAGCCTCGATTAACACGTGGCAGTGGGTTGATTGGGAATATGCCGCGACAGCAAAAGCCGCGGTCGAGAAATGCAGAATGTCAAATGATAAGTGCCAAATTGTTGCGGTCGAACAAGATAAAAGAAGCAAGCCCTTTTATGAAGCGCGATACGAGTTTCCCATGGCGATCGTCGTGGGTAACGAAACGAACGGCGTTTCAAAAGAAGTGCTTGATATGGCGGATGCCATCGTCGAGCTTCCGATGTGGGGGATCAATAAATCATTAAATGTGATGGTGTCCTGCGGGATCATTCTCTATACAATTATGAACAAGTGTTTACGATGAGCCTGCTTGCCCTGAATTTTTCGAATGGGCCGGAGGGCGGCATTATCTAAAAAGATGAAGCAACGATCCACCCTGGTTATTCTTGCCGCATTGTTTCTTCTTTCTTTTTACGGATTCAGCCGATTCGTCAGAAGCGGGGCGATGGACGCGGTTGATTTCGCATTTACTGTCAAGCTGCAGGAGCGCATTGACACGTCCCCGCGGCTTCGTACCGCACGGCTCATCGGGGAGATCATGGAAGGATCGACGGTGCTGGTAAGTCCGGCGGTTTCCATTTTTGCCGTGCTGTCGCTTGCAGGGGTGTTAGCTATGCAGGGGTTGCTTGCGTCCGGTGCGTTCAGCGGACGGCTCGCGCCCTTCCAACGACTCCGGTGTTTCGCGCGGCCGATTGCGCTCCTTATTGCGTTTGGACTATTGGCGCTTGGAGAGATCTATGGCAAAACCGTCGTTGACCAGCCCGCGCCGCCGTTTTTCATGATCAAAAATCCGACAACCGTCTTCCCGAAATATCATGTGGTGGAAACGTTTAGCTACCCTTCCGGCCACGCCGCGCGGGCAGTGTTTCTTGGTATCGTACTGTTTTTTTTAGCAATGAAACAATGGAGCAATGGAACAATGAGAAAAAGATTGTGGGTAATTCTGGGGCTGGGACTCTACGGAGGACTTGTCTCAATCAGTAAGATCTACCTGGGCCACCACTGGCTTTCCGACGTCATCGGCGGGGGACTCCTCGGGGGCGGCATGGGATTTGTGTCATTAGCATTATTATAGTTGCACCACGACTGCGGTTATATCGTCGGGCTTAGAACGCGTCATGCCCAAGGCGCCCGCCACACTCTCCTTGTAGGCAGCGTCAATAAGCGCTTGGGCGAGCGATTGAGAAAAGGCCTCTTGTGATATATGAGAAGAAATAATCGCTTGGATTTCCGAGTTGCTAAGGTTGTCATGCACACCGTCTGTCGTGAGAATAACTGCAACATCGTCTTTCTCGAGCGCATAAAAGATAATCTGTGGATCCTCGTGAATGCCGTATGTTTCATGGCGACGGCCCCAAAACCACGTAAGCTTTATCTTATCAAATGAGTCAACCCCGCACTCATCGAGCGCGTTTTGGAGGCGTCGAAATTCATCAAGAGTATCCAAGGGTCCGGTGTCTCCGTTCGGGTCAGGACGCAGCTCCTCGTAGCGTCGTTGGAGTATCGGTGCGATATCTCTGGCATATTCTTCCTGACGCGCTTCAACATCGTGTCTCCCTTGAGCACTGTCTAGTACGGTATTTATAAACGTCAGCGCTTCCGGTTGCATGCGGAAAAATTGCAAGACGTTATTTTCGTCTGTCGTAAGCTGTACTATCGCTCCGTCTCTTTTCACCACGTACGCTCGGGAATCACCTGTGTGAACAATAGCTGCGTACCTTACCCCGTTTTCTTCGTAAAAGAGGACGGCGGTTGCTGTTGTGTCGCCGGTTTGCGCAATTTCCTCAATTGAGCGTTCTGCTACTTGCCACATCCATTGAGCAATATTGGTGATGGTATCGCGCGTGAGGTTCGGGGCATTACGACAGTGATAACCCATGTCTACTATGTGCTTGGCGGCAATCCACGCAGCCCGTTGGCCCTGCTCCAGCATTCCGTCGCATACACAGATTATCCCCAAATTTGAGTCAACTTTTGCGACATCCTCAATGTTTTGGGGATTTTCGTTTCGCGAGGAGCGTGTTGCTGTAGCCGCATCCTTCCAGAAGAGCTGGCCTGATGTATTCTCTCGGTTGCTTTGACCATCTTGAGTTGGTTCCGTATCTTCTGCCAGACAATCCATTATGAAAAAATTGATGACAAAAGGCAAATGGTTGTTGACTGCTACAGACTACTGACGGCGAGTTGTTGACAATCACTTCTTAAAGTATCAGCAATTTAGTTTACATAACCGGTATCGCACAAAGAAGCGACC
>CAZQTD010000006.1:0-62972 GCA_964596355.1 uncultured Gammaproteobacteria bacterium
TGATTCAAGTAATTATCTCAGACAACACTCGCACTATACGGGGTATGGGTCACTTGCAATCTCCGTTAACGCATTGATGTCGCGGCATTTCGAAAGAGAATACTGTAGGTTAACAAGTCTTCCGCATATTCCCGTGACGATCCAAACGAATCAAGGTGTAGAAGTAATTGACGTACATACGGCTTTATACGCATGACATCAATTTCTTTTTTTCGCTTCATTGCCTCCACAAAAAAACGTTTTGCCATGTGTTCAGAGCCTCGATGATACCCTATTGCTGCACGGTGCAAATCCATAGCAAGTGACGCTAACGCACGTTTATTTCTCATAATACAGCAGCAAAAAAATATCTCATCAATCGTTCAAACTGCTTCCGGATCTGTGGGTCTTGAATCTCACTACTGGTATTCCCGTCCGCGGGTCTGATGTTGATAAACGAACTACAATCAATACTTTTCGTCTCCAGATCAACACCTCCACCCCATAGATCTGATTGTCTACTATTGCTATCTAGAAGCACTTGTTCTGAGTCAAAATGCCGATTGCACCCTGCCGAACAAATCTCTCTTTTAATATCTACGACCGTTTTAATATACACGACAAACTGTTCTTGAAGTTTTTGTATTTCTTCTTTTGTATACGGCTGGGATTTCGTAATAATCACGGCTTTATTATATCAGGTAATTCCCCAAACTCCTCCGCCCAAAATAAATTTGTCTAAAAATGTAATTGCACGGATAGACAAATCTATTTTGGGTTACGGAGCCATCCAACCTGGAAGGTAGAATAGTTTAGCCAGATTATTTTTGTTTTACCGCAATGACTTCTATCTCTACACGGCAACCGTCTTTGACGAGCTTACGTACCTCGACAAGCGTCGAGACGGGTTCGGAAGACTTAAAGTATTTGTTACGTACAGGAGAAATTTTGGGAAAATCTGCCATGTCCGCCACATAGATCGTCGCTTTCACTACATCATTAAGCGTTGCACCTGCCTCACTCAAAATCTTCTGCAATGACTCGAAGATACACTCTGTCTGCTTGGCCGGATTATCCGGATAAAGCACGTTTCCGTTTTTATCAAGAGCAATCTGCCCAGTGGTAAAAATGAGCGTCGCATCGCCCGCATCCACCGCCTATCCGTGCGAATACGCGCCGAGGCGCTGCGCAAACGCCGGAGAAGTGATCTTCCGCTTTTTTATACATTGCCATTATACCAGTTTAAATAAACAAAACCCTTGCCACACAATAATTCAATTTTCTACTCTGGAGAGAAATATGTTAATTCATGCCACGGTCGTGCGTGAAATTAACATATATTTTTTAATCTTTTGACAAACCTGATATTCCGCTTGATCATCTGAATCGCCGCGCTGTGAAGATTTTCTTTTGCCGTAGACCACGTAAGACGCTCGAGGATTAACGGCTTTATCCTCTGATCAAATAAATCATACGCCGTAGCTAAAACGCAACAATCGGAATCGAAACCACAGAGATGAACTTCGGAAATGTAATATTCCATAAGCCTTTATGAATTCCCTGTGTCTTTGCCGCCGAAAGCGTGTGTTTGTAGAACAGATTTTTATCATTGATAAACTCTTGTACTTCATCACACACGTCTGTGTTGGGAGAACCCGTGCAATCCTTCCATCCGGAAATTCTCCATAATGGCGAATTTGCATCGTTTCGAAAGACAGTAAAAAATATCATTGCATATTGAGAAGAATTCGTTCGAAAAAATTCGCGGATGCGCTTGACGACAACCTTTGTTTCGTCCGTTAAACAATACTTTTGCACGTCAATTACAATCAATGCCTTTTTCATACCATTCCATTAACTCACTTTTAAACTTCTTCCACTTTCCTTCAGAAACGACGGACACGTTATCGCCATCCACTTTGATCGCCGAGGTGTCGTCGAGGGCGTAGAAGGGTGTGGGATATTCGCAGGCGATTTTTTCTAGAACATCAAGCCTGACGTTGGGAAAATCCGATGAATGTAGGTGCGGCCAGATTTCAAAATCCACCAATCCCAAACCTCTTTCATTTGTAAATCTTCCCTTATCCTCATAATACAATATGCATGCTTTAGAAAGAGAAACGGTCTTGGCTGCGGCAATAGGACCTGCACGTATACCCATATATATTCTTGTTTACAAAAGACGGGAAGTTCTTTTTGTACACCGGATTTTTTCAGCCACTTCAGCAGGTGGCTCACGTTCTCTCCGCCGAAAACCAGAAAATCTGCTTGTTCAAAACTCGGCAGCCAGTGCGTTTTGGATACCGCTGAAATGTCTATGATGTCAAACGATTGAAATCCGAGTCTAAGGAGGTTGTACATATCGTTGACTACAAATGTTTTGTCTCCGCGCTCCACGTTTGCCGCGGTGGGAACGAAGGCGACGGAGGACTTCTCAAACGGTTTGCCCAACAGTTCGCCGAGCGCACGAGCAATCGATGGATTTAGAATGCCGTTAGAAGTCAAAAGGAGTTTCATTGGTTTGAAGCATACTGCATTTCTCCTCCTGGAGCAAAAAACAAATGATACACTCTTTCTCAATCAGCAAAATTTTGGGTTAACCCCAAAGTAAGCTTACTTCGCACTGGAGGCTTACAGCCTCGCACTCGCGAAGAGAGCTGTTTAGGGGGCAGGCATAATTCCAATTAGTCCGAAAAGTTCTGCGTGAACATAATTCCGTAGCTATCTGTACGTATGACGCCAATGCCGATGCGCGTAAAGCGCGGCTCCAGAATGTTTGCTTTGTGTTCTGCGCTGTTCATAAGTCCCTCGTGGGCCGTTTCCACATCCGGCGCATAGGCCAAATTTTCTCCAGCCATGCCGTAGGCGATATTCGCGGCCCGAAATCGATCTGCTACATCATAACCATCAGGGCTCACGTGACTAAAATACCGCCGAATAAACATATCGCGGCTGTGGGATCGGGCAATCTCTGTGATTGCACCATCCGCGGTAAGCGGCGAAAGACCAAGTCTTCCCCGCTCGTAATTTACGAGGTTGACCATTTGCGCCTCCATCGCGGCATCGACGTGCAAATCTGACGCTTTGGGCGCAACGTCCAAGATAATGCGTTCGCGAGACTTTGGCGCAATGGTAAAAAATTTTATTGCCTCGGTGCGCACCTCTTCTACCGCAGACTTTACCGGCCCGCCGTACGCTTCTGCAAGCTCGACAAAATACCGCGCAATGACCGACGCCCGGATATCACGCTTGATTGTCCCTCGTAATGGCAGAATAAGGATAACAAGGAGGAAAAATGCAATGATGATACATCCATTGATTGCAGAAAGAACCGCTCCAAGCCAGCTACTTATTTTTGAGCCAATGAGTTTTTTGGGAAATGTACGCAGAAGTACGCCGAACATGTCAGAGATAATAAAGTGCGCAAGGAGTCCTACGATGATGTAGCCGATGACGAGCTTCCATACTTCGGGAATACCGAATTTTTCTGCGAGAAAGTCCCCCGCGGGTCTATGAAGTGATAAGGCCAACCATAGTGCGCCAAAAAACGAAACGAAGTTGGATAGGAGGTAAAATACCCCTGCTTCCCACCCCTGGTGCGCGTGATAGATAAGAAGTACTATGATAACCCAGTCAATCCAATTAAGCTGCATGCGTACGTTAATTGTACGGGAGGCCGTGAGTATTGGCAATCTGTACTTCTTGCACAATTCCCTAGTAGAGTATGTATGTGATACGATATATCATGGAGATCCTGTGAACACGAAAACTTTGACCATTGTTGCACTCGTCGTACTCGTGGGCGGCGGCGCGGCGTACCTCCGTTTATCGCAGAACAATGCAAAGCGTTCAATGAAAAATGCTCAAGATGCGGTCACAAAGAATAACGAAATCAGGAGTACAAACGATGCGAGGCTGAATCACGTATCCCGATATGTACCCTATACAAAAGCCGCATTTGATGCGGCAGTGGGCAAAAAGCGCGTGTACTTTTTTTATGCCGCGTGGTCCCCTGACTCCAAGGCTGCGGAGGAAGACATTATGGGCAGTGTGAACGGAATCCCCAAAGACGTTGTGCTGTTTAAAACCAATTATGATACGGAAGCTGAACTGAAGCAAAGGTATACCGTCACGCGCGAGAACACGTTCGTCTGGGTCGACGATGCCGGCAATGCACTAAAGAAGTGGAGCGGCAGCGGAACCGTAGAACTCATCGATAACACGAAATAGATTCACACGCGTCACCGCCACAAAAATCACGTCAGCGATACGACGCATATTTTTTTCTGGCACCGGAAACACAGTGCGTCTTTATTCGATCCATCTATTCCAGACTCCTCCAAAGAATCCGCGCGGCGTACGTGCGGTAGGGCGACCACTTTTTCGTCAACTTCATAAGCTCGTTTGTTGAAGGGTCTTTTTTGAAGTTATAGAGTTTTCTAATCGCTTTTCTCAACCCCAAATCGCCGAAAGAAAATACATCCTCACGGCCCAAACTAAACATAAGAAACATCTCTGCGGTCCACGGACCGATACCCTTGAGCGTTGTAAGTTTCTCAATCACTTTATGATCTTCAAGCGCATCGAGCATTGGCAATTCTATCTGCTTATCAACGACGCTTTGCGCAAGTGATTTAAGGTATTTCACCTTGCTCCATGATGTACCAACCGTACGGATCTTTTCATCAGGAATCGTCAGGAGCGCTTGAGGCGTCACGACGCCTTTGGGGAAAAGTCTGGTAAATCTGCCAAATATCGTCGCTGCGGCTTTATCGGAAAGCTGCTGATTAATAATTGCCTCGCACAGATCGGAAAAATAATCATCGGTTCTTCTCGGCGTCAGGTCATCGCGATGTTTAACTCTGGTTAACGCCCTATAGAGCACGCGGTCCACAGATCGAAAGTGATCGCTCACCCGTTTATTCATACTTGATATTGTAATTCATCACACGCTACAATTTCCATGGGAGGACTGTATGAACATCTTGCTTGTCTACGCGACGAATTCCGGTAGCACCATGACTACCGCGCAAACCATTAGGGACATCCTTACCACGCAGGGACAC
Organism: uncultured Gammaproteobacteria bacterium; assembly: GCA_964596355.1. Taxonomy (GTDB): domain Bacteria; phylum Patescibacteriota; class Microgenomatia; order UBA10105; family UBA927; genus CAZQTD01. The sequence continues at coordinate 5,046 of CAZQTD010000006.1, forward strand.
GCTGTTACCATGAAGGAAGCCCGCGACACAACCCCTGAAGACTTTTCCTCACCCCAAGGCATTATACTGGGATCTCCCAGCTGGGACTTCGAAGGCCACGAGGGCATGCCGCATGAAGACTATCTGCCTCTTATAGAAAAGCTCAAGACAATGACCTATGAAAACAAACCGTTTGCCGTCTTTGGATTGGGCGACTCATCGTACAAGCATTTCTGCGGCGCGGTAGACCATCTGGAACAACTTGTTAAAACCATGAAAGGCAAACTGGTCGTCCCGTCTCTCAAGGTCGATAAGTTTTATTCAGATCAAACCGGAAATACGGAGAAAATCACCACGTGGGCGTCCTCTGTCGCGCAGGCGATGAAATGATCTTTTACCACTTAAAATGGGCGAATGCGCGGTTGGCGTCTGCCATGCGGTGGACCGTGTCACGGCGCTTGATGGCTTCTCCTTGATTTTTAGACGCATCCAGAAGTTCTACTGCGAGTTTATCAGCAAATGATTTGAAGTCGCGGTTTGACCGTTTGTTGGCAAATTGCACGATCCAGCGGATTGCAAGCGCTACGCGCCTGTCGCCGCGCACTTCCATAGGCACCTGGTATGACGCGCCGCCGACCCTGCGGGATTTAACTTCCATTTTAGGACCCACGTTATTAATCGCTGTTTCTAACACGGTGATCGGATCTTCGCCTTTTTCTTTAATGATCGAAAGGGCGCGGTAGACCAGATTTTCTGCCGTGCGTTTTTTGCCCCGCTGCATCACGCGGTTAATAAACCTCGTCAACAGTCGATTGCCATAGACGGGGTCCGGGGTGGACAATGGTTTATTGACGCGTTTGGATCTCATACTTCAACACATATCACGCGGTCGTTAACTTGCAGCGGCAACGGCAGGACCAGCTGCTGCGGCTTTCGTGCCATACCGACTCCTGCCCTGTTTCCGGCTGACAACTCCGCTTGCATCATATTTGCCGCGGACAATATGATACTTCACTCCCGGTAAATCCGGCACGCGTCCGCCGCGCACAAGAACGATCGCATGCTCGGTAAGTTCGTGGCCGATACCGGGTATATAGGCGGTTACTTCCTGTTTATTGCTTAATCGGACGCGCGCGACTTTCCGAAGCGCGGAGTTGGGCTTTTTGGGTGTCATGGTTTTGACAAGCGTGACCACACCCCGCTTAAAGGGAGCGGGTAATTGTTTTATTGTGCGGTCTTTTGCATTAAAAAACTTCCGCAACGCTGTGGCCTTAATTTTTTTGGCCTTACTTCTTCGACCGCGTCGAATGAGTTGGTTAACTGTCGGCATATGAGCTTTGAATTTTGGCTCGCTCCGGCGAAACCGGTATGAGACGTCCGATTATAACGTTTTCTTTGAGCCCCAGCAACTTGTCTTCCTTACCAGCAAGTGCTGCATCGGTCAGTACATTGGTCGTCTCTTGAAATGACGCCGCCGAAAGCCACGATTCGGTAAAAAGCGACGCGCGAGTAATGCCAAGCATGATAATTTGAGCGGTCGCCGGTTCCCCTCCGCTAGCGAGCACTTTTGCGTTTTCTTCCTGAAAGCGCGTCCTGTCGACAAGTTCTCCCGGTAGAAGCGTCGTGTCCCCAGAGGAATCGATGCGGACTTTGTCGCTCATTTTGCGGACGATGACTTCAAAGTGTTTGTCATGAATGGTGATACCCTGCGATTCATAGACTCGCTGGATTTCGGTAATCAGATACTTTTGCGCCCCTCTTAAACCACGGACCAAGAGAACTTCTTTGAGGTCCAGATACCCGCTTGCCAGTTGATCGCCCGCGCCCACCAGATCTCCGTCACCTACTTTAAGTTCGCTCGTCAGCGGAATAATGTATTCGCGCTCTTCAGGTGGTTTAATCGCAGTATTACGAATACGGACCTTATACCCTGCGTCTGTTTCAACAACTTCGGCTTTACCGGCAATTTCGCTGATCGGCGAAAGAATCCTGGGTGTTCGCGCTTCAAATAGTTCTTCTACCCTAGGAAGCCCTTGGGTGACGTCGAGTCCCACGATGCCGCCGGCGTGGCGAACGCGCATCGTCAGCTGTGTGCCGGGCTCGCCAATCGACTGGGCGGCAATAACACCCACCGGCGTCCCTAATTGCACCGGTGCATTCGTCGCAAAATCTCTGCCGTAACACAACGCGCACAACCCCACCGGCGCTTGGCACGTAATAGGAGACCGTACAATAATCGATTCAACGGAATGTTCATCGAGAAGCTTGGCTTTTCCTTCGGTTATTTCTTCGCCCTTTCGGATAAGCACTTTTTTGCTTCCGGGAGCCATAATGTCCGAAGCGGCGATCCTTCCTACCGCGCGGGCGGCAAACGGCGCTTGGCGTTCTTCTTTGCGCGTAATCTCCCATCCTTCGGTCGAGCCGCAATCATCAAGCCGAATGATCATGTCATGCGATACGTCCACGAGTCGTCGTGTCAGATATCCTGCATCTGCGGTTTTCAGCGCCGAATCGGTAAGGCCTTTACGCGAACCGCGCGTGCTGGTCACGTACTCAAAAATGGAAAGCCCCTCGCGGTAATTGCTTTTCGTCGGCAGCTCAACGATTTTGCCCAGCGGATCTACCACGAGTCCTTTAATAGCAGAAAGCTGCTTGAGTTGATCTTTGGATGCGCGCGCACCACCCGAATCAATGATCATTTTTACCGGATTGTTCGGAGCCATTTTTTGCCACGTGATGTCAGCAACGCGCTCAGTGACTTCTATCCAGATTTCGTTGCAAAGCCGCTTCTTTTCCTCAAGTGTAATAACTCCCATCTGAAAATTTTGGTCTACTTCTTTAATTTTCTTTTCCGCCTCACGAATAATTTCTTGCTTATCCGGAACCATTTCGCAGTCAAATACCGACACAGACAGTCCACCACAGAGAGTTGCTCCCCAAAAGCCGACGTTTTTAATAGCATCTATGAGTGCTGCGACTTCTTCTTTACCATACAGGACAAGCGCTTTGGTGATAATTGATTTAATTGTCGCAGCCTTCACCGGTGTGTTAATGAATCGAAGCTCTTCGGGAAGAATTTCGTTAAACAGAATTTTCCCCACTGTGGTGACGATCCAATGAGTTCCCTGACGGAACCGGATTGGATCTCTAAGCCCTACCTTCTCCGATTGATATGCAAATATCGCGTCTTGGCTGTCACTAAATGACTGCATCTCATCTTCAGTACGTGTTTTTTTTGTCGCATCGATACTCGTCAGATAGTAACACCCCAAGATCATTTCTTTGTTTGGCACAGTAATCGGCGACCCGTCAGCGGGCTTAAGTAAGTTGTGCGTCGGAAGCATAAGGTGAATCGCTTCATGCTGGCTTTCGCCGGAAAGCGGGATGTGCACCGCCATCTGATCTCCGTCAAAATCGGCATTATATCCGGCACACACGCACGGATGAATACGGATCGCCGACCCTTCAATGAGAATCGGGTAAAACGCCTGGATGCCGAGTTTATGGAGTGTCGGCGCGCGGTTAAGTAAAACCGGATGATTCTTCGTGATTTCTTCAAGGATGTCAAAGACTTCCGGCGTCCGGCGTTCCAGAACATTTTTGGCATTTTTGACATTCGGCGCAATACCGCGGACAATAAGCTCACGCAACACAAACGGCTTAAACATCTCGAGTGCCATTTCTTTCGGCAATCCGCACTGGGTAAGATTTAGTTCCGGCCCCACGACGATTACCGACCGGCCGGAGTAATCCACGCGCTTCCCCAAAAGATTCTGACGGAACCTCCCTTGTTTGCCGCGAAGCATATCAGAGAGTGACCGAAGCGGAGCGATAACCGCGCGCGAGCTTGGCCGCTGGGTCACGTCAATAAGTGAATCAACTGCCTCCTGAAGCATGCGTTTCTCATTGCGCAAAATGATCTCCGGTGCGCCCAAGTCCATGAGGTGTCGAAGCCTGTTGTTGCGATTGATGACGCGGCGATACAGATCATTTAAGTCGCTTGTTGCAAATCTGCCACCGGTAAGCTGCACCATGGGCCGCAAATCAGGAGGAATAACCGGAAGTATTTTTACAATTACCCATGCAGGGTTGACTCCTGCTTTGCGCATACCATCGACGACGCGAAGCCGCTTGGTCGCCTTGATATGGCGCTGACCCGACGTGTTTTGGATCTCCTCGCGAAGTTCTGCTGCAAGTTTATCAAGGTCCAGTCGCTTGATAACTTCAAGAATCGCTTCAGCACCCATCCCAACCTGAAAACAAGACGCCGCATCGTATTCCAAAAGCCGCAAAAATTCGTCCTCTGTTAATGTGTGGAGCGGCCGAATAGCCTTTACGATAGAAAGGAGTGAATCAATGATTTCTTTAATTTTATCCTTTTCTTTTTGTGCGTCGGCTTCAAGTGCCGCAAGTTCCTGGCGTTCTTTCAGCGTAATCTCCGACACAGCCAGATCCCTCGCTTCACTGCCCGTCACTTTTTCTTTCAACTCTCCCTTTTCTCGCACAAACGCTTTGCGTTTTTCTTCCTTTTGCTCTTTGAGCCGGTTATCTACCTCATCCATGCGAAGCTTCCCCTGGTTAACAAGTAAACCAAGTACTTCTTTTTTCTTATCTTCATCGACCATCGTAACCAAATATTGCGCAAAGTAGATCACTTCCTCAAGCGCTCTGGGGCTTATGTCTAAAAGGAGTGATAATTTGCTGGGCGCTCCCTTAAAAAACCACACGTGAGCAACAGGAGTTACAAGCGCGATGTGACCCATCCGTTCGCGCCGGACTTTGCTTTGAGTTACCTCTACGCCGCACTTATCGCACACAATGCCCCTGTACCGAATGCGTTTGTATTTACCGCAGTAACATTCCCAATCTTTGGTCGGACCAAAGATCCGTTCGTCAAACAGTCCGTCTTTCTCTGGCTTAAGCGTCCGATAGTTTATCGTTTCGGGCTTCGTCACTTCACCGTGCGACCAAGATTTTACTTCCTCCGGCGAGGCGAGCATGACTTTTAATCCTGAAAAGTCAACAATATTGGCAAAACTCTGTTTTTTATCCATTGTTTGTCTCCTTATTCACCGCTTCATCCTCCGGTACAGAATGGGTAGGTAGCGACACCGGTTCTTCTACCACTTCTTGCTGCCCGCTTGCGACCGCGATTTCTTCTGCTTCTTTTTTCACCGCTTCATCCACAGCCGTCGTCACCATCTGGGCGCTTTGAGGCTTCGCCGTCACCACTCCTGTGGGTACAACGCTTAATCCTAATGCCTGGAGCTCTTTTACCAATACCTTAAATGATTCGGGAATTGTCGATTCGGGAATATCGGTGCCTTTCACGATTGCTTCAAAAGCCTTAGCGCGACCCACAACATCGTCCGATTTAATGGTCAACATCTCCTGGAGAATGTGCGCCGCCCTATGAGCTTCAAGCGCCCAGACTTCCATTTCTCCCAGTCGTTGGCCACCCATCTGGGCTTTGCCGCCGAGGGGCTGCTGGGTAACGAGTGAATAGGGGCCAGTGCTTCTTGCGTGGGTTTTATCTTCCACCATGTGGATAAGCTTCATGATGTACCCAACGCCAACGACCACGAGCTCGGGGTATGCCTCACCAGTCCTGCCGTCATAGAGCGTGCTTTTACCCGATACTGGCAAGTGCGCCCGGCGAAGCATATCGGTGATTCTGTCTTCGGATACGCTTTCGAAAACCGGCAACGCCACATTGACGTTGAATTTTGATGCGGCAAACCCAAGGTGCGCCTCAAGAAGCTGCCCCAGATTCATACGAGATAACACTGAAAGCGGCGAAATAATAATGTCGACGATCGTCCCGTCGGCTAGATACGGCATGTCGCTTTGGGGGACCACCTTTGAAATGACGCCTTTGTTTCCGTGTCGGCCAGCGAGTTTATCCCCAACGACGACCTTTCTCATCTGGGCTACCTTTACAATGATTTTTTTGTTGGTTCCGGGCTCCAGTTCGTCACCGAGTTCTTTATCTAAAATTTTTACATCAATAACCGTCCCGCGTTCTCCGTGGGGGACGCGTAGGCTTGTGTCACGCACTTCTCTGGCTTTTTCACCGAAAATTGCGCGGAGCAGGCGCTCTTCTGCGGTTAGTTCTGTTTCGCCTTTCGGCGCAATTTTGCCAACCAAAATGTCATTTGGCGATACTTCTGCGCCGACGACGATGATGCCGTTTTCGTCCAGATTGCGAAGCGCCTCTTCACCAACGTTGGGAATATCGCGCGTGGTTTCCTCCGGCCCCAGCTTGGTGTCTACAACGCTCGCTTCGTATTCTTCTATGTGAATCGACGTCAATACGTCTTCTTTAACCAGACGGTCGGAAATAACAATGGCATCCTCATAGCCCAACCCGTCAAAACTCATGTACGCGATCGTCAAATTTGCTCCCAGGGCAAGTTCTCCACCATCGCTTGCCGGCCCTTCGATGAGGACGTCTCCTTTTTTCACCCTATCGCCGGCTTTGACCATGACGCGCTGGTTATAGCACGTGGACTGGGCTGATCTCGTGAACTTGGCAACCGCAAACGTTTCTTTTTGTCCATCGTTAGATTCAAATACGACCGTTGATCCATCGGCAAATGTGACGACGCCATCGTTGTTCGCTCTGATGACGCGCCCCATAGTGGCAGATACCACCCCTTCCATTCCGGTCCCCACAATCGGCGATTGAGGGTTAACCAACGGAACAGCTTGACACTGCATGTGAGTTCCCATCAGCGCACGGTTTGCTTCATCGTGAGCCAAAAACGGAATAAGTGAAGCAGGCACGCCTACCACTTGCCGTGGCACCACGTCAACATACTCGACGAAGTGCGCATCTGTCTCCAAAAATTCCCCCTTATACCGGACTGGAACGCGTTCTTGAGTAATAACGCCTTCATTGTCGATAGCAATCCCCGCGTGTGTAATATAGTGATACTGTTCATCACCTGCATCCAGATAGACAATTTCATTCGTTATCCGAACGGTCGTTTTACCGCCTTTGGTAATTTTTTCTACTTTCCGGTACGGCGTTTCCAAAAAGCCGTATTCGTTTACTCGGGCGTAAAGCGACATGTAGGTCACCAGTCCGATATTTGGCCCTTCCGGTGATCTGACGGGACAGATGCGCCCATACTGCGACGCGTTGATATCGCGAATGGAAAAGCTTGCGCGCTCCCTGGAAATGCCACCGACACCCATAACGGTTAACCGCCGCAAGTTGTCCACTTCGGCAAGCGGATTGGTTTGATCCAGAATCGTAGAAAGTTGACTCGTGCGGAAAAAGTCGTTGATGGAAGCAATAATCGGCCTTGCGTTGACAAGTTGCATGGGTGTAAGATCCTCTGCCATGGGACCTGCGAGACTCATTTTTTCTCTAACCGACCGCTCAAGCCGCAAAAGTCCCACTCGGAATGCGTTTGTGGCAACAAGCTCACCAACCCGTCTGACGCGGCGGTTCCCAAGATGATCGATATCATCGGGATCATCTTTGCCATTGGCAAGTTCAATAAGCTTCCGAATGCTTCCGACGATATCATCCGGAGTCAACACCCAGTGTTCTTTATCATTTGGCACAGCAATCTCCAATTTTTTATTCATTTTGTATCTCCCCACGCGTTCAAGCGAGTAGCGGCGGTAATCAAAAAACATCGTCCTCAAAAGCTCCTGCGCGTTATCAAGGACAATGGGTTCCCCGGGTCGAAGCTTGCGGTAGAGTTCGAGAACTGCCTCCGCTTGATTTTTAGTCGGGTCTTTGGCAATCGTAGCTTCTATGTAGCGATGGTCCGGGTTTTTCTCTACATCGGTAAATGTTTCCAGAATCTCCTCATTTGTCGCAAGTCCAATGGCGCGCAGGAATGTGCTTGCGACAAACTTTCGCCTGCGGTCAATCCTCACCATGATGACGTCATTTCTGGTGATGATAAACTCAAGCCAGCTGCCGTGCATCGGACGGATTTCAGCACTATAGAGCGTTTTACCCGTTGTGGCATCTATTGATCCGGTAAAGTAAATACCCGGCGATCGAACAAGCTGATTGACAACACATCGTTCAATCCCATTTATGATAAATGTGCCGTTGATCGTCATCGCTGGGATGTCCCCCAAAAATACTTCTTGGGTTACATGATGACCGGTTTGCTTATTGACAAGAGACGCGCTTACTTTAAGCGGCATATCGTAGGTTAGTCCTTTATCTAACGCTACTTGAGGGGTAAGTCGGGGTCGGCCAAAGTAATAATCGCCAAACGAAAGCTCCCAATTTTTGCCAGTAAAGTCACGGATCGGGGATACTTCACTTAACAGATCTTTGATGCCCTGCTCCAAAAACCACTGGTACGATTCCCGCTGTACCAGAGTAAGGTCGAGCGTGGGAAGATCCGCATATTCTTTACCCCAATAGAACCGCTTCTTAGAAATCCCGTCTTTAGCCATTTGAATTAATTCAAAATATACTGTATTAAACGATCGGCATTTATGAAAATGTTATCGATAGAACGCGTTGTCGATTGCACTGAATAAGCATTGTAATGAACGAACAAAAGAAGCGAACAATGAACGTTCGCCTTTAAACAATTGACTTAGTTAGAATTATAAGCATCACGCGGGGCTTTTGTCAAGCGGTGAATGTGCGAAAAACTATAGCATGTTCGCAAGAAATCGCAGGATGTCGGCTCTGGCGTCATAACTGCGCAGAAGTTCAACGCCGTGGCCAAAGCCCGGATACATTTTTTGCTCTTTGGGGTCGCGCGCCTTATCAAATATGATGTTTGCTTCTGCCCACTCTCCTTCATTGCTCATCACCAACACATGAGACGGTTGCGCGTGAGCATCTACCACTTGTCCTCGTATGCCGCTTACTCCTGGAGAAAGAAGCACCACCGCGCCCACTTCAGGAATATCGCCAGAGGCAACAAACGCCACGTTTGCTCCTAAAGATGCACCGATGATGCCTATTTTTTGCTTAGGAGTCCTCAGTTGATTTTTGACAAACGTTACCGCGGAGGGAACGTCTTTGGGATAATCAACTGGTTCTCCGCGCATATCATATGCAAGAACACTGTACCCGTTTTCGACAAGGACAGGAATAAACGAGTCAAAGTCATGACGGCTCCCACCATACTGATGCAAAAGGATTATTGCCCTATTTTGTGAAACGCCTTTGGCAGAATACCATGAACCTCGGAGCGCTCCTCCGTCGGCTGCCTCGAACGTGATATCCTCACCGCCACCCTGTAGCCGATCAACCGGAAGATCAAGAAAGGAAAGCTTTGTAAGTAAATCCGTAACAATAATTGGCTGCCTGCTAGAGATGTAGTAATAAACCCACAGCCCGATAGCCAACAGAACAATGAGGACAAGCAGTTTTTTCATCTATCATTATTATATGAGTTCTCGCAAGACGTTCTTCTATTTCGCAGGACAGCTAATGATAACGCATTGTCATACAACTTAGAGCACGTACGCATCCTTCTTATATTACCCCACGCCAACGAACGTCGCGCCGCTGGAAACAATCGTTTCATACGGCATGCATGCGCGGCAACCGGCACGGCTTTTACAGACAAAAGCTCGGGTTTGCGCGCAAGCGCAATTGTTTTTGCTAGTTCAGTGACGCGCTTCATGGCATCCTCTGTTGTTGGCAAATCAACAGCAGTTGGTTCATCATCACGATCTAAGTACCAATAGCTCGCCTTAGTCACTTTCCTAGGCTGGCAATGACGTGCAAGCAAATAATAAATCGGGAACGGAAGTGAAGAAGAATCCTCATCAGCCGTGCCGGTTTTAAAGTCAATAATATGGACGCTGTCGCTGTCCGGCAAATACTCAAGCCAGTCTATTTTACCGCAAAGTATGACGTTGTCTTCTTCTGAAAGCTAAAAGGACTGAAGATCTTGCCGGATTTTTACGGCTTTCCGCGTCAGTAGCCCCGGGTGATCCGTGATGCGTTTGACCATGGCAATTCCGCGCGATTTATATTTCTCTTCTTCTGAAGCGTCCCGAAATCCTCCCGTCCTGCCGCTGACGGTTCTCCATACCGCGTTAAATATATCAATCAAGGGTTCTTTCATTCGATTATCTGCTGTCTTTTTTGAAATACTCTCGATAACCTGATGGACCGCCTGCCCCAGCGCAAGAGATGGAGACATAAGGACGATCTTGTGGTGGGTCGCGGGATTACGGTAGACATTTTTAAGGTAATACGCCCGCGGGCACGTAAGGTAATCGGAAATGGACGAATGGGAAACCCAAATAACAGAATACTTATCTCTCATAGCGCTATGATAGCATGATTCAAAAGGCGTCTCTCTGCAATAGAAAAGAGGGGCGCAGTACCACCACGTTGTATAATGAAACCTACATGGTTATAAAAGCCTTTTTTAATCAGCATCTTCGTGAAATATGGAATACTGCTGAAAAGAATAATCCGTTGCGCGCGCCGTTTTTTTCATATGAATGGCACGCAACGTGGTATCAAGTGCTTGGAGGGAACTGGGAGCCGTATCCTTTGATAATTAACAATGAAATCATTGCGCCGTTTGCGCGCAGCGGAAACGCTGTTATTTTTTCAGGCGGAGAAGAACTATCAGATTATCAAGACATTATTGGCAGCAACCGAGCAAAAATCGAAGCATGGAAAGAAGTAATTACCTTCCTTGCCGTCGAAGGCGTAAAGTCTTTGTCCCTGCGGAACATTCCCCACCATTCTCCAACTCTCGTTTTCTTTTCCTCTCAACAGAAGACAGCTGTGACAAAGGAAGACACTACGCCATATATCGTACTGCCAAAAACATGGGAAGCGTTTGTAGAATCCCTTGAATACAAATCCCGTCATGAACTGCGAAGAAAAATCCGAAAATTTGAACGAGAACACACCAACATCGAACTTTCTGAAAGCAATACTATCCATGAAGACATCGATATACTCTTTCGACTCATGCACAAGGATAAAAAGAAACACGCGTTCCTCACACCGCCGATCGAAGAGTTTTTTCGTCGGATCAGTGGTGTGTTTTCCAAACACGTCTCTCTGCTTCTGTTAACCATAGATGGCAGACCGGCAGCCGCAACGCTTTCGTTTGTGATTGATAATGCCTATCTGCTGTACAACTCCGGATTTGACCACGAATGCTGTAAAAACTCAGGATTTTATCTCAAAGCCATAAGTATCAAGCGAGCAATAGAAAATGGTTATACGGTCTACAATTTTTTGCAAGGAAATGAACGATATAAATACGAACTTGGAGGGAAAGACTTTTCCGTGTATTGTGTTACAATGGCACCATGCGAAAAGCCGCTATCAATCGACAACTTAGCCTCGGTCCAATCACGCAACTAGAACAACATCTCGCAGGACGTTTTATTCCATTGATTCCCACACGTATAGCGCCAAATTACCTAACAATTTCTCATGGCATCTTCGGCATGCTTGCCGGTCTTGCCTACGTCCTGACGAATCATTATAGAGGGATGCTTTTTGCCGTCAACATATGCATTGTTTTCCATTGGCTTGGAGACGCGCTGGACGGTGCGCTTGCCAGATATCGAGGCATACAAAGCAACACCGGATTCTATCTTGATCATTTTCTCGACGCCGTGGTGGTCATAAGCATATTCACCGGCATGTACGCGTCTAACCTGACGACGACCGCGTGGCCGCTGGTCCTTGCGAGTCTCTACCTGTTGCTTGAAATCAATGTTCTTCTGCAAACAATTATGGTAGGAACATTTGACTTGTCGGTCTCCATATTTGGACCGGCGGAAGCGCAATTTCTGCTCATCGTTGGCAACGTTTTAGCATATATGGTTCCTAATTTTTGGGACGCTGCATCGCTTATCGGCGCCGTAACACTTTTCATTTTATGTGCTTTTGCGTTTCTGCGAACCCTAACGCTGGTGTCATATGAACATCATCATCTTAGCAGCAGGGATAAGTCGTAGACTTTTACCACTTACACGGGAAGTGCCCAAATGCATGCTTCCCTTGCGCGATAACACGACTTTGCTTCGCCTCCATTTTTTCTTCCTGTCGCGTCGCGCGTCACCGGGTACACGGATTACTATTGTCGGCGGTCATGGGTACTCACGGTTACGCAGCGCAGCTCAAATTCTCATCAAACAGTTTTCTCTGCCCGTACGGTTCATTTACAATCCTCTCTATAAAACCGTGAATAACTGTTATTCGCTTTATCTGGGACTTCGATCATCTCTCGATGATGACGTGGTGGTGATAAACTCCGACGTCCTCTATGACAATACTATTGTTGGACGCATTCTTCGCGCTCGCGGTACCACGCTTGTCGTAGACCATACGAAACACCTTACCAAAGAAAGTATGAAAGTCTGCGTAGTTGGAGGCATAGTTACCGACATAGGCAAAAGTTTAATTCTGAAAAAGAGTTATGGCGAATATATCGGACTTGCAAAAATTCACAGACACGATATTCCAGCTGTCGTCGGCGCGCTTCACAGTACATTCCGTCAAAATGCCAATCTGTTTTACGAAGATGCCTTGAGACTGTTGCTTTCGCGCATGCGCGTTGGCGTGGTATCAACCGGCGAGCATCCGTGGATAGAAATTGATACTCATGATGATTTAAAAATGGCGCGTGACATGTGCCCGTCTATCTAAAACGCTATGTTTTATACATATCTCCAACTTCCAACAATCCTAAAAGTCGGCCAGCCAGTCAGCGACTTGGATGCGATCATTGCCGACCACAATCTGTATTTTAAGAAGAAAATCGTCATTACAACTGAACAGCTCTACAAACGCTATAAAAACCGATTCCGAAATATCAGACAGCTTAAGTTTACACGTATCCGCAGTTTTGACATCAACGACATCGGGCACTTGGAGCCGCTCAAAAAATATAAAAACGCCCTCATCATCGGATTTGGCGGAGGCAAAGTGATCGATTACACTAAGTATTTCGCTTCTCTCAACAATTTACCGTTTTTCTCCATCCCTTCAACATTATCAAACGACGGCATGTACTCGCCGGTTGCGATTCTCACCAAAAACGGCAAACGCTATACGACCGGGATAAACCCGCCGGTCGGCGTGCTGGTCGATCTGGATATTGTCAAATTGTCTCCCCGCATCTGTATACTTTCCGGCATCGGCGACCTAATATCCAATATCTCTGCGCTTGATGACTGGAAACTCGCGCATGAAAAAACCGGCGAGCCGATAAATGATTTTGCGTACACACTTTCCCACATGGCCGCGTTCTCTCTTCTGCACATAGACACGATAAATATCGTTGAAGAAAAATTCCTAAAAAAACTTGGCTACGGGCTCATCGTTTCCGGTCTTGCCATGTGCATTGCCGGAAACTCCCGCCCGGCAAGCGGCGCCGAGCATCAAATAAGCCACGCCATAGATACCTTGTATCCTACGCGTACAACGCACCACGGCATTCAGGTGGCTTTCGGCTGCTTACTCATCGAAAAGCTGTTCCGCAAAAAACGCTACCAACTGTATAAAAACTTTTTTGATAAAGTCGGCATAACTGAAGCCATAGAAAAAACACTTTCTTTTTCCGAAGAAGAAATACGTACAATCATAAAAGAAGCTACAACCATACGAAACAGGTTTACTGTGTTGAGTCTTGCATAATTCAAATGGACATCATATACGATCCTGTGTTTTTAACTCACGAAACGGGCAACCATCCCGAAAATTCAAAGCGACTCCTGTCATTTAGTACAATCCCAGAAACGTCAGTGCCAGCGGATGAATCGTGTCTATCGCTTGTCCACACCAAAGAATATGTTGAATACGTGCGTCGCGCGTGTCGAAGGAGCGTGCCGCTGGATGCAGATACCGCCACAAGTCCAGGGTCGTTTGCCGCGGCCGTTGGTGCGGTCAATGCCGCCATCGTCGCAAGTCAAAAAGGTGGATTTGCGCTCGTGCGGCCGCCCGGCCATCACGCCTACCCTGATCATGGCGCGGGATTTTGTCTGTTTAACAACATTGCAATCGCCGTAGAAAAATTGGTTGCAGAGGGAAAACGCGTGCTTATTTTTGATTTTGACGGTCATTGCGGCGACGGGACAGAAACGATTTTTTATTCACGAAACGACGTCCTCTACTGGTCGCTTCATCAGTATCCTGCATACCCTATGAAGGGAACTGTTGATGAGATTGGAAGCGGCATTGGTACAGGATACACAATCAACGTCCCTCTTCCGCCAAGATCCGGTGATGATGTGTATCTTCATGTCGTCTATCAAATTCTTCCGATTGCGCTTCAATTTAAACCGGATGTTGTTGCGGTTTCTGCAGGCTTTGACGGCCACAAGGATGACGCGCTTCTTGATCTTGCGTTAAGTGCACAGTTATATTGGCATATAGGCAACATACTGCGAAAGAATTTTCCGTACATCTTCGCCACACTGGAAGGCGGATACAATCTGGAAGTATTGCCCGCGTGCGTCTATAATTTTCTTGACGGGGTAAACGGCGAGCCCGCGCGGTTTGTGGAGAAGCCAACCGTTTCGACGGAAGCGGTCGTCAAAGAGTGTGATGAAAGACTCGAGAAACTTATGACAAATATGCGGCCATATTGGAAAACCTAATGATTTACGGCTCCCTTGCGAACGTAAGTGAAGCCCCAATGAAACACAGGAGATTTTTCATAACATACGCCACGCTCGCGCTCATTGGAGCGGTCATTTTTTTGGCCGGCCATCGAACTGTGTTGCAAGCTCCCGAACCACTGCGGCCGCTGGCGCGACTGAAAATACCCAAGAAGCCAACACTCTATTTGCCCGGTGTATACGAATCTCCTCAAAAAAATACCTCGATTCTCGGAGCTCAAACCATAGACCCAAGGGATATTATCACATACGTAAACAAAGAACGCATGAAGCGCGGCACTCCCCCGCTTCGCGTCAATGACACGCTCATGAAGGCGGCCCAAATGCGCGCAGATGTAATCCTCAAGTACCAAAACTTTTCCCATCAGGACCCCTACGAACACATTCAATTAGACAGCGTTCTTCCGAAATTGGGATACACATTTTCCTACGCGTCGGAAAATATCGGCATGGGAGACGATTCTGCCAAAGCATTTGTCAATGGCTTCATGAGCAGTCCTCCGCACAAAGCAAATCTTCTCAATCCGGATCTGAAAGAAACAGGCGTTGCCATCGCTACTGGGCTGTACAAACAATACTACACAACTATTGCCGTACAATTATTTACAATTCCCGCCAAAAAAGAAGACTATCTGGGCTACAGCAGCAAGGATATCGATGAATATAAACGCCTTTTGTCAACCATTCAGAAGCAATTGGTAACCACCCGCGATTATATAAATAGAAATGTACCCAATAAAGAATATTACGAAGGGTGGGAAACAATTCTCATCCGCCAACAGGAAATCATCGTCTTGCTAATCGATGCAATGCGAAGCGAGGAGCCGTTTGTCCAAGACCTCATTTCTCGTATCAAAGAATATAACCAAAACCTCAACCGATTCCCAAAACAACTGCAATCCCACACTCTTCACCGCCTCACTATCAGCAGCCTTACTACCAATACATCGATGTATTGGTAGTATCAATATTCAATCATGTCATACTTTTTCTAGCATACGATACTCTACAGAGAATGACAGATTATGGTTCTTCCCCTGAAGCAAGCTCGAGTGTTTTAATAGGGGGCAATGCGCTTCCTGCGATCCCCTGCATGCTGCCATAGATGCCAGCCACGCCGGTTAATAGCCGATTGACCTGCGCTTCACGCAGTTTCCAGAATTTTTCAAACGCGATACGCTCTTTTCCTATCTGCTCTTGCATGCTCCGATATGTTTCGATCATTGCCTCTACCTGTTGGGCAAACTCATGACTCGTAATAAACGCATACAATGCCTCGGCTTTCCCTAACTGATTTTGCGCGATCATTTTTTGTCGCACGGCATCTAGAAGTGTTTTGCGAAGGAGCATAGCAAGCGGAACGACAAGGGACGGTCTTGCCACCCACACACCATTGTAGAGCCCCAAACCGTTTTTAATCTCTGCCGGCAGCACTTCTGATACGATCGCCGGTACGTTGGCTTTGTCGCTTCGCATGTCGTCTTTAAGCTTGGTTATCCACCCGTCGCTCCATGCTTTGGTCCGTTTGCTTTCCCACAAAATTCTGCCGCAATCCAACCCGCGCGGACTTCGGACAGTCTGCCGGATGTCAGCACCAAGGACGCCCTTGCCGACCGGCTCAATTGTGTCTCCCGGAAATTCACGCTTCAATACATTCTCAAGATCCAGCTCCTGTACTTCTCCTTGGAGTTGTTGTGATCCTTGATCTGCCCTGCGTTTTGCTTCTTCAAGGGCTTTTTTGAGATCTTCGATTACCTTGTCTTTTTCTTTATCTTTCAGCCGCTGAGCTTCCAAAATTTCTTCAGCGGTTTTCTGCCGGATTTTTTCCCTTTCCGCATCGAGTTGCCGCTGTTTGGCAAGCTCAAAAGTTCTCCGTTCTTCTTCCAACTGGTTTTTCTGCTTTCTAACAGCAAGTTCCATTTCCTGCGCTTGGGTAAGCTTTTGTTTCATGTTTTCCAGCTCTCGTTCATGCGCTTCACGCTCTTTAGCAAGTATCTGTTCTTCTATTTGGTGCGTGAGCGCTTCGGTAAGCTCAATCGGTTTCTTGCAATGGGGACATACAATCGTGTGTTGCATTGTGGCAATTATAGCATTTCATCCTTCTTTCATAACATACGACCTCAACGTCTTACGAATCTCGTGGTAATCCGGCACGGTTTTGGCTACTAGTTCCCAAAAGCGCCGCGAGTGATTGGGCTCCTTTAGGTGACACAGTTCATGAACAACAACATAGTCAACAAGCTTCTGCGGCAGATACGATAGCTTATAGTTAAACTGCAGATTGCCGCTCCTGCTACAACTGCCCCACAGCGACGTCTGGTTTCGCACATTCACACGCTTATACGCGAACTTGTAAAGGGAATTAAAAAACTTCACGCGTTCTTTTATGTTTCGAAGAAATCGATGCTTGTTCCGTTCATACTCCGCTTTTGGCACCTTCAACACCTTCTTTCCTTCTATCTGGTTCATGCGATGAAGGTGCCGCAGAACCCACGCGGATTTTTGACGGAGAAATTCTTCGATAAACCGCTCCTGCCATGCATTTCGCACCGTTACTACAAGCCCTTCTTCCCAATCAATACAAATTTTTATGCGCCGCGCGCGACTGCTATGGCGGATGGAATAGGCAATCGTCTGACCGCCTAAGCGGATATGCTTTTTCACAGTAGTATGCGGTTGACGAACGGTATTGCTCTTTGCGCGAATAATCATCGTCAGCTATTGAGCTCCAGCGAATTTCTCATCGCTAATTTATTCCATGCATCAGGATTGCATTCTATCTGAGTTCATTCATAAATGATATTGTTTTTGGGATTTTTGCAACCGGAAATATGCAAGTATCATGAGATTGCCGTACCGCGATATTGTACCATACATTCCATTGTGTTCCCTTCTTTTTGTATAAACGACATGCTGCAGCAAGTCGATTATAAAATATGGTACGATTGGGAGTATGCCAATACTCTCCCTTGCAGTAATTGTTTCTAGCTTTCTAATAGTAATGATTGCATGGACTGCGTGGGTGCATTTTTCCCGCAAACCATTTATCCCAGAAACGACAATGCGTCAGCTTCAGCCCCCAGCGCGTGCAGTAGTTGCATCGTTTCGCGCCGATTCCAAAGGAATAAAGAAATTATCCCGCGGAAATACAACGTTTGAAGCAGTATCTCCCTCGGAAACGATCCTCCAGGGAGAAGTGGTTGCTGTTGAGGCAACCGGGTCGGCGACTATTGCGTTAGACAAGACAGCAATTCAGATGGAGCCCGGCAGCGAACTGGAGTTCGCTAACCTCCTGCCAGAAACTATCCTCCTTCGCCATAGACAAGGAGAAATAGTCTATACCACAACTGGCGTTGACCGGCCTCTTTCCATACGCGTCGGGCGAGCGCTTGTGGATATCACTCAAGGATCACTGCATATCGTGAAAGAAAAATCATTTATAACCATTCACGTGCCTACAGGCTCCGCACGTCTTGCATATGTAAAAAAAGACAATCTCACGCAGGTTTGGCACCTCCATCAAGGAACCAAAGCGACCATTGATGACACGGCGCAGAAGGTCGCTACAACGGGCAATCTGCTGAACGAATAATCCAACAGCGTCTCTCGTGTTCCTATGTTTTAAAACATGGTAACAGAACGCTTGAATTCTTTAAGCTTCTCTCGTTGTCCGACCTCTTCATATCCCAAAGCCCACAGCGCGACGCCACCAATGCCGTTTTCGCGCGCAAAATTGAGTTTTTTCGCAAGTGACGCGGCGTCTTCATAATATATTTGGTTATATACCGCACCATCCATATACGTTAGAATCGGTGATTGTGTGACGGGACTAAATGTCGCCGAACACGTTGCGCACGCCTCTTTAAGCTCAATGGCTCTTTTGCTGCTCGCCGTTGATCCGCCGCCCGGGATCGTCGGCGCACCTTGGCGATCAGATAATGTCTCCCATTGGTATCCGTATAACGGAATCCCGAGAAGCAATTTTTCTTTCGGGATTTTCTTAACTGCTTCCGCGAGTGCCATCGGCACGTCAAACTCGTATGTGTCAGGCGCCCCGCCAAGAGGCGCTACCGGGCCGGAAACATATGAACCCAAATAGTAGTAGTCATACGCCATAAGGACGACGTAATCGGCTATCTCCCCGACTGCCACCGGATCAGTGAGCATCGGGCGCACCAGTGAACTTGCGATGATATCAACGGTCAGAGTGCCAAAATCTTCTTTTTCAATTTCTTCCTTAACGTTCCGTAAAAACGTCGTGTACGCAAGTTGTGCGTCAGGCGATGCGACGCCAAAGCGTTCGATGTCAATGTTGAGGTCTGAAAATCCGTGTTGTTTCATAAGCGGTAGCGCATCCGATGCAAGAGTTCGCGCGGAAGCTACCGGATCGTCCAACAAGCTGTCGATGACATCTTCATCCGCGCTATGTACAACAAGTGACAGAGCTACATTGCGATTCTTAGCGTTTTTCAATAGTGACTGAAGTTTTTCGCTCTTAAACCACGTCCATCGGGGATCTTCTTCCTGATCGTTGGCTAATGCAACAATGTGTCCGTCTGCGTCAACAGACAGTCCGAAGTATGCTAGTGTTGTTATGGAATCGCTGTATGTTCCTTCGGTCTTGTCTAGCAACCAATACGGAAGAAATCCGACAATGACGGGCTTATTTATGCCAAACAGTTTATTCATCGGATGATCAGGAGTAAACGGCAAACGGGGAAGAAGAAGCAATGAACCAATTCCTACCGTTATTCCCAACACGCCGCACCCAATAAGCAAGGCGGTCTTTTTCACCCATCCATTGTACCACTACCAACTCCCGCCCCCTCCTCCGCCCCCTCCTCCGCCCGAAGAGCCGCCGCCAAAACCAGAGGAAAATCCGCGCGAGGATAATGTCGGGGTTGCTGCGCGTGTAAAACTCAATGACGCATGATGCAACGAGTTGGCAAAGTATATACTGGAAAATGCCCTGCTGTTGTAGCTGTCGTACCAATCCGGTTGCTTCATATCTATATCCTTAAATCGCGTGGCCCAGATTTTCTCGACCCCAAAGGCAACGGCGTAGGGCAATAATTTTTCAAAAAATACTTGGTCCTTCGCTTGACTCGTCAACATGCGCTCCTGGCTCGTTAAAAAGTTCTTGAGCGACTTGGCAATTATAGCTGCTTGGGCGCCCTCAACGGTTTTCCTCGGCATCGCGCGGCCAAAGAAAAATGCTATGATAGCAAGCCACAAATTACCGGTAAATAAGGCTACGCCCGCAATCACCATATAGATCGTCCGCACCTTTTCTGGGCTTTTCTCAAATAATTTCTCATCGACGACGGCAGCGTATAATTTCATCTTTACCCTCGACACTGTGTCAATAATCTCGCTGTCTTTTACTTTAATCAGCTCTCCGTTTTTAAAGAGTCCTTCAAGGAGCTCCCGTTCAAACGGCTGAAGCGAGGAATCATGGGTGTAATCGTTCCTCTTTATAAGATGAAAATCGTTTTTCGTCGGTTCTAGTATCATAATATACCCCCGACGCGCGAGATCGATGATCGTCGCAGTAATGTCTTTCATATCTGCGTACTCATCTATAAGCGTCCCGGTTTCTCCCGGAGTCAAGTATCTACCGGTTTTGGTTTTCGGCGGTTCAAACCATGCGCTCGCCACGCCCATCGCAGGCTTTGGATCGCGGCCGAACTGATACCACTGCCGGATAATCCAGACCGGAAGCGCAAAATACCATGCCAGTCCGATCGCCGCACCCAAAACGATGACAATCACACGGACGATTTTTCCCAGTGGCGTATCGAAAAAACCGATGATCGGCGTGGGTTCTCGTACGGCAACGATATCGCGCGGAAATCCCACAACAATACTCATGCCTTCACCGGCAGCAAGCGGCACGGACGTTGAGAAGCGCACCTTCCCCGCATCTTTTCTAGCGACACAATTCTGATCTGTTGCGCCGGCTGCTCCGGTAAAACATGCCGCCGTCACCTCGCTCATCGGAATTTCTTTTGGCAACATCACCTCTGCATTCACGCGGTTTATCCCAACTTTCCAATCATTACCTGTCACGTTCCAATAAAATTCATCGTGATCCGAAAAATACGTCAACGCGCCCACAACACCATACCTAATGATAAAGGTGTGCTCGCCCGTTATCGTCGTATCCGGATCGCCGATTTTGAGCTTCATTTCATTGCCCTCATCGCTGCGTACAAATTGATAAGCGGCACCTGCCGGATTAGCAACTTCTACTGTGTCAAACATGAGCGCAAAATGCTTTCCCTCATTATTGGTTTTTATAAAGGGTATTGTCCGATATATTCCGTGGCGATTACGCGTGCCAAAATCGTAGTTAATCGTTTCTATAGCATCTACCGAACCGTCTCGATGAATGACGTATAACGCACCAAAATCATTAATCTGTTCTGCGTGAATGTGCGAAGGAGCAATTAAAAAGAACGCTGTCATCACACACCCAAAGAATAACAGTCGCTTCGTATTCATGGGTATGGGCTACTGAAGATATTTCGCAATATTTGCGTTGTGCCCGTCGATTGTTTCTGCATAATGCACACCGCCGGACGGATCGTGCAAATAATACCAGTAGTTTGTTTCTTTGGGATAAATAACCGCATTGATCGCCGCAAGCCCGGGATTGCCGATCGGAGCAGGAGGAAGTCCGGGATACAGGTACGTATTGTATGGAGATCTCACGCCCTTGTCAGCGCTCGTAAGGTTTTTTTTCCACCACGTTTTTTCTCCTGCCTGATACCCAAGCGCATATTGGATCGTCGCATCAGCCTGAAGCGGCCAATCATTTTTCAGGCGTTTGATGAGAATGCCGGCAATCACCGGCCGGTCTTCATCTGTTTTTCCTTCGCGCTCAACGATAGAAGCCATAATGATTGCCTGCTCCAGCGTAAGCCCGGTTTTTTTTACGTTCGCTCGCATCTGATCAGTAATTTTTTTGTCAAAATTATCGGTAAATATAGCGGCAATCGCCGCGGGCGTAGCATCTCGAGGAATGAGGTATGTATCGGGAAACATGTATCCTTCGCGTACGTATTTTAAAAACTCCTGCTCGGGGACATCCAGTTCTTTCGCCAGCTTATTTGCCACCTCTTCGCTGCGCCATCCTTCAAGCGTCGTCACCCAAATATCTACCATGCCATGCGTCAGTTCCATTGCAATCGTCCGTGCATCCATCGCGCGCGTCAAGCGAAAATCTCCAGCCTGTAAATCCCGCTCAATTCCCAGAAGTTTAATGAGGAGATAAAATCCAATAGGACTGCGAATGAGGTTTTGTTGGGCTAAGTTTGCCGCAATTGTCTTGACGCCATCACCGCGGTTGACGACAAACAGAATCGGAATCGTATCATTCGAATTGACCGCAGATACGCTGTCATTCCACCACAACCATCCAATCCAGGCGCCAACGACTAAAACAAAAAATAAAACAATGAAACGCACCGCAAATGGTTGCTTTTTATTTGACTTCATCAAGTGTTGCCCTTCGATATTTGTTTGCCGCAACGTCATACATATACATTCTTCCACACGTGCACGTCACCCGCACTAATCCTTTGCCGGTCTTTTTGGCAAGCGCTTTGCCGCACCCTACACATTTGCCTTGCGCAAGCAACCACGCCTGCATGGGAGCGATGATGTTCTTAAACATGTTATTCTACAGTATATATCGGCACATTCTTCAGCGTTTCCACCGCTTCTTGCAACCTCCATTTGTCCGAGCTATAGAGCGTACATAGTATATCACCTCTGTCTACCTTCTCATCAAGTTTAGCGTTCAAGTACATACCCGCATGTTTATCGGTGGGACAACCCAATATGCGGCAGATAACGGTAATCTGCTTATTGTGGATTGCGTGAACTCTGCCTTTTTTCGGTGACACTACCTCATGCGTCTGGTGCCCAGCGCGAAGAAGCGAGCTTCCAATATCGGGATTTCCCCCCTGCGCTTTAATGATTTCGCGCATTTTACGAAGCGCTTTGCCGCTTACAAGCAGATCCCGCGCAACTTCTTCACCGGGAAGCTCCTTCTTCCGCGTGTCGGCAAAACACAAGTCTAAAAGTTTACCGGCAAGCCGCAGCGCTTTTGTTTCAAGCTTAAGCTGGCGATCTTTGTGCTGTTCCAATACTTGAAAGACGTCTTTGGCTTCTAATACCGGCCCTATGCCGCGGCCGGCGTTTTGCCGGATTTCGTTGATGTCCAGCGCCACCTTCATATTAAATTTTTCCGCCAAATAGGTGAATTTTTTACCAATTGCTTCTGCGTCTTTAAAATGTTGGATTTTCATCGTTGGTCCAACAGGGATATCCAAAACAACGTGTGTCGCTCCTGATGCGACCTTTTTTGCCATAATGGAAATGATGATTTTATCAAAGGATTCAAACGCGAGCGGCTGTTCTACTTGAATAATTATGTCATCTGCAGGCGCAAGCCCCAAATGGCCGCCCCACACGATGCACCCGCCGGTTTTTGCGACCAACGCCTCAATCTGTTTTGGTGTAAATGTCACGGGCGCCACGACTTCCATCGTATCTGCGGTGCCGGCAGGAGAGGTAATCGCGCGAGAAGATGTTTTGGGTATCTGAAATCCTGCAGCCGCGATTATCGGCACAATAATCATGGACGTGCGAGTACCTGCAACCCCTCCGGTGGAATGCTTATCCGCAACAATACCGGTAAAATGAAGTACCGGCCCGGTGGCAACCATCGCGCGAGTTAGATGATACAGCTCTTCATCGCTGAATCCTTCTGCAAATCCCGCTGCCGCAAAGTATGTCGTGAGAATCGGTCCCAGCCGCTCATGGGCGATTTCGTCCATAAGAGCGAAAATTTCGCTATACGACAGCCGTTTGCCGGTTAACTTCTTTTTAATCGCTTCTACGGCCACCTGATGAGAGTCAGTTGTCATAGACGGACAAGTTTCGCTTTCACATACAACCGTTTCCAGTACGTCCCTGGGGGAACGCATGTCACGAGGGTAATATAGGAATCATCGAACCGCTGTTCAAGAGCAGAAAGATCACTAGGGTCATTAACTGTCATGTCATAGACCTCATACTGATACCTAATCCCGTCGTACAAAACAAGTATCTTGTCGCCTGTCTTCAGCGTCGGAAGCGTTGAAAAAATCGTTTTATAATTGTTCGCGTTGAAAAATTGCGGCAATGTCGAGTGACCAAAAATAACTGCGTTGCCGTAGTCGCCGGGAAGTCCTGTACCGCCATAGTGAATAAGATGTTCACTTAAATCGTCGCCGCCGATCATAACCGTTGCTCCGGTAATACCCAACTTGGGAATGGAAATGGTATAACTATTGACCGGCGTAACAACTTTTTTTTGCGGCGCCATCGGAAACCAGACGTTGGCATTGGTAAAATCAACTGCGGCAAATCCGCTTGCTTCGGCGTTATCAGCCGCCAGCACGATTGGAGAAAGCGGAGCGCCGGTGCGCGCGTCACGCGTTAAGTCCGGAACAGGCGCAATGATGCCGGAAAACAATGTATCGCTCACGACGGCAAATGACATGATAGGCCACACAGCCCACAAAAGGACAGCGCCGCCCATCGCCATGAGGACAAAAGAAATGACCGTATGCCGCTTCCGCGCCAACAGGCCGCGCGCAATGAATGACTCGGGCGGGGATTTTACGTATCGATAGAGAACCATATCATTCCTGAACTGCAATTGTCACTGAAATATTGTTTTTATTAAAGGGCAACCTGCGTGCGGTCGGCGAAAATCGAAAGCCGAATTCAACGCTTGCTATCCCGGGAAGACTCCTTAGGTATTCTTGGGCGGCACGTATCGTTTTGCCCGCAAGCGCTTTTTGTATCGAATAGGTGTCAACAACCGGAAGCGCAATCGTCGTCACTGATGCATTGGCCGTGATGTTACCGTTTTTCAAAACCTTTATATCCGATACATTGACTGTTGTTTTTTCTTCTGACAGCATATACCCATCCGGGATATTCGCGACGGCAAGCGCTTTCGCCATAGTTTTGATATCCTGTTCACTGTAAGTAATACCGCTGACAGTTATCGTTAGCTTCCCTTGAAGCTGATTGGATTCTTGATCGAGCTCTTGATTGAATACCTTTTCATTAACAACCGTTTCAATCGTCGCATCAATGAGTTTCTCTGCCCCGCCGATCATCCCTGCGAGCTCTTGTTTGGCTTTGTCAACGAGTTCTTCGGAAAGTTCATCCACAAGCGTATTGTAATCAGCACGCGTCACGACCGTCACGTGACGGCTTGTGCCGCCGGTTAATGCTTTTTCATTTCGTGCAACCGCGACACTTGGAGAAACATCCCTGATGGTAAACTCTGTGCCCGCGGGCACATTGCCTTCGGGTCCAATGGCTGAAGCGGTTATTCCAACGTCTTCTTTTTCAAAGGTAATGGATCCTATAGTTTCGCTTGCAGACGCAATGGTCACGTCGCTATCCAGCGTAAACTGCAGACTGTTTGCCGTAAGTATGGTGCCCTTTTTAAATGTTTTACTCGTAAGCGACTTATTGTATATCGTCACGGTGCCGCGGGCCGGATCGCCAACATTCTTTTTCCCCGTCACGGGGATGGTTTTTTCTCCGCTGACTGACCGTTCCTGACGTTTAGCGGGAATAATGTTTCGCTCGGCTTCAACGGCCGTGGCGGAAGGACTTATGGTAATTTGGGTCACCTGATTGAGAAATTTAGGCAACTCGTACACTGTCACTGTCGCATGCGGCAGAATCCAATACATAAATCCGCCGAAAAGACCGCACAATACAAGTATGCCAACAGCGGCAGGCAACAGACCCTTTCTTGGAAAAAGCGATACGAGTCTCGTAAAGGATATCTGCAGCAGCGCAAAAGAAAACCCTGCATGTGGTTTTTCTTCACTATGTTCTGCCTCCTCGGATTTCTTGGGCCGCGCGGGTGTTTCTAAAATATCGACATTCTTTTTAAACCCAAGCTCCTCTGGGGTTACTTCTTGCACATTCGCATCTTCATGAGACTCTTGAGGAGCAAGGTCTTCTGTAAGAATGTCTCTTGCCTCTTGTACTTTTTCTGCCACGGCATCTTCTGCAACTGTTTTCATACGCGACTCAAGCCCGCGGTCAACGTTCTCTTCGATAATCGCCTCCTCAAGAGACTTCCCCTCTTCTACCGGCGGCACTTTCTGGTCTTCAGTCGCTGATTCTTCAATCAATCCGCCGCTTGAAACATCTGTATTTTCGCTAGCACGCACGGTTGCGGCCATTTCGCTGGCACCGGCAACAGACGTCGCAATGAGGATATGAGAAATGTCTTGTATTTCAATTTTGGGAAAGTGGAGAAAATTCACTCGCGTGGTCCATGGATATTTGAGAAGTTCGCTTTTTACCCCCTCCAGATTGTCAGATCCAAAAATAACAATCCGCGCAGGCAAAACTTCCAGATTCTCAAACGTCTGCAGTGCTTCTTCCACCGATGTTGCAATGTGATTTCTCTTGTCAATCAAACGGGAGCCGACAAGTGATCCTACTTTATAGACCGAAACGGCAATTGATGGCCCGGAAACTCCTAAAAGAACCATGCTCGGCGGTACACCTTCATTTTTTTTCAGTGTATAGATGAGCGCTTGGTGAATAGGCACAAAACCAACCGGTGTAAGTTCTAATGCCTTCGCGAGTTTTTTAATTTCCGCGCGGATATCCTTCTTTATATCTCCTGTCTCCGTCAAGAATACCTGCGGCAATCCAAAGATGACGTTCGTCAGGTTATCCGTACCAACGCGTTCTTCCAATACTGCAAGCGCACGATCAGCAGCTTCGAGGCGGCTATTCCATGAGTCGTCTGTTAGGTGTTCCGTGCTGGTTGCCAGAATCTGCATCTGGCCGCCGGCGCCAAAAACCCATACGCACGCCGCAATATCAGCAACATCCAAATAGACGGAAAGATAGTAGTCCTTGATCTTCGGTTTCTTCCTGAACAAACCGGCAACGTCGGCTAATTTCATAGCGTATCTCCATACTAGCAAGTAAGAAGGGCAAGAAGCAACCTGACGTCAAACGCTACAAGCTATGACTCCGCGCTAGCGTTCCGTAAATTCTTCGAATTCCCGCTCCTGCGGATTCTTCTTTGAGAATTGTAAAATGTCCAAGCTCACCAGTACGAGCTACGTGCGGCCCGCCGCAAAATTCCGCAGAAAAATAATCATGGCGAGGCCCTATGAAATAGACACTCACGCGATCGGGGTATTTGGCGCCAAACTCCATTTGTGCACCTATTTTTTCTGCTTCTTCACGTGCCATCTCTACGCGGGTAACTGGCAAATTTTTTTTGATCGTATCGTTTATAAGACGTTCAACTTTTCTAAGCTCTTCCGGAGTGAGTTTTCGTGAACAATTGAAGTCCATTCTAAGACGTTCTGCGGTGATGTTGCTGCCCCGTTGTTTAATAGTGGGATCAACGACCTTTTGGAGTGACGCGAGAAGCAAATGGTGCGCAGTATGAAGCATGGTCGTCTTTTCGCTGTGATCTGCCAACCCCCCTTTAAACATACCTTTGGCTGCCGTGCGTGAACGTTCCTGATGGTTTTTGAATTCTTCTTCAAACTGCGCGCGGTCAACGACTTGACCCAGCCCTTGTGCGATCTCTGCCGTCATCTCCCACGGAAATCCATAAGTTTCATACAGCGTAAATGCGGTTTTTCCGTTGAGCGTCTTGACGCGTTCAATCTCTTTGAGTCCCCGCTCAAGCGTTTTCCCAAACCGAATGGCCTCCTCCTGCAAAATGAGCGTAATGTCATTCATCTTGCGTGTTACGTCCGGATAAGCGCGCTCATACACCGCGGCAACGGGTTCTACGAGTTGACCGATGTAAGTAAAGTCGCGGGTTAACCCCAATCGTCTGCCGTACAGAAGCGACCTGCGAATAAGTCGTCGCAGGATGTAGCCTTGCGTTTTGTTGGACGGCAATACCCCGTCACTTGTCATCATGACGCTTGCGCGCATATGGTCCGCAATAATTCTCATTGCTTTCGTTTCTTCCGGATCTTGACCGTATCGTTTCCCGCACGTTTGTTCAATGATTCGAATTATTGAGCGGAACATATCAGTCATAAATATATCAGGATTATCGTTTGTCGCCGCAACCATCCGCTCCAGACCTCCACCGAAATCCACTACCTTGGCGGATAATTCTTTCAGCGTTCCGTCCTTCTGTTTTTGGTATTGCATGAACACGGAATTGGCGATCTCCAGAAATCTTCCGCAGTCACAGTTCGGGTGACATTTTTCGTTTTTCCATGGAGATTTTTCGTGAAGTTTCAGATCAACCCCGAAATCAAAAAATACTTCGCTGTCAGGACCTCCCGGCTCGCCCGGCGGCATATTTTTGGGCTCCCCAGACCTGCTCCACCAGTTTTTGCTTGCAGGATAACTAAAAATGCGTTCGCCTTCCTTTGCATCAATTCCGACACCGGCAAAAATCTCTTTCCAAATGTTGATTGACTCGGTGTCCTTTCCGACCGACGCATCTCCCTCAAACACAGATACATACAATCGTTTGGGGTCAAGATTAAGTTCGCGGGTTAAAAATTCAAAAATCCACGGGAGCTGTTCTTTTTTAAAGTAATCGCCAAGCGACCAGTTTCCGAGCATCTCAAAAAATGTCGTATGACGATTATCCCCTACTTCATCAATATCCTGAAGACGGATGGCCTTTTGACTATCGACAAGCCGCTTTCCAAGTGGATGCGGCTCGCCCAAAATGTAGGCAATCAGTGGCTGCATGCCGCTACTGTTAAACAGCGTGGTTGGGTCATTTTGCGGAATAAGCGGCGCAGAGGGAATCTCCGCATGCCCGCGTTTTTTAAAAAATTCTAGGTATGTTGCACGTACATCACCTGACTTCATACGATCTTTCACATTATACCATTCATATCATTTATTAGTTATCTAATCTATTCCCCGAATGACCGTTATCCCCGTTACTATGTTTTAAAACATAGTAACAAGAGTGTTAACGCGGATGCCATGCTTTGGAGAACAATTGATTATCAATCTTAAGACCGGAAAAATTTTTGCGGCAGGACTCGACGTGTTTCCCACAGAACCACTCCCAAAACATTCGCCGCTTCTTACATTACCCAACGTCACACTTACTCCCCATATGGCGTTTCATACAGAGGAAGCAGAATGTAGGTTATCCCAAACCGTTACCGCCAATATTAAAGCGTTTCTTGAAGGACACCCGCAACATATTGTTTCGTAATTCCTATTTTTTGGGGATATTCTTAAAGAGGCGTCTTCGTAAGGTCGCCGTCGTTTCTCGACCCCGTTCCTGAAGTTCCTCTATATGCGCAAGTGCGCTGTTTAGTTTTTGCGCGGCTTGTTTGGTGAGATCATCTTTTGTTTCTCCAAGCTCACTTATGACCTGATTTTTAATTTCTTCTCCCTGTTTTACCAGTTCTTGCCCCTGCTGTTCGAGTTCAGCGATTTTATCCTGCATATCGTCGAGCACATCTTTTCCTTTTTCACTGATTTGTTTTCCGAGCTTTTTTCCTTCTCTGGTTCCCAAGAAAAAAATGACAATCGCGCCGACTAAGCCGCCGATAAAAAACCCTAATAGAAACTTAAGATCGCCTCTTTTGTGATCGTCATTCATGGTCGTCTCCTTTTTTATGAATGGATTGAACGAGCCGGAGCCCAGCGCGGATTCCGTTGACAAACCCCGACATGCTCTCCACGCCGCTACTGACGGTTTGCGTCACTTTGCTTGCGTCATCGAGCATTTTGTTTGTTTTTTGCAACGACAATCGAACTTCTTTGAGAATAAAGAATACCTGTATACCAAGAACTACAATGAGGATGGTTACGGTAACGCTAACGCCGACGATGGTGAGTTGTACAGGATCCATGGGCAGAAATACTCCATCTTATATCATATATCGCACTTGTCCAATCACATTCGTTTTCTTTGGTTGACCACTGCGATGCGATGCTTGAGATTTTGTACCTTCAGTATGTCCCAAAACCTCTCTGTTGTCAACGATGTTCTGCATACCCGTAGTGTCCCAACCGTTGACCGAGCGAAGTCACAATCAATTGTCATTGTATTGCAATCCAACTTCCCGGACAATAGTTGTCGTTTTGCCTAGCCGACTCGTCGCAGTAACGGTAATTCTATTTACCCCGGGCTCCAGCATAACCTGATCAAAAAATCTTCCGTCGCTCCTGACAAGCACGCTCACACCGTTTATTGTCACGGTGGCATCGGGATCGGTACTTCCTAGAACCTCGATTCGGCGCTCACTGACGACTTTTTTATCTGCAGGCGACTCAATAGTGAGTGCCGGCGGAGCCTGAAGCTTGTAATATTGTAGCGAAAAATAGAGAAGGAACATCCCTGCAAGGATGGTAATCACAATCGCCATAAATTTTCCCGGTGTCAGCTGCCAAAACGATCGATTGAGAGGCTCCGCCATACCCTTGGGCAAGATGGAAGATTTGGGAACCTCCGTCGTTTGCCTGCGAAAAAATGCAAGGACGGTACTGCTGTTAAGTCCGAGAAACTCTGCGTAGTTTTTAACGAATCCCTTTGCGTACGAAAGCGACGGCATTGGAGAAAAATCATCGTTTTCTATAGCCTGAAGAAACTTGAGTCGGATTTTCGTTCCGCGTTCAACTTGTTCGATGGTCAATTTCTTCTTTTCTCTTGCTTCTTTGAGTATCGCGCCGACAGATTTCATTGTGTTTCTTGTGCCTGGTTTGCTAAATACTCATCGGGATTTTTCATAAGAACATCACGCGGCTTACTACCATCGCCCGGACCAATGATGCCGGCGGCTTCCAGCTGATCTAAAATGCGTGCCGCGCGCGCGTATCCAACCGACAAGCGGCGCTGAAGAAGCGATGCAGATGCTTTATCGTGCTGACAGATGAGCCGAAGCGCATCTTCGAATAATGGATCCCTCCCGTCCCCGCCGCCCATGACTCCGCTCCCTTTTTTGCCCGTTACGGAAACAGCCTGGGTTGTAACTTCTTCGGTATATTCAACTGGTGTATTTTTATTTCGTAGAAATTCAACGACTTTATGTACCTCCTGCTCGGACACATAGGTCCCCTGAATTCTGCTCGGCTTGGATTGATCCGGCGGAACATAGAGCATGTCTCCGCGGCCCAACAGCTTTTCCGCTCCCGGCATGTCAATAATGACACGCGAGTCGATCATCGATGATACATTAAACGCGATGCGCGCAGGAACGTTGGCTTTAATAAGCCCCGTGATGACGTCCACGCTCGGCCTTTGTGTTGCCAACACGAGGTGAATACCCGTGGCCCGCGCCATTTGCGCAAGACGGCAGATTGTGTCTTCCACCTCTACCGGCGCGTAGGCCATAAGGTCGGCAAGCTCATCGATGAGAATGACGATATAGGGCATTGTCTGAAATCCGGAAAGGTCGTTAAATCCGTCGATATTTCTAACTCCAACTTCTGCAAATTGTTTGTACCGATGCTCCATCTCATTCATCGCCCACCGGAGAGCAGACAAAATTTTATCCGGCTCCACAATGACGGGTGTCAAAAGGTGCGGAATGCCGTTATAGCCCGTGAGTTCAACGCGCTTGGGGTCCACCATAATGAGTCGCACTTCAGCAGGCGTTGTCCGAAAAAGGAGTGACGCGATCCATGAGTTGATAAGCACTGATTTGCCTGATCCGGTCGTACCGGCTACCAATACATGGGGCATTTTGCCGATGTCTGCTATCACCGGATTGCCGCCCACGTCGAGTCCTAACGCGACGCTTAGCTTGCTTTTTGCTTTACGCATCAGGTCAGACTGGAGCATTTTCTTAAGCGTCACAAATTCAAGTCCTCGGTTGGGTATTTCAATTCCTACCAGGTCGCGGCCGGGAATCGGCGCTTCTATGCGCACCTGACCAGTGGGGGCAGCCAACGCAAGCGCCATGTCGCTTGAAAGGGCGGTAATTTTGGAAACTTTGGTTCCCAAAGGAATCCGGAGCGCATACTGGGTGACAGCGGGCGCGGGATTAACCTCTACCACTTTGGCCGCGATGCCAAAGCTCTCAAGCGTTTTTTCTATAATGTCCGCATTCTTGCGTACATCGCCCCTATCAGCTTTTTGCCCCGGCCCGTCAGAAAGAAGTGAAAGCGGCGGGTATTCCCACATCCCCATAGTCTGCGGCCGAACAAGCGTCGTATGTATCGGAGAATCGCTTTTGGTTTTGCCATCCGCTTTTGTGTCAACCGGCGGCGGGTTCATCGGCGCTTTGATAAGGGGTTTTTCGCCTTCCTCGCCTTTCATTTTTAATGGCAATCTCCCCTGCCCAAAGACAGGGGTATCTTTTTTCTTTGATAACGACTCCATAACACCGCTGATAGCCGTACCGACTGCCTGCCCGCCCATGAGAAGAAAATTGATGACGCTGTCAAGCGACGTATTGAAAAGAACAATAAGACCAATAATGAGGATGCCCAAAAAAACGAATACTGCGCCTTCAGCAGAAAGCGTCTTAACGACCAAAGTCCACAGTGATTCCCCCACAACACCCGCTTGAGTTAAACTCCCAAGCGCAAAAAAAAGGATAAAGATGCCAGCAGGCACATTTGGCTTACCAATCTGCGACTTCACCTTAAAAAATAAAAGACTGAAAGCCACCAGAAACAGCGGCAGTCCGTAAACAATCCATCCAAGATTGTAAAAAAGCTCCTCGCGAAGTTGTGTCAGAAGTGCCCCTTCGCCGAAGAAGGAGATGGTAATCGTTCCGGCAAACAGCCACAACCAGATAGCCGCCACCGTATGCACTGTCTGCTGTTTGAGCTTAAGCTGAAACGGGCTGTGTTTTCGGTATTTTCGCTTGTGTCGTAAAAACGACCGACGGTGCCTCTTTCGAGCCATAAGCGTAGTATAGAGTCAAATGATGGCAAGTTCAACCAATTACACCTCCACAATCACGGGGACAATGAGCGGGGCGCGGCCGGTTTCTTTATAGAGGAATGTTTCAAGATTCCCTCCAACCTGTTTTCTAGCAAAATGCCAGTCAATGACGCGTCCTTTTTTCAGTCGCAGTGAATTAACGACAATTTTTTTGGCTTTGTCCACGAGTCCGCCGGATTCTTTCATATAGACAAATCCGCGGGAAATGATGTCCGGTTCTGCCGTCACTGTACCGGTTGATTTCTCAACAGGAACAACAACGACAACAATGCCTTCTGTGGCAATCGTTTGCCGGTCACGCAGAACCACGTCTCCCACGTCACCGACGCCAAGTCCATCCACCATGACGTTCTCAAGCGCGATTGTTTCCACCACGCGAGGCGCTAGTCCCAAGCGAAACTCAAGTACCTCACCTTCTTCGGGCATTAACACATCTCTTTTGTCATACCCCAATTCCTGTGCAAGGCGCCGATACTGCATTATGTGACGATACGTGCCGCCGATGGGTAATATGTACTTGGGTCCGACGGCAGACAAAAGAAGCATGAGATCTCCCTGACTCCCGTGCCCGGATACATGAAGGTCCTCCATAATGTCTGTGTAAGATACGCGCGCGCCGCAACGATAGAGTTGCTCAATTAACGCATTGACGTTGTTTTCGCTACCGGGTATGGGATCTGCGGACATAACCACTGTGTCTCCTTCGTCGATGCGGACGAATTTGTGATCATCGTTGGCTATCCGGAATAATGCCGACCCTTGCTGCCCTTGGGCGCCGGCGACAATCAGACACTGCTTGGCGGGCGGCAGCCTTTTAAGATCGCGGTCTCGGACCACCATATCGCGGGGAAACCGCATGTACCCCAGCCGCACTGCTTCTTCAATGTTCTGGTCGATGCTGCGGCCGAAAAATGCGATTTTTCTGCCGTGCCTAAGCGCAATGTCAATGGCAAGCTGAATACGCGATGTGTTGCTGGATTGCGTCGTAAAAAGGAATTTACCGCCACACATTGACATTTCCTTTTCCAGCGTCACACCAACTACCTGTTCGGACGGCGTAAAGCCGGGGCGCTCGCTCCCTAAACAATCCGTCAACATGCACAACACGCCTTTTTTGCCGACGGCGTTTATGTTTTCTAACTCTGATTTCTTGCCGTCGAGCGGATCGAAGTCAAACTTAAAATCGCTCCCGTGGTAAAACGTGCCAACTGGCGTTTCAATAACCACGTTTGCCGTATCAGGAACAGAATGCGTCATGCGGATAAACGATACGGTAAATGGCCCCAAATGGAGTACGTCGTCAAAGCCAACAGGTGTCACCCTTATTGCTGCATGCCGCTCGCGAAGCTTCAGATTGGCGAACGCCGCAGCCAATTTCGGCCCCCACATGCGGATATTGCCTAGCCGCGGGTAAAGATGCGCGATGCCGCCAATATGGTCATCGTGACCGTGGGTAAATACAAGACCGCGGATTTTATCGCGTTTGTTTAGCAAATAACGCACATCCGGCAACACCAAATCTACACCATACATTTCAGGTTCAGGAAACCCAATGCCGCAATCAACGATCAAAATATCGCGAAGCGTACCGTCGAAACGGTACTCATAGACAAACATGTTCTTCGTCACGTTGCCGACGCCCCCCAGAGGAATAAGGCGAACCGCATCCTTGCCTGATGCGGAAGATCCTTCAAATATCGGATTATCCATAACCTTCTAATTTTGAAATGTTTGATTAACCTCCATCGGCATCAATGATCCAAATGCGGAACTTGGAATGTATTTAGAAATTAGGTCAATCAGGTCAATTATTTTAGTAGCTTTCCACGAATTCTTTAATATTTTCTTCACGTATGCGAAAACTTGTGCCTTTGCCTTCCACGATCATGCGCGCGACTTTCCGGCACATAGCATTGATCGTGCGCTCAAGACTCCGAATTCCCGCATCATAGCCAAGCGGCCGAACAAGCTTAGGCCAGACGGCGTCATCAATCGTTAGGTTGTCGCGCGTAATTCCTGATTCGCGCATGATCTCCGGCAGTACATAATCTTTGGCTATGGTGATTTTTTCCTCATCAGTGTACGACGGCATCTGAATCGGCTCCAGACGATCAAGGACAGCGGTTGCGATATGTGTCGTATTGTTCGCCGTTGTCACGAACAGAACTTCTGATAAATCAAACGGATAATCCAGATAGTGATCGGTAAATGCCACATTTTGCTCCGGATCCAGAAGTTCAACAAGTACGCCCATGATGTCTCCCCGCGTGCTTTCAGCCACGCGGTCGATTTCGTCAAGAAGCATAACCGGATTTTTGCTCCCCGCGTGCCGCAACCCTTTTAGGATAAGTCCGATTTCCGCATCAGGGCGTACTCTTGATTGTCCGCGCAAATCAAGCGCATCGCTCATACCGCCAAACGGAATGCGCACAAATCGTCTACCCATCGCCTGTGCGATCGACTTAGCAAGCGTGGTTTTTCCCGTTCCGACTAAACCCACAAGGCACAAAATCGGCGCGCGGCGTGCCAGTATTGCGTGGGAAAGCTTTTCTTCGTGCACTGTATCTGCGCCTGTCTCTTTCTTCCAGCGATCGACATTGAGCTTAAGAACCGCCAAATACTCCAAAATTCTGTCTTTTACCGATTGCAGCCCGTAGTGGTTTTTATCTAAAATGTCTTTTGCTTTATTGATGTCAACCACATCCTCGGTTCGCGTTTCCCAAGGAAGCGATAGTACCCAGTCAATATAGCGAAGCATCTGCTCGATATGCACGCGGGCGCTGATGTCGCTCTCCAGTCGAGTAATTTCTTCAAGATTGCTTATCACCCGTGATTCCAGCTGCGGAGGAACCGGTGTTTCAGATATTTTTTTCCGCAGTACATGCACTTCATCAGAGAGCTTAGACATACACCCTGTGAGATGTTGACTGTTTCATTATTACGCTTTTTGAAGCATCACAATCTGTTTTAACACATTATCGTGAATAATAGCACCACGTATTCTTATAATACCGCATTGAAGAACAATCATGAAATACCACTCGGGGGTTAAAATCTCCTTCTTCTGTCAAATCCCCTTCGCGGGCGGTCGGAGCCGAAGCGGTCTGCGCGCTGAACGCGGTCGCGGCGCACCGGTTGTGCAGGTGTTGGTTTGACATCCTTCCCAAAAAGCATTGAAAGGTTAACGCGGCGCTGTTCATCTATTTCCACAACACGCACTTTCACCTTTTGGCCGATGGTAACCACGTCCTCTGGAGTATTCACAAATCCGGTTGACATCTGCGACACGTGCACCATGCCTTCTTTACCAGGTAGAATTTCAACAAATGCGCCAAACGGGAGAATGCGCTTAACTTCTCCTTCAAATTCTTCACCGACTGTTATTTCGCGAGTCAATCCTTGAACCCACGCTGCTGCTTTTCCTACCGATTCACTGTCCGTTCCAGATATGACGACCGATCCGTCATCATCAACGTCTATCGTGGTGCTTGTGGCGGCCATGATCATGCGGATTACTTTGCCTCCCGGACCGATGACTTCGCCGATTTTTTCAACGGGAATTTTTACGACTTGAACTTTCGGCGCGTACTGCGACAATGTCTTACGATATTCAGGGATAACCGCGCGAATCGCCTCAAGG
This sequence comes from uncultured Gammaproteobacteria bacterium, assembly GCA_964596355.1. Lineage (GTDB taxonomy): Bacteria > Patescibacteriota > Microgenomatia > UBA10105 > UBA927 > CAZQTD01. The sequence goes on from CAZQTD010000006.1 coordinate 41,222, forward strand.
ATCGTGCGCCTGGCTTCGCGTGCTTTCGCAAGCGTTTCTTTAACAATATCATCCGTCAATCCGTCGATTTTGACGTCAAGCTGAATTGCCGTAATACCCTGGGCAGTTCCGGCCACTTTAAAATCCATGTCGCCGGCAAAATCTTCTATTCCCATGATATCAGTCAGAAGCACATACTTCTTTTTATCGCTCATTAAACCTATGGAGATTCCCGCAACCGGCTCTTTAATAGGCACGCCGGCATCCATGAGGGCAAGCGTACTGCCGCACGTCGATGCCATCGATGTAGAACCATTGCTGGACATGACTTCAGAAACGAGCCGCACCGTGTAGGGAAACTCTTCCTCCGATGGGATGACAGAAAGGAGCGCACGCTCGGCAAGCGCTCCATGGCCAATCTCTCGCCTGCTGGGCACGCCAATCCTTCCTGTTTCTCCGACGCTATACGGCGGCATGCTGTAGTGGTGAATGTAGCGTTTCGACTCTTCTCCTGCCGGGCTTTCTATAAGCTGTTCCAAACTGGGTGTTCCGAGTGTCGCAACGGTTAATACCTGCGTTTGTCCGCGCTTGAACATCGCGCTTCCGTGCGTACGCGGCAGGATACCGACTTCCGCACGAATCGGTCTAATTTCATCAGCAGATCGACCGTCACATCGTTTGCCCTTTTCTAAAACATCCTCACGGATTTTTTTCTTAAACAGACTAGTAAGCGCCTCTTCAACGGCTTTTGCCGTATGGTCAGTGCCATAGGCTTCCACGATTGTTTTAGCCAACTGTGTGACCTCTTCGCCGCCGAATTCTTTTTCTGCTTTTTTGGCAAACGCCGCGTCCATTTCTTTTTTGTAGTCTTTAACGATGCGTTTCTTCAGCTCGTCAGCTTCAGTTGCTTCGGGCACGACAACTTTCGGTTTTCCTGCTTCTTCTACCAGTTCATTAATAAGCGCGATAACGTTTCTGTTTGCTTCCTTGGCTTTCAAAATCGCCTGATACGCCACGTCTTCCGGCGTTTCACAAAATCCGCCCTCGAGCATCAGCACCTTGTCGTTTGTCGAAGCAACGATAAAATCAAAGTCGCTTAGCTCCTGCTCTTGGGTCGTCGGGTTAACGACGTACGAATCTTTATCGCCGTTTTCTCCCTTAACAAATCCCATACGAACGCCGCCGATAGGGCCATTCCATGGGATGGAAGAAATTGAAAGAGCGGTTGAGACGGCAACCAGCCCCAACACATCAGGATCATTGACGCCGTCAACTGAAAGCACGGTAACAATGACCTGTACGTCGTGTTTGTAGGTTTTGGGAAATAAGGGACGAATCGACCGATCAATGACGCGGCCGGCAAGAACCGCATCGTCGCTTGGCCTTCCCTCGCGTTTAACCCACCGGCTCCCCTTGATGCGGCCGCCTGCGTACAGCCGCTCAACGTACTCAACGCTAAGCGGAAAGTAGTCAAGCGTCGTCTCGCGGCTGCTTGCCACTACGGTCGCTAATACCATGGTGTCGCCGTATCGCGCGAGCACAGACGCATCTGCCTGTTCTGCAAATCTGCCGATTTCAAGTGACAACGTTCGTCCACTGATGTCAATGGATTTCTTTACAACTGTGTGTGTTGACATGTATATAGTATGAGGAAATTCTTTGCTTACTTTCCCAACCCCAACTTTTGTACAATTGCCTTAAACCTCTTAGGGTCTTTTTTCTCCAGATAATTCAACAGCCGTCTTCTTTTGCTGACGATCCCCAAAAGCCCTCTCCTTGAATGATTATCCGCCGGGTTCGCTTTCAGATGACTGACGAGTTTTTCTATCCGTTTTGTCAGAAGCGCCGCCTGCACTTCAGGGCTGCCCGTATCTCCTGCTTTTACCTGATATTGAAAAATGACTTCCTGCTTTTCCTCGCTCGGCGCCGGGACAGCAGGAGCGGCTGGTTCCTTTGTGGTCGCTTTTTTTCCCTTCGAAGCTTTGATCGGAGCGGACAGTGTCTTTGGCGAGACGCTCTTTTTGGTCGCTTTCTTTTCTTTCATTCTATCAATAAATGCTATATATGGAGCATTTTTACGCTCTAATATCTATTATTGTACACTATCTATGGTTATTTTACAAGCGCGCAAAAGCCAATGTGGGGAGATGTGAGAACCACAGCGCGCCTGCACTTATACCAGATTTGAACTTTTGAAGATTTTCGGCTTGAGCCAATCAGCAGGTGCCGCGGGTTGTTTGCCAACCTGCACCTTGGGTTTTACAGGAGCCGCAGGCGTACCGCCCCCCGAAGCAGGCGCCGGCCGCACTGTCGCTTCCATTCTAGACAAATCGCTAGCAACGGACTCTCCGCCCGATGATGCCGGCACTTCTTCCTGTTCGGTGGTGGTGACGGCAAAGCGCTTCCCGCCCATTTTCAAGCACGATGCTGCAAGTTCCAGGCTCGCCGGCGTGACGTTACTGTTTTGGAAATTATTCGTCGCGCTATACACAGCATTCAGTAGATTTGTCGCAATATCGGGTTTGAGGGCAACACCCAACCCGTCAAGAAGCCGCGCGACAATTTCAGCAGTACTTGCTGCCTGCGGATCTACCATATTGGTGTGTCCGTAGTGGGTATTATTTGGATGCCGGTCAACATTGATGATAGGCTTCCCTGCGTACAAGTCTTTGTCCTCTTCATATAATTTCTTGAGTCCCCCAAGATGAACGGTATCCACACAAATAATCAGATGCGCAGGGTTTCCGGCATAGGAATACTGCACTTTGTCCGGAGAGAACGCGTCAAAGCCCAAACGAGGCTCGATGACGAGATTAAATTTATTGCCTTCAATGTTGTAACTAACCTTTTCAATCGATCCTTCGACATAATCCAGAGAAATAATAAAATTCTTTTTCCCCAGCTCGTTGACTACCCTATTGACGCCGATGAAGCTGGAAAATTCCACTGTCATCGGATCAGGACATGCAACAACAACTTTTTTCCCCAAACCCTGCAGGCCAATTGAAAGCGCAAGCGCGCTTCCGATACTGTCTGCTGTGGGGCGCTCGTGCGTAACGACCAATACGTCAGTTGCTTTATCGAGCAGTTCTTTAATTTTGGTAATGTCGTTTGTGAAATCCATTATCTATCCTGTAGTAACAGCGATTATAGCATCTTCGAGCTGAAAATCAATGCTTTTGTCTAAAAGAATGCCGCACTCCAATCCTTCATCAACTTTCGTCACTTCATCTTTACGGACCCGTAGTGATTTAATTCGGGCCCTGCCGACCTCTGTGTCACCACGCATCACTTTAACCTTGTCCCCCCGCGCAAACCTACCGCGTATTACTTTCGTTCCTAACACGCGCTGTGTTTCATACGGAAATTCGGCAATGATGATGCCAGCGCCGAGCTCTCGTTCTTGGGTTAATACCTCCTTCAATCCCTCCACTACTTCAGCCAATTCATCAAGAAGTTCGTAAATGATGCGGTACGTGCGGTAAACAACCCTTTCCGCTTCGGCAAGCTTGGCAACGTGAGGCGCACACCGTACGTTAAAGCCAACGATGAAGGCTTTGGCTGATTTGGCAAGGAGTACGTCCGCGTCTGTTATATCGCCAATCCCGCTCCTGACGACGCGGATTCGTTCGCTAAGTGCCGCGCGGATTGCCTCCAGAGAACCGGCGGTGTCGGTTTTGAGCACAATGTTGAGCTTTGTCTTTTCTTGTTCTTCCACGGGTTTAAGCCAATCGGGAAGCGCCATGCCCTCCCTTCCTTTATCGGCAGAAAAAACGCCAGAGGAGGCGGCTTCAGCCGATGGCGCTCCCGCTGGGACATTAGGGCTTGCGTGCAATACCGAACCGACAGCCGGCAACATCGTACATCCTAATACTTCAACCGGTTTGGAGGGGCCGGCGCAAGAAACAGCCTTGCCATGTTCATCAAACATCGCGCGCACGCGGCCAACCCACGTTTGTCTATCAAAGAGCTCCGTTCCAAAGCCAAGTGTTCCTTTTTTCACTATAACCGTCGCCACCATGCCCTTTCCTTTATCTACCCGCGTTTCGATCACCACCGCTTCAAGCGGAGAAGCAGGCTCGCTGGCCACTCCTTTCATCTGCCAAACAAGAAGGATTACATCAAGAAGTTCTTGTATGCCGGTGCCGGCCTTGGCAGAAACAGCCACTTCCGGCACGTCGCCCCCGAAACCTTCTACCTGCACGCCGGCGCGCGCAAGATCCGACTTGGCCTTGTCGATATTCGCTACCGGCAAGTCTATCTTATTGATGACGACAATCATAGAAGCGCCCGCGGCTTTGATCTGTTCAATTGACTCCACCGTTTGAGGCTTGACGCTGTCGTTTGCGGCGACTACCAGAAGCGCAATATCAGCAACAGACGCGCCTCGCGAGCGCATGGCGGCAAACGCCTCATGCCCGGGAGTGTCGATGAACGTAATGACGTGGTCTTCGCTTCTGGTCGGTGATTTTGAGTCTTTGACAGTAACTTGGTATGCGCCGATGTGTTGTGTGATGCCGCCATGCTCGCGCGCAGCAACAGCTGTTTTACGAATTGCGTCAAGAAGGGTGGTTTTGCCGTGATCAACGTGGCCCAATACCGCTACAATCGGCGGCCTGAAGTGTGTGTTTTGAGCCCGTTTGTTCATAATACATTATCACGTCCCAGCGTCTCATAGCCTATTCCTGTTTAGAATCCGCTGGTTTTTCCGTTTCACCCGTCCCAACATCGTTCGAAGGCGGGTGTTCAACGGATGCATTTTCTTTTTTCGCTTCTTTTTGAACTTCTTGCGCTCCTTGTTGTGCCGGCGCAGGCCCGCCTTTTCCCTTGATATCAATTTTCCATCCTGTCAATTTTGCGGCAAGCCGCACGTTTTGCCCGTCACGGCCGATCGCAAGCGACAGTTGGTCATCCGGCACAAGGACCTCTGCAATCTTCTTCTTTTCATCGATAATGATATTCAAATCTTTTGCGGGAGCCAAAGAAGCCGCAATAAACTGCTGGGCATCTTCGCTCCACTGAATAATATCTACCTTTTCATTGCCGCCCAGCTCACCGATGACCGCCTGAACGCGGATGCCTTTTTGCCCCACACAGCTTCCTACAGGATCAACGCCGGATTGCGACGAATAAACCGCGACCTTGGTTCGACCTCCTGCTTCTCTGGCGATTGCGCGAAGCTCCACAGAGCCCTGCGCAACTTCAGGAACTTCCCGCTTGAATAATCCCTCCACGAGACCTTTGTGCGCGCGGGAAACAATGATTTCGTTGCCGCGTGCCGTTTCGCGGATGCCTTCAATATAAAACGTGAGACGCTGGTTGAGGTGATATCGCTCCCCAGGGGTTTGTTCCTGTGGTGGCATGACCGCCTGCGCTCGACCGATATCCACAACAATAGTAGGGCCGTCAAACCGAAGCACCATGCCGGAGACAATGGTGCCGACTTTGGTTGAGTAATCCGCAAGGACGGCCTGTTTTTCTGCTTCGCGGATCCGCTGCAGGATAACCTGTTTTGCCGTTTGCGCGGCAATTCGTCCAAATCCCGGCGGAGTGATGTCTTTGCCGTCTTTGAAGATCTTTGCCTCACCGGTATCTCCGTTAAGCTGCACTTCGAGCTGTTCCAACTCGTTAGCGCCGTAATCTTTCCGGTACGCAGCCAGAATCGCGGCTTTGATCGTCTCCAACACCACCGCAGGATCGATTCCCCGCTCCGTGGCGACCTGATTCAAGGCTAATGAAAACTCGCTTCGTATTGTTGCCGGCGACATATTAATAAAAAAGGTGGGTGCCTCCCACCTCGCTTCACTAAACCGATAATAAGTATATCACGATCCCAAACCCCTCGTCAATAAATTGTACCGGAAAACTTGTACAGGAACAATCTACAGTAATGTCTCAACCAGCTTCACACCCCAGGGGTGTGTTGGCTAGACACCTCATGGCTACTCTAGAATTAGGTGCTCCATTTTCCAAAGTTCTCTTTGATAGTTTGCCTGATCAAGTGTAAATTGCCGGAAACGTTCAACAGAGGAAAACTGTCCTAAAACAAGCGCTGTTGACACTATGTCGCTCTTTCTTTTTCCAATGTAATCTTGATAAGAAGACCATGGGTAAGACTCCAATTCATCAACTCCCTTAACTACATAGGAAGTCAGAGGATTGAGATGCCCATACCGGACTACGTGCAGCAACTGTTCATCAGTTTCTACCCTTACACACTTAAACATTGCCTGAAATAGAGCTCCTGTCCTGTGATGTTTTACGTTAAAGTATTTCGCGTAGCTATTCTGAATATTGCTCATAAACCATACAATCCCTCGAGGCTCGAGTTCTTTTATGACAAAATGCATGTGGTTAGGCATTAAACAATATGCCAAGATATCTATGATCCTTTGTTTCGTTTTGAGATGTGTCAGAAAAATCTGTTTTTGCTCTACGGCAAGGCGGTTATAAAAAGAAAAACGTAGTTCAGATTTCCCGTATAGGTAATACTCAATAACTTCCAATGCCCTGTAATAATCTCTTTTAGTAATGAATATCGGCTCGCGGGCGACACTACGATTGAAGACGTGATACAGTTCTCCCGGAACAATCGGAGTCCGACGTTGAGACATTAGCTTTAGTGTAACGTCATAGCTAGGGGGTGTCAAGCTAGTTCACCCCAGGGGTGAACAACGTTCACACCTATGAATTTCTATCAAACTCTTCCAGAAGCGCTTTTTGTCTATGATTCAGGTGTGTGGGGACGCGAAGTCCAATGCGGACGTATTGGTCACCCCGGCCGCCGTAGCGAGCGTTTGGCGCGCCTTTACCACGAAGACGAATCAGCGTTCCTGGTTGCGTGCCGGGTTTGACGCGAATTTTCAAGTCTCCGTCAATTGTTGGCACTTCTATAATCGCTCCAAGCGCAGCTTGGGCGAACGTAATGTCGTGATCAATGATAAGATCATCTCCTTCCCGCTTAAATGTCTTATCTGGCCGTACTTCAACAATGATGTCAAAATCATCAAAGCGTATGCGCGATCCGGTGTCGACTCCAGCAGGAATTTTTATGGTCTTTCGCATTGACCCTTCTCCTGCGCGGCCGCGGGGCACATGAACTTCACGCGTGACTCCTCTCATCGCATCCATGAAATCGATGGTTATCTGATAGGCTTCACGCCTGTGGCGGGCGTATCCGCCTCTAGTAGAAAATCCCCCGCCAAAAAACTGCTCAAAGATCTCAAACGGGTCAAAAAACTCGCTGTCTCCAAACGGCATGCCACCACCCTGACCGCCAGTAGAATAATAGTATGTAAACGGTCCCTGTTGTCGAAATCCCCCAGCTCCTCCAAACGGCCCTTGGCCCGGGGCTCCGCCTCCCATACCAGGCTGGAATGCCGCGTGACCAAACTGGTCGTACGTTTCTTTCTTCTTCGGATCAGATAATACCGCGTACGCCTCATTGATTTCCTTGAATTTTTCATGCGCATCAGGGCTTTTGTTCCTGTCCGGATGCCACTGAAGCGCAAGCTTGCGGTACGCCTTTTTAATCTCATCAATGCTTGCCGATTTTCCGACGCCCAAAATATCGTAATAGTCTCTCTTCGTTGCCATATGGTTAAGCTAGCACACGATTATATAGCATGATAAATTCCTGATCAAAAACGGGCGCGTTTACGCGCCCATTCGTTTATTCACGCATTCCTTCTTCGTTAATCAACTTACAACCTCTCCTTCTTCCACCTTTTTGTCGCCTTTTTTCTTTCCGTTGTCGCTCGGCGGCACGGTGCCGGACGCATCATCTCCTGTTTTCGCCTGATCTGCAGGAGGCGTTTCCTGTTGGTACGCGGCGGCTCCTACTTTTTGTACAGCGTCAGACAGTTCGCTGGTTTTTGCCTCCAGATCTTCTTTGCTCCCCGACTCAAGAATGTCTTTGAGAGCCTTGATCTTTTCTTCTACGCTCGTTCTGTCTTCTTGTTTCACCTTGTCGCCCATGTCTTTCAATGTCTTTTCAGCAACATAGATCATGTTGTCCGCCTTATTCCTCGCTTCAATTTTTTCTTTTTTCTTTGCGTCTTCACTGGCGTGAATTTCTGCCTCTTTCTTCATCCGTTCGATTTCGTCTTTGTTAAGACCCGTTGAGCCGGTAATTTTTATGGTATTTGCTTTGCCTGTTGCTTTATCCTTCGCCGTGACATTTAAAATCCCGTTTGCGTCGATGTCAAACGTCACCTCTATCTGTGGCACTCCCCTCGGCGCAGGCGGAATACCGGAAAGGATAAACCGTCCGAGGGATTTATTATCCGCAGCCATCGGACGCTCTCCTTGGAGTACGTTTATTTCTACCGACGTTTGATTGTCAGCGGCTGTCGAAAAAATCTCACTCTTACTGGTCGGCACCGTCGTGTTTCTCGGAATAAGCGGCGTTGCTACAGCGCCAAGCGTCTCTACTCCCAGCGTCAGCGGCGTCACATCAAGCAATACGACGTCTTTTACGTCACCGGCAAGCACTCCTGCCTGAACCGCCGCGCCTACTGCGACAACCTCGTCGGGATTAACGGATCGATTGGGCTCCTTGCCAAAAAACTTCTTCACCGTCTCAACCACTTTAGGCATGCGTGTCATGCCGCCAACCATGACGATTTCATTGACGTCTGATGCGCTGATTTTTGCATCGGTCAAGCACTTTTTGACAGGCCCGATGGTTTTTTCTACCAAATCGCCCACCAGCGCTTCCAGCTTGGCGCGCGTCAATTTCATCACCAGATGCAACGGGCCTTCCTTGCCTTGCGTAATAAACGGCAGGTTTACTTCTGTCTCCATTGAGCTGGAAAGTTCGATTTTTGCCTTTTCTGCCGCATCTCTCAAGCGCTGCAGTGCCTGCGGGTCTTTGCGCAAGTCAACACCGTATTCTTTTTTGAATTCATCGGCAAAGTAATCGACAATCACCTTATCAAAGTCGTCGCCGCCCAAGTGGGTGTCGCCGTTGGTGGCTTTGACTTCATAAACGCCTTCTCCCAATTCAAGTATGGAAATATCAAACGTGCCGCCGCCCAAATCATACACGGCTATGGTGTGCGCGTTTTTCTTTTCCAGTCCGTACGCCAACGCCGCGGCTGTCGGCTCGTTGAGAATGCGCATGACCTCAAGTCCTGCAATCTCGCCGGCTTGTTTGGTTGCCTGCCTTTGACTATCGTCAAAATACGCAGGAACGGTGATAACGGCCTGTTTGACCGGTTCGCCCAAATATTTTTCCGCGTCGGCTTTGACTTTTGCCAAAATTTTGGCGGAAATTTCCTGCGGCGTAAACGTTTTCCCCTCTACCTCTACCACTGCCATGCCGTTATTGCCGGATTTTATGGTGTACGGAAGGAGCTTGGTATCCGTCTGAACCGAGGCATCGCTGAATTTTCTGCCAACGAGACGCTTAATTGAGTAAATCGTCGATTTGGCATTAATCACCATCTGGCGTTTCGCAACATCACCAACAATGTTTTTTATAGGATCAACCACAGAAGGGATCACGTTTCTGCCTTCTGCCGAATGGATAACCTTGGGCGTTCCACCTTCCATGACGGCAACGCATGAATTGGTGGTTCCCAGATCGATACCGATAATTTTACTCATAAAGTCCTCCTTTTATTGTAATGTTAAACAATAGAACAATGTAACAATTTAACAATAAGGGTCAGTGCTACATTGCTACATTACTACAGTGTTTCAAGATACAGAATTGTTGACAGATTCCGCTGGTTTTTTCCCTACTTTCACCTGCGCCACTCTCAATACTTTTCCGTGTAATCGATACCCGGGAAGCACTTCCTCGACAACTTCGTTGTCGTTCCCGCTAACCACTTCAACACATTCCATCTCGTGCGGGTTAAATGCTTTCCCGATTACCGGTATATGCTCTACCCCCTGCTCTTGTAAAATAGCGACAAGCTCCTTGTATGCTAGATCCAATCCCGCATCGCGCAGGTGATCTTTGGCGCGCTTGAGTGTGTCCACTGCAGGAAGAAGCCGCGCAAGTACCACTTCTGCCGCAAACCGACGAATATCCGCTTTTTCTTCCTGCGTCCTGCGCTCAAGATTCTGATAATCCGCAAGCACCCGGATATATTTATTTTTCCACTCATCAGCCTGACCTTGCAAGTCTTCCGCGTGTTTTTGATAATCAACCTGTTTTCCTGTTGTTTTTTTCATCGTTATCTTATCAAAATAAAGCAAACGCCGACATCATGAACGATTCAATCGGCAGATTCAACACTACCAGTTACTCGCAAATTCACCGATGAGTCCTCCCACATAGCGCACAAATGGAACAATGTGCGGGTAGTTGAGCCGCGATGGACCTACAACGCCGATAGCACCCGATACGTGGGGACTGACAAATTTGGTATAGACAAACCCGCATTGGGACAACCGTCCGCGACTGCCCAAATCTTCTCCTAAAACAATGTCAAACGGATCTTCCTGTTGCTCCAACAGATTCCACCAAAAGTCAAAACGGTCCAATACTTCAAACAGCTGGTGCGTCAACTCGTAATCATAAAACTCCGGCATATCCAGAAGGTGTGCCGCGCCCGCGTAATAAAGATCCCCGTCTTTGGTCGCAGTAAGCGCAAGTGTTTTGGTGCGCTCTGCAAGAGCCTTGGTCGCCTCGCGAAGCAGTTTATCGACTTCCTGCCGGTAATCCCAGATTTTTTCTTTGACTGCGACTTCTTCTGCAACAGACATGTCTTTAGGCTTCATAAGGTTTTCAACGTAGTATTTAAGGGCAGCTGGCGTCGGAGACCTTCCCGCTGACGTGTGCGGCTGCGTGAGAAACTTCATGTCAGTTAACCGCACCATTTCATTGCGGATCGTGGCCGGAGAAACGCCTAGATTGTATTTTTTATCAAGCGTCTCACTTCCCACCGGCTGGGCTGTTGCGATATATTCTTCAATAATCGCTTTCAGTATTTGAATTTGACGCTGCGATAGATCGTTAGCTTTATCCATAGCTATAATGAGCGTTGGTCAGGATTATACGAATTAGCAATACTATACATCGAGTGCTAAACTCTGTCAAGTCCCAGTACATCCTGCATCAGTTTGTCACTCTTGTCACACACGGAAAAACCATGAATAATAGTGCTTAAGGATGAAAAAGGCGTTCCTATTTGTTTTTATTGGTTTAATCCTCCTTGCTATTCCAGCTACCGTCTTCCTCGTCGGTAAAAATCAGGAGCTTCGCAAGCGTGCCGCGCCTGCCACAACGCTATCGTTTTCTCCAGCAAAAACGTCGGTAAAGGTAGGCGAAACGTTCCAGCTTGACGTACAGGTAAATACCGCTGACAATCAGGTTGTCGCTGCAGAACTTCACATTCTTTTTGATCCGGAATTTTTGGAGGCGCAGACGATCACCAATGGGGCGCTTGCGCCCACAATCCTTACTTCAGGAACCGTTGAGGGCGGTACCGCTTCCATCACCGTGGGCGCGGCAAGCGCGGCGGCGCCAATTTCCGGTCGCGGCTCCCTTGCGGTCATTCGCTTTAAGGCGCTGAAAGCAAGCCCATCGGCTGTTTCCATTCGGTTTGCCTCCAACACATTTCTTGGAGCTCTTGGGGAAAGCGCGCAAAACGTTCTCGTCGGCTCAACAGGAGCTACGGTAACAATCCTTAATGCCGACGGAACGCGCGCGTTAGTAGAACTCGGAGAAGACCATGAAGAATCTTCAAAGAGTGCTACGCTTACACCAACGCCTACTCAAGTGTTGACGCCTGTTCCGACATCCTTTTCTGATTCTGAAGGAACCCAAAGCGCGCAGGCCAGCGCTTCCGCTCTTATCATTTTATCTCCGGAAAAAAACGAAAGCTTTACAACCGGTTACCCCACGTTTGCCGGAACTGCTCCGCCGGGGTCCACCGTGACGCTGACGATCTATTCTGCACCGCAGACCGTCGTCGTAACCGTCGATGAAGACGGCACATGGACCTATACCCCAACAAACGAGTTGTCAGCCGGCCCTCACACCGTCGTCGCTACGTCAACAGACGCGTCAGGCGCAACATATACCGCAACAACAAACTTTGTTGTCGCCGCCGCAGGGGATGACTATCTATCGTCAGGAAGCGCAATGCCAATAGCCGGAAGTGCTCAAACTACTATAGCCCTCATCATTAGTGGGCTCGTCTTACTGTTATCTGGTATGCTGATACCAATTCTCTTTTCGCCGATATGACATTTCTTGAACGACAGACCACTCCCAAACTTACCACTATTGTTTCGCTTGCCGCGCTTCTTATATTTTTACCGCTTCTTTTATTTGCCACCAAAGAAGTCGTGACCCTCATTTCACGGGCATCTGGAACACCGGCGACCATTGTCGTGGATACCAACGAAGTCCTTGAACCGATCCGCACGGACTTTTACCACGCCTACGCCCAAGGCGGCGAAGAATCCGTTGATATGCTCGCTCCGATTGTGGAAGACGTTAAAGCCATACGGCCAAAACTCATCCGCTTGGATCATCTGTATGATCACTATGACGTGGTGCAGGCCTCAGGAGAAAACCTGACGTTTAACTGGACCCGTCTTGACGCCGCAGTTGACACAATTCTGCAAACGGGTGCTAAACCGCTTCTTGTTCTTTCATACATGCCTGCCGCAATTGCCAAAGACGGAAACAACATCAATCCCCCAACCGATTGGAACAAATGGGCGCTTGTCGTCGAGCGGACTATCGAGCATTTTAGCGGCAAAGACGGCAAAAACATTAGCGACGTGTATTACGAAGTATGGAACGAACCGGATCTTGCCCAGTTTGGATCGTGGAAGTATTACGGAGAAAAAAACTATATCACCCTTTATTCCTACGCGTCACAAGGAGCCAAACGCGCCAAAAACACCAACCGGTTTTTCTTGGGCGGACCTGCAACGACGGGACTGTACAAAAGCTGGATTATTGCGCTTGTCACAAGCGGAGCCAGAGTAGATTTTCTCTCCTGGCATACCTATCAGCGCGACCCGGCGCGCTTTAATCAAGATCAGCGCAATCTCGTGTCGTGGCTTTTGCCGTATCCGAACTATACTTTAATCCCCAAGCTCATCACGGAATTTGGGTTTACCGGAGATAAACACGCAGGATACAGCACGATGTACGCAGCTGCGCATACGGCGGCGGTCATCAGACAGCTAATGACCGGAGGACCTACCTATGCGTTTTCGTTCCAACCCAAAGACGGCCCGGGGCAGGAAGCCGGCAACGGCTGGGGATTTATCACCCACGAAACCAACGGCAGGCGCAAAAAGCCTCGGTACTGGGTGTTTAATTTTCTCGACACGATGGCCGGCAACCGTCTTCGCGTCACCGGCGAAGGCACGTGGGTGACGGGATTTGCCTCGGTGCGCAACGGTGTGATCAGATTAATGCTTGTCAATTTCGATACGCGAGGAACTCATACAGAAACCGTGCCCATTACATTTGGCAACCTCGATAACGGCGCGTACACGTATCGCCAGAGATTTTTTCTAGGCAGCGACGCAACAATCACCGAAAAAGTTACTGACACCAAGCTCACCAAACAGCTTTTCATGCCCGCATCCTCCATCGTCATCCTCGAGCTAAGCAAACAGTAATACCTGCGGGCGACTGCCATGATAAATGAAAACATTCATAAGGCTCGGGGCGGAATACCATTTTTTTTGTCGATCGCTCCCCAGCTAACCACGCGCGGATACAAAAATTGAGAGCGGAACTCACCCCGCGTCATCGGGTCGGATGGAGTGTACCCATATACACCAATACAGTAACTGGCGCAATAGGCTATTGCCAGTTGCAATCAAGAACATGTTGTTACGACCCGAGCCGACAGGAACATGCTACGATAGTGCGTCTCCTCCGGCGCCGTTGACTACTTCGTTTGCCGGCTCCAAAATGACGGCAAGGGGCTTGCGCACTTTAGCAATGAGCGCGATAAATGCGTGAACTTCAGTGACGTCAAACACCCACGATAAGAAAAGATATACAACAAGTCCCGCTCCCCCGGCGGTTCCGGTCAATAGCAACAATCCGAACGTTCTTGTGGTATCAAACACCAACTGATCAAGCAGCTTAAGCGGCACAAACACCGCAATACCCGCAGCAACGGCGGCGATCATCATTTTTATTGGCGGTAAAATAAGTCTCGTCTTAGGAAACCCGCCTACTTTGTGATTGAGGAGAAAAAAAAGAATCGTGACATTGACAATGCTGGCTATCGACGTGGACAGTCCAAGCGCCCAAACGGGCAGATGATAAACTTGAATAAAGACAATGCTCGCAAGAGTATTGACCGCAATGGAAACAATGCTCACAAGTACAGGTGTTTTGGTATCATAGAGTGCGTAAAATCCCCTGGCAAGGACATGGACAAGCGACTGGGCAAACAGCGACACGCTAAACATTGAAAGCGTAATGCCCGTTAGCACCGTTGCCTGCCAGTCAAACCGAGCCGCGCCAAATACCAACCGCACAACAGGAATGCGAAGCACGATAAAAAATACGGATGACGGAAGCACAAAAAAGAGTATCTGGTGCATCGCGCGGATGACCGATGTTTTGAATTGATCACTATCCTGCCGCACGGACGCTGTCGACAGCGTCGGCAGCGCAGCCTGCGCAACGGTTGCGCCAAAAAGACCCACAGGTAATTGCTGTAAATGCTGGGCAAAGTGAAAAATCGTCACCATCCGTGCGCCCAATAAACTCGCAAGGATGAGATCAACCGTCGTATCGACTTGAGCCACAGCAAGGCCGATTGTGCGAGGGGCTATCAGTTTGCCGACCTCTTTTACGCCGCGGTTTTTCAATTCAAAAATGAATTGGTGCCGGTATCCTACGCGAAAAAGAAGCGGAAGCTGAATCAAGCTAAAAAGAACGGCACCAATGCCAACACCAACAACCGGCGCAAACAATCCCGCGAAGGGCGTAAGGAATATGATGCCTGCGATGATGCCGATGTTATAAACCACCGGCGCAACTGCAGGCAGGAAAAACAAATGGTACGACTGCAAAATACCCGTAAAAAAATTGCCAACCAGAAGCGGCAACACCTGAAACACAATCATGAAGCGCGTATACGACGCCATGGTGGTTATCTGATCGTCGCTAAATCCCGGCGCGAGGAAACGGGAAATCGCCGGAGTAAAGAGTAAAAAAGGAAGCGAAAAAATTCCAAGAATCACAATGCTTATGTTGATAAGCGAGCTTGTCATACGCCACCCGTCTGTTTCTTTGCCCTGCACGAGGTATTTAGTAAATACCGGAATGTAGGCACTCGTCAGCGCCCCCATAACCAGAAGTTCAAACAGAAGGTTCGGAAGTCGGAACGCCGCAAAATAGATGCCCAGCTCCTCCGGCGCAAAGCGGCCGGAGAGCAGCCGGTCTCGCAACAGTCCCAGTACGCGAGAGGCAAGAACCATCACGACCATGACCACAGCCGCAGACCCAATAGTCGTTTGCTTTTTCGAAACGAAATCCCACATCCGCTTCATCACCGTTCAATTATATCTTGCCCACTCTGTTTGTGCTATAATGGAGCCCATCATGCCCATAACACACCGCGCGATTAAAAAGATGCGTCATGACCGCAAACGCACAAAGGCTACCTCCGAAGCGAGGAAGTCGCTCGCTGCTCTGATCAAATCCATGCGCAAGAAGCCGCAGAAAAAAACGCTTTCGCGCGTGTTTGCCGCGCTTGATAAAGCCGCTAAGCGCAACATCATTCACGCAAACAAAGCCAGCAGGTTGAAATCCCGCCTGTCGAAACTCCTTAACAAGTAACGTCCGCCCGATGGTAGATACCCAGAACAAGCTGTTCACTATTGATAACACTGCATTTCCAAAACAGCCGTATACCTGATATAGTAGTAAAATTGCCCGGGAAAAAATCATGTCCCGATCACGTATGCCCGAAGCTGACGCCCGTGAGCACGCCCTGTCCCTGACTAATCGCGTCATTAGGAGTGCCACTACTCTTATAGAACAGTGCAATACATCTGGGCCGGAATATTATCAAGAATTTCTTAACACACGGCTCTCCGGCTTGAAAGAAGCGTTCCGGTCCGGCATATCTAGTGCCGACCGCGACGGACTGTTGGAGAATTACTTAGTCCTTGCTCTCCTCATCGGCCATAAAGAGCTGGGCTATCGTCCAAAAGAATCTCAAATACAAGCCGCCATAACCATGATTGGCGGCAAGTTTGTGGAACAGCCTTTGGGTGACGGCAAAACCTTTTCGTTGGCTCTTACAGCCGGCTGGCATGCGCTTCAGGGAAAACGCATCCAAATTCATACGGATAAAGCTGCCAATGCACAGGTTGGTGCCGATAGCATGGCCCCATTCTTTACTCGTTTGGGTATCCCTATGGCTGTTACTGATTCCTTTGATAATGTTCGCGTCGTAATGAAGGATGGAACATTACGCAAGGTACCTCCCGCGTACTTTAGCGCATTTGTGGAGACGGCTAGAGACCAGCCCCTTAGACAGCCTGAGGTACTCTACACGGAATATACCGTGCCAATACACAATAAACTTCGTAATGATTTTAATAACAGTGGTTCTCGAGCTCATGAGGATCCCTCGTTAATAACTCTTGTTGACGAATTTGATCTCATGTTTCTTGCCTCGCCTTGTAGTCTTTCTGGTGAACCGGCACTAGAGGAGAACGAGTGGTTGAAACGGAAGCGTCAGCTTAAGATCATTTGGAGAGCAGTGTCTCCTTCTGCGGATCGACTAAAAACCATCGAGGAAGCGTACGCCTCTTGCGGCACTTCTGACGACGGGGAACTGCGACAAGCGACCGATGAAAACCATGGTGATTTTGCCGTGTACGGTACGGAGGTAATCATCGGAAGCAGCATATTTAATCGAGTGGCCTTGTCAATATGTTTTGATCCGGAGGTTACAGCCCTATTGAAAGATATTGGCGCAATTGATGACGAAACTTCAGTGTCTTCTATTGATGAATCTCATTTCTACGCGATTCTCAACTGGCTCACTGACAATCAAGCCGTGCTTCATGCCGCCATGACGGCGCGCTATGGCATGCAAAAAGATCGAGACTATCATACGATAACCCGAGATGGTCAGACGGATGTTGAACTTATCGGCGCGTATTCGGGCCAAGCACTTCCTCACCAACAGCTCATTGGTCTTACCCATCAATTTCTCTATCTGAAAGAAGGACTCGAACCGCCGGAGCCGCGTCTCACAGTTAATTCCATCCATCCCTTGACGTATTACTGTCTCCAGAATCGTCGCCACCCGGGCAGTGTCGTTGGTATTTCCGGCACACTTCTGGACTATTCAGATGTTGTCCAAGAGCTTTTTGGTACTTCAGTTGTCCCAATTGAATCGACCGAAAAAGCACAAGTTGCTAAAAAAGCCGTTGTATTTACATCGCAGGAACGTAAGCTTGACTATATTATTCAACAGATCGCCCAGGCGTACAAGCGTGGAAAGCCGGTGCTTCTCTACGAACGCCAACCTCAAGCAATTCGAATCATACGCGAAGGTCTTGAGAAAGCCGGCGTCAAACCGGAAGATCTAACGGAAATTTCAGCAAAAACAGAGGATAACTCTCCCGTTGTCTTGCTTGCCGTCGGAAAAAACTTACCACAAGTTTCTTCAGAAAAATCTGGCGTGCCAGTGATCTTGGACTCCCTAGACCCTCGTGGGTTCAATCTGCCTATTGCAAATGGTTTGATTATCCTTTCTGGACTTAATCCCGTCTCTCCGTGTTTTGATCGTCAGGTAATGGGAAGGCTTGGTGGCAGTCGTGGACTTGGCGAAGCGCTCTATGTGATTGGACCAGAAGATGCGATTCTCCAAACGCCGGATAGCCCGCTTGCACGTCAGATATTGCGTCATCTGAAAACTGCAACGTCCGATCTATTGCCCGAGCAAAAGGCCAACCAAATCATTGGCATGCTGAACCGACTCCAAAACGCCAACTTCAATCGTCAAATCCAACACGTTGGATTGATGCTTTTGCAAGATGCAGTATTGCAAGATCTTCGTGATGAACTTGTCAAACAGCTTGGCGGAAAAGTTCCTCCCGATGTGTTCAGACGTTTCTGGGCAAATGTTCTTATTCGCGCGGACGAACTGCTCATACATACGATACATAACAGCTCCTATGTGAACAATTCGGCAATACAGCGGGAGGTCTGGGCGGGTAGATTTTGGATTGCCTGTGTAGAGTGGATATGGGAGATTATTGAACATTTGCCAGATCATGAACGTTCTTTGTTCTCTGACCTCAAAACACTTTCTTTAAACTAGCCGACAGTTGTCCACAAATAATAATTCCGCCATTGACAACAGCGCCCCGCAGGGGGTAGGATGGAGGCAGAATGTGTGCTAGATCACACAAGCGTTTGGTTACACCTATCGGTATGTGGCGACCCCGCCAAGAGCGGGGCTTTTTTTTGACGTGGTGAGCGTGTACACGACTTGACACACGATGCAGGAATTGATACTATAGGTTAACGGTATCGACTACTCATATGCCACCTGCTATTCAAGAAAACAAGAGCCCAACAATACTCGTTAAATTTCCCGTCATTGCCGCCGCAGCGGAGGGATTTGAAAGAGATGTTCCCGAGAATCGTGACGGCGTACCCCCTTTTGTAGCAGCAGCTGGTGGAATTGCGGCGGCGGCGGGAGCACTCTCTGGTTGTAATAATCCTGGAACGGAAACCGTTGCCCCCCTCCAAACGCAAGAGGCTCACGAGATTATGCGTTCCATCACCATGGTCCAATTGGCTGATGAGCAGATCATTCCCACAAGCCTGACGACTGCAATGAAAGCAGCGCTTGCCGAACGCCTGGTCGCGGACGGTATGACCGCAGAAGACGCTCACGCCGCTAGCGAACGTTCGACTGTTTTTGGTGTATTCCTTTCTGACGGGACGAATAGCTTCACAGAGTATCTGGTAACGTCCGTTAGTGCGGACGGCACGCCGACTACATACTATATGGATCATCGGGGTGAACCAAACGAACAAATCGGTCCGGAACATTTCTTTGCGTTAACTGATGACCGACAGTTACCGTCCGCGGATCCTACTCTGGTTACATTCGGCTTCACAGATCCAGACACCGGTGAATGGATCCGTGTCATCGGTCTGTCGTTCGATTCGGAAGGTGTGCAAACAGGCGAACTGTTTTACCCTCCCAGCGCCCAGTTGCCCAACGGGCAACTGGCATACCTTATGGAGGAAGTAGCAGATGGGATTCCGGTGCAAGATGGAATACTCACGAATGTTCTGGTTGCCGGACAGGCAGTCGCTGAAGTTCCCGCAACGTTATTCCCCCCACCGCATCCCTCAGAAGCTGGTACCGCACCAGCGCCGCAGGAGGCAGACGACCAGTTTGCGCAGATAACGGAAGGGTGGGAACAAGATCAAGCGCAACAGCTTCGTAGCGAACTTGACGCATGGAGCACCAACGGGGCGTCCGCAGAAGACCTTCAAGCTGCGTACGACGCCATTGTGCAGATGGAAAATGCAGGCATGAGTCCGGAAAATATTGTCGCAACCATTCATGATCTTCAGATTCGCTATGCGACATGGGATGCCCAGCGAAGCGTGTTTGTGGATAGAAACGACAATCAAGTGTGGCCGGAGTTAACCGGGCTAGATCCAGAAATTACAGTTGCGGAAATTGAAGGGGCGCGGGCCGTGGCATCGGCGACCATCAATGGCACGGCGCTTGTCTATTATGATGGAGGCATCTCCGCAGGACGGCTTGAATCTGCGCGCGTAGGAAGGCGCCCGCTCCTTGATCCAGATGGTGAAGGAAGAGCCACTATAGAAGAACTGATTGCTATGATCCGCAATAATAAATCTATCCATAATGGAACCGGCGAAGTCGATATGTTCTGGGGTGTACTGGGTCATTTTGTGCTTGATCTAAATCAGATTGAGGTTGTTTATGAAGATGCACCGGAAGATTTACTCGCTCAACGTGTCAGCCCGTGGAATCGTAATCCCGATCAAGTTATTCAACAAACAGAAGGGTGGATGGATTCGACATCAGCAATCTATATCGTCACTGATCAACACAGTGGTCGCCTCATAAAAGGGGCATATAAATTTGAATTAATACAGGTTGGCGTCAACGAGAATGGCACACCTGTTTACCGCGTACGGGGACATGTTGGATATAGAGATACTGGCATAAGCAGAACTCATCTCGGAAAAGCTTTGTCTATCCATACAGCACAACTTTTGCTGGTGCTTGCCAACGTGTTGGATAACGGGGGATCAATCCCAAATGATATGATCCGCCAATCAATACAAATGGATCGTCAAGTTGGTTTTAGTATCGTAAATAATGGTATACAAGATAATTACCCCATTACTACATCTATTTATGGTGATCTTGTGGTTTTATTTGACCATTAAAACTCTTAATCCTTCTGGCATTTGCATTTGCGCTTGCACTTTTTTGAACCATATCATACGATGAACGCATGAGAAGCCGTGCCTCTATACTTCTTCTCATCGTCTTTGGAATCGTGCTTCTGTCTATAGCAAGTCTCTATGTTTTCCTTCAGTATAAAAAGGGCACATTAACGATACAAAATCAGGTATTACAGTACCTTCCAGCCCAAATTAGAGAAAGAATTACTCCCAGCGGATCCGTATTGTTTCTCAGTCATATACCCACCGTGACGCTGAAAGAAGGAAATCACCATGAGCTGTATTCGATGGTCAATGATTCTGGGGTGTTTAAAAAATCCGGGGTTGCAGGGACAACAGATTTTCAGGCGACACGACTCATCGTGTATCTTTTTCCCCTAAATGACGATACGCTACAACGTGTCGATAGCTATACCGTTGATCCTCTTGGTAATAAAAAATTCAGTGGAAAACGTACAATATATGGTGACTATATTGACGTGGGGCCTCCGGAAAATCTGTTGGCCACCGCATATTACGCTGTTGAACCACCCGGGTTTATTCGCCTTACCGTATTAGTTGACCCAAATGTCGTAGAAAGCCAGAGAGAACGATCAAATCCTACATCAGAATGGTTATCAAACATAGTGTCTTCGCGAGTGGCTCTCCTTTTGTACCTAATCAGTAGTCGATTTAGTAATGATTTGATAGGTACACCCGAAAGTAATGCATCGTATAAACAGTTTGTCCTTGATCGGTGGAGCAAGTGGGAAAAACACGGCGTTAACTCATATCCAGTTATCGCAACGATAAAAAAATAACATGAAAAAACAAAAGGAATTGTTCCATATTCATTTTTTTCTATTATCATTTGTTATCGTTCTGGCACTTTTATTTGGTGTTTTATCGTTACCCAAAAAGGTTGGTGCAATTAGATGTCTAGGAAATACTGAATGCTGGCTATCGACTTGCGAAGAACCCAGATGGTGTCCAGCACCAGACGGGGATGGCATGATTCAATGTGGATGTGAGGTCAGATCTTGCCCGAAACAGGATACGTACACTACCGGCTGTAGTGAGGCAACAAACTGTGGTCCTGCAAACTGCGGCGGGTGTGGATATTACGAAAACTTTTGTTCAGTAGACCCCGCCTCTCCTCCCGATCCCAACGAATCTCCACCCCCTCCCCCGCCAGCCGGCTGCGGGGCAGACTGTTCCGCTGGCCAATCATGCGGAGACTTGGCGTGTTTTAATGGTGCTTGCTGGGGTTCGGTATGTGACACGGGTGGCGGCGGAGGTGAAACCACAGACTACTGCAGGAACGGCGAAGACTGCGGGTGCTGGAATACAGAAAGCGGC